>CAVOKM010000012.1:0-144695 GCA_963696515.1 uncultured Gammaproteobacteria bacterium
CCCGTTCGCGGGCGAGGGGCGTTTTTTTGAGGAGAACCGGACGGTGGAAGAACAGATGGGCAAATTGCGCTGGCGCTGCCGGCGCGGCATGAAGGAACTGGATCTGCTAACGCTGGGCTATCTGGAGCGGCATTATCCGACCGCGCCGGCGGAGGAACAACGGGCCTTCGCGGCCCTGCTGGAACTGCAAGATCCGCTGCTGATGAGCTACATGGTCGGGCGGGAAATCCCCGCGGACGCGACGGCGGCAAGGGTGGTGGGCGTCATGCGGACGTTGTTGAATTCCGCTGAATAATCCTTGGTGTTGAATGCACGGCTTTCCTATCGGTGGCATCAGCCGAACAGTTCGCTGTGCGAACCCAACCACGCCAGTCGCAGCGTATCCATGTTGAGTTTTCGGTAAATCAACAGCAGGTCCGGCTTGATGTGGCACTCCCTGTAACCGGCCCACCCGCCACTCAGAGCGTGATCTCGATGGCTCTCGGGGGTAATGCTTGGTCGGTGGCCAGCAGCGCCACCGTGGTCAGCACCAGCCGGTCAAGGTCGTGAGCATGGCGCGGTGGTGCCTTCACTCGTTTGTAATCCCGCTTGAACGCGGACGACCGCTCAATCGTCCGCATTCAAATCCGCCATGAGTGCTTCGACGCTCTCGAACCGCGTTCCACCCCCTGCTTCCAGTTCCTGGATCGCGGTGATCGTTTCAGCATTCGGCGCCCGTATCTCGAATGGCAACGCCTGTTCCGTCGCCACCCGCACCAATAGCATCCGCACGGCATCGGATACTGACAGTCCCATGGCCGCCAAGTTAGCCGCTGCTTTTGCTTTGACTTGTTCGTCCACTCGAACGTGGATCATGGTAGTAGTCGCCATCGGGTTCTCTCCTGTCAATTAGCCATCATAGTGAAAGCGGCAGGCGACAATGACCAATTCATCATCCGTTGCCCGATAGACCAGACGGTGAGTATCGTCGATGCGCCTCGACCAATAGCCGGACAGGCTGCCGCGCAGCGGTTCGGGCTTTCCGATGCCAGCGAACGGGTCGCGCGCCGCTGCGGTAATCAGGGCATTAATGCGCTTCAGCGTTTTTTTGTCCTGTTCATGCCAGTACAGATAAGCATCCCAGGTGTCTGGAACGAAGCGAATGCCACGCATTATGAGTCGCCGGCAAGCAACTCCCGCGCTTGGGATTGTCCAGCCCTGTCCTGCTGGATGGCTCGCGCCAATGCTTCGGCGTTGGCCGGCGTTGACAGCAAGTGCAGGGTTTCCATAATGCTATTGTAGTAATCAAGGGACATTACTACCGCATCGCCCTCGGCATCGCGGCGACTGATGATGGTCACGTCGGCGTCTTGCAGCACGTCATCCAACACGGACTTGAGGGCATTGCGCGCATGGGAATAAGTCACGACTTTCATCACGTTTCCTACTTGTTCAAATAGCTGGACAAGTATAAGTCACGCCGGCTGTGCAAGGCAATCCAAGGCCAAAGCGGCTCACCACCTATCAGTTTGTTTCAGCCACGGAATCACCACACTTCAGCAGGCTTCGTTGATTGCAAATCAATCACTTAGTCCCTCTTCCCGGAGAGTTTATTCTGCGATTTCCTTAACTGATAGGTGGTAAGGCCAAAGCGGCTTAAACTGGAGAAAAATATTGACAAATAGTAGAACGTCATGAACTTGTCCGCTCACGCCCTGCTCAGACGGCTTGCCACGAAATACGTCTGGTGGAAAGCGCCGGACGAAGCCCTGCATCAACCTGATGGGGTTGTCGCGCAAGTCATGAACATCGGTGACTATGGGGATGTGCTGGAACTGGTCGAGCAGATAGGTGAAGACGAGTTGCGCCGCGTGCTGACTCAGGCCGAAATCGGCCAGTTCAACGAGCGTTCCTGGACCTATTGGCACTATCGGCTGGGTCTTGCGCAGCCCAACCAGACCGTGCCCGCTCCGCCAAAACGGCGACTGGGATGAGCCACGCCTTTCAAGCCCACACGGAAATTTTACCGGAAGCGCAAAGGCGGCTCTGGCCCGAATTGCGCTCCACGTCGTGTTCTAAATTCATCATTTGCTTTCTCTTCGTCATTGGCCGTCTGCGCGAACTCGGTTTCCCCCTGTGTCAGGATAGATGTCGCCTCCTCTTTGAGGAGTCGTGTACCGTAGCGGAGGTCCCGATCTGCCTGAGATGAATCACTGATGAAGTCCTATCCCCAAGAATTGAAAGATCGCCTGACGGCCCGCATGCTGGCGCCGCACCACGAATCGATCACGGCGTTGGCCCGGGAGACGCAGATCCCGAAGGACACCCTGTACGGTTGGCGCGTGGCGGCGCTGGGTCGGGTCAGCCCGACTCCCCCTACCGAGTCTCCTGCCGGGGCGGCCCCGAGCAGCGACGTCAAGTTCGCCATCGTGGTCGAGACCGCTCGCCTGAACGAGCACGAGCTGGGCGCGTATTGCCGTACGAAGGGCCTGTATGTCCAGCAGGTGCAGGCCTGGCGGGAGCGTTGATCGGGTCGGGCTGACGGGATTGCGCCCGTCAGCCCTCCCACACCACCGGACATGCGGTTTTCCGCATCCGGCGGTTGAGCCCAGCGGGCTTAGCCCGCGAGCACCCACGGTAGAGTGAATTACTGATGTCTACCGTGTTGCTCATTGAACCTCTTCTGACGTCTGTGCTCGCTGTCCGCCGCGACTCGATGGGCACGTGCCGCCCCTCCGCAGGAATCCACCTGCTCGGCTTGGCCCGCCGGTCCGGGAGCTGCCGCAGTTGCCGCTCCGAACCCGTGTCGCCCGTCTCCGTGCCGCTGGGAACGGATGCAGACTGTGGTCCTCTCGTGACTCTTCGGCCCTTCGCTCGACCGGCCTTTCGGCCGGTGTCCACACTACTACGGCCTCTGCTGACTCCTGGCACGCTCTCACGCGTCAGGTCTCCCCGAGTAAGAACAGATACTTTCGACCCGTGCCGCCAGGCTCTACCGGATACGTCTTTCGGTGACGGTTGGATTTCGCGTTCCCTAGCACGCTCATCGCCCGTACCCGGCCTCACTGCCTGTTCGTGTTCCTGCGGTCGTGTCTTGGCTACGCCCTTCTTTCAGCTTGGCCTCGCGGCTTCCACCTTGGGTTTCGCTACGCTTCTCGTCACTCTTCGCGGTTACCTCCTCTCAGGTAACAAGTACATGCCCATGTCGGGCACACTAGGGCCGCCAATGCCGCCGCGCCCAGCCGCGCCGGACCGGAACAGGCCCGCGAGCAGGCCCGCGAGATCCGCCACCTGCGCGGCGAGTTGCAGCGCAAGGACCAAGCCCTGGCCGAGGCCGCGGCGCTGCTGTTGCTCCAAAAAAAGTCCAGGCCCGGTGGGGCGAGGGCGCGGCGGCCCGCTCGACCTCGCGGAGCGTCAGCCAGTGATCGCCTGGATCGATGAAGCCGGCGCCGCCGGCGCTCGTCGCGATCGAGCCTGCGCGGTCCTGGGGCTGACCTTGCGCAGCGTGCAGCGGTGGCGCGAGGCGGGCGGGGTCAAGACCGATGGCCGCCGGCCGCCGCCCGGCGCCGAACCCCGGTCAATGCCCTCTCGCCGGCGGAGCGGACGCGGGTCTTGGCGGCGGTCAACCATCCCGAGTTGGCCGACCGGTCCCCCCAGCCGATCGTGCCGCGACTGGCCGACCAGGGCGAGTACCTGGCGTCCGAATCCACCGCCTACCGCCTTCTGCGCGCGGAGCGACCACTGGCTCCCCGCGGCAAAGCGAAGCCGGCCACCCACCGGCGTCCCGAGCCCCGGGTGGCCACCGGCCCGAATCCCATTTGGACGTGGGACATCACTTACCTGGCCACCCCCGTGCGCGGCGTCTTCTTCTACCTCTACCTCATCCTCGACCTCTTCAGCCGCAAGATCGTCGGCTGGGGGTAGTGAGCGACAGGTAATGCTTGCAAGGAACCGATGCCCCTTAACTGAGCCTAAAGCTTACGAAAAATCTGCTTGAAAAGCTGATGCTGCTCTTTGTTTAAAAGCGGACGCAGAGGAAAATGAGATGGCTCTACGAATCAGAGACGGTTGCCCGGAATGTGGATCGGTTCGCTGTAAAAAGAACGGCCATATTCATAATGGCAAACAACACTATCGCTGCAAAGTCTGTGGGCGATCCTTCGTGGCGTGTCCGGAAAACCGCGTGATTTCCTCCGAAAAGCGCGCTCTGATCAAGCAATTGCTGCTAGAGCGTATTTCCTTACGGGGTATTTGCCGCGCCGTCGGCGTGAGTCTGCGATGGCGGTTAGGCTTTATCACGCAAGTCTACCAGGAAGCTCCTGACTCATTGAATATCGATCTCAAGTTTGCTGGCAAAGCGTTGGAAATTCATGTGCTTGAATCTGAAATTGACGAATTGTGGAGTTTCGTGGGCAACCAGGCTAACAAACAGTGGGTCTGGCTGGCTCTCGACCGAAAGACCCGCCAGATCATCGCGTTTCCTGTCGGGGACCGTCGTAAGGACAGCGCCAAGCAACGGTGGGAAAAGATTCCCAACGCGTACCGGGAACAGGCCATTTTTTATACCGACGAATATGATTCTTATCCAGGCGTCATTCCCGAGAGTCAGCATCGACCCCTGCCGAAAGGGACCGGTCAAACGAATCACATCGAACGCTTTAATTGCACACTCAGACAACGAGTTTCTCGACTGGTCAGACCAGCGTTATCCTTTTCCAAAAACTTACAAAACCATATCGGTGCGATCAAATATTTTATCTGCCACTATAACCTCACCAAGGCTCAAGCAATATAAGGGAGCATTACCTGTAGCTCACTACCGTCCTGTTGGCTGCTGAACGGGCGTCAAAACGGCCTGTTCAGCAGCCTCGTGGGTATTTTCAAGCCCGACCCTGTCGCTTGACGAGGATGACGGCGGTCCAGATACTTCAACGTAGGGAATTGGATCTCCTACCCTTTTCTGTTACTCAGTTGCAAGGCGACACATTCCGCCAGTTGCGGACGGTGTCGTAGACGGTGACCGTGTCTGAGGTATCGAAGGATAAGGTCAGCGTGCGGTTGTGAACGAGTTCCGCGCACGTCGCAGTTTTCTCCACGGACCCCCAATCGCCGAGGGCGTACTTGTATTGGATCGTCGTTCCCTGCCTACCGCTCAAGGTGACCCGCCAGTGGGTGGCGTCGACGCGGGTGAGCCGCACCCCGCCCGGATCCCAGAACGGCAGGTCGGGATCGAGCTTGTTCAGATCGCCGGCAAGAAACACGGCCCTGTCGGTGTGGTCGGTTTGTTCCGGCACAGTAACGACGAAAGTGACGGTGCCTCTGCCGGCGTGGTGGTAGACCGGCCTGGTGGTGACATCGATGTCGAGGGCGCCCGTCGGCGTGTGGTCGAACCACGAACCGATGAGCGCGCCAGGCTCGCGCGGGTCGTCCCCCTCGTGATCGGGGGAGGGCTCAGTCGACCGCGCGTAGTTGGCGTTGGCCGCCTGGACGTCGGCGACAACTCGGGTGAAGCGGTGGCCCTGATCCGAAAGTGGGCCGAGATATCCTTGATCGAGCAGGGCAACCACCTGCTCCTCGAAGTCCGGCTGGATGGTAAGCACGACGCGCGCGGCGCCGGCGCGCAGAAACTCCCGGTGCAGGGGATCGGGATGATCGAGCCGGCGTCTGAAAGTCGCATAGCTGGGATCGTCCCAGGTTGCCCAGAAATACGGGAACAGCAGGACCATGACATTGTCCCAGTCGATGGCGGCGTGCACGAACTTGATGTACTCACCGTATTCCATCACCTGCTGCCAGGCCACCTGATTCAACGATCCCGGGTTGTCCAGCCGGGATCCGATATCGCCCGGCCCGGTGATCGACGGAAACAACCATTGCAGGACGGCTCTCATGATCTGCTCGCGCTCCATCCGGCGCAGGTCGAGCGCGTCCAAAGCAGAGATTTCATTCAACAGCTTGGCGCGGCGATCACGATCGCGCTCCCTTAACTCAAGGTCGGCCTGTTTACACAGGCTCCAGCATTGACGCCGCCATTCGAACAGGGTCGCCTCTGTAGGCGCCATATTGCCAATTACTTTAAAGTGATTAATTTGGTAGCAGCCACCTACTCGAAAGAGAACCTCAATGACACCACTATCCATAGGCAGAAGCCCCGCGCTCTCGCCGCCTGCTGGAGCTTTAGTAAAATATAATTGTTCGCTCATTATTATACCACCACCACTGCCGTGACCAGGTGCTACTACAAGCTTTTCGAAAAGACCGACCCTAACAAATACGACTGCCTCCGGTCTGTCCGCGTAACAAGCATAAAAGACCGTTAAGGCAGCAAGATGGTAGCCTGTGGGTACCGAAATCTTTAATACTTCGTCATGGCCATCGTGGAAGCCGTCCTCTCCCGGCGCCGGATATCTCCTGAAGACTGATGCCTCAATTTGGACTTGGTCGGGTGGTGGCGGCGGCAGCGGAATGCCGTATTTTTTCTGCAACGGTTGCCAATTACCTGGATCGATAGTGGACGGATCCAGCGAAAACGGCGCGGAAAGCCGTTCCTCGATGGCTCGCAATTCGTCAAGGCGCTCGCGCAGTTTTCTCCCCGGGTCCGGGACGACGATGTCGTAGGTCATGCGAACGCCATGCCGGTAAAAATCGTTGCGCCATCCCCGCATCCGCCGGAAGTAATCGATCACCATCGCCTTGTCGTCGTGCGGGTTCTCGATCACCCGGGCGGTGAAGTCCTCGACCCCGGAGACAGTAGTGACGGTGAAGGAAATCTTCTGATCCTTGATTGTCCGCGCCGAAGCTTTGGCGGTGACCGTCCGGGCATGGATTCTGCTCTCCTCGCGAGACGCCAGGTCCTCGACCGTGGAGGTAGTGTCGCTCGCGGTGGCGTCGACGGCGCTGGTGATGGTAACGCCGCTGGTAGCGCTGGAGGTACTGCCGGACGTGCTGCTCATGCTGAGCGCGTTGGCGTGGCGGATCTGGGTCTGCGCCGCCATGGCAATGTCGTCGGCCTCCGCCACCCCCTGCTCGCTGAAGTTCTCCATGTAGTCCTGGATGTAGCGCTGGAACTCCTCCTCCCGGGTGGTCCATTCCTTGTGGGCCAGCGTGACCTTTTCCCTCGGCGCGAGCGGCAGGCTGTAGACGAGCTCGCCGCGCTCGGCGTCCATGGGGGTCATGACCAGGCGTTCGAGATGGAGCAGGCCGACCGGCTCCAGAGAGCGGCCGGCCAGGGCGTCGCCGACCCGGTCTGCCATGCTCGACAGGCGGTCGATCTCGGGCAGCGCGTCGACGAGACCGGCAGACCGCTGTTGCGGCGGTACGTACAGACCAGCCTCCGCCTGCAGCGCTTCGACCCGTGCCGGCTCTGCCGCCGCCGCCCAGCCGATGACATCGCCGGCGCGTTGGGCAAGCGATGCGCCCAGGGCCTGAGTGAGGAGGGGACGCACGCTCGCCGGCGCCACGGCGGGTACCTTGCCGGCAACGGGGGACGCCGCGGACGGTGGCGCGGCGGCGGCGGGCTCTGCCGCCGCCTGGACCTCGGCCTGAGCGGTGGCGGTGCGCTGGGCCTCCTGGTGGCGGGCGTCCAGCGCGTTCAGCTCCTGCTTCAACCGCTCCCCAGTCGCGCCGCGCAGGCTTGCCAGCTTTCGCGTCACCGTGATCAAATCCGTGTCATCGACCGCTCCCACCTGCGCTGCCGCGGCCAGCGCCTGACTGCCGGAGGCGGCGGCGCCCACGACGCGGATGGCCTCAAGCGCCGCCCGCTCGCCGGCGCCTTTGACTTTTTCAGCCAGGCGATCGAGTTCCTGGGGCTTTGCCTCCAGGGCGCGGACGAGAGCGGCGCGCGCCAGCGCGTCACCAGTTCTGCTCTCGCCAGACCGCTGGGTCTTTACCGGCGTGTACGTTACTTTGTCGAACCGCCGCCGTGAATTGGCGAAACCGTCGGATGTGTTGTTCATGGTTTGCTGTCCCGTTGAAAGTGTTTTCTACGTTGTCCCGGCCATCGTAGCGTGGTCAGGCTGCCTTGCTCCAAGCGGCGTAAAGACATTTGATCCTGAACCTGCTGGTCGATTTGTCTGTTGAAATTCCGGCGCCCATTCAGATCGTGGAAAAGCGAGAGACCGGTTCGAGCATGGTGAATTTGGTAGCGCCGCGCGCCCCAGTCGACGCGACCATTCTGAGCACCGGTAACGTATCTGTTCTCGAAGCGAGGAAATTCATCGAGGGACAGATCCCGATCATCGATCCGCGCCGTGCCTCCGTCCCTGTTGTAAAACAGCTCCAGACGATGACGTTTTCTCCAGTCGCCGAAAAATCGTGGCGGCGCGGGGATATCGAAGCTGCACCGCAGGTCATCCAGCGAGTAATTGAGAGAGGCATGTAGCACGCTTTCCTTGAAGGCCTCGTAGGCGTACCGGCTCAGGCTATCCTTGGCGGCCTTCTCGGTGGCGATCAATGACGGTAGAAAGGTGGCCGCACTCCCGACCACACAAACCCAGATGTTGTTACCGTCCTCGGCCAGCAATTCCTTGCCGATCCAAGTATCGTGCAACGCCTTACTCACCCGGTAAGCCACGTCTTTTGGCAGATCTTTCTTACCGGGCCAAGGATCGTCGAACGGCGTCAAAAAGGAAGAACCCAGAGATTCCAAAGGGAACGAGGGAATCCACCCTTCGTGCATGAGGTTCCTGATCTCCGCGAGGCGGGGATCGCCATCCCTCATGTTCCACCAAGTCTTGCGCGCGGAAAACAGCGCGACGAAGCCGTCGCCCTTACGGCCGAAGCTCCATGTGCCAAGGCCACCGGCCACATGCACCTGCTCCGTATGATCGAACTGCACCTGCGGGAACCAGGCGTGAGTTCCCACTTCGGAGACTTCCCGCTGTAAATTGCCAAAGCTGTAGATGATGATTGCGGCATTCTCGTATTGCGCGATCATCGGCAGGCTGAGCGATCCGGTCCAGTAGTTGATGCCTTCGTGACCGAACAAGCCCTCTTCATCGAAGTCAACCTCCCCTAACAAGTCAGCCCCAAAAAGCCCAAGCGGCAACGCCAGATTTCGCACGGCTTGGGAGACACGGAGCTGGCAAGCATCGACGAGAAAGTTGCCCATGCCCTTAATGAAGCTCGAAGCGCCGGGAACTTTCATCCGAGCACTGGTCCACACGCAGGCGCCACAGTCGAGCGTGGCCTGCCAGGGGTGCTTTTGAAACGACATGTCCCCGGGGAGATGGTGCTGAATACTTGAAAGAAGGGCGTCGCCGTCGCAATAGGTATAGAGATTGGCGCGACTGAGAACGCTGCCGCGGTTGAAAAGATCCAGCAGATCCTCCAGCAGTAATTGCAGCGTCGAGTCCGGGATTTCCGGTTTGTCATCATCGCCGCCAAATATCGCTTCCCATGCGGATGTCAGAATACCGACAATTTCGCCGATGATTTTGTCAAGTCTACTCACGATATCCGCTATCCCGATAGCGGCGGGCACAAGATTAAGTGGGAAGGGTAATCTGAAGCGACTACTTGTCAACATGCCATAGATCCAGTCGACTTGTACCGCATCCAAGGTCGCGGATACCAGATTCAGGAGAAACCGCCGGCCGGCGGTTTCTCCGAGCAGATACAATAACTTAAACGGGGCCGAGTATCGCAAATTGTCGTTCGCTTCGACCATTTTCTTAGTGGCTTCAAGGTTGCGACCGAAATATGCGCCGTTGCCCCACCAGAACACGACAGCGTCCTTGTTGTCGACACTGAGCCCGTAACCATTGGCTTCTTCCATGGTAATGGATACGCGCGACCGGTCGATAAAGGGATTATCCCGATCAGCGTGACGGCGATCCTGGCCGATGGCGAGCAGAACCTCGGGAACGTCGTACTCGGAGGTGGCGAAGCTGATCGCGGCAGTCTCCCTATCGACGAACTCGCCGCGTGAACCGAACAGGATCTCGATGAGATTACCCACCGACTGTCCCCAACCGTAATTCTTGTGCTCGAAATAGCCACGCCCTGCGCTCACTCCAAAACTGCCCCGGCAGGTGAAGCGGGCAAGATCGAATACGAGAAGGTCCAACACCATCGCCGCCTTCGTTTTGATTGAGATATCGTCACAGAAATCGACGAGGTTAAACAGCGGCGGGAAATCTTCATTGTAATATCCCGGAGCATTCCACTCGCTGAAACCAAAGCGTAGCCGGTTATCCAGCCAGCCGTGTAACCGGCTGACTGCGCGGGCCTTATGGTCTCGACCCTTGACCGGATTTTGCGGATCTCTTGTCGCTCTCGGAAATACATCGTCTGGAAACAGTTGACCTACCAGGTATTCACTTTGGTAGAATTGAATTTGATGATTTTCCGACCAGAAAGTCATCTCCTCCTTCGTGGGCTTGCCACCATTTTCATCGTTGTAAGCATTAGACGGTCGCTCATCTATCCAGTACTTGAAATGCAATAAAGAATGGCGAATAAATTGTTTCACATAGTCAGGAACGCGGGGATCTTTGCTGTAAGAGAAGTAGAGTCTGAGAAGATCTGTCACATGAAAATCGGCAGTATCTTTGACGGAAAGAACGTGCTCGATGCAATGGGATAGATGGATCACTCGCCACCAGTAAACGCCTTCATCTGTCCATTCAGGCCAAGCGGATATCTTGCCATGCGGTGTATCGAATTCGTCAGGGATATCTGGCGTATCGAACTTATCCGGATGATCCGGCACGTGACATTTATCGGGAAAATCCATATAGGGTCGAGCAAATAATGCGCCAAAGACGAAGGGGCTTTTGCTGACTATCTTGTTTATTTTATCGGTACGGTCCGGAATGTCTCCTGGAAGCAATAGATCGGCCAATTGCTGTAATCCATGCTGTAGGTATTGCTTGTTGAGAAGGCAGAGACGGCTTAGGAAGTGGACGGCGGATGATAGACGGTTCATGCTCATCCTCCGTCCAGAGTATTCGTCGGGTGAGTCTTCTGTGGGCGGAGGGGACAGTATTATAGGGGCATCGAATGTCTCAGTTCCGAAGCTTTTCAACATCTCATTACGCACTTGCGTGTGAATGGCGCTCAACTCATCATCAGAAGGGGAAGTGCCGGTCTTCATCTCCTGGACTGTTTTGTAAGCTATTATCCAGTCATTTGCATACATTTCGATCACTGAATCGATAATAATTTCGATACGTTGGCACAGATCCTTGTTCAAAAACGAAGCGACCTCTCGCAGCCATTGCGGCATAGAGGAGTCGGTCTGGAAGAACTGAGCGCCCGGGAGATCGTCCGCAATTCTTCCCTCCGGCCTCACGTAGGTCATGACGTCAGTCACCAGGGAGATCATGATGTCGTTCAGGAGGGAGTGCAGGCTGGTATCGACGGCAGCCAGCTGCCGCAACCGGCTTTCCAGGGATGCATGGATGTCTCGCTTGGTGAGGAGTACGGCAATCACCATCAATTGCCGCACCGTGACGGGCTCAAACAGGCTCGGAATGCAGAACTGGTAAGTCGTGTCGAACCGGCCAGGGCCAGCCAGCTTGAGTCGGGCGAGCGTCAGGTTGACATCCTCGCCGCGTTTTCTAAGGCGGGCTTCCTCCCGCCACATCACTTCCCAGGGATTGTGTCTGCGAGCGAGTTCCCAGTTTGATTGATTATCGATGGGAGGAGGTTCGGGATCTCTGTCCCAAATCCTCTTCGCCGGTGTATCGTACCAAGAGAGCTTATTATTCTTATCATGGTTTTTTGTCTCAGCCTCCTCCGCTTCGCTAACTTGCGGCGCCCGGCCGTGACCAGGGTAATTGCTGAGCAGGTATCCACGCCGGCTTGCCGTGCCATTCTCGACCGGGTTGGCGAGAAACGCCTCTTTGCTGGTGGTCAGACGGCGCAAATAGTCGAGTTTACGCTGACGGACGTTTTTGGCAAGGTTCGCATACGGGTCCTCCGGGCTGTTTGGAGAGTCTCCACCGGTCTGAGTTCCCATCTTTCCCCCCTGATTTTATCTTTATCAACGGATAGAATTTCAATGGACGTCGGCACCTATCTTATCACTTAATCAGTTTCTCATGCGACGAGCCAAGGTAGATATTTCCCCGGTGAGGAGATCATCATGGAGACCGCCAAAAGCCCAGCCAGCAGGGCGATGGTCAACCAGGTGAAAACCAGAGTGGCGGAGAAGGATAGGCAAACAAAGACATTTCTCCGGATTGGGGTTTGAGTAGCAGCGGAACAGAAACTGCGATTCAGGCCCGGTACATGATTGGGACGCCATCGGAAAACAAGTGTTTCCCGACATGGGTAGCAACAGGGCATCAGTGCGGCCCGTAGCCCTGCAAAAGCTGCACGAAAAACTATGTCGGAAAGGCAAAATGGTCGGGAACTGAGTATTTTTGACTAAAACGGCGATGGGTCAATTTTTGCCTAAAAAGTAGGCAGTGGAGCTCTGATCGACCTCAATTCAGCGGCTTCGTGCCTAGCCCACCCACAAAAAGCCAATTCGTAGCGGTAGGTGTCAAGGAAGTTGTCGCGTCAGCTATGTATTGTTGTTTGAGTTGCGGTCCTCCTGAACGGATGGTTTTCCAGGGTTGAGGGACACGGGGCCGACGGGCGTCCAATTGCGGATCGCGCCGGACCAGCGGAGCGGGTGTTGCGCCTTGGCGGCTTCGTAGACGGCGGTACGCTGTTGCAGCACCGCCTGCTCCTCCCCGCGATGGCGCTGGCCCGGGGTGACGAAGCGGATGCTGCTATGGCAGTGCTGTTCGTTATACCAGGGCGCGAAGTCGGCGACCCAGGCCCGCGCGGCTTCGAGACTCGCAAACGGGCCTTCGGGATAAGCCGGGGTGTACTTGACGGTGCGAAACAGGGCTTCCGAGTACGGGTTGTCGTTGCTGACGGCAGGGCGGCTGAAGGAGGGGACCACGCCTTACAAGCCCCCTGTGTCAAGATAGATGTCGCCTCCTCTTTGAGGAGTCGTGTACCTTAACGGGGGACTCGATTGGACTGGGATGCATGACTGATGAAGACCTATCCGCAAGAATTGAAAGATCGCCTGACGGCCCGCATGCTGGCGCCGCACCACGAATCGATCACGGCGTTGGCCCGGGAGACGCAGATCCCGAAGGACACCCTGTACGGTTAGCGCGGGGCGGCGCTGGGTCGAGTTCGCCCGACGCCGGTTGCGGAACCGGCCGCCCATACGGCCCTGACCAGCGATGACAAGTTCGCGATGGTCGTGGAGACCACACGCCTGAACGAGCACGAGTTGAGCGAGTATTGCCGCACCAAGGGTCTGTATGTTCAGCAGGTGCGGGCCTGGCGGGAACGGTGTAGTGCCGCCAATGCCGGCGTGCCCAGCCGGGCCGGGCAGGACCAGGTGCGTGAACAGGCCCGCGAGATCCGCCACCTGCGCGGCGAGTTGCAGCGCAAGGACCAGGCCCTGGCCGAGGCCGCGGCGCTGCTGTTGCTCCAAAAAAAGTCCAGGCCCGGTGGGGCGAGGGCGCGGCGGCCCGCTCGACCTCGCGGAGCGTCAGCCAGTGATCGCCTGGATCGATGAAGCCGGCGCCGCCGGCGCTCGTCGCGATCGAGCCTGCGCGGTCCTGGGGCTGACCTTGCGCAGCGTGCAGCGGTGGCGCGAGGCGGGCGGGGTCAAGACCGATGGCCGCCGGCCGCCGCCCGGCGCCGAACCCCGGTCAATGCCCTCTCGCCGGCGGAGCGGACGCGGGTCTTGGCGGCGGTCAACCATCCCGAGTTGGCCGACCGGTCCCCCCAGCCGATCGTGCCGCGACTGGCCGACCAAGGCGAGTACCTGGCGTCCGAATCCACCGCCTACCGCCTTCTGCGCGCGGAGCGACCACTGGCCCCCCGCGGCAAAGCGAAGCCGGCCACCCGCCGGCGTCCCGAGCCCCGGGTGGCCACCGGCCCGAACCCCATTTGGACCTGGGACATCACCTACCTGGCCACCCCCGTGCGCGGCGCCTTCTTTTACCTCTATCTCATCCTCGACCGCTTCAGCCGCAAGATTGTCGGCTGGGAGGTCCAGGCGCAGGAGTCCGCCGCCCACGCCGCCCACCTGTTCCGCTTATCGTACCTGCGCGAGGGGGTGGACGGCGATGAACTGACCCTGCATTCCGACAACGGCGCGCCGATGAAAGGGGCCACGATGCGGGCCACCCTGCAACGCCTGGGGGTTATCCCCTCTTTCAGCCGCCCGGCCGTCAGCAACGACAACCCGTACTCGGCAGCCCTGTTCCTCACCCTCAAGTACACCCCCGCCTATCCCGAGGGGCCGTTCGCCAGCCTCGAAGCGGCGCGCGCCTGGGTCGCCCGCTTCGTGCCCTGGTACAACGAGCAGCACCGCCACAGCGGCATCCGGTTCGTCACTCCGGGCCAACGCCATGGCGGGGAGGAGGTCGAGGTGCTGCGACAACGCGCCGCCGTCTACGAAGCCGCCAAGGCGCAACATCCGCTCCGCTGGTCCGGCAACATCCGCAACTGGCAGTCCGTCGGCCCGGTGTCCCTCAACCCTGGCAAACCGTCTTCTCAGGAGGGCTGCAACTCAAACCACGTCGCATGGCTGACGCGACAACTTCCTTGACGCCTACCAGTTCCGGCGGTCTTAAAAACTTATTGTTATATCAAAGAAATTTTTTAAATCTATCAATTCATATGCGAAGATCCATAGTTTAACCGTAATTGCGGCGGGGCTGGGCGAAAGGCTTGAAAATGTTCCCCATTATCCCCATACAATCACTTCAGATTTCCCAACCGTTTTGGTCAGCTTGCGAGGTGCGCCATGCCGATTTACGAGTACCGTTGTCAGTCCTGCGATCACGAACTGGAAGCGTTGCAGAAACTCAGCGATCCCGAACTGAGCGACTGCCCGGCTTGCGGCAAGCCGGAACTCAAGAAGTTGATTTCGGCGGTCGGGTTCCGGCTCAAGGGCAGCGGCTGGTACGAAACCGATTTTAAGGGCGGCGACAAGAAGAGAAACGTTGCCAAGGAGGACAGCGCCCCCACCAGCGAGAGCAAACCCGCGCCCGCCTGCGACGGTGCGGGCGGTTGTGGTGCGTGCAGCACGCCGGCGGCCGCCACGACTTGATCCGATCATCGAATTCGTAGCGGAATTTCACGTCAGCGGCGCGGAGAGCGCCGTTTGACGTTATGGGCCAAGGTTGCGGCACTTAAGCTGAATACGTACCATCTCGGCTTCCAGCAAACGGATGCGGTCCTTCGACCGTTCGGTTCTCCAATCCTCCCCAGCCCTGTATCGCCAGACGGATATCAGCCACCATGCGCAGCCACTATTGCGGCCAAGTCACCGAAACCCTGCTCGATCAGGATGTCACCCTCTGCGGTTGGGCGCACCGCCGCCGCGATCATGGCGGGGTGATCTTCATCGACCTGCGCGACCGCGAGGGCTTGGTGCAGGTGGTGATCGATCCCGATGTGCCGGACGCCTTCGCCTGCGCCGAACGGGTCCGCAACGAATACGTGCTGTGCGTGGTCGGCCGGGTGCGCCGCCGCCCGGAAGGCACCGTGAATCCCAATCTGGCCACCGGCGCGGTGGAAGTGCTGGCCCGCGAGCTGGCAATCCTCAACCGTTCCGAGCCGCTGCCGTTCCAGTTGGACGACGACGACACCTCCGAGGAGGTGCGGCTGCGCTACCGCTATCTCGACCTGCGCCGGCCGGAGATGCAGGAACGGCTGCGGTTGCGCACCCGCGTGATCAGCGAACTGCGCCGTTTCTGGACCAGCACGGCTTCATGGATATCGAAACCCCGATGCTGACCAAGGCTACCCCGGAGGGCGCCCGCGACTATCTGGTGCCCAGCCGCACCCATCCCGGCAGTTTCTTCGCCCTGCCGCAGTCGCCGCAGTTGTTCAAGCAATTGCTGATGATGGCCGGCATGGACCGTTACTATCCAGGTCGCGCGCTGTTTCCGCGACGAGGATCTGCGCGCCGACCGCCAGCCCGAATTCACCCAGCTCGACATCGAGACCTCGTTCATGGACGAGCAGGCGATCACCGACTTGATGGAAGCGATGATCCGCCGGATGTTCGAGGAGGTGCTGGATGTGGAGCTGCCGAATCCGTTCCCGCGCATGCCCTACGACGACGCGATGCAGCGTTACGGCTCCGACAAGCCGGATCTGCGCATCCCGCTGGAACTGACCGAACTGTCGCGATCTGATGGCGGGCGTGGATTTCAAGGTATTCGCCAGCGCGGCCCGGGATCCGCGCGGCCGGGTGGCGGCGCTGCGAGTGCCGGGCGGCGGCAAGATTCCCCGCCGCGAGATCGACGGATACACCGAATTCGTCGGCCGCTACGGCGCCAAGGGCCTGGCCTACATCAAGGTCAACGATGCCAGCACGGGGCGCAACGGTCTGCAATCGCCCATCGTCAAGTTCCTGCCCGACGAGGTGCTGGCCAAGATTCTCGACGCGTACCGGGGCGGAGAACGGCGACCTGATCTTCTTCGGCGCCGATTCCGCCAAAGTGGTTAACGATGCCTTGGGCGCGTTGCGGCTGCAAGCTCGGCCACGATCTCGGCCTGGTGCATGGCGAGTGGGCGCCGCTGTGGGTGGTCGACTTCCCGATGTTCGAATGGGACGAGCAGGAACGGCGCTGGAACGCCCTGCACCATCCCTTCACCGCGCCGCGCGTGGACGATCCCGCCGAGGTGCGCGCCGATCCCGGAACGCTGCCTGTCGCGGGCCTACGACATGGTGCTGAACGGCACCGAAATCGGCGGCGGTTCGGTGCGTATTCACCGCCAGGAGATGCAGAGCGCCGTGTTCGAACTGCTCGGCATCGGTCCCGAGGAGGCGCGCGCCAAGTTCGGCTTCCTGCTGGACGCGCTGAAGTACGGCTGTCCGCCGCACGGGGGGCTGGCCTTTGGACTGGATCGGCTGGTGATGCTGATGGCGGGCGCCAAATCCATCCGCGAGGTGATGGCCTTCCCCAAGACCCAGACCGCCGCCTGCCTGCTGACCCAGGCGCCGGCTCCCGTCACCGAGGCGCAGTTGCACGATCTCAATCTTCGCCTGCGCCGCACGCCCTAAGCGCAGAGGTGACTGTTAGAAATCCCCCCAACCCCCCTTTTTCCAAAGGGGGGAGCCGCGCCAGCGGCGGGGGGATTTTGTTCCGCTACAAACGCCCCGAATCGGTGCTGGTGGTGGTCTATACCGCCGCCGGTGAAGTACTGGTGCTGCGTCGGTGTCAGCCACCGGATTTCTGGCAGTCGGTCACCGGCAGTCTGCGCTGGGAGGAAGCCGACCCGCTGGACGCCGCGCGGCGGGAGCTTTACGAGGAAACCGGGCTGGGTGACGAAGTGGAGGTGATCGGCTGCGGGACGGTCAACCGCTTTCCGATTCTGCCGCCCTGGCGGCATCGTTACGCGCCGGACGTCGTCGAGAACCTCGAGCATGTGTTTCGGATCCTGCTGCCGGAGCAGCGGCCCATCGCGCTCAATCCCGCCGAACACAGCAAATACGAATGGCTGCCGCGATTAACAGCGGCGACCCGAGTCGCGTCCTGGACCAACCGGGACGCCATCCTGCAATTACCGTGAGAGCACTGCCTGCCCGTTTCGCTGGCCCGCTCATCGGCTTGTTAGGCATGGAAACAAGTACCGTGATGAAAGATGAAGGTATATCTCGACTCAACCATTCCAAGTGACGTTATTGTTCCGCCTACCCCAACTGCCGGTTAAATTTCCTATCCCTACGCAACCGCCCGCGCCGTTTCGCTCCGATCGGCGAGCGCCTCGCGTGGAATCGGCAGCAGCGGCACGGTGCGTGCGCCGGGGAATGGGTTGCTTACTGTATGCCAATACAGCTTGACCCGATGATTCCCGCCACGCCCCGCCATGGCTGTCGCCGCCGCGGGGTGCCGACCCGCCCCCTACGCCCGTCGCCGTCCCGAGCAAACCGATCTGTATCGGATCGTCCAGTAGCACCCCTCCTGTAAATTTTCCTGTGATCCGAACTACGAGCCGAGTAAGCATAGTTTGCATTACTCAACAAAATCAATATGTTAAACTATAGCTGACGACCTAGCCCGCGCCATGGACCATCGCCATCACAGGAAAACTTACAGGAGGAAAAAATTCGGCAATACGATCCGGATCAATGGCTCACCCAAAGTCGCCGCCATCGCCTGGGAGGGCAAGGAACTTTAAGGCCGAGGCGCGGGGCCCGCCGCGCTCAGCTCGCGCAACCCTCCCGTCCGAAATGAAGAACTTCCCAAACACAACACTCATCTACACTAAAACACACTAAAACATACAGGAGGCATCTTTTATGAACCCCCAACCCCCGTATCAGCCGCCCGCTTGCGGCATCGCTTTCCACCATCCCAAAGGTCGAGCATGACGCTATGAATAACTCTACCCCCCGCGACCCAGCCTCCATCCGGCTCGCCCTGACCGCGCCGCTCTCCGGCCCCCTGGTGCCGCTCGAACGGGTTCCCGACCCGGTGTTCGCCCAGAAAATGGTCGGTGACGGCATTTCGATTGACCCCCTCGACCAATGCCTGCGCGCGCCCTGCGACGGCGAGATCGTGCAATTGCACCCGGCGGGCCACGCCGTCACCGTCACCACCCCGCAAGGCATCGAAGTGCTGATGCACATCGGTCTCGATACGGTCGGCCTCAAGGGCAGCGGCTTCACTCCGAAGGTCAAGGCGGGCGATTCGGTTAAGACCGGCGACGCCCTGATCGAGTTCGACGCCGATTACGTCGCCACCCACGCCAAGAGCCTGCTCACCCAGATCGTCGTCACCAACAGCGAGCGGGTGGCGGCTTTCGCCCCGCGTTCCGGCGCTGTCGTCGCCGGCCGCGACGTGATTTTGGAACTGACGCTGGCCGGCGCCCAGGCGGAAGCCGCAACCGAGTCGGTCAAAATCGTCACCTCCGAAGCGATTGTGATCCCCAACCCCACCGGCCTGCACGCCCGCCCGGCGGCGGTGCTGGCCAACGTCGCCAAGAAGTTCAAGGCCGACATCCGCGTCCAGAAAGGCGATCAACAAGCCAATGCCAAAAGCGTGGTCGCCATCATGGGTCTGGAAATCGGCTACGGCGACAAAGTGACCCTGGTCGCCAAAGGCGACGACGCCGAGGCGGCGGTCGAGACGCTGACCCCTCTGCTCTGGGAAGGTTTGGGCGACGAGGGTTCCAAACCCGCGCCGGCGCCGGCCAGCTTCGAAGTATCGGCCAGCGCCGCGCCGGCGCCCCGGCCGCGCTCGGAAGATCCCAACCTGCTGATCGGCGTGGCCGCTTCGCCAGGGCTGGCGGTCGGCGAAGTGTTCCAGGTCCGGCATCAGGAGATTCAGGTTAACGAAACCGCCGAGGGTGATCCGCAACGGGAACGCGACCGGCTGGACGATGCGGTCGATCAGGCCAGGGGGCAGTTGGAAGCCTTGCAGGCGCGACTGCACGACCAGCGCGCCGCCGACAAGGCCGCCATCTTCGCCGCCCATCAGGAATTGCTCGACGATCCCGACCTGCTGGACATCGCCCATTCGGCGCTGGCCAAGGGCAAGAGCGCCGAGTTCGCCTGGCAGCGGGCGTTCACCACCCATGCCGACCGGCTGGCCAGCCTGCGCAACGAACTGCTGGCGGCCCGCGCCAACGATCTGCGCGACGTGGGCCGGCGGGTGCTGACCCTGCTGACCGGCGCCGAACCGGAACGCCAGGAACCGCCGGTCAACGCCATTCTGGTGGCCGAGGAACTCACCCCGTCCGACACCGCCAGCCTCGACCGCAACCGGGTGCGGGGTTTCTGCACCACGCTGGGCGGCGCGACCTCGCACGTCGCCATCCTGGCCCGTTCGCTGGACATTCCGGCGGTGGCCGGCATCGAACCCCGGGCGCTGGAACTGCCCAACGGCGCGCCGGTGATTCTCGACGGCGGCAAGGGCACGCTGCGGCTGAACCCTAGCCCGAAGGACATCACCCGCATCCGCGAGACCCAGGAGCGGCTGGCGGTCCGCCGGCAGGCGGAGATGGCGGTGGCGCACGAACCGGCGATCACCCTGGACGGCCACCGGCTGGAAGTGGTCGGCAACATCGGCGGTCTGGCCGAGGCCGAGCAGATTGCCGGTTTGGGCGGCGAAGGCGTCGGGCTGTTGCGCTCGGAATTCCTGTTCCTGGAACGCAGCACCGCCCCCAACGAAGACGAGCAGTTCGAAACCTACAAGGCCATCGCCGAGGCGCTGGGACCGGACCGGCCGCTGATCATTCGCACCCTCGATGTGGGCGGCGACAAGCCGCTGATTTACCTGCCCATTCCCAAGGAGGAAAACCCGTTTCTCGGCGAGCGCGGCCTGCGCATCGGTTTGGACCGCCCGGAAATCCTGCGCACCCAGTTGCGGGCGATTTTGCGGGCCGCCGCCTTCGGCAAGGTCCGGGTGATGTTCCCGATGGTCGGCCTGCTGTCCGAATTGCGCGACGCCAAGGCCATGCTGGAGGAGGAGCGACAACGACTGGGCGCCAAACCCATCGAAACCGGCATCATGGTGGAAATCCCGGCGGCGGCGATCATGGCCGCGCAATTCGCCCGCGAGGCGGACTTCTTTTCCATCGGCACCAACGACCTGACCCAGTACACCCTGGCGATGGATCGCGGCCATCCCAAGCTGGCGCCCAAGGTGGACGGGCTGAATCCCAGCGTGTTGCGCTTGATCGCCTGGACGGTCGAGGCCGCCCACGCGCAGGGCAAATGGGTCGGAGTCTGCGGCGGCATCGCCAGCGACCCGCAGGCCGTGCCGCTGCTGATCGGGCTGGGCGTGGACGAACTCAGCGTCAGCCTGCCGACCATCCCCAGCATCAAGGCGCAGATCCGCACGCTGTGGCTGCACGAATGCCAGGAGCTGGCGCGGCGGGCGCTGACCCTGGAAACCGCCGCCGAAGTGCGCGCCTACTGTCCCGACCCCTTCACCACCACCGCCTAATCGCCTGGAGATCGCCGTCATGTGGCAACACGCATTCGCTTTTTTGCAAAAGATCGGCAAGGCGCTGATGCTGCCGGTCTCGGTGCTGCCCGTCGCCGGCATCCTGCTCGGCATCGGCAGCGCCCATTTCGCCATTTTCCCGGATCTGCTCTCCAACGTCATGGCCCAGTCCGGCGGCGCCATCTTCGGCAGTCTGGCCATCCTGTTCGCCATCGGCGTGGCGCTCGGCCTGACCAACAACGACGGCGTGTCGGCGCTGGCGGCGGTGGTCGGCTACGTGGTCATGCTGGCGACGCTGGGGGTGATGGCCAAGGTGTTGGGGGTGGAAAGCAAGGAGTTGATGGGGATCGTCTCCATCGACACCGGCGTCTTCGGCGGCATCGTGATCGGCGGCATCGCGGCGGCCCTGTTCAACCGCTACTACCGTATCAATCTGCCGCCCTATCTGGGCTTTTTCGCCGGCAAGCGTTTCGTACCGATCGTCACCGCCTTCGCCGCCATCGGACTCGGGCTCGTGCTCAGTTTCGTCTGGCCGCCGATTGGCGCGGGCATCAAGGGCTTCTCCCATTGGGCGGCGGAAAGCAATCCGGCGCTGGCCTTCACCATCTACGGCATCATCGAACGCCTGCTGATTCCCTTCGGCCTGCACCACATCTGGAACGTGCCGTTCTTCTTCGAGGTCGGCAGTTACCTGGACCCGACCACCGGCAAGGTCATCACCGGGGAAATCCAGCGCTACATCGCGGGTGACCCCACCGCCGGCAACATGGCCGGCGGCTATCTGTTCAAGATGTGGGGCCTGCCGGCGGCCGCCATTGCCATCTGGCACTGCGCCCGGCCGGAGAACCGCGCCAAGGTCGGCGGCATCATGATCTCGGCGGCGCTGACCGCCTGGTTGACCGGCATCACCGAACCGATCGAATTCGCCTTCATGTTCGTGGCCCCGGTGTTGTACCTCATCCATGCCCTGCTGGCCGGCGTCGCCTATTTCCTGTGCATCGAATTGGGCATCAAGCACGGTATGACCTTCTCGCACGGCACGATTGACTACGTCGTGCTGTACGCGAAGTCCACCCATGGCTGGTGGCTGCTCCTGCTCGGGCCTTTGTGGGCACTGGTGTACTACACCGTCTTCCGCGTCGTCATCACCCGGTTCGACCTCAAGACGCCGGGCCGCGAGATCGAGGAAGCGGTCATGTCGAGCGACGCGGCCACCGACATCGCCCACGGTTTCGCCAAGCAACTGGTGCTGGCTTTCGGCGGGCGCAGCAACATCAAGAGCCTGGACGCCTGCATCACCCGGCTGCGGGTGGAATTGAACGATATCGCCAAGGCCAGCCCCGACAAGCTCAAGGCGCTGGGCGCGGCCGGGGTGGTGACGGTCGGCAACGGCCTGCAAGCCATTTTCGGCACCCGCTCCGAGAATCTGAAGACCGACCTGGAGGAGTATCTGAAGACCGCCGGACCGGAGGCGGACGCGGTGGAGGAACCCTCCCCGGTCGCGGCACCGGCGCCCGCCGGCATCGTCTCCAAGCTGCGCGATCCCGCGGCGGCCAATAAGGCGCGAGACCTCATCGCCGCGCTGGGCGGGGCCGGCAACATCCAGCGGGTGGATGCCTGCGCCGAGACCCGGCTGCGGCTGGTGGTCGGCGACGACGTTGCGGTGAACGAGGCAGCGCTGCGGGCCGCCGGCGTGGATGGCGTGATGCGGTTGGCCAACCGTACCCTGCATCTGGTGGTCGGCCTCAACGCCGATCAGTACGCGGCCGAGATGCGCGGGCAACTGGCCACGTCGTGACCGGGCATTCAATTCCGGTGGCGGCAAGACCCCCAGGGGATGCAGGCCGAAACCCGGATTGCTTCTACACTGTCTGACTGGCAACATGCAAACGGCACGCGCCCGCCTGGCGCGTGCCGTTATACTTCACACGGTTCTCAACCATGCTTTTTTCAAAAAGCCGAAAATGCAAAGTCAGCAATCAGCCCAGAGCTACTTTGTACGTGGTGTCGATCTGGCTCGAGAATTCCGCAATGACTGCCTTGAACGCGGTCCGATTAACGGACTGGAAACAGGATGACTGACGGTGATTCGCGCACCGGCCCCCGCCTCCGAACCTGGGCGGCTCTGTTCGCCCTGATCGCCCTGGCGCTGCTGGCCGGGGGCTACGGGTATTATCGCGGCGAGGCGGAGCGTATTCGCCAGGAGAAATACCACGACATCGCCGCCATCGGCGAACTGAAAACCGGCCAGATCCGGGAATGGCGGCAGGCGCGCCTGGCCGACGCCCGCAGGTCCGCGGCGAGTCCGTTCTTTCGGCGAGCGCTGGCGGAATGGCGCAGAACTCCCGACGCTCCTGGCTTGCGGGCGGACTGGCAAAAACGCTTGCAACTCGAACAGGAAGCCTATGGCTATGCCGACGTCTTGCTGCTCGACCTGGATGGGCGCATTCTGCTTGCCGCCAACGATGACCCCGATCCGGTCGATTCCGCCACCCAGCGAGCCGTCGCAGCGGCCCTCGCCGGTCGCGACGCGGTGTTTTCCGACTTCTACCGTTCTTCCCACGGCCCCGTCTACCTGGACACGGTCGTCCCCGTGCCCGACGCCGAGGGGCATCCGCTGGCCGTGCTGGTCCTGCGCAGCGACGCCGCCTCCTACCTGTACCCCCTGATCCAGTCCTGGCCCACGCCCAGCCGCAGCGCCGAGACGCTCCTGGTCCGCCGGGAGGACGAAGCGGTCGTTTATCTGAACCAACTGCGCCACCGGGCCAACACCGCCCTGTCCCTGCGCACCCCATTGGCCCAAGGCGATCTGCCAGCGGCGCGGGCGGCGCTCGGCCAGCAGGGCCTGTTCCAGGGCCATGACTACCGCGGCGTGGAAGTGCTGGCCGATTTGCGCCCTGTTTCCGGCTCGCCCTGGTTTCTGGTGACCAAGGTGGATGCCGAAGAGATTCTGGCAGAGGCGCGCTACCGCGCCGGGATGATCGCCCTGTTCGTGCTTCTGGGCATCCTGCTCGCCGCAGCGGTGACCGCCATCGCCTATCGACGGCGGCAGGCCGGTCTCTATCTCGAGCTGTACCGATCAGAGCGGGAACAGCGGGAAACCCAGGAGGAATTCCGCACGACCCTCTACAGCATCGGCGACGCGGTCATCACCACCGACCAGGAAGGCCGGGTCCGACAGATGAACCCGGTGGCGGAGCAACTTACCGGCTGGCCGGAAGCCGAGGCCCGCGGTCAACCGCTGGTCGATGTCTTCCACATCGTTAACGAAGAAACCCGCGCCGTGGTCGAAAACCCCGTCCAGCGCGTGCTGCGCGAGGGGACGGTGGTGGGGCTGGCCAACCACACCCTGCTCGTCGGCCGGGATGGGAGCGAACGCCCCATCGCCGACAGCAGCGCGCCCATCCGCGACGAAAGCGGTACCATCGCCGGCGTGATGCTGGTCTTTCGCGACCAGACCGAGGAACGCGCGGCGGAGCAGGAAGTGCACCGCAACGAAGCGCGGATGCGCAGTCTGGTGAGCATCCTGCAATATCAAGCCGATTCGATGCAGGATTTCCTGGACTACGCGCTGAATGAAGCCATCCAACTGACCGGCAGCAAGATCGGCTACCTCTATCGCTACTATGAAGATCGTCGGGAGTTCGTGCTGAACTCCTGGTCCCGGGAGGTGATGCGGGTATGCACCATCGTCAATCCCCAGACCTGTTACGAACTGGACAAGACCGGCCTCTGGGGCGAGGCGGTCCGGCAACGCCGGCCGATTCTGGTCAACGACTTTACCGCCGCGCATCCTCTCAAGAAGGGTTATCCAGAGGGCCATGCCAAGCTGTTGAAGTATCTCACTGTACCAGTTTTCAACGGGGGCAGAATCGTCGGTGTGGTCGGGGTGGCCAACAAGGAGACCGATTACCACGAAACCGATATTCTCCAACTCACCTTGCTCATGGAAGCCGTGTGGAAGGTTTTGGAACAACGGCAAGCGGAGGACAAGGAACGCCAGGCCGTGCGCTCCTTCCGCATGCTCAGCCACTGTAACAAGGTTATCGCCCTGGCGGAGGAGGATACCGGGCTGATGCGGGAGATTTGCCGCATCCTGGTCACGGAGGGGGGATGGCGGATGGCCTGGGTGGGCGTGGCCGAGGACGGGCCGGGCAAGCGGGTCCGGCCGATGGCCCAGGCCGGGCTCGAGGAGGGTTATCTCGAAGCCATTAAAGTCACCTGGGACGAGTCCCCGGCCGGGCGTGGGCCCACCGGCACGGCCATTCGCACCGGCCAATCGGTGGTCTGCCAGAATCTGCTGACCGATCCTGACTTTGCGCCTTGGCGTGAGCTGGCGATCCGGCGTGGCTATGCCGCCGCCGTTGCGCTGCCGCTAAAGAATGAAACCGGCGTGTTCGGCGCGCTCGTCCTCTACGCGGCCCAGCCGGACTCGTTGGATTCGGACAAAGTGGAGTTGTTGCGCCGGCTGGCCGACAATCTGTCTTACGCCCTGCGCGTGCTGCGGATGAAAGCGGCTCGCGAGCAGGCGGAACGCAAAAGCGGCGCCCTCGAGGCCCAGCTCCACCAGGCCCAGAAGATGGAAGCCGTGGGCCGGCTGGCGGGGGGCGTGGCGCACGATTTCAACAACATGCTGGCGGTGATCGCTCGGCCATGCCGAAATGGCCCTGGAGCAGGCGGCGCCCGACAGCGCGCTGCACGCCGACCTGCTGGAGATCCAGAAAGCCGCCGAGCGTTCGGCCGACCTGACCCGCCAGTTGCTGGCCTTCGCCCGCAAGCAGACCATCGCGCCCAAGGTGCTCGATCTCAACGACACCATCGCGGGCATGCTCAAGATGCTCAGGCGGCTGATCGGCGAGGACATCGAACTGCTCTGGAAGCCCGCCGGACTCTATGGCCGGTGAACATGGACCCGACCCAGATCGACCAGATCCTGGCCAACCTGGTGCGTCAACGCCCGCGATGCCATCGCCGGCGTCGGCAAGATCACCATCGAGACCGGCCAAGGCGGCGTTCGACGAGGCCTATTGCGCGACCCACGCCGGTTTCGTCCCCGGGCGATATGTCCTGCTGGCGGTCAGCGACAACGGCTGCGGCATGGACAAGGAGATGCTGGCGCAACTCTTCGAGCCCTTTTTCACCACCAAGGAGCCAGGGCAAGGGCACGGGCCTGGGCCTGGCCACGGTGTACGGCATCGTCAAGCAGAACCACGGCTTCATCAACGTGTACAGCGAACCGGGCCAAGGCACGACCTTCAAAATCTACCTGCCCCGGCACGCGTCGGACGAGGTCGACACCGAGTCGCAACGCAAGCACCCGCCTTGACGCCGACCGGCACCGAGACCGTGTTGCTGGTCGAGGACGAGGCTGCGCTGCTCAAACTCGCCACCCGGCTGCTCGAACGGCTGGGCTACACCGTGCTGGCCGCCGGGCGTCCCGAGCCAGGCGCTCCAACTGGCCGAGACCCATGAAGGCACCATCCATCTGCTGCTGACCGACGTGATCATGCCGGAGATGAGCGGCCGCGACCTCTGGCAACGGCTCGGCACCCTGCGGCCCGACCTCAAATGCTTGTTCATGTCCGGCTACACCGCCAACGTCATCGCCCATCACGGCGTCCTCGACGACGGCATCCATTTCCTGCAGAAACCCTTTTCCAAGGAAGCACTGGCCACGAAACTCCGCGAGGTGCTCCATGGGCCATGATCGGACAGGCACGATCCAGCACGAACGGTAGGCCCGCCGGCCGCCCCTGAAGCAGCCCAAAAGCCGAAGGTCATCAGGAGCGTTCGAGCCTCGAACCGGAGCGAATCACCTCAAGCGGGGGGGGGACGAGCGCCAGGTCGGCCGCCCGGCACGCAGATCGCAGCGATCTGATACAAAATCACGGCCGCGATCACCACGGTGGTGAATCCCCAATGGATCGCCAGCAGCGTGGCGAGCACCGCACCCACCACCGAGGCGAACCCGTTCAGCGCCCACGCCCACGGCACCAGGGCCGGAGTTTCGCTCCGCGAGGCGGGACAGCCCCAGGGGGAAGGGTATCCCCATGGCACAGGCGAGTGGGGCGATCAGCAGCACGGACAAGCCAATCTTGATTTCATCCGCCAGGCCCATCAGGTGCCGAAAGACCGGCGGCAGCACCAGCACATACAGCAGCGCCAGCCCGGTAATGACCGCCGCCGCCAGTCCGACCGCCTGGCGCGACCGTCCCACCGCCTGGAACCGCCCGGCAAGGCGACTGCCCAGGCCAGCGAACAGCAGGAACGCCGTCAATACCACCGCCACCGCATACACGGGATGGCTGAGGAACAGAATGAATTTCTGAATGAAAGCGATTTCCACGAACATGAAAGCCAGGCCCAGCACCGTGAAATACAGCACAACGCCACCCGCGTTGGAGCCGGGCGCCGGTTCCCGCCGCAGAAACAGCCAGAGCGGCAGGATCGTCAGCGCGAAGCCAGCGATCAGCGCCTGCGCCAGCGTGGCGATCACCACCGGATAACCCCACTCCAGCAGCGACAGCCCGCCCCGATTCTTCAGGGCGAGAATTTCCGGCAGCGCGTCCCAGCGGAAGAAGTGGAAGAAATACGGGCGGTCGTCGGTGGCGGGCCGAAGGGTGAATTTGTAGCGCTCCACGAAATCCGCCCGCTGGTCGGACAGCAGCGCCGCCGCACCCTCGTAAAAATACGGCCGGTCCAGGATGTTGTAGCGGTTCGCCGCTGCTGGCGGCATGCCCGGATACCAGACCGGATCGAAGGCACGGGCCGCGCAGAACGCCTCAACCGCCGCGATCTCGGCAGGGGTGAAGGGACCGTTCTTCACCAGCAGCGTCGCGGTTTTCCAGCCCCGGATCATCACCAGCCGGGCGCCGGGGTCTGCCACGCCCTGGGCTTCCAGGGCCGTTACCGCCGTCGCGAACAGCTTGAGGGTGTCCCGAGGCGGCAGGGTGACCCAGCGGGTGATCGCCAGCAAGCCGCCGGGCCGCAGATGGTCCAGATAGGCCTGGAGCGCTTCCACCGTGTAGAGATAGCTCTCCGCCAGCCCATGCAGGCCAGCCGCCGCCGCCGAGAACGCATCCAGCAAGGCGACCTGGATCAGATCGAACCGGGCGGCGCTGGCCTCGACGAAGCCGCGCGCCTCCCCGATGTGCAGCCGCACGCCCGGCAGGCTGTAGGGACGGCCGGAGAAGGCGCCGAACCGTTCCTGCACCAGCGCCACCACCTGCGGGTTGAGTTCCACGGCGTCCACGGTCCGGGCGCCGAGCGCCAGCGCCTGCAAGATATCGGTGCCGCCGCCCGCGCCCAGGATCAGCACCTCGGGCTGCTCCAGCAGATGGTAGGGCAGCGCCGAGGTCAGAAAATCCAGATAGGCCAGCGGCTCCCAGCGGCCGTCGAAGCGGTTGATGGCGGTCAGGCCATCGCCATCGGTGAACAGGGCGATTTGCGGCGGCGGTTCGGCGCTGGCCATCAGGCTCAGCCCCGGCGCGTGGCGGAACGGGACGATGGGATTTTCGACCGCCGTCACCACCCCCAGCGGGCTGGACACCTCGGCCGCCACCCGCGCGCCCGCAATTTGCAGGGTCTGGGCCAGTTCCTTGTAGGGCGAGGGTTGCAAGGCCGTCCAGGATGCCGGCAACGCGAAGATGCCGAGTGCCGCCAGCGCGAAGCCGGCGTACGATCCGGCGCCGACCGCCCCGCCAGGCGGCCAGCGCCCCGGCGGTCAGACCCGCCACGGCGATCCCCCGCAGAGCGGTCTCGGGGCGCAGCGCCAGCAGCAGGCCAATGCTGCCCAGGCCGCCCGCCGCCGCGCCGGTGATGTCGGCTGCGTACAGGCGCGGGATGTGGGCGGGGAAGCGGCTGAAACTCAGGCAGATGGCGGTGGCGGCGCAGAAGAAGGGCACGATCAGCAACCCGTAGATCAGCGCCAGCCGCGCCCACTGCCGAGGATCCCAGAGAATTTCCAGCGCGTTGAAGCCGACGGTCTGGGCGGCGAGAAAGGCCAGCAGCGCCGTCAGGCCGAACAGGCCGGCGGCGGTTGCGAAGACGCCGGTGAAGCGCGCCAGCAACGGACGCTGGGCCAGCGTCACGACCGCGCCCGCCGCGCCGTAACCCAGCAGCGCCACGCTGATCATCATGTAGGCGAAGTGGTGCCACTGGATGATCGAGAACAGCCGCATCAGCAGGATCTCGTAACCCAGGGCGGCGGCCGAGAGCAGGGCGATGGCCGGATACGGTGGGTTGCGCGGTTCCATGTCAGGCTTCACGGTCAGGGTTCAAGGCAATGCGCGCAAGCCGTGGCCGGGCTCAGCGCTCGCCGCCGGTCAGCGGCACGAACCGCACCGGTAGAATCTGCCGGGTGGTGACCGCACCGTCCGCCTTTTTCTCCACCAGCAGGAGATATTGGGCGAGGAAATGCGCGCCCACCGGAATCACCATGCGCCCGCCGGGCTTGAGTTGGCGGATCAGGGGCGGCGGGATGTGGCTGGCGGCGGCGGTCACCACGATGGCGTCGAACGGCGCCGCCTCTTCCCAGCCGTGGTAGCCGTCGCCCACCCGGGTCTGGACGTTGACGTAACCCAGCGTCTTGAGCTGCTCGGCGGCCCGCGCGCCAGGGGTTCGATGATCTCGATGGTGTAAACCCGACCGACCAGTTCGGCCAGCACCGCTGCCTGATAGCCCGAACCGGTGCCGATTTCCAGCACGGTCTGTCCCGGCTGGGGGTCGATGAGGTCGGTCATCAGGGCGACGATGTAGGGCTGGGAAATGGTCTGGCCGTATCCGATCGGTAAGGGTCGGTTGTCGTAGGCGTAGGGCACCTGATCGTCGGGCACGAACCGATGCCGCGGAACGCGGGCGATGGCCGCCATCACCGGCGCGGCGAATTCCCGACGGCCGGTCTCGACGGCGGTTTCCCGGGCGAGCGCGGCGATTTCCGCGCTCATCCGCTGGCGTGGGCCATCGAAGTCGTCGGCGGCCAGCGGGCCGGCCACCCCCAGCCAAAGCAGCAAGCCGATCGCCCACAGGCGGGTCAAAGGTGATTGAAAATAGCTTTTCATTGTTTAAAAACCGCAGCTTATGCCAGATGGCAGTATATACTGTTTCTTGTTGCCGTGGAGGACACCGCCGATGACCAGTCAACACCCGCCATCGAGCTACACGCTGGGCGAGGAAGCCGCCAATAGCTTTACTCAGCGTGGGGACAGCGCCCTCGGCATGGCCGATCTCGGGCTGTCGCTACCCCACGCCCACGGTCAGCCTTGCCTTCGGGGCAAGCTGCGCGCCGCTCCCGAAGACTTTCAAGTCCGCGAAGAACTGGGCTTTACCCTGGACGGCAGCGGCGAACACGCCTGGCTGTGGGTGCGCAAGCGCGACGCCAATACCGACTGGGTGGCGCGGCGACTGGCGGAACGGGCAGGGGTACCGGCGGCGGCGATCGGTTACGCCGGTCTCAAGGATCGACACGCCGTCACCGAACAATGGTTCTCGGTGCATTTGCCCGGCCAGCCGGAGCCGGACTGGACCGCCAGCGACGATCCCGATTTCACCGTTCTCAGGGCGACGCGTCATTCCCGCAAACTCCGGCGCGGGGCGCTGAGCGGCAACGCGTTCCACATCGTCATCCGCGAATTCGACGGCGATCCCGCCGAACTGGCGGAGCGGTTGAACCTCGTTAGTGCGATCGGCGTGCCCAACTACTTCGGCGAGCAACGCTTCGGCCGCGAGAGCGGCAATCTGGAGCGCGCCACAGCCATGTTGCGGGGCGAAGAAAAGGTGCGGGACCGCCACCGACGCGGTCTGTACCTGTCCGCCGCCCGCGCCGCCCTGTTCAACGCCGTGCTGGCCCGACGAGTCGCCGACCACACCTGGAATCAACCCCTGCCAGGCGAAGTACTAATGCTGGCCGGCAGTCACAGCATCTTCACCACCACCGAACTGGACGAAACTCTTCGCCAGCGGGTGGTGGCATTCGACCTGCATCCGACCGGACCGCTGTGGGGAGCCGGCGAACTGCGCAGCGGTGGTCCGGTGCGGGAACTGGAGGAAACGGTCGCGGCAACCCTGCCGACGTTCTGCGACGGACTCGTGGCGGCGGGACTGAAACAGGAGCGCCGCGCCTTGCGGCTGGCTGTGTGGGACGCAACGCTGGTACTTCCCGACGCCCGTTCCGCCGTGCTGGACTTTCGCTTGCCGGCTGGGGCCTACGCCACCACCGTGCTGCGCGAACTCGTTCGACCGCTGGCCTGAACCAGCGGGCTCACCGATATCCTGGCAACAAGCATGAACAGCCTGGCCGCATCTCCACTCCGACCACTCCTCGTCAGCACCCTGCTCAGCGTCGTTCCCGCATTGCTGCTGGTGACGGGTCTAGCGGCCGGCATCGGCGAGCTATTCCGACTGTCTCCTGGCTATACCAGCCAATGTCTCGCCGTGTTTGCCGGACTACTGCTCGCCCTGCTGCCATTCCTGCCCCAGCATCTGCCGCTGGAGCATTTCGGTGCGGCCAACCGCGTCACCCTGCTGCGCGCCGGCATCGCCGCGCTGGTGGCGGGGCTGATCGGCCGGTTCGAGCTGCCACCATCCCAGAGCTGGTTGGTCGCCGCGCTCGCCGGTCTTGCCTTATTACTCGACGGCATCGACGGCTGGCTGGCGCGGCGCGATGGCCTGGAAAGCCGGTTTGGCGCCCGGTTCGACCTGGAAGTGGATGCCTTGTTCATTTTCGTCATGGCCGTGCTGGTTTACCAGTCCGGCAAGGCCGATGGCTGGGTACTGCTGTCGGGCGCCATGCGCTACGGCTTCGTCGTGCTCGGCTATGCCCTGCCCTGGTTGAACCAGCCGCTGCCACCGCGCAAGCGCCGGCAGACGGTCTGCGTGATCCAGGCCACCGTCCTGGTGGTTTGCCTGACGCCGTTGCTCGTCCCCCCCTGGACGACGGTGCTGGCCGCTCTTGCCCTCGGGTTGCTGACGCTATCCTTTGCCGTGGATGTCGTCTGGCTGGCCCGCTATTCCACCCCAGAGGAGAATGCTCGATGATGCACCGTCAAACCAGGCTTTTCATTGGGACCCTGCCGCGGCTGCTGGCGGGTATCGTGCTGCTGTCGGCCATCGCGCCCAGTTGGGCCGAACCGAAACAGTACGTCATCGACCCCGAGCACCTGAGCATCGGCTTTCTAACCCAGCATATCGGCTATGCGTCGGTGCTGGGCCTGTTCCGCAAGGCCGGGGGGTCGTTCACCTTCGACGAGGACACCGGCCAGCTTTCCGACCTGAAGATCGCCGTGGATACCGCCAGCGTGTTCACCAATCACGACAAGCGCGACCAGCACCTGCGCGGCGACGACTTTTTCGACAGCGAGCAGTACCCGCAAATGGTGCTCGTCGCCAAGAGCGCCCAGTTCAGGAAACAGCAACCGGCACCGCTCAATGGTGAACTGACCCTGCGTGGCATCACCCGGCCGGTTATTTTGCAGGCCACCTGGAACAAGAGTGACCGCTATCCCATCCCCGTCGCCGTGACCGAGCGCTTCCCCTACGTGCTGGGCGCCTCGGCGCGAGGTACAATCAAGCGCAGCGAATTCGGCATGACCTACGCTGTGGACAACGGCTGGGTGGGCGATGCGGTGGAACTGCTCATCGAATTCGAGGTCCGCCGGCAGTAACTGTCGTCGCCGAGGCGGGCTGAACCGGCTGCCGACCGTCCAGCGCCCGTAACAACAGTGGACCCAGCGTTTCGATACCACCCAGCGCCGTTGTGCCCGGCGTCATCCCTCGCTGGAATCCCACCGCCTGAAACGTGTCGATCAGTGCCGGATCGCGCGAGAACACGTGGACCGGCACTTGCCAGGAAATAGCGCGGCCACCGACCGCCGCTGGCGGCTGGTGATCGCCGAGAACCAGCAGCAACGCGTTCGACGGTGCGTACTGGCGCAAATAGCCGTCCAGTACCTGCAGGTTGTAGCGGACGCTCCGGATATAGGCCGCCGCCAGTTCCTGACCATCCAGCCGGTGGCTCAACTCCACCGTTTCAACTACGGTGTCCGTCGTGTCCGCAAATGTATCAAAGTGGGTCCAGTCTGGTTGATAGGGCGGCAGCGGCGCGAACGGGGCGTGGCTGTTGATGGTCGGAAAAAATACGAACAGCGGAGAACGTACCGTTGGCTGGATTTCGCTTTTATGTACCCAATACAGGCTGTACTGATCCGGAATGGCCCACCAGCCATAAGCAGGACCCCGATAGTTCAGGTGATGGGGGTCGTAAATCAGGTCGAACCGGTAGAACTGGCCCTCCGGCCAGGCAAATTTGAGTCCCGGCATCACCGAAACCGTGCGATAGCCGGCGGCGGTCAACCGGCTGGCCAACGTGGCCCGCTTGGAGGCCAGCAAATCCCGATAGTCGCCCTGATCGGCGATGCGCAACCCGGACAGCAGACTGGAATGCGCCAGCCAGGACATGCCGCCAAAGGTGCTGGATTCCACCCGCGCCGAGGCGACCCGCCAACCGGCAACTTCCAGCGACCGTTCCAGGGCAGCGAAATTACCGGCCAGCGGCATGGCAAAGCGGGAATCGTCGAAGACCAGCGCGCCGTAGGACTCGAAGAAAATGACGAACAGATCGCCTCGACCCAACCGACCCAGGTCCGAGACCGGTAGCGGCACTTGGGTGGCGATTCTGCTTTGCCTCCGCAACACGGTCGCTGCCAGCGTCAAGCGGACCTGCTCGGCCAGCATGGGGGTGACCGGCAGCGCGAACCAGTGCTCGGTCGGCAGGCGCGGACTCAGCCGACCGGCGCCGTATAATACCAACAATACCAGGGACAGGGCACCGAGCCAGCGCCGGCCAGTCGACCGTTCCAGTGCGCTCAGGACCGTGCCGAAGGCCCAGCGCAGGATCGCGACCAAAGCGACCAGCAGCGCCAGCAGCGCCAGCAGCGCCAGACCCCCGGGCAGCAGTTGCCAGCCGGTCACGTTGTCCAGAAACATGGCCGCGACCCGGGGAAGGTGCTGGCTGTCCCAGTACAGGTTGATGGACCGCCCCATCAGCGCTGGCACCGTGACGTCCAGGTAACGGCCCAACACCAGAACGAATCCAGTTCCGACCAGCGCGTGCCGCAACGCGCGACCCTGGGCACCTCGCCAAGCGGCGGCGAGCGCGAGCACGAGCAGCAGCACCGCCAGTTCGATGGAGAATTCGGGCACCCAACGTACGCCGACCGTTGGCCAGCGGTTCTGAAAGGTCAGCGCCGAGTTGAGAACGAACAGCGCCAGCCATAATCCAAAAGGTTTCGACAATCGACCGGAAATGATGGCCCCACTCACTCTTCTGGTTCCCATCGTGACATCGTTCGGATGAGCTTGGCCAACCACCACGGGCATTGCGGCGAACCGGTGCAATCATGTCACTTCCGCCAGGCAGTGGCCGGGCATTGCGCAGCCTCACTCACGTATCGCGGCATCTCGCCACTGCTGGTGGATCCGCGCCACACAGGAACCGCGCCTGCGAACGTAGAAAGATTGTCTCAACTGGCGGATAATTTATAATTGGCGTATGATGCTGATGAATATGTAAAACCGATGACCGAAATCGCCGCCCGCGCGCGGACCGCAACGGCGGGTTAGAACTCAATTCATTCATTCAGGGACCGCCATCCTCCACGACCCTAACCGACGCGTGATCCCCTGATTGGGACGTCATCCCGAACATGCCAAACCCCCACTCTACCGACACCCCAGCGCGGGGGCTTTCGTTTGAACCCAAACCGGACCCAGACGACAGGAGGCAACCAATAATGAGTAGGGTTGACGAAGAACAGGAGGTCTTGAACGAGGGTGAAGGTCTGCAAACCAGCGAACGGCCCAGCGAGGAAATGCAGCACTGCCTCGATGAAGTTGTGGCGGTACTGCGCAAATATGACATCGGCGTGACGCTATGCCTGGCCAGCGACCGGGAATCGGTGCTGATGTACCGCATTCCCGAGTGGTGCGCGGTGGTGCTCAACGACGGCGCGCCGGAAGTCAACCCGGAGAAATTGTGGCAAACGGACGACCTGGAACAGCTCCTGTTTCGCACCTACCGGCTGACCAATGCCCTGTGCCAGATGAGCGAACGCCTGCATACCGAATCGATGCAGCTCGAGGATTTCGTCAGGAATCTGGGGCAACACTTGCTGGATCCCAACCGCAAGAGCCATTGACTGTCCCTTCATGGCAGGTGACGCCCATCGCGCCGCGGAGCACAACTCCGGTATGCCCGTTAGCCGTGTTCAGGACGATCGTGCTCTGGCCCCGAAAAATCCGGCAACTCGGCACCGAGCAACGGATCCAGATCCAGGTGCCTGAGCACGTCGATGGCGTATTCCCAGCGCCCCTCGGCGCACAATCCGCTTAGCCCGGCATCTTCGTAAGCGTCCAAGGCCGCCTGCACGCACCCCGACCGAACCCGCTCCGCAAGCTGATGCTTGCGCTCGCCCATACTCGTCTCTCCCGGTCAGTTTTGTCTGGTGTCCGGAGCATGGGCCATCCGCCACTCGCGCGCCAGTTCCCTGGCACGAGCCAGCTCGTTTTCCTTCAGTTGGCTGGTGGTGTATTCCAGCGGCTGGACCGCCCCCACGTAGCCGCTGGATACCGCCAGATTCAGCCATAAATGGGCCTTGACCCAATCCTGTTCGACCGCCCGGCCGCTGCTGTACAGCATCCCCAGCCCATACTGCGCCAGCGGCAAACCGTTGTTAGCCGCCTGCTCGAACCAGCCAACCGCCTGCCGGTCATCACGGGACACACCCCGTCCGGTCGCGTAGGCCAGGCCCAACATCAATTGGGCCAGCGGCAGACTCTGCTCGGCCGCCTTGCCGTACCATGCCACGGCCCGCGCGTCATCGCGCGGCACTCCGCTCCAACCCTCGGCATACAGGAACCCCAGGCTCAACTGGGCAACGGGTAAACCTCGCTCGGCCGCCTTGCGGTACCACACCGCGGCCTGCCCGTCGTCGCGCGGCGTGCCCCGGCCCGTGGCATACAGCACCCCGATGTTGAATTCGGCCTCGGCGCTGCCCTGTTTCGCGGCTTCACGAAACCATTGCAGCGCCTGCCGGTCGTCCTGCGACACGCCGAGGCCGCCAGCATACATCCCCGCAACGCGGATTTGGCTGGCGACGTGGCCTTGCTCGGCCGCCTTGCGGTACCACTCCACGGCCTGCCCGTCGTCGCGCCCGATTATCTCGCCCCTGGCATAGAGGGTTGCCAGCAGGTACTGGGCTTCGGCGTAACCCTGCTCCGCCGCCTTGCGCAACCAGTCCAGGCCAACCCGACTGTCGCGCGTCACTCCGCGACCGACGAAATGGCGTTCCGCCAACAACATCTGAGCCTCGGGACTGCCACCCGCGGCCGCCCGCTCCAGCAACTGCATGCCCCTGGCCTCGTCCAATTCCACCCCGCGACCGCTCATATAACGGTTGGCCAGTTCCAGTTGCGCCAGCGGCAGGCTCTGGTCGGCCGCACGGCGAAACCATTGCAGGGCCTCCCGCTCGTCGCGCGGCACTCCGCGCCCATCGGCATACATCCGCCCCAGATAGTATTGCGCCAGGGGAGATATTCTGGTCGGCGGCCCGCCGGTACCACTTGACCGCTTCGGTGTCGTTGCGGGCGGTGCCCTGTCCCTCGGTGTACAGCCGCCCCAGGTTCAGTTGAGCCAACCCCAGACCCTGCTCGGCCGCCTTGCGAAACCAGCCGAAGGCATCCTCTGGGCTGCGCGAGACGCCGCGACCGCTCAAATAGCGCACGGCCAGGTTGTATTGGGCTTCGGCATGACTCTGTTCGGCCGCCTTGCGGTACCACTGCACCGCGTCCCGGTCGCTGGCGGTCGCTCCACGACCGGCGGCGTACATCGCTCCGAGCGTAAATTGGGCGCCGGGATGGCCCTGTGCCGCGGCTTTCTGATACCACTGCATCGCTTCCTTGTCGTTGCGCGATACTCCGCGACCGCTGGCATAAAAATTACCCAATTCAAACTGGGCATTGGCATAATTTTTCGTGGCAGCCCGCTGATACCATGCAGTGGCTTCCCGCTCATCGCGCGCCACGCCCTGGCCGGTCGCGTACTTGTTGGCCAATACGTATTGCGCCTCGGTATTGCCACGTTCCGCCGACTTGCGCAGCCACAATAGCGATTCCCCTTCGTTGGGTGCCGCGCTGGGATTCTCGGCATACAACATCGCCAGATAAAATTGGGCATTGGGATTGCCCTGTGTCGCCGCTCGCTGCAACCACTCGATGGCGTTGTTCTGGCTCTGTCCCACGCCCTCGCCGCGCAAGTACATGAGGCCGACCATGGTCTGAGCCCTGGGATCGCCCTGCTTGGCCCAACTCATGTATTCCTCGAAGGCCGCGGCGTAATCGCCACGCCGGTAAGCCTCGGCGGCAATGTTGGTGACGGCGTCGGGCGATATCGGCCGAGTATCGCCATAGTGAGTGATTCCCTTCTCATCCTGCCACTTCTTGAGGTTCGAGTCGGGCGGGGGAGCGGCTTGACCCGCGGCAACCAGTAAGATCAACAGCAACGCTATCTTGCGCATAACCACCTCCACGGCGAGAATGTCGAAATCACGCTTGAATTCCCGCAAACCATCGCAATATCCGCGAACATTACCGCAACCATCGCTAGTCCGACCACCACTCGTCAGCAACACGACGCCAATCGGTCAGTTCGCGACCGCCAGCGTCTACAATTCGTTCAAGATGGTTTGTGTTCATACTCAACCTGCATCTTACAATCAGCGAGGACATCCGTATGGCTATCAATTTACAAAAGGGGCAGCGCATCAGCCTGGAAAAAGAGGCGGGGCGCGGTCTGAGCCGGGTCGTCATGGGCCTGGGCTGGGGCATGAAACAGGTCCAAAGCCGCGGGTTTCTCGGCTTCGGTGCCGGCACCCGCCAGGAAGCGGTGGATCTGGACGCATCCTGCCTGTTGTTCGACACCAGTGGCAATTTAGTGGATACGGTGTGGTTTCGACAACTGGAAAGCCGCTGTGGCTCCATCCGGCACAGCGGCGACGATCGCTCCGGTGGCGGCGAGGCCGGCGCCGAAAACGAGCGGATCACCATCGATCTGAACCAGGTGCCCGCGGCGGCGCAGGTACTGATCTTCACCGTCAACAGCTTCAGTGGCGAGGGCTTCGCCGGGATTCCCAGCGCCTTCTGCCGGATCGTGGACGGCGCCAACGGCGGCGAGATCGCCCGCTTCGATCTGTCGCTGGAAGGCGGCGATTATACCGGCCTGATCATGACCAAGCTGTACCGCCACAACAACGAGTGGAAACTGCAGGCCATCGGAGAACACGCCAGCGGCCGTACCTTCCACGACCTGCTGCCGGCGCTCCGGCCCTATCTGTAACCCGCCGGGGGATTCCGCCTTGGACCTGCAACCCGGCCAGAATTTCTCCATCACCAAGCACAGCCCCGCGCCGACATCAGTCGAAATCCTGCTGAGCTGGGAACCGGCGAATACACCGCTGACGCTCGACTCCAGCGCCTTCGCCCTGGCCGCTCAGGGCAAGGTGCGCGGCGACGAGGACTTCGTCTTCTATAACCAGCCGACGCTGCCCGGCGGCGGCATCCAGCGCGCCGGCGACGGTCGCGCCTTCACCGTCACCTTTGCCCAATTGCCCACCGCCATCGAACGGATCGTCATTGCGCTGACCATCGACCAGGGTCAGCGGCGCGGACAATCGTTCGGTCAGTTGAACCAGGCGCGGGCCGAAATCCGCGACGCTCAAAGCAAGGCCCCGCTGGCGGTGTTCCCGCTGGCGACGAAAATGATGGCGGAAACCGCGCTCATCGTTGGCGAACTGTACCAGCGCAACGGCGAATGGAAGTTCCGCGCCGTCGGCCAAGGTTTCGTCGGGGGTTTGGGACCACTGGCCCGGCAGTACGGCGTGGACGTGGGCGAGGATCCCGACGCCGCCGAGGCGTCGCCGTCCGCTCCACCGACCTCGACCCAGCCCCCGCAAGCACCCCGTCCCGCCGCTCCGGCCACCGCACCAACCGCCCCGCCCAAACCGATCCGACTGGAAAAAATCACGCTGGACAAGAAAACTCCCAGCATTTCGCTGGAGAAAAAAGCGCAAGGCTTCGGCGAGATCGTGGTGAATCTCAACTGGAACCAGGGCAGTGGTGGCAACGGATTTTTCGGCCGGTTGACTGGCGGTCGAAAAGTGGATCTCGACCTGGGCTGCCTGTTCAAGCTGCGGGACGGTCGTGGCGGAGCGGTACAGGCGCTGGGCGATACCTTCGGCAGCCTGCAACAACCGCCCTACATCCAACTCATGGGCGACGACCGCAGCGGGGCCAGCGCCCAGGGCGAGTTCCTGCATATCAATGGCCAGCACTGGAACGAACTGGATCGGATACTCCTGTTCGCCATGATTTACGAGGGCGCGCCCAACTGGTCGGAAACCGACGCGGTGGTCACCCTGCAGGCGCCTGGCCAGCCGACGCTGGAAATCCAGCTCGACAGCCACCGCAACGATCAACGCATGTGCGCCCTGGCGATGTTGGAGAACCAGGGTGGCAACCTCAAGGTCACAAAACTGGTTGAATATTTCCTGGATCACCGCTACATGGATCAGGCCTACGATTTCGGCCTGCGCTGGGTCGCGGGGTCCAAGGATTAGCTCTGTCCGCGTTTATTAATAACTGGAGGAATGAACTCATGGCTCTCGAATGGTTGAAACAGCGTTACAACGAAGTCTCCGCCAACCTGAAAACCGAAGTGACCAAGCTAAAGAACAAGAGTTTCCTGGAAGCGGTGGTGGCCGGCTGCGCGCTGGTGGCTCATGCCGACGGCGTGGTCCGGCCCGAGGAAAAGCAGAAAATGATGGGTTTCCTGCGCAACTCCGAGGTGCTGTCGGCGTTCGGCACCGACGAGGTGATCGGCGTCTTCGACAAATACGCCAAGCAGTTCGAGTTTGACTACCAGATCGGCCAAGCCAGCGCCCTGCAGGCGGTCGCCAAGCTCAAGGCCAAGGAAGCCGAGGCGCGGCTGATGGTGCGGGTCTGCTGCGCCGTTGGCGCCGCCGATGGTAACTTCGACGACAACGAAAAGGCGGTGGCGCGCAAGATCTGCGCCGAGCTGGGTTTGAATCCCAAAGACTTCGACCTGGCCTGAGAGCGCGCGGCATCATGGAACATCATTTCGGTTTTCCGCTGGAAACCATCGCCATCTTCGTGGCGGTGGTCAGCTTTTCGGTCTGGCTGGACCTTCGACTGCACAAGGACAGCGAGGACATCAGCATCCCCAACGCCGTGGCCTGGTCGCTGTTCTGGATCTTTCTGTCCATCGCCTTCTTCTTCTACCTCAAGGTCCGGTTCGGCGACGAGTACGCCGATCTGTTCCTGGCCGGCTACATTCTGGAAAAATCGCTGTCGGTGGACAACCTGATGGTGTTCGTCGCCATCTTCGCCTCGTTTGGCATCAAGGGCGCCCTGCAACACCGGGTATTGTACTTCGGCATCCTGGGAGCGGTGATTTTCCGCATGCTGTTCATCGCCTTCGGCACCACGCTGTTCGGGCTGAGCACCTGGATCGAGTTCGTGTTCGCCGCCATCGTGGCCTGGACGGGTTGGAAGATGCTGAGCGGGATTGGCGAAGACAAGGACATCGAGGACTACTCCGATCACTGGTCGGTGCGCCTGACCCAGAAACTGGTGCCGATCTTTCCCCGCCTGCACGGCCATCATTTCGTGGTCAGCCACGGCCACGTCAAGACGGTGGTCGAACAGGACTCCAGCGTCTCGGTAGTCCGCGAGGCGACGGTGTATGCCACGCCGATGCTGCTCTGTCTGGTCTGCATCGAGGTATCCGACATCATCTTCGCCTTCGACTCGGTGCCGGCGGTGATCGCGATCACCCGCGAACCCTTGCTGGTCTATTCGGCGGTGATTTTCGCCATTCTCGGCTTGCGCTCGCTGTATTTCGTGCTGGCGGCGGCACAGAAATACCTGGCGCATCTGGACAAGGCGGTGGCGGCGCTGCTGTTCTTCATCGCCTTCAAGCTGGCGTTGCAGGCGTCCAACCATCTGTTCCACTGGCCGGGCTGGGAAATTTCTGCCAACCTCAGCCTGATGATCATTCTCGGCACGCTGGCGGTGGGGGTGATCGCCTCGCTGCTGTTCCCCGGACAGGAAGAGGTCGGCGAGGACGGTCAGGCGCAACTGGAGAACGTTGAATCCGGCCGGGAGAAACCCTAGCAACCCGCTTTACCCATGGGCCGGATGTACCATTACCATCCATCCGGCCAGTTTCAAAACCCTTTTGCAATCTCCTATCCGCACTCAGTAGCAAGGGAGGACAAACCTCATGGCTATTTCCCTCAACAAAGGCGGCAAGTTATCCTTGAGCAAGGAAGCGCCGGACCTGAAGAAAGTCCTGGTCGGTCTGGGCTGGGACGCACGCGCCACCGACGGCGCCGATTTCGATCTGGACGCTTCGGCGTTCCTGTTGGGCGCCGATGGCAAGGCCCGTTCAGAGGCCGATTTTATCTTCTACAACCAGTTGAAATCCGCCTGCGGCTCGGTGCAGCACACCGGCGACAACCGGACCGGCGCGGGCGAGGGCGACGACGAGGCGCTCATGGTGGACTTGAACCGGGTGCCGGCCGAAGTGCAGAAAATCACCTTCACCGTGACCATCCACGAGGCCGAGGCGCGTCGGCAGAACTTCGGCCAGGTGCAGAACGCCTTCATCCGCCTGGTCAACGCCGAAACCAACGTCGAGGTCGCCCGGTACGATCTCGCCGAGGATGCCTCGACCGAAACCGCGATGATTTTCGGCGAGCTTTACCGTCACAGTGGCGAATGGCGGTTCGGCGCGGTCGGTCAGGGCTATGTCGGCGGACTGGCGGCGATGTGTCGCCAGTACGGCATCAACATCTGAGTCCCCCGATTTCCGGGTAACCCCGGTCGATCTCCACAACGACAGGAATGCAACCATGGCTATCTCTCTGCAAAAAGGTGGAAACGTTTCGCTGAGCAAGCAGGCTCCGGGAATGAAGCGGGTCCGCTTCGGCCTGGGCTGGGATTTGCGCAAGACTGACGGCAGCGCGTTCGATCTGGACGCGTCCGCCTTCGTGCTGGATGCGGGCGGTAAAGTGCTAAGCGACCAGCACTTCGTGTTCTACAACAACGCCCAGGATCCCTCAGGTGCGGTCAAGCACCTGGGCGACAACCGCACCGGCGAGGGCGAGGGTGACGACGAGGTGGTCGAAATCGATCTGAACCTGATGACGCCCAACGCCGCCAAAGTGGCGTTCGTGGTCACCATCCACGACGCCGAGGCGCGCAAGCAGAATTTCGGCCAGGTCGGCAACGCCTACATCCGCGCCCTAAATGCCGAGGGCGAGCAGGAAATCGCCCGCTATGATCTGTCCGAGGACGCTTCGGTCGAGACCGCGATGATCTTCGGCGAAATGTACCGCCACAACGATGAGTGGAAATTCAAGGCGATCGGCCAGGGCTACGCCGGCGGACTGGCGGCGGTCGCCCGCGATTACGGCGTCAATCTCGGTTAAAATCGGCGGCGCTTGACCGCCGAGCCGAACTCACCCGGCCCGCCGAGCCAACGGCGGGCTTTTGCTTTTTTGGACTAAGAGAACGATGAGCGAAACCGTCAAATACCTGCTCGATGAGAGCCGAATGCCCAAATTTTGGTACAACCTGGTGGCCGATCTGCCCGTGCCGCCGCCGCCCGTGCTGCATCCCGGCACCCTGCAACCGATCAGCCCGGACGATTTGGCTCCGCTGTTCCCGATGGCGCTGATCCAGCAGGAAGTGTCCGCCGAACGGGAGATAGAGATTCCGGAACCGGTCCGGGAGATTTACCGGCAGTGGCGTCCCAGCCCGCTCTATCGCGCCCGCCGGCTGGAACAGGCACTGGACACCCCGGCGCGGATTTACTACAAGTACGAAGGCGTCAGCCCGGCCGGCAGCCACAAGCCCAACACCGCCGTCGCCCAGGCGTTCTACAACAAGGAAGCCGGGGTCAAGCGCATCGCCACCGAAACCGGCGCCGGGCAATGGGGTTCGTCGCTGGCTTTCGCCGGGGTGCTGTTCGGCATCGAAGTGGAAATTTTCATGGTGCGGGTGTCCTACCAGCAGAAGCCCTATCGCCGGGCGCTGATGGAAACCTGGGGCGCGACCTGCACCGCTTCGCCCTCGGAGCGGACTGCCGCTGGCCGCGCGATTCTGGCCAAGCGGCCGGACCATCCGGGCAGCCTCGGCATCGCCATTTCCGAGGCGGTCGAAGTCGCCGCCCAGCGCGACGACACCAAGTACGCGCTGGGTTCGGTGCTGAACCACGTGTTGCTGCACCAGACCGTGGTGGGCCTGGAAGCGATGGCGCAACTGGAGATGGCCGACGACTATCCCGACGTGGTGGTCGGTTGCACCGGCGGTGGTTCCAACTTCGCCGGCATCGCTTTCCCGTTCCTGGGCGCGCAACTGCGCGGCGGTCGTTCGGTGCGCATCGTCGCCATCGAGCCAGCGGCCTGTCCCACCCTGACCCGTGGCCCCTACGCCTACGACTTCGGCGACACCGCGCATCTGACCCCGCTGACCAAAATGCACACCCTGGGTTCGACCTTCACCCCGCCCGGTTTTCATGCCGGCGGCCTGCGCTATCACGGCATGGCGCCGCTGGTCAGCCACGTCAAGGAACTGGGCCTGATCGAGGCCCGCGCCTATCACCAACTCGGTTGCTTCGAGGCCGGGGTGCTGCTGGCCCGCACCGAGGGTATCCTGCCGGCGCCGGAAGCCAATCATGCCATCCGCGGCGCCATCGACGAGGCGCTGCGCTGCAAGGAGGAAGGAGTGAGCCGGGCGATCCTGTTCAACCTTTGCGGCCACGGCCACTTCGACATGCAAGCCTACATGGATTATTTCGCCGGCAAGCTGACCGATCAGGAGTACGACGAGGCGGAACTGGCGATGGCGCTGTCGGGTCTACCGGCGGTGGCGGAAGTCTGAGATCACCCCGGCCCTGTCGCTTCGCCCCCCTTCCAAAAAGGGGGGCCCGAATCCTGAAACCAGGGATTTCAGCCAGAACTCCATTGGCTTGGGCGATTCCTCCGCCTCGTCCACATCCCGCCATGAGAACGTGGTATGCAGTTCCGGATGCCTGACAAACCCTTGCCGGTTCCAGAGCACCTCCAGCGGCGCGTAGCCCGCCGGCCGGCGCGGATGGTCGGCGGGCCGATGCACCGCGCAGAAGCAGGCGATTTCGAAGCGTCCCAACCCGCGAACGTGCGCTTCCCGTTCCTCAAAAAAACGCCTGCCCAGTCCCCGCCCCCGGTATTCCGGCAACAGCACTGACTCGCCGTAATAGAAAACCTGGCGCGGATCGTAGCCGTGCGCCACGAAAGGCTCGCTCACGTTCGGGGGCTCGGCCTCCAGCGGCACGCCGCTCGACGCACCCACCACTCGGTCGCGGTCCCAAACCAGCACCATGACGCTGTCCGGGGCATCCACGTAGGTCTTGAGATATTTTTCCTCATAAGCGACGCTGCCTTCGTAGAGATACGGGAACTCTCGGAACACCTGAATGCGCAGGCGAGCCAGTTCCGAGAGCCACGGTTTGATTGCGGAGCCGGATAATCGTTGGATATCGGGTGATTCGGACATTGAGGAGGCCATGGGATTATCCTTGAGTATGGGGCCGGGCTCTGGCCGGCCGCCCTGTTTGGTTGTCCGCAAGCGTATACCCTTTCCGCTGGGGCGGGCGAACGCCACATCTAAGCCAACACTCAATCCACACGATTACTTCACTCTTCCCACATCACCGCTTCAATCGGCTTCTCTAGGCTTGCCTCGTACATTCACCCGAGGGAACTGTAATGAGGCACAGCCTGTTTGCCAAAATCACCCTGATTTTCCTGATCACCGTTATTCTCGCCATCGGCCTGACCCGGATCGGATTCCTGGTGGACGAACGCGCTGGTCGCCGTAATAGCGTCGTCGACGAAATCGCCGCCGCCACCGCTCGCGACCAAACCCTGGTGGGACCGATGCTGGTCCTTCCCTTCACCCGCATCGTCAAGACGCTGAAGCCCAGCGAAAAGGACGAGAACAAGATGATCGAGGTGGAAAAACGCTTTTCGGACAATATCTATCTGCTGCCGGCCGATCTGGACATTCAAGCTACCTTGAACACCGAACGGGTTCGGCGCAGCCTCTACCATGCCGTGGTGTTCGGCGCCAGCATCGCGATCAAGGGCCGTTTCTCTAGCGAGGGCGGATTACTCAAGCCAGGCCCGAACGAACAGATCACCTTCGGCGACCCCCGACTGATCGTCGGTATCAGCGATCCGCGCGGCATCCTGCGGGCGCCAGTGCTGACTTGGGGCGAGCAACGACGCGATTTCCTGCCGGGCACCGCCGAGGAAAAAATGCCGAATGGCATCCAGGCTCATATTGGCGGCCTCAACCTGCAAGGACCGTGGTCGGCCGAATTCGCGTTCTCGCTCGACCTGCGCGGCACCCAGTCCTTCGACCTGGCCCCGGTGGGCGACACGACCCGGATCAGCGTGCGCGGTGGTTGGCCGCACCCCAGCTTTTATGGGCAGTTTCTGCCGGAATCGCGCGAAGTGACCGCCGCCGGCTTCTCGGCCGTCTGGTCAACCACTCGCTTGGCCACCAACATGTCTCACCAATTGTTCGAACATCTGCGCAACGACCGCCCGCTCGACACGCTGATCGGCCTGCGCTTCATGGACCCCACAGACAGTTACGTGCAAACCGACCGCGCGATCAAGTACGGGCTCCTGTTTGTCGGCTTGACTTTCGTCGCCTTCTTCCTGTTCGAAATCCTCAAGCGGCTGGCGATCCATCCCTTCCAGTACGGACTTACCGGCGTGGCGCTGGTGCTGTTCTACCTGCTGTTGTTGTCGCTGTCCGAACATCTGGACTTCGGCATCGCCTACGCCATCGCCACGGCGGCCTGCGTGGCGCTGTTGGCTTACTATCTGGTTTACGTCCTGGGCAGCGTCGTCCGGGGTGCGAGCTTCGGGGCATTGCTCGCCGCCGTGTTCGGAGTGCTTTACGTCCTGATCAGCCTGGAGGACCACGCCCTGCTGGCTGGCTCTGTCACTCTGTTCGGCTGCCTGGCGCTGGTAATGGTGCTGACCCGCAAGGTGGATTGGTACCAGTTGGGCGATGTCCTGGGCGCGCGGCGCAGCAAAAGCGCGAACGGCGTAGGCGCGTCCGGCGAAACTCCCATCGCTTGAACAGGAAACGGCCGTCCCCTTTCCCATTAGCGGGAAAGGGGGAAGTTGGCCGTTACTTTCAAGTTTTTGCCCTCACGCTGATTTCACGCGGGCATTCAACCGACCTGAAGGGGAACATGCCCTCAAAGATAGCGCAGCGCGAAGGGCACCATCTGACTTAGCACCTTCCGCACCGCCGCGTTGGCCGCCCGCGCCGCGCCATTGGCATTCTCGCTGGGCGCCGGCTCCAAAGCCTCGAACACCCGCGTTCCCAGCACGTGCCCGCTCTTTAAATCCACCACCTTGATGCGCGCCATCAAGCGCACCTGACTGGGACGGATCATGAATTCCTGCTGCAGCCGGATCACGTCCACATCCACCCGCAGGTTCGCCAGTCCCGGCGCCGGCGGCGTCACCACCGCCTTGAATGCGCCCGTGGTTTCGAAGGCCCGCACCAGGATCGGCAGCAGCATTCTGGCCGGCGCATCGCTCCAGGCGCTGTCCTTGTAGTAATCCAGCTTTGGCGGTTCCCGGGTATAGGCGATGCGGTTGGTGTCAAATCCGGGTGCTGCCTTGGGCACCATCACCAGGAGCGTCTTGCCACTGGAGCGCCGGGACGGTGCCGGCACGAACGACTCGACCTCCAGTAAATAGGTTTGCGCCGGGGGCGTTTGATCCTGCGGCAAGGTACATCCCCCCAGAGTCAACATCGTCAATAGCACTCCCCCGAACCGGACTGCCCTTCGCTTGGGTCGGTGACCAACGATGCCCGTCATCTTCACATCTCCTGGCTGATTCAGCAGTTGGGTAAAAAAGAATGCGGGAGGCGCAAAGCGCCTTTCACCTAATCTTTGGCCTTCTTATTGCTCCCCTGGCCCCGGCCGACCGCTGGGCTTGCCCAGCAGCAAAGCGCGAGGGTTTTGTTCCAGCAGTTCGGCCAGCCTCTGCAAGGTCGTCACCATTTGATCAGCCCTCACCAGCAACTCATTCAACTCCGGCACGGTGGTCTGCCCCAGCCGCCGCAATTCACGCTGCCCGTCCCTGGCCATCCCGCTCAGGTCCAGGCTGGTCTGATTGAACGTATCGGCCGTCTTGCGCACCGCCTGAGCGCCCGCGCGAAAATCGCTCAGGGTCGCGTGAAACTTCCCGCTTAGGTCGCCGGCGCTCTCCAGTGAAACCACCAGTTGATCCAGGGCTTTGCCGATCCGCTCCGCCCGCCCAGCCAACGCGCTAGTGAAGGTCTCCATGTTGGCCAGCGTCAGGCGCAAACCGTCGGACCGGTCGGCGATCGCCCCGGTGACCGTGTCGAGATGTTGCAGGGTCCGGGAAAAAGCGATCTGGTTATCGTCGCCCAGCAACCGTTCCAACCGCCGCGATAGATTATCCATGTTGGTTAGGATATTGTTGAAGGCGTCGTCCAGCCGCGCCACCAACGACGGTCCGGCATGAATCACTGGATATTCCTGCTCGGGCGCCTTCTCCAGCAGCGGGGACTGGCCTCCGCCGCTCAGTTCCACTGCCGCCACACCGGTTAATCCACGAGTGGACAGGGTGGCGATGGTGTCGCGGCGGATGGGCGTGCTGCGCTCGATATCCAGCACCACATCCACCTGATCGGGATTGCTGGGGTCCAGCCCGATGGATTCAACCTGCCCGACCTGAACGCCGCGATAACGTACAATCGCCTTCGGGCTCAGGCCGGCTACCGATTCCTGGAAGTACACCCGGTAGCGGTCGTAGGTTTTGGTTTCGCCGCCCAGCGTCAGCCAAAACGTCGCCCCCAGCAACGCCGAGCCCAGCAGAATCACGAATAGCCCGACCAGGGCGAAGTTCACTTTGCTCTGCAAGCCTGCGCCCTCGCCGCGCGCCCGCGCGGCCCCTCGAAGTAAGCCCGAATCAGCGGGTGCTCCGCCCGGGTCAATTCCCGCATCGGCGCACAACCGATCACCCGCTTTTCGCCCAGGAACGCCACCCGGTCGGTGGCGCTCCACAGGGTATCCAGATCGTGCGTTACCATCACCACCGTCAGCCCCAGCGATTCCTTGAGTTGCACGACCAGCTCGTCAAATGCCCCGGCGCTGACCGGGTCCAGGCCGGCGGTCGGCTCGTCCAGAAACAGCAGCGCCGGGTCCAGCGCCAGTGCCCGCGCCAGCGCCGCGCGTTTCAACATTCCGCCGCTGAGCTGGCGCGGCAGCTTGACGCCGGCGTCGGCGGGCAACCCCGCCAGGGCGATCTTGAGATCAGCGATGTCCGCGATCCGCCCCGATGGCAGGCGGGTATGTTCGCGCAGCGGCGTCGCTACGTTCTCCCGCACCGTCAGGGAGCTAAACAGCGCCCCCTGCTGGAACAGCATCCCGAACCGCCGGCGCAACCGGAACGCGGCGGCGTCGCCGATGCCGATGATTTCCTGGCCGAACAGTCGGATGGAACCGGCCACCGGCTTTAATAGCATGATAATGGCTCGCAGCAGGGTGGTCTTGCCGGAGCCGCTGCCGCCAACCAGGGCGACGATTTCACCCCGGCGGATGTCCAGATCCAGATTGTCGTGAATGATCGTCTCACCAAACTGGGTGCGCAATCCGCGCACCGCAATCACGGCATCGGCTGGATTCGCGCTCAACGCCATAAGCCCACCCCGCCCAGGATCACCGAGAACAGGGCGTCGGCGGCGATCACCAGGAAAATCGACTGCACCACGCTAACCGTGGTCTGCCGGCCGACGCTGTCGGCACCGCCACGCACCTGAAAACCCTGATAGCAGCCGACCAGGGCGATAATAGCCGCGAACACCGGGGCCTTGGCCACGCCGAGTAGGAACGAAGTCGGTGTCACCACCTGCGGGAAACGGTCCAGGAAATCGCCGAAGCTAACATCAAGCAACACCCGCGCCATCACCGTGCCGCCGAACACGCTGAGCACGTCGGCGAACACGGTCAGCAGCGGCAAAGCGATGGTTAACGCCAGCAGTTTGGGCAGCACCAGCAAATCCATGGGCGGGATGCCGATGGTCCGCAGCGCGTCTACTTCCTCGGTGACCTGCATGGTGCCAATCTGGGCGGTGTAGGACGAGCCGGTTCGGCCGGCGACGATGATGGCGGTGATCAGCGGCGCCAGCTCGCGCAGCATGGTGAGGGACACCAGTTCGACGATGAAGATATTGGCGCCGTAGGTCTTGAGCTGTTGGCCGCCCTGATAGGCGATGACGATCCCCATCATAAAGGAAAGCAGGCCGATGATCGGCAAGGCGCGGACGCCGGCGGTTTCAATGTTGCCGAACAGGGCAAGCCAACGGAACCGGCCGGGATGCAGCGTCAACCGCGCCAACGCCGCCGCCGCCTCGCCAATGAAGGCCAGGAAGTCGTAGGCGCGGATCGTGTGGAAGACGATCAACCGGCCCAGGTTTTCCAGGCTGCTCCGAGTCTTGGGGGGAGGCGGGACCCTTCCGGCGTTGGCGCGGCGTTCCCGCACCAGGTCCAGCAGTGCTTGATCCCCCTCGCGCAAGTTGATTGACCGGACCGGGTGGCCGGCCTGCTCCAATTCGGCGATTAGATTCAGCAATTGCAACGCACCGGTGGTATCGATGGCGACGATGCCGGATCCATCCAGTTCCATCGCGCCAGCCGGCCAGCGAACGCCTTTCAGATGTGAATGAAGTCCCTCGATGCCATCCAGGGTCCAGTCGCCCTCGCACCGGCACCGGCCCGGTTCGCAACGAACAACGGCGGGGTGGGCGGCTGGGAAGGAGGGAGTAACAGCCATTAGAGATCGCCGGTCGGATCGCCCTTAGCGGGGATTCAACCGCCGCCAAGCAGTGGGGTCCTGCTGGCCGCCCGGTTTCTCCCAGATGCCGCGTCTGGCCCGTTGTGCCTCGGCCTGAGCCTGCCGATAGGCTGGCAAGTCGTTGTATTGTTTGTAGACCACCGCCCGCCCTTGCCGGACCATTTCAAGTCCGGCATCGCGCTCACCAGCGAATACCAGGGCTACGGTTCGCCCGTAGCGGTCATGATCCATCACCTGCAGACGAACCGGGTCGCGCCGGGGCAGCAGGCCGCGCATCGCCTGAAGCGAGCGGTCTCCCCACGGTTCCTGTTTCATTTCCGGAGCGTCAATGCCGAACACCCGCACCTTAACCTCGCCGTCCTCGCAACTGGCGGCGAGGGTGTCGCCATCAAAGACCGCCTTGACGGTACAGACCAAATCCGCTCCCTTGGCCATTGCCGAGAGTGGCGCTTTCGTTTCGTGCAAGAAATAACTGACTGCGAGGATGGAGAGCGCAAAACCGCCGATTAGCCAGGGCGAACGGCTCCTGGGTCGGGGGGGGTGGCTCGGTTCGCCCCGCAGCTTCTGTTGCAACAGTTTCAGCAGGTCCTGTTTCACGGCGAGGATCAGCTTCGGGCAAGAGCGGGTGTTGGGAGAATAGGGGTGGAATGATTATATCAGCCATCCCTCACCGCGCCGCTGCCAGCGCCTGTTCCAGGTCGGCCAGAATGTCGTCGATGTGCTCGATGCCGATGGACAACCGCACCAGGTCTTCGCTGACCCCGGCCAGGGCCATTTCCGCCGGCGACAGTTGCCGGTGCGTCGTCGTGGCCGGATGGCAGGCCAGCGACTTGGCGTCGCCGATGTTGACCAGCCGGGTCACCAGTTGCAACGCGTCGATGAACTTGGTACCGGTCTCTCGCCCACCCTTGATGCCGAAGCTGAGGATGCTGGAACCGCGTCCGCCCATGTACTTGTCCACCAATGGCTTTTCCGGGCTGTCGGCCAGAGCCGGGTAGCGGACCCATTCGACCTGCGGGTGGCCGCGCAGATATTCGGCGGCCTTGACGGCGTTCTCGCAATGCCGGTCCATCCGCACCGGCAGGGTTTCGATACCTTGCAGGATCAGGAAACTGTTGAATGGCGAAATCGCCGCGCCGGTGTTGCGCAGCGGTACCACCCTCGCCCGGCCGATGAACGCCGCCGGCCCCAGTGCCTCGACGTAGACCACTCCGTGATAGGACGGATCCGGTTCGTTCAGCCGGGCGAAACGGACCTTGTGCTGATCCCAGGGGAAGCGCCCGGAATCGACGATGATGCCGCCGATGCTGGTGCCATGGCCGCCCATGTACTTGGTCAGAGCGTGGACCACGATATCGGCCCCATGCTCGAACGGCCGGCACAGATACGGCGTCGGCACGGTGTTGTCGACGATCAGCGGCACGCCCTGGGTATGCGCGACGGCGGCCAAAGCGCCGAAATCGACCACGTTCGCCGCCGGATTGCCGATGGATTCACAAAACACCGCCTTGGTCTTGGCATCGATCAGCCGGCTTATGGCATCGACATCACGATAGTCACCGAAGCGCGCCTCGATGCCGAAGCGCGGCAGGGTATGGGCAAACAGGTTGTAGGTGCCACCGTACAGGGTGGAGGTCGTGACAATATTGTCGCCGGCTTCAGCAATCGTCATCAAGCTATAGGTAATCGCCGCCATGCCGGAGGCCACTGCCAGCGCCCCGACCCCGCCCTCCATGGCCGCTACCCGTTGTTCCAGCACCGCAGTCGTGGGATTCATGATGCGAGTGTAGATGTTGCCAGGCACCTTTAGGTCGAAAAGGTCGGCGCCATGCTGGGTGTCGTCGAAGGCGTAGGAGGTGGTCTGGTAGATGGGAACGGCGACTGCCTTGGTGGTCGGTTCCGGCATATAGCCGCCGTGAATGGCAATTGTCTCGATTTTCATTGGTTCGGGTTCCGTCGGTTGCCAGGAAAAGACCGGCAAAGTCTGAACGCGGGAATCAGGAAATGTCCAGTAGCGCCGCGCCATAAATCAATAATTGTAGCGACATCCAGGCGTAGCCTGCTGCCAGCAGGTCGTCAAACATGATGCCGAAGCCGCCGCCGATGCGTTGATCGGCCTGTCGGATTGGCCAGGGCTTGAGGATGTCGAACAACCGGAACAGGCCGAAACCGGCCACGACCCACACCCAGCCCGACGGGACGGCGATCATGGTGATCCAGTAGCCGATCACTTCATCCCAAACGATGGCCGGATGATCGTGAACGCCCAGATCGCGGGCGGCGCGGCCGCAGATCCATACGCCCAGGGCGAAGCCGGCCACGGTCAGCAGCAGATAGGTCCACAACGGCAGCGGTTGCATCAGTAGATAGAGCGGGATCGCCGCCAGAGTTCCAAAGGTGCCGGGTGCTTTCGGCGCGCAGCCGGAGCCGAAGCCCAGGGCGAGGAAGTGGACAGGATCGCGGATGAGACGGGCGCAGGGTTTTTCGACTCCTTCACCCCTGGTGGGTGAAGGTGGGGATGGGGGAGCAGGCTGATTCATTTCTTATCGCATCCATATTCCGCGACACCACTAGCCACTAGCGCAGCGGTAATCTCACGGCCATTCGCTTCGAGGAGGATGTTCCTTTCGATTTCGTTGCGCGCCCACTTCACTCCGTTCGTGATTTCGCTGATCATTTATTGCCGCATGTTGGGGTTGGACTGGCGCTCCAAACTCTTGAGATGCCGACGGCAATCAGTCGTTGACGAAGGCAATAACCGCGCCCAGGCCGTGGAAACGACAAAGCCCCGCGCGAAGCGGGGCTTTGACTCAATCGCTTTGGTGGGAACGTTATTTTGCCGCTAGTTGTTTGACCATCGTGGCCTGTGGACCCTTGGGTCCGGCCTTGACGTCGAACTCGACCTTTTGGTTTTCCGCTAAGGTTCGGAACCCTTTGCCCTCGATGACCGAGTAATGGACGAACACGTCGCTGCTGCCGTCCTCGGGGGCGATGAAACCGAAGCCCTTAGCCTCATCAAACCACTTCACAGTACCAGTACGCATCAACACAAAACCTCAAAGCAATATTTCCTTTTTGCCGACGCTTGAAAAAGCCAAGTTCCCGGGTGGGAGTCGGGATTCAAGGGGGGCCGACGCTGGGCATTTCGAGGTTAGCAACCTCTACCCGTGGCGGAAAGTACGCGAAAGCCATGCGTTCCGCAAGTGGATTTTATCAGCGCCCGCACCTGGCTTAATGCAAGAATGAAGGTCTGCTCTCGGGTGCGATGGATTAAATTTTATTTGCAAACAAAACAATGGAAATAGTGGTGGAACAACGGCTCGCCGCCTTGCATGCCCGCCTGTCCGACTGCCCGACCCGCGACCGCGCCGCGATCGCCAGCCGCATGCGTGGTTTGCGCCAACGCTGGCGCGAGGGCAAGCCGGTGGATCGAGGCCTGGAGCAACTGAGCGCCGATGTGAGCGCCGCCGCCGCGCGTCTGCTCGACCGTCGCGCCACGCTGCCGGTCCCGACCTTCGACGACAGCCTGCCGATCAACGCTCACCGCGACACCATTGCTGCCGCCATTTGCGCGCATCAGGTGATTGTCTTGTGCGGCGAGACCGGTTCCGGCAAGACCACGCAATTGCCGAAAATCTGCCTGTCGCTGGGGCTGGGCGCCGCCGGCTTGATCGGCCACACTCAGCCGCGCCGGATCGCCGCCCGCTCGGTGGCGGCCCGGATCGCGGCGGAACTGGGAACCACGGTCGGCGGCCGGGTCGGTTACAAGGTGCGCTTTTCCGACCGGGTAGGACCGGATGCCATCATCAAGCTGATGACCGACGGCATTCTGCTGGCGGAAACCCAGAGCGACCGCCAGTTGGATCAGTACGAGGTCATCATCCTCGACGAGGCCCACGAGCGCAGCCTGAACATCGATTTTCTACTCGGCTATCTCAAGCGGCTGCTGCCCCGGCGGCCGGATCTGAAACTGATCATCACTTCGGCGACCATCGATCCGGAACGCTTCTCCCGCCATTTCGGCCAGGCGCCGATTATCGAAGTGTCGGGGCGGACCTATCCGGTGGAGGTTCGCTACCGGCCGTTGCTGGCGGCGGACGAGGACGAGCGCGACCGCGATTTGCAGCAGACAATTCTGGATGCGGTGGACGAGGTGTGGCGGGAAGGACCGGGTGATATTTTGATCTTCCTGTCCGGCGAGCGGGAAATTCGGGAGGTGGCGGAAAGCCTGCGCAAGCATCATCCGCCGAACACGGAGATTCTGCCGCTGTACGCCCGCCTGTCCGCCGCCGAGCAGAACCGGGTGTTTCAGTCGCACGGCCGGCCGCGCATCGTGCTGGCGACCAACGTTGCGGAAACCTCGCTGACCGTGCCCGGCATCCGCTACGTGATCGATCCAGGTATGGCGCGCATCAGCCGCTACAGTCCCCGCAGCCGGATTCAGCGGCTGCCGGTAGAGAAAATTTCGCAAGCCAGCGCCAACCAGCGCGCTGGCCGCTGCGGGCGGGTGATGGCGGGTGTCTGCGTACGGCTGTACGCCGAGGAGGATTTCCAGTCCCGCCCGCCGTTTACCGACCCGGAAATCCTGCGCACCCACCTGGCGGCGGTGATCCTGCAGATGAGCGCCTTGAATCTGGGCCGGCCGGAGGAGTTTCCCTTTGTCGATCCCCCGGATTCACGCCAGATCGGCGAAGGCTTCCGGCTGTTGTTCGAGTTGCAGGCGGTGGACGAGCAACGGCGGATCACCGAGCTGGGCCGGCAACTGGCGAAGTTGCCGGTCGATCCCCGGCTGGGCCGGATGCTGCTGGCGGCGCAAGATGAGGGCGGTTTGCGCGAGGCCTTGATCATCGTCGCCGCGCTGGCGATTTCGGATCCGCGCGAGCGGCCGCTGGAGAAGCAGCAGGCGGCGGACGAGAAGCATCGCCGGTTTCGCGACGAGCATTCCGATTTTTTGACCTTGCTCAAGCTCTGGGATTATTACCACGAGCAGGCGCAGCAACTGTCCAGGAATCAGTTGCGCAATCTCTGTCAGGCCGATTTCCTCTCCTTCGTGCGGATGCGGGAATGGCGTGACCTGCATCAGGAATTGCTGGGGCGGGTGACCGAGATGGGGATGCGACTCAACAGCGAACCGGCGCCCTACGCCAGCTTGCACCGGGCGCTGTTGACCGGCCTGTTGGGGCATCTCGGCCTGAAGCAGGAGGAGAATGTCTATCTCGGCGCGCGGGGGCGGCTGTTCTATCTGTTTCCCGGCTCCGGCCTGTTCAAGAAGCGCCCGCGCTGGGTGATGGCCGCCGAACTGGTGGAAACCAGCCGGCTGTACGCCCGCATCGTGGCGCGGATCGAGCCGGAATGGGTGGAGGGGCTGGCCGGGCCGCTGCTCAAGCGCAGCCATGCCGAGCCGCACTGGGAGAAACGTTCCGCGCAGGTGACCGCCACCGAGCGGGTGACGCTGTACGGCCTGCCGATCGTGGCCGGCCGCCGGGTCAACTACGGGCCGCTGGATCCGGCGCTGGCGCGGGAGATTTTTATCCGCCAGGCGCTGGTCGAGGGCGAATTTCATTGCCAGGGCCCGTTTTTTCAGCACAACCGGCAACTGCTGGCGGAGTTGGACGAACTGGAAACCCGCGCCCGCCGCGATCTGGTCGCCGATGAGGAGGCGCTGTATCGGTTTTACGCCGAGCGGATTCCCGAAGGCGTTTACAGCGGTCCGAGTTTTGAGACCTGGCGCAAGGAGGTCGAACGGCAAAACCCCCGCCTGCTGTTTCTTGATCGAGCGGCGCTGCTGGCGGAAGCGGGTCCGGCGGCGGACGGCGAGCGTTTTCCCGACCATCTCGACCTCGACGGCCTGAAGCTGCCGCTGAGCTACCGCTTCGCCCCCGGCGAGGAAGATGACGGGATCACGCTGACCGTACCGCTGGCGGCGGTCAATCAGGTGGACCCGAAACGGCTGGACTGGCTGGTGCCGGGCTTGCTGGTGGAGCGGATGGCCGCCTTGCTGAAATCCCTGCCCAAGGCGCTGCGGCGCAACTTCGTGCCGGTGCCGAATTACGTGCAAGCCTTGCTGGAGGTGATCGAACCGGGCGAGCGGTCGTTGACCGAGGCGATGGCCGAGCACCTGCAACGGATGACCGGGGCGAGCATTCCGGAGGACGCCTGGAATCCCGACGCGGTGCCGATGCATTTGCGGATGCGTTTCCAGGTGGTGGACGCCGATGACAAGGTGCTGGCGGTCGGGCGCGACTGGGCGGCGCTGCAGGTGCAATTGCGCGGCGAGGCGCGGTCCAGCTTCGCGGCGCTGCCGACCCCGGAGTTCGAGCGGGAGCGGCTGCGCGACTGGGATTTCGGCGAGTTGCCGGAGGAAGTGAGCTTCGTTCGTAACGGCATCCGGTTGCGCGGCTATCCCGCGCTGGTGGCGGAGACCGATGGCTCGTTGGCGCTGCGGGTGCTGGATGCGCCAGCGCCGGCGGAAAAGGCGACCCGCGCCGGTTTGAAGCGGTTGATCGCCTGGCGGTTGGGGCCGGCGTTCAAGCAACTGGCGCGCGATCTGCCCCATTTCCAGCGCATGACCCTGCACTTTGTCGGTTTTGGCACGCAGGAAGCGCTGCGCGAGGATTTGCTGGATGCCGTTCTCGACCGGGCCTTTCTGGCGGAGCCGCCGTTGCCGCGCGACCGGACAGAATTCGATGCCCTGTTGGAACGCGGCAAGACCCGATTGGCGGCGGCGCGGCTGGATATTTGCGACACGGCCGCCGCGATTCTGGCCGGGTATCACGAGGTCCGCCGAATGTTGAGCGGCGAATTGTCGCCGGTCTGGGCCGAGGCGGTGGCCGACGTGCGCGACCAGTTGGCACGGTTGGTCTATCCCGGCTTTCTGAGCCGGACGCCGCCAGAATGGTTGCCGCATCTGCCGCGTTATCTGCGCGCCATCACCCTGCGGCTGCAAAAGCTCCGGCAGGCGCCGGACAAGGATCGCCAGCGGCGCGGCGACGTCGTCCGGCTGTGGGAACCTTGCCGGCAACGGCTGGAAGAAGACGCCCGGCGGGAACGGCACGATCCGGAACTGATCCAGTTCCGCTGGCTGCTGGAGGAGCTGCGGGTTTCCCAGTTCGCCCAGGAGTTGAAGACCGTCGCGCCGGTGTCGGTGAAGCGGCTGGAGGAACAGTGGGGGAGGGTGAGGCAGGGGTGAGTGGGAAATGAACTTGGGCCGTTATGCTGGATGAACCAAGTTTATAATGTAGTCTTTCTTACCGGGTAAGAATCGAGGAGCACCCATGAAAATCGTCACCGTCTCCGAAAAAGGGCAGGTCGTTATTCCAGCGGAAATTCGCCGCCAACTCGGCATTACACCCGGCTGCCAACTCAACTTTATCCTGGATGGCAACACTATTCGCGTCGAATTGAAGCGGAGCGTTCGCCCGACCCGTCCTGAAGAGGGCTATGGCATCTTGGTCTGTCGAAGAGCGGGGCAAAGACGACTCTCCGACTTCGATGTTGCCCAGGCTATGAGGGATGCGGCGGATGATCGCTCTTGATACCAATATCCTGGCCCGGTTTTACGTCGATGATCCGAACGACCCGGAAGCCGCCAGGCAGCGGCCTATCGCGCGGCGAATCCTGACTGATTCACCCCAGATTTTCGTCCCCTTGACCGTGGTACTGGAGCTGGAATGGGTGCTACGAGCCTTTTACGGGTTTGGCTCCCGCGAGTTCATCAGGGTTATCGAGCATTTGCTCGGTCTTCCGAATGTCGTTGTCGAGGAGTGGCCGCGCGTGGCCGATGCGCTGGTCTGGCATCGTGAAGGTATGGATTTCGCGGATGCCTTGCATCTCCGGGCCAGCAGTCATTGTGAGGAATTTTTCAGCTTCGATGATCGGCGTTTTGCCAGACGTGCTGCGCGGTTGCAAACCAGCCCCGCAGTGAAGGTGCCGGTGGAATGAACTATCTTTTTAGCGAGCAAAGATCGGCATTTGGCTTCACGCGCGTTGGCGCAATTGTGTTCTTGAGAAGTCTTTGCCTTGAGCTTGCGATATGATTTTCTCTCCAGGGAAATCGTGGATCAAAAAGACGATGGCAGAGCAACAGAAAGATTTCTTTATCAGCTACAACGGCAAGGATAAGGACTGGGCGGAATGGATCGCTTGGCAATTGGAGGAAGCCGGTTATTCAGTCATCATCCAGGTTTGGGATTTCCGGCCCGGTGGTAACTTCGTCTTAGAGATGCAAAAGGCTGCACAGGCAGATCGTACTGTAGTGGTACTTTCGCCGAACTATCTCGCAGCCGAGTTTACGCAATCGGAGTGGGCAACAGCCTTCGCCAAAGACCCGAAAGGTGAAAAGAGAACTTTATTGCCTGTGCGGATAGCTGAAGTGTGAACCGCTTGGATTACTAAAGCCGATTATTTTTATTGACCTGGTCGGTTTAGATGAAGCGGCTGCTAAGGAAAAGTTGCTCACCGGGATAGAGCATGGACCGGTTAGACCTCATGTTTCTCCACTCTTTCCAGGATGGCAAGTACAAGCCGGGCGCCAGCCGCCGCGTTTTCCGAAACCTCCACCTCTGGTCAACAAGATAAAAGATCAGATTCGTTCATTGTTGGATCAACCTCGCGCAAAATCCTTGCGTGACGAGATTGTTCAGCGAGGTGGCAAGGAGTCAGCGGTAGACGTATTAGTACTACAACAATATGATTTTTTAATCAAAATCCTTGATTTGATGTATCTTGCCACCAAGGACTGTCTTGACAAGCTCGTGGAGCAGAAGCCGAACATGGTCGATGCCACCAAGGAGGTTGCTCGCGAAATTTTTGGCTGGCTGGTGTTACTGGCTGTGGATATGGATCGAGTTCAGGGTTCGGGATGTGGATTCAATCCATGGCAGACAGGCATGGAAGCCAACGTACCGCTTGAGACGGAAGCGGGGACTGAAGTATTAATATCCTCATTGGCTGAAAGACATGCTTGTTTTATTTTGAGGTATGATAGAAAAAATAGAGTTCGAGCCGTGGGTAGGGATAGCTTTGAGGCTGATTACCTGGAAGATGGCTTGCATCCAGATGATCGATTGAAAGGGATTTTACAGCGCATCTGGGTTGCGGCGAAGATCGAAGGTGAAGCTCCCAATGATTTGGAGCAATTGAAAAAGAAGTTGAAACCCAAACTGGAAGGTCGCGAGAGACGAAAAGAAGGTCACTACTACATCACTATTCCATCAAAGCGTGATAATTCCCCCCTTTCCGATGAAGACCTGTTGAAAAGTCTGTTGGAGGCCATGCCTCCACTGCGAGTGATTTACATTGGCAGCGGACAGGGTGACAGGATACTACTACTGGAAGAAGACAGCTTGTGGGAAGCTATTGAGGCATTTCTTCTTATGTTGCGGGATACACCACATGGTTCTCCATCACTACCCCATCAATAAACCCATCCTCCTCCCTAAGCGCGGTTCCTGGCCGGCGGCGGTGCATGTTTTCGATGAGGCCAGCGTCCATGCCCTGATGGCGGCGGAGGCGGCCGAACGGCCGTTGTTGGTTCGGGGCGAGCCAGGCACGGGCAAGAGCCAGTTGGCGCGAGCGGCGGCGGAAGCGACCCAGCGGCTGTTCCTGTCGGCAGTCGTGAACGCCCGGACCGAATGCCAGGATTTGCAGTGGCAGTTCGATGCGGTGGCGCGTCTGGGCGAGGCGCAGGCGCTGGCCCATTGCAGCGCGGACGAAATCCCCAGACGGATAAACCCGCTCCGCTTTCTATCCCCCGGCCCGTTGTGGTGGGTGTTCGATTGGGCGTCCGCGCAGGATCAGTACACGCTTTGCGACCATCGCCTCGAACTCGCCCCGACCTGTCCCGACGGTTGGGAACCCAGTCGAGGCAGCGTGTTGCTGATCGACGAGATCGACAAGGCCGATACCGACCTGCCCAACGGGCTACTGGAAACCTTGGGGAATGGGGATTTCGCCGTGCCGTATCTCGGTGCGTCCGTGCGCCAGTCCCAGGATTGCCCGCCGCCGCTGGTGATCATCACCACCAACGAGGAACGCGAACTGCCGGCTGCCTTTTTGCGTCGTTGCCTGGTGTTGCCATTGAGCCTGCCGGAAGATGACGGCGAGTTGCTCGATTTTCTCTGCAAGCGAGGCGAGGTACATTTCGGAACGCATTGCACCGATGCGGTACGCCGCAAGGCTGGTGATCTGCTGCTGAAAGACCGCAAGGATGCCAGCGCTCAGGGGTTGACTGCTCCCGGTCAGGCTGAATATCTGGATCTGCTGCGCGCGGTGTGCAGGTTGGGTCATGACGAGAGTGAACAGATGGATTGGCTCGCCAAGATCGGCGAGTTCGTGCTGAAAAAAGCGCCTTCCTCGCCGCGCTGACTATAGCAATCCGAAATCAATCGTGGTTGTAGTGATTGTAGGTTGGGTTAGCGCGCAGGGCGTAACCCAACAAGATCAAGATGTTGGGTTACGGCCTACGGCCTAACCCAACCTACAAATCATCTGGGAGTGCTATATGCGTCGCCACGCTCAGGTCAGCCGAGCCGATTTGCTGAAATGCCTGCACGTTTGCGGTGAGGCGTATTTGGAAGGCATGGCCGCTGCGTTGGGTTACGAGCGACGCGAACCCAGTAAAAAAATTGAACCGATACAGGTACCAGCAGCACGCATAGAGATCGTCGCACATCAGCCTACCATCACTACTGGCCCGGTGAGAGCACCCAAAGCTCGCTTCTGCAGGGTCGTGGCGAACCGCCTGCTGGAGCCAGCGGAAGTAGTACGGAATGAGCCGGTCTGGTTTCAACGCGCTAAACCCTTTGCAGAAGACGAGCTTCGCGCCCCCACCAATGTCAGCCCGCCGCCACAGCCGCCGTTGCTGCCCTGGTCCCGATTGTGGCCGTTCCTGAAGATGGCGCTGGGCGCCCGGCGGACCACGCGTAAGCTGGATTTACCCCCCATCCTCGCGCGTATGGCTCGTGTGCAGACCTTGCGATATTTGCCCCGCCAACAGCGCCACGGTTGGGCCGCTGAAAGTCAGCTCATCGTCGATTACGCCGAACCGCTGTTACCCTTCTGGACCGACTTCAATGAGTTGTACCGGCGGCTGCGGCGACTGCGGGGCGCCCGGGGATTGCGGCTCATCGCTTTTCCCGACGGCGATCCGGGCGGCCGTTGTTGGTGGCATGACGGGCGAGAGTGGCGGGAATCCGACAGCGGTCCGGCGCCTGCGACTGGCGCGGCGGTTCTCGCGCTGAGCGATTTGGGTTGTAACGACGCCAGCGAGGTGCGCCGTCGGCAATGGCGATATCTGGGCGCTCGTCTGCGACGGACGGGTTGCCGGCCGGTGGCGCTGATGCCCAGCCCGCCGCGCTGGTGGGACGGCGAGTTGACCCGGTTGTTTTATCCGGCGTGCTGGGACCGGGCGGTGCGTCTGCCCCGGCGTCTCGGCACGCGTCGGTTGGCGCCGGCATCATCGGAACGCCCGGAGTCGGATCCCGGCGCCGAACGGCTGCTGGCGTTGCTGGCCCCCGCCATTCGGATCGAACCCGCGCTGCTGCGCGCCGCGCGTTACCTGCTGCCGGTTCGGGAGGCGAATGTGGGCAGCGAAGCGGCGGCCTGGAATCACCCGAACGTCCACGCCACCCCCCTGGCTTTTTACTACGACCATGAAGCCATTCCCGGCTACCGGCGGGCGTTTCAAGAGCAGGATGCGGCTTTGCGCAAGAATGTCGCCGGTTTGATCGTCGAGCATCACCTGCATCTGTCGCCTTCCATCGGCCACGAAGAGCGTTGGTTGCTCGCCAACCTGGAGAATGCTTGCGACGTGCCGGCCCAACGGTTCCTGGCGCGCATCGTCAGGACGCTGCGTGATCGGAACGATGTAATAGCGGATTCGGCGCAAGCCTGGGTCGATCGCATGGCCCCGCGCCAGCACGAGGCCATGTGGCAAGACGAAGCGTTGGCCGCTGCCTGGGCGCTGGCCAACCTGACGGCGCTGCGCGAGGGCAACGTAATGCCGCCGCCGGGTCTCGATCTCGGTCGAATCAGTTGGGTGCTCGGGCAGGATCGGACGCTGAAACGCTACATCCTGCGTCAGCGCGGACCGGCGCTATACCTGGAAACGGATGTACCGGCCACGGCAGCTACTGAATTGGACGCGCCGGGCAGTCCGGTGGCGGAACTAGGCGCTATCGCTCCCCAAGTGCAGGTGCAGCGCTTGGAAACTGGTGACCAATCCATCCAACCGCTCGATCAGGCCATTCTTCTGCCCGCTAACGGGCGCTTGCGGATAAAAACGGATTACCAGGCATTGACTGTCGACAGCATCGAGCGACCGGAATGGGCGGAGTCTATAGGTCGGGACGAACAAGGGTTATTTGGGGCTTGGCGAGATGGGCGACGGCGCGTCCGTTGGGTCAACCCAGGGTCTTATTCACTTCATAATCGTTCGGGTGAGCGGTTCGGGCAACTGGACATAACTACTGGTTGCTGGGAGCAGGACGATCCTGAATCTCTGACACAACCGCACGAAGGTTTTCGGCAGCCAGATTGGGCAATTAAGCCCTATCCATCGGTCTTGGAAGATTTTATACCCGATATTGAAACCGCCCGCCGCATCATTCAGATTACACTGACTGCCGGCCGCCGCCGGTTGAACGCCTACGAAACCAGCCAGGTGTTGAGTGCCTACGAAATCCCGGTGGCGCCGCTGTACTTTGCCTCCACGCCCGAGGCGGCTACCGACGTGGCTTTGGAGTTGAGGGGGCAGGTGGCGCTCAAGATCCTCTCGCCAGACATCATTAACAAGTCCGACGTCGGCGGGGTGGCCTTCAACCTGAAGAATCCACTCGAAGTGCTGGTGGCGGCCACCGAAATGCTGAAACGGGTACGCGATCTCGCGCCCGAGGCGGTGATCGACGGTTTCGCGGTGCAGCCGATGCAGTTCCGCCACGGTGCCTATGAACTGATGATGGGCGTGCGCACCAGTCGCCGATTTGGACCGGTCATTTCCTTTGGTCAGGGTGGCACCGAGTCTGAGGTGATTGATGACGTTGTCTATGCCCTGCCACCGCTGGACATGCAACAGGCGCGCGATCTGATGTCGCGCACCCGCTTGTACCGCCGCCTCGTCGGTAGCCGTGGTAGGCCAGTTGATCTGGACGCCGTGGCCCTGACCATACTCAAAGTTTCGCAAATGGTGCGCGATCTAGCGGAAGTGGTTGAGATGGATATCAATCCGATCTGGGTATATGCCAACGATCTCATAGCGCTAGACGCTAATATGTTAATCGAGCCGACGACGGTACTGCGTATTCCACGGGAAACTGGACAGGGATTCCACGGGAAACTGGACAGCTGAGGTAGCGAAACGACGCGCGGGATAACTGTGGCACCCTGGCCTTTTGACTGGAGGCGGGGATGGCAAACACGAGGTTATCCATGCGTAAAATCGAAGAAGTCCCGTAGGTCGGGTTAGCGTAGCGTAACCCGACAAAACGCCATGAAATACCGTCGTGCGGTACAACCTGGAGGATGCTATTTCTTCACGCTCGTCACGGAACAGCGGCGGCGGTTGTTTACCAGCGAGGCCAGGGTGGAAATATTGCGCAACGCCTTTCGCCACGTCATGGATAAGTACCCCTTCACGCTGGACGCCGTCGTCGTGCTGCCTGATCATTTGCATTGCATCTGGACACTGCCGCAGGATGATGCCGATTTTGCAACCCGCTGGCGTTTGGTGAAAAGTTGGTTTACGCGACATTGCGACATGGCCGCGCGAGTTCTACCGGATGCAGCCCGCTTGCGAAAAGGCGAACAAGCCATTTGGCAACATCGCTATTGGGAACACTTGCTGCGCGACGAAGCTGATTACCGGCGGCATGTGGAATATATTCACGTGCCTATCCGGTTGGCTCAGGTATCCCCTACGGGTAGTGTGCGGCCTTGTCGCCTAGTACTATTCATGGTGTTTTCCTGAGCCAACCGGATAGGCATATATATTCATTACAATCCGGTAAAACATGGCCATGTGGATCGCCCATTCGATTGGCCTTATTCCAGTTTTCGGCGTTACGTAGAAAGAGGTCTTTTTGCCGAAGATTGGGGTGCCGGAGGAATGATTTTTTCCAGCGGTGTCGGGAAAGAATAAACGAATGTCGGGTTACGCTGCGCTAACCCGACCTACATTGCTACATTGCTACATTGCTACATTGCTACATTGCTACATTGCTACATTGCTGAAGCGATAGCACCATAGAAGCACAATGAACGCCCAAGCAGCGGAACCCACGCCCACACTTTATAACCCGGACAACAGCGAATCCTTGCCCGCCGACTTTCCGGCTCCCTGGGCTTGCGACTGGGGCGAAGACCGATATGGCCTGTGGATGGCGTTTCGGTATCGCGGCATCAGGCAGTGTTTGCGCTGGATCGCGCCGGGCGAATTCCTGATGGGCTCGCCGAAAAGCGAAGCGGAACGCTACGACGATGAAACCCAACATCGGGTGATTCTGACCCGTGGCTATTGGCTGGCCGATACGACCTGCACGCAAGCGTTGTGGCAGGTGATGATGGGCGACAATCCCAGCCGATTCAAAGGTGAGGACCGGCCGGTCGAGAACGTGAGTTGGGACGATACACAACGCTTTATCGAACGGTTGAACGAATTGGTGCCGGGCGGCGGCTTTCGGCTGCCGACGGAAGCGGAGTGGGAATATGCTTGCCGGGCGGGGACGACGACGGCGTTCTGGTTTGGCGACCAGATCACCCCTGAGCAGGTCAACTACGACGGAAACCACCCCTACGCTGGCGGGCGAAAAGGAAAATACCGCAATGAGACGGTGGCGGTGAAAGCGCTGCCGTGCAACGGCTGGGGCTTGTATCAGATGCACGGCAACGTATGGGAATGGTGCCAGGATTGGCTCGGTGATTATCCCACGGAGACGTTGGTCGACCCCACGGGTCCTGTCGGGGGCGAGAGGCGCGTGCTGCGCGGCGGTAGCTGGGTCCGCGACGGCGGGGGCGTGCGTTCTGCCTACCGCTCCCTCGACGATCCCGGCCGCCGCTACGGCAACTTCGGCTTCCGTCTGGCCCGAGGTCAAACGGCCCGGCAAGACGAGCCGGAGGCGAGAGCAGGGCATGGAGCACGCCGGGCCGGACAGACGACGCGGACCGGGGGCGGTCAGGCCCGGCGCTGGTGATAGGTGGTTCCCACCCAGTGTCGGTCAAGCAGTTGGAGGAGCAGTGAGACCGGTTTGAGTTCGCAACTGCTTGCGCCGGGCGATTCGGCTATCCTTTCCCGGCCACCCGCCCGACTCCCAAGGAACAATCATCATGCTGACCCAATCCCTGGCTGGTTTGCCGTTGTTCCTCTTCTATTTCGCCACCGCCATCGGCCTGTTGCTGCTGTTTGTGGCGGCGTACATCTTCATCACCCCCTATCGCGAGATCACTCTGATCCGCCAAGGCAACGCGGCGGCGGCGTCCAGCCTGGGCGGCGGTGCGGGCCGCGCCGACGATGCCGCCAGCCGGGCCGGACAGGATGCTGTCCTTGCCGTGGAAATGGCGGGCGTCCGCCAGCCCGCCGTTGGACTGCATGAACAGCAAGCGCGCGTCGCCCAGTTCGCCGGCCACTCGATCCACGTAGCGGCGCAGGATCGGCGACAGATAGGCATCCACTACCGTGGTGTCGCCGCGCCCAACCTGGTGGGAAACCGAAATCTGGGTAAAGCCGATCTCGCGGGCGAGTTCCGCAGCCCGTTGTTCGTGATCGGGATAGCGATAGCCGTGCATAAACGTGATCGCCACGGCGCGAAGGCCGGCGGCATAGGCGTCTTCCAGCGGCGCGCGGGCGCTGGCGGGATCTAACCGGACGATGATTTCCCCTTGCGCCGAAAGCCGCTCACGGACTTCCGCCACCCGTTCGTACAGCAATTCCGGCAGCACGATGTGGCGGGCGAACAGCTTGGGCCGGTTCTGGTAGCTGATGCGCAGGCCGTCGCGAAAGCCTTGGGTAATCAGCAGCAGGGTGCGGTCGCCCTTGCGTTCCAACTGGGCGTTCGTGGCGACGGTGGTGCCCATTTTTACCGCCGCGATGTGGTCGGCGGGAATCGGCTGATCCGCCGCCACCCCCAGCAACTCGCGAATCCCGTGCAAGGCAGAGTCGGGATAGTGTTCCGGGTTGTCCGACAGCAACTTGTGCGTTACCAACTGGCCGTCAGGACGAAGGGCGACGATGTCAGTAAACGTGCCGCCCCGGTCGATCCAGAATTGCCAGCGGGCTGAGGTGGGGAAGTTGGAGGCGGTCATGGGGAGTACTCCAGGGCTGAGGCGCTGTAAGTTACCAGGACTTGTCTTATGCGGTATTTTCTCTTGCACCGTCTACCCTTAAAGAAAGGTGGGAGCAAAGCTATGGTCAGTAGGACCTTGGCTCACCGCCGGAAAAGACAGCGACGCTCAAGTCCGTCGCTGCGCACCACCCAACCGTAGGAGGCCCTCCCATGTTGTACGCTATTCCCGGACAACCGGGTGCGAAAGTCAGCTTCAAATCCCGTTATCAGAACTTCATTGGCGGCCAGTGGACGCCGCCGGTCAAGGGCGAGTATTTCGAAAACGTCAGCCCGGTCACCGGCCAGGTTTACTGTGAAATACCGCGCTCAACCGCTGAGGACATTGATCTGGCGCTGGACGCCGCTCATGCCGCCGCCGATGCCTGGGGCCGAACCGCGGTCGCGAACCGAGCCGCCCTGCTCAACCAGATCGCCGACCGGATGGAGGCGAATCTGGAAATGCTGGCGGTGGCGGAAACCTGGGACAATGGCAAGCCGGTGCGGGAATCCCTGGCGGCGGACCTGCCGCTGGCCATCGACCACTTTCGCTATTTCGCCGGCTGCATCCGCGCCCAGGAAGGCACGCTGGCGGAAATCGACGACAACACCGTCGCCTATCACTTCCACGAACCACTGGGCGTGGTCGGACAGATCATCCCCTGGAATTTCCCGATCCTGATGGCGGTCTGGAAACTGGCCCCCGCTCTGGCGGCCGGCAACTGTGTGGTTTTGAAGCCCGCCGAGCAAACTCCGGTCTCAATCCTGGTGCTACTGGAACTGATTCAGGACCTGCTGCCCCAAGGCGTGCTCAACGTGGTCAACGGGTTCGGCTTGGAGGCGGGCAAGCCGCTGGCCTCCAGCCGGCGCGTCGCCAAGATTGCCTTCACCGGCGAGACCACGACCGGGCGGCTGATCATGCAGTACGCTTCGCAAAACCTGATTCCCGTGTCCCTCGAACTGGGCGGCAAGTCGCCCAACGTGTTCTTCGCCGACGTGTGCGCCCAGGATGACGACTTCTTCGACAAAGCGCTGGAAGGGTTCACGATGTTCGCCCTGAATCAGGGTGAGGTGTGCACCTGTCCCTCTCGGGCGCTGATCCAGGAATCGATCTACGACCGGTTCATGGAGCGGGCGCTGGCGCGGGTGAAGGCGGTCAAACAGAGCCACCCCCTCGACACCGACACCATGCTGGGCGCCCAGGTGTCCACCGAGCAGATGGAGAAGATTCTCAGCTACTTCGACATCGGCCGGCAGGAGGGTGCGGAGTGTCTGACCGGCGGGCGGCGGGCCGAGTTGGGCGGCGAACTCAAGGAGGGCTTCTATATCCAGCCGACCGTGTTCCAGGGCCATAACAAGATGCGGATCTTTCAGGAGGAAATCTTTGGCCCAGTGCTGGCGGTGACGACCTTCAAGGACGCCGCCGAGGCCCTGGCCATCGCCAACGACACGCTGTACGGCCTCGGTGCCGGGGTGTGGAGCCGCGACATCAACACGGCTTATCGGATGGGGCGCGGCATCAAGGCGGGGCGGGTCTGGACCAATTCCTACCATCTCTACCCCGCGCACGCGGCCTTCGGTGGCTACAAGCAGTCCGGCATCGGGCGGGAAACCCACAAGATGATGCTCGATCACTACCAGCAGACCAAGAACCTGCTGGTGAGCTACAGCCCCCAGGCGTTGGGGTTCTTCTGAGATAGCCACTCACTCCCCTCTCCCGCCACCGGGAGAGGGGTTGGGGGTGAGGGTCTTTTTCAGCCCGGTGGAGGAGGTTGCCATGACCACCGTTTCCCGCGTCTTGGCCACGGGCGCAGCCTTGGCGCTGATAGCCAAACTAAAGGCCAAGCATGGCCCGCTGATGTTCCACCAGTCTGGCGGTTGCTGCGATGGCAGCGCCCCGATGTGCTTTCCCGAAGGGGAACTGCTGGTGGGCGATGGCGACGTGCGGTTGGGCGAGATCGGCGGTTGCCCGTTCTACATGAGCGCCGCCCAGTACGAATATTGGAAACATACCCAACTCATCATTGACGTCGTGCCCGGGCGGGGAGGCATGTTTTCCCTGGAAGGTCCGGAAGGTTTGCGGTTTCTGACCCGCTCGCGGTTATTCAGCGAGGCGGAGTGGGCCAATCTGGAGGCGGAACATGCCCAAGGCGAGTCGGGCGAAGCCAAGCCAAGGCCATCGCCATCACCCGTTGTTGAACGAGATTGCTCATGACCATTTTGGCCCTGATCATTACTGTTCGCGCTCGGCGCGATTTTCGTGCCGCGTTTCATTCCAGAAACCCGGACCCTGCGCGGCGGGACTTTGTCGCTCGGCTGGCTCAGGACCAGTACGCGCATCGCCTTGTCGCTGGTGGCGGCGATCATGGCCCTGGCTACTTCGTTCGTCATCATCGACCAGGACAAGGTCGGCCATCTGAAACTGATCTATGGGGTCAAACAGCTGCCGCCCGGCCGCATTATCGCCATGAACGGAGAAGCCGGCCCTCAGGCGGAAATTCTCGGCCCAGGCTTCAACTTCAAGCCGCTGCTGAATCTGTTGTACGAAGTCGAACAGAAACCGATCACGGAGATTCACGAGAATCATTACGGCTTCGTGGTCGCCCGCGACGGTCTGCCGCTGCGACCCGATCAGTTCCTGGCGGACGCCTGGCGCGACGAGCAGAAGATGCTGGAGGCCCGCTTTTTCCTTACCGAGGGGCGGGGCCAGAAAGGCCCGCAACTGACCGTGCTCAAACCGGGCCGCTATCGGTTGAACCAGTACTTGTTCGATAACTTCACCAAGGGCGAACCGTTCCAGGCCACCTCGGTGCCGGCTGGCTTTGTTGCGGTCGTCAAATCGAACGTACTGGACCAGCCTGCCGAAGCTTGCCGGCCGGTCCGGGACGAGCGCACCGAAAAACTGTCGGTTCCGCTGGCTACTTGGGGAATCCGCGGCGTCTGGAGCGAGCCGCTGCTGCCCGGCACCTATTACCTCATCAAGCGCGCCTATGAAGTCACCCTGGTCGATACCCGCATCCAAACCTGGCAGTACCAGGGTGGCTACGCCAAGCGACGGATCAACCTGACCCTGAACCCGAACGGGCAAATCGAGCAGACGGCGGAACGGGAAGAAGTGGTGACGCCCAAGAACGCCGCCGACAACGCAGTGCTGCTGCGGGTCGAAGGCTGGGAAATCCCGCAGGATTTGCGGGTGCTGGCCCAGGTCCCGCCGGAGGATGCGCCGTTTGTGGTGGCTTCGGTGGGCGACTTGCAGGCGGTCGAGGGCAAGATCATGACCCCGACGGTCCGCAGCATCGTCCGCAACGTGACCGGTTCCTACGTAGCCCCAGCGGCGGGTGCGCCAACAGACGACAGCCTGCAAAGCGTGCATCGGGTGCTGGACTTGCAGGACAAGCGGCCGCAACTGGAACAGGCGGTGCTGGAGGCGCTCATTCCCGAAGCCCGCAACGCCGGCGTCTCGGTGCGCGAAGTCCGCTTCGGCGACCCGGCGCTGCCGCCGGAACTGTTGCTGGCCCGCAAGCGCGAGCAACTGGCCCAGCAGATGACCACCACCTTCCAGAAGGAGCAGCAGGCGCAGGAGGAGCGAATCAAGACCGAGAAGGCGCGCGCCACCGCCGAGCAACAGCCGGAACTGGTGCGGGCGGAAATCCAGGTCGAGGTGGCCAAGCAGGATCGCGCGGCGGCCCAACTGCGCGGCGAGGGCGAAAAGCTGCGCTTGCAGGAAATCGCCACCGGCCAGCAGGCGCAGGCCAGCGTGCTGGGGCGGGAGTTGACCTACCAGTTAGCCATGGTTGAAGGAAGTGCTGGCGTTTATCGCCACCAACCCCGAAGCGGTGAACGTGCCCAGCGTGCTGGTTGAAGGCGGGGATGGCGGTTCGCTGCCGGCGGCGGCGGCCATTTTCGGCTTCCTGGGGAACAGCACGGTCGCCCGTGAACTCGGTCAGGCGGCCGGCAGTCCGCCGCCGGGGCCCGCCGCGCCCGTCAAGCCATAGTCGGGTCCCCGAGTTTGGCGCGGGAGGGCGCTATCCTGTCGACCCGAGTGAGATTGGTCTACAGCCAGACCGGTCCCCTTAGCTACGGCGATTTTCAGCCAGTGGTCCGCCCTGTCGAGCTGTAGCGCGTATTCCTTTGAGAGCCTTTCGGTGTCCAATCCGCTAATCCTTTGCGATGGCGAACTTGCCCAGGCTATTTGAATGCAGGTTCGATTCCAAGGCGCGAAACGCGTTGCCGGCCGCGCTGAGAAAGGGAAGTGCCACTTTTTTCCGCCTCTCCCTGTCGTCCCACCTACTATGCCGCCGCGAAGCCGGTCCACAGCTTAAACGTCAGCAACCTCTCGGCCCCGGTTCCGCCAGCAGTAACCGCCAAGGTTCCAGGGAGTATCCATTCGCGCCCACCTCCGGCAAATAACCGAAGGCCAACAACAAGGCGCCGGCCAGTCCAGGGGTGGAGGGAGCCAACAGTAGAAACAGCGACAGGCGCTGGAGCCTGGACCAGTAGCAACCCACCCCAAGCCCCGGGTTTTTCTCTCGACTCGTGACTAGCGGCTGTAACGAACGCGCCAAGCCGCTTCCAGACGTTCCATCCAACTCGGATGCAGTTCCGGTAGTGGTGTACCGAGTTGCTCCGGGCTGAGCGTGGCGATGCCCAGCTTGATTTGCGCGAACCGCTCGCGATCCTCGGGCGGAAGCCGGTCGAGCGCCAGCACCGTCAGGTCGCCCCAGACCGCTGGGTCCTGCTTGCGAGCCTGGGCTTCCGGGGACAGCAGGAAATTGGCGACCACCATCGCCCCTTCCTTGGCGCGGGCGTTGTAAGGAATGGCGACGAAATGGGTGTTGCCGATGGTACCGCCGGTGAGCACATACGTCCGCACCGTGGCCGGCAGACGGCCCTTCTCGATCTCGGCGGAGGCGTCGTTGGGATGGAAGCTGAAGGCGATATCGATCTCACCATCAGCCAATAATTGCCGTAGCGCTGGCGTGTCGGTCGGATAGGCCTGGCCCTGTCGCCACAGATGCGGGCGAATCTCGTCCAGCCACGCCCATAGGGGCGCGGTCACCGGGCCGAAGTTGGCGTCGGTGGCCAGTTGTCGCAGGGCGTCGCGTTGGTCGGTCATTTCCAGCAACGCCTGCTTGAGGAAGGCGGAGCCGAGAAAATCGGGTGGTTCGGGATAGGTGAAGCGGCCGGGATGGTCCTTAGCGTAGGCCAGCAACTCGACCATGGACTTTGGCGGATGCTGGAGGCGGGCCGTGTCGTACATAAACACAATTTGCGCCATGCCCCACGGCGCTTCCAGGCCTTCGACCGGCACGGTGAAATCCACCATTGTGGTCGGCTTGCCCGCGGTGTCCACGTAGCGGTAGTGGGGCAGACGTTCGGCGAACGGCCCATACAGCAGTCCGCCGTCCTTCATGGCGCGGAAGTTTTCGCCGTTGATCCACAGCAGGTCGACTCCGCCTTCCCGGTCCCGGCCTGCGTTCTTCTCGGCCAGGATGCGCGAAACGGTTTCAGCGATGTCGGCGTCCTTCACCAGCTTGAGGGTGAGGTCGTGGCGGGCCTTGAGCTGTTCGCCCACCCAAGCGATGTAGTCGTTGACCTTGTCATCGCCGCCCCAGGCGTTCCAGTACACGGTCTGGCCGCGCGCTGTCTTTTCGATGTCCTCCCAGGACGGCAGATCGGCGAAGGCGCTGCCAGCTGTGATGAATCCCGCCAGCAGCAGGATCATTCCCCGCTGCAGTCTGCTCAGCAACTGGTCCATCATCGCCATCACGCACCCTCCTCGAATCAGCTATCCATCATTCAATAATCGCGGAACCCACTATACGCTGCTAATAAATCGCTCATTATTCATTTTCAATCTTTGCTTTTTTCTTCTCGCTTTTCATGATGAGTCCCAACATTCATCCAATCCGCCGCAGCCCGCGCCAGAATGCCTTTTCCAGCTCCACCAGCAGCAATACCGCCACGCCAGCCAGCGTTACGATGCCCCAGTCGGCGGGGCTGATCGCGGTGGTTCCCATGACCTGCTGCATCGGTGGCAGATAGGTAAAAGCCAATTGCAGCAGCAGCATCAATCCGATGGTGGCGAGCACTGGGTGGCTGCCCAGCAGGCCCTCCCGCGACAGAACGGAAGCGTGGATGTAGCGGCTGTTGAACAGATAGAAAATCTCGCCCATCACCAGCGCGTTCACCGCCAGGGTTCGGGCCTCGTCAGTGGGACGGCCATTGGCGGCTTCCCACAGAAACAGCCCCAGCGGCGCGATGACCAGCAGCACCGACACCGCGCCGATCCGCCACAACATGATGCCCGACAGTAATGGCTCGCCGGGATCGCGCGGCGGCCGTTGCATCACGTTGGCCTCGGCCGGCTCGAAGGCTAGCGCCAGCGCCAGGGTGACCGCTGTCACCATGTTGACCCACAAGATCTGCACCGGGGTGATCGGGAGCGTCACCCCCAGCAGGATGGCGGCCATGATTACCAGCGCCTGGGCGCCGTTGGTCGGCAGGATGAACAGCAACGCCTTGCGCAGATTGTCGTACACGGTGCGGCCTTCCTCCACCGCGTGAGCGATGGAGGCGAAATTGTCGTCGGCCAGCACCATGGCCGCGGCTTCCTTGGCGGCCTCGGTACCGTTCATGCCCATCGCCACGCCAATGTCGGCGCGCTTGAGCGCGGGAGCGTCGTTGACCCCGTCGCCGGTCATGGCCACCACCTGATTGTTGGCCTGCAGCGCCTCGACCAGCCGCAGTTTGTGTTCGGGACTGGCGCGGGCGTAGACATCGGTGTCCATGACCACTGCCCTCAGCGCTTGGTCGTCCAGCGCCTCCAATTCCGGTCCGGTCAGCGCCTTACGCCCATCGCCGATGCCGAGCTGAACGGCGATGGCCTGCGCGGTGGCGCCGTGGTCGCCGGTGATCATCTTGACCCGGATGCCGGCTTGCTGGGTTTGGCGCACCGCCCGTATCGCTTCCTCGCGCGGCGGATCGCTGATGCCCAGCAACCCCAGCAGGATCAGGCCTTGCTCGACATCCTCTAAGGTCAGCTCGCTGCGGGTTGCTCCGGTAGCCCGGAACGCGACCGCCAGCACCCGCTGGCCATCCGCGGCCAGTTCCTCCACCCGTCGCCGCCAGAACTCCAGGCGCAACGGCTGGGGACCGTCCGGGCCCTGTTCGTTCGCGCACATCGTCCGCACCCGTTCCGGCGCGCCCTTGACGTAGATGAATCCATGGCCATGATGGTCGTGGTGCAGGGTGGCCATGAACCGGTGCTCGGATTCGAAGGGTATGCTGTCCACGCGGTGAAAGCGTTCCTTTTCGGCGACCGGGTCGAGGCCGGCTTTGCCGGCTAGTGTCAACAGCGCGCCTTCGGTTGGATCGCCCTCCATCCGCCATTCACCTTCCTGCTCGCGCAGCACCGCGTCGTTGCACAGGTGGGCGGCGCGGGCGATAGCCTGCAAGTCCGCCGCGTCGTCGGGCAGGATCGGCTTGCCCTCCAGGCTGAATCCGCCGGTTGGGGCATAACCGGCGCCGCTGACCTCGAACACCCGATCAGCGGTGACCACCCGCTGCACGGTCATTTCGTTGCGGGTCAGGGTGCCGGTCTTGTCCGAGCAGATCACAGTGACCGCGCCCAGGGTTTCCACCGCCGGCAGGCGGCGGACGATGGCGTTACGCCCGGCCATGCGCTGGACGCCGATGGCCAGAATAATGGTCATAATCGCCGGCAGGCCCTCGGGAATCGCTGCCACCGCCAGCGCCACCGCCGCCATGAACATGTCGTCCTTGGGCAAGCCGCGCCAGTAGGCGCCGAGCGCGAACGTCGCCGCCGCCGCCAGCACGATGGCGGCGCTCAGCCAGCGCCCGAATTGCGCCATCTGCCGCAGCAGGGGGGTGGCGATTTCCTCGACCTGTTCCAGCAGGGCGCTGATGCGACCGATCTCGGTATGCTCGCCGGTCGCGACCAGCACGCCGGAGGCTTGGCCGTAGGTGACCAGGGTGCCGGAATAGGCCATGTTGGCGCGGTCGCCGATGGCTGCTTCAGCCGGGACGGGGGCGACGGCTTTTTCAACCGCTTCCGCCTCGCCGGTCAGCACCGCTTCCTGGATGCGTAAATTCTTGCTGTCGATCAGCCGGAGGTCGGCCGGCACTTTGTCGCCGGATTGCAGCAGCACCCAGTCACCCGGAACCAGTTCCTCGGCGGCAAGTTCCCGGCGTTGACCGTCGCGCAGCACCATGGCGCGCAGCGAAAGCATCTTGCGGATGGCGGCCAGAGCGGATTCCGCTTTGCCTTCCTGCACGAAGCCGACGATGGCGTTGATGATCGTCACGCCCAGAATCACCCCGGTATCCACCGCATGGCCCAGCGCGGCGGTGATGGCGGCCGAGGCCAGCAGCACGTAAATCAGTACGTTGTGAAACTGGAGCAGGAAGCGCGGCAACGGGCCGCGCTGCTTGGGCGGGCGGAGCCGGTTAGGGCCGTGAAATTGCAAACGCCGGCTGGCTTCGACATCGCTCAAGCCCACGGGTGCTGTTTCCAGCGCCTGAAGAACCTGTTCGGCGCTGAGCGTATGCCAAAGAGGTTGTTGGGGGGAGGATGAAGCGTTCATGGAGGTGGCTCCCTGGCGTAGCGATCCGTGGATGCCAGCCATGATAACAAAGCAGCGAGGCCCCACGGCATCTTGCCGCGGGGCCTCGTTCATGCGGGTTCGAAGCGGACGTTTACTTCTTCAGCGCCATGATGCTCTCATTGAGGGCCTCAACCCGCTTTGTCAGTTCCTGAATGTCTTCCTGAGTCGGCACGCCCAGCCGATTCAGCACTAGGGCGACCCGGTCCTGAAACATCTCTTCCAGCCGGTCGAACTGCTGACTGGCCTTGCCACGGAACTCGACCACTTTACCCTTGGCTTGCTCAATACGGGCTTCGGCCGCTTTCCTGGCTTGCTTCTCGACTTTCTCGCCTTCCTTGACCAGCGACTGGAACAACTTCTCGCCTTCCTCCTGGGTCTTGGCGTAAGCACCCAGACCGGCCAGCCAGATGTTATTGGCCGATTCGCGGATGTTGACGGCTACCGGAGTTTCCAGAATGTTTTGCAATGCAGTGTTTGCCATGATGACTCTCCTCGACGCAAGGTCTTGATCGTGATGCCGGTTTTCATCGTCTATCGGCAGGTTTCAACCTTTGTTGGGGCATACTGTAGCAGCGATAATTAGAGTGAACACACTACGGTTCAGGCGATCAACCGCCAGTCGAGGGTTTCCCCGGCCCGCAGCGGAATCAATTCTTCCGCGCCGAACGGAAAGCGGTCGGGAACCGCCGTGGGCTGGCGGCGCAGGGCGACCCTTCCCGCGTTGCGCGGCAGGCCATAGAAATCCGCGCCGTGGAAGCTGGCGAAGGCTTCAAGCTTATCCAGCGCGCCGGCGGCGTCGAAGGCCTCGGCGTACAGTTCCAGCGCGGCGTGGGCGGTGTAGCAGCCGGCGCAGCCGCAGGCGGTTTCCTTACCCTGACGCGGGTGCGGGGCGCTGTCGGTGCCGAGGAAGTATTTCGGGTTGCCGCTGGTGGCGGCCCTGATTAACGCCTTGCGGTGACGTTCACGTTTGAGAATCGGCAGGCAGTAATAATGTGGCCGAATCCCACCCTGGAAAATCGCGTTGCGGTTGTAGAGCAGGTGATGGGCGGTGATCGTCGCCGCGACCGTGGCTGGCGCGTCCAGCACGTAGTGCGCCGCGTCTTCGGTGGTGATGTGCTCCAGCACGATCCTGAGTGCCGGAAAGTCCCATACCAGCGGGATTAACACCCGGTCGATAAACACCGCCTCGCGGTCGAAAATATCCACATCCGGGTCGGTGATCTCGCCATGGACCAGCAACGGAAAGTTGTGGATCTGCATCGCCTCCAGTACTGGAAAAATCTTGTCAATGGCGGTCACGCCGGAATCGGAATTGGTGGTGGCGCCGGCGGGGTAGAGTTTGCAGGCGACAACATGGCCGGAATCCTTGGCGCGGGCGATTTCGTCAGGATGGGTGATGTCGGTCAGGTACAGCGTCATCAGCGGCTGAAAGTCCGATCCCGAAGGTAAGGCGTCCAGGATGCGTTCCCGATAGGCCAGCGCCTGTTCGGTGGTGGTCACCGGCGGCCGCAGGTTGGGCATGATAATGGCGCGGGCGACCTGACGGGCGCTGTGCGGCACGACCGCGCGCAGAGCCGCGCCATCACGGACGTGCAAATGCCAGTCGTCGGGGCGGGTGAGGGTGAGGGTGCCCATGGGGGTTTTCAGTGCAAGGGGCGGGAATTCAATGCGGATTATACGTCCGATAGGGTCAGCAGGGTTGTTTAATGCACATCAAATATCATGCTCTCGACCTCGATAGGTTACTGGTCTATTACTAGGGGAAGTTTGGCATTAGCGTAACCAGTCGAGTGCTCCAACTTGAAAATGATGAGGTTAAGAAAGCCAACAACCGGCAAATCCCAGAACTCAAAATGCTAATTAAATGATTTTTCAATAAGTTAATGACGCTTGACTGATTCGCCCGTCTGTCTGACACCGAGCGGTGCCTTTGTTTGCTGGCTTTATCCAGAATCAAGGCTCTGTTAGAATCATCCGATGAGAACTACGAGGAAGGTTTGCTGACCCACCGGCAACGGACTATGAAAAAACTCATTCTACTGATTATCAGTGTATTCATACTTAGCATTGGGTATATCCTCGGATGGATTACCGCGAACCAGAGAAACGAATATCGTCTGGAGCAAACCATTACCATGAAATGGGGTGGCGATGGAGCTTTTTATGGCGTGCATGTATATCTGGAGTCGATCAACGACGGATACTCGGTACGCGGGCGAGTTTATATCGGCCGAGGTAATGATTATTTCCATGATCTTGGTGAATTAGGCCAAGTTAAAACCGATGTTGAGGCAGTGGATAAATGGGGGCAAATTCGTTTTGACGATGATGGGGTACATATTGGAAATAATGGGCCAAATGATTTTTACTTCCCTAAAGAGAAGTTGCTATCACATCGTTAATCTAACTCGGACTGTAATTTGTGGAGGTATTGAATGGCAAATTATTCCGTAGGAACGTCAGACCCCCCGCTCAGACCTGATCCAGGTGCGGGGCCTTGGAACTCCAAGCCAACAGAAGCTGGCACCTTTCTGAAAAAGCAGGCTGTGATACAAATTCTGCCGCACGCTTATTTGATTATTGGGGACGACGCTACTAAACATATGTATCACTATATGGGGAATTCAGGTTCGACATACACTATCGACCTTGAAGACATGATCAGTGACGTACCATCGGCGAAGGCTAACTTCAATAGGGAAATGGAGGAGGCCAAAAAATTCGTTGAGACGTTGGGGCTAGGCGTTCATAATATAACATCTACCAGCATCAACCGTCCACTTTACAACAACAAGAGTGAAAGCTGGAACTGGTATTTCGCGATTGGTGGATATTCCGCATGGGGTAAAGGAGTTGCGACCATCATCGACTCAGGTAAAATCCGAAATTATAATTTACAATTTGAATATAAGTTTTTCGACCGATATAATTGGGATGGTGGCAAATCCGTTACTATTCTCGGCATTACGATAACAGACCGCGAGATGGGTGAGTTTCATCGGCAAGGCATGGCTCGGGAATTCGATTGTGTCGGTTCAATTACACGTTCGATCAACTGGACCGGCATTGCGCCTTCCAAACCCGCTCCGTCGCCAACCCCGGTTGTTCCAACTCCACCAGGACCCGTAGGACCGAAGATTCATATTGTGAGTAAGGGCGAATCGTTATCCAGCATCGCGCGGATTTATTATGGTGATATGGCAAAGTGGTCGAAAATCTATGCGGCGAACAAGGCAACTATTGGATCGAATCCGAATCTCATTCATCCGGGACAGAAGCTGGTCATTCCATAAGCGCGAATGCTTGAGCCGACATTCCGCACACGGAATGTGTATCTGACTAATTTTTAAATTCAATGTGTTAAGGATAATGCTTGTATCGATCCTTGGCAACATTGCTAGAGATGGTAGTTGAATACTCCCTGGAGATCCTCCGGTAAATTTTTCTTTGATCGTGAGGGTCTGTTGCATGAACCAGCTCGTTGCGCTTGCTGATGGACGCACCCTGCGCCCCCCAACCTGCGGATCGGGTCACCGGAAAATTTACCGGAGGCTGGATACGACAAGTCAAGGGTTTTTCACCCCGAGGTGGATGATGGCGGCGCATATTGAAACGGGTACGATGGCTTCCCCGCAGCACTATAGCACTCGGATGCTCCATCACTTAGGCCTGGTGGCGACGATGGTGGACGAACTGGGCATCGTCGAGTGGGTTGACCGAGTTTTACCAAAAAACCAGGGAAAACAGATCGTTTCTTATGGTCAGGCGGTCAAGGCCATGATTTTGAATGGGTTGGGATTTAACCAGCGGACCCTGTATCTGACGCCGCATTTTTTTTCAGGATAAGCCGGTGGACCGGCTGCTGGGGAGCGGGCATTGAGGCCCCGGCATCTGAATGATGATCTGCTGGGACGGACCTTGGATGCGATTTTCCGGTAGGGTCCGACGGCGCTGTATTCGCAAATGGCGGTGCGAGCCGTTTCTCGCCTCGGCTTGTGCTGCCGTTTGGGGCATTTGGATGCGACGGGTTTTCATGTGGATGGTGAGTATAACAGAGGGGAGATTCTGGCGGAGGACAGCCGGGTGATTCAGATCACGCCGGGTTATAGCCGGGATCACCGGCCGGACCTCAATCAGGTGGTGCTGCAACTGATTGCGGAACGCCAAGCAGGGATTCCGCTGTTGATGGAAGCGCTCGATGGCAATAACAGCGACAAGAGCAGTTTTCGGGAGACGGTCAAAGCGTATATGGACCAACTGAACCACGAGGTTGGTTTAGAGTATCTGATTGCGGATAGTGCCTTATATACGGCGGACACGTTGGGCGAGATGAACGGTTTTTATTGGATTACCCGGGTGCTGGAGACGCTGGATCCGGCGCGATTCCTGATTCAAGCGACGGCGCCGGACTTGATGAAGAACGGTAGTGTTCTTAAAATGGATATTGTATACTTTTCCCATCGAACTCCCTGATTAATTTTTTCCCCTTTGATTGAGAAAACTTTTCAGCTTGAGGACTGACCCATGGTGTTAATTCCAGTGCGTTGTCCGCATTGTGGTCATGAAGACGTCATCAAGCGGGGTAAAACAGAGAATGACAAACAACGCTATCTCTATCAACATACAGACTGTCAGGTCAAGACTTTTCTCTTGGATTATGATGATCAAGGGTGCTTGCCTGAGGTCAAAAAAAAGATCCTCGATATGGCAGTCAATGGGAGTGGCATCCGCGATACCGCACGGGTCTTGCACATCAGTCCGAGTACGGTCATCAATGAATTAAAAAAAACGGAGTCCGCGCTGGAATCAGTCAATTGGGCTGTGCTGGAACGCTTGAACCCGAGCAATGTTCTGGTTAAGATTCAGAAGGCAACCCTCTTAAGGTCCCTGAGAACTTATTGTATAATAAGGAAGTTTTTGAACCATCTTGAGGTATCTCCATGTTTGGCGAAGTCTTGGAGCGGTTTATCCAGAACAGACCTGTCGCAGTAATGGTACGGGTATTGCTAGAAAGTTTTTTGAACGCCGACCAGCTTAACCGTTGGTTTGACACGGTTCGCCAAGCGCAATATACCAAAGAAATCTTGTTTTCGTCGATTGTCGGTCTGATGCTCCACGTGGTGTGCAACCTCCGGCCGAGCGTTCATTCCGCCTATCGTCATTCCGAAATTCAGGCCTCGGTGGTTGCCCTGTATGGCAAGTTGCAAAATCTCGAGCCGACGACTTCGCAAGGTTTGGTGCGTTATATGGCCGGAGAAGCGGAAGCCCTGATCCATCACATCGGGGGGACGAATCCACCCTTACTCCCGGGGTATCGGGTCAAGTTTTTAGATGGGAACTGCATTGAAGCCACCGAACATCGATTAGAGGTCTTGCGTGGGACAAGTGCGGGAGCACTACCGGGTAAAACGTTGGTTGTGTTTGATCCCCAATTAGGCATTGCGGTCGATGTTTTTCCTTGTGAAGATGGCCATGCGCAGGAACGGTCTTTATTATCCGCCGTCGCGGCCATGATTCAAGCTCGCGATCTATACGTTGCCGATCGCAATTTTTGCGTCTTGGAATTTTTGGTTGCGTTCCCTAAAAAATCGGCGTTTTTTATCATCCGCCAGCATGGCAAAACCCCTTATAAGCGATTGACTGAATTGAAATTTGGTGGAAAATCGGCGACGGGCGAAGTCTTTGAACAGGCGGTAGAAATCACGGCGCCGACGGGTGAAACGCTCCAGATTCGCCGGGTTGTGGTGAAATTAAACAAGCCCACGCGGAATGGCGATAAGAACCTCATTTTACTGACCAACCTTCCCAAAGAAACCGTGGATGCCTTCATGGTAGCCGAACTCTACCGCGCCCGGTGGGGAATTGAAACGGCTTTTCAAAAGTTGGAAAGTCACCTGAATTCTGAAATTAATACCTTGGGGTATCCGAAAGCAGCACTATTTGGTTTTTGTCTGGCGTTAGTGGCCTTCAATCTTTACGCGATAGTGATGGCGACGTTGCGAGTAACGCATCCGGATCAGGCGATTAATAAAACCGTCTCCGAATATTATATTGCCCAAGAAATTGAGACGACGACCGATGGGATGTCAATTGCGATTCCAGAGAATGAGTGGACCATTTTTACGCAAGTGAATTCGGCGGAATTGGGGACTATCCTTCTCTACATCGCCTCCTACGTTGACTTGAAAAAGTACAAGAAAAATCCCAGAGGCCCGAAAAAACCACGGCTGGAGAGAAATCAATTCAAAGGTCACCCTCATGTGTCGACGGCTAAGCTTCTCAAAGGAATCACCTCGAAGGTAGTGGCTGGGAAGGCAGCCTAAATGACCTTAAAAGGGCTAGATTCAGAAGGTTGAAGAAAGTGAGGAGGCGGAACTCGACGAGATGTGGAGTTACGTCGGCAATAAGGAGAACCAGCGCTGGTTGTGGCACGCCATCGATCATCACCGTGGAGAGGTTCTTGCTTATGGGTTCGGTAGTCACGAAGATGCTATGTTCCTGGAATTAAAAAAACTCCTCGCTCCCTTTGGTATCACAACGTTCTATCCGGATGATTGGGGGGCGTACGAACGGCATTTACCGGCCACCCAACGCGTGGTCGGCAAAGCCAACACCCAAAAGATCGAACGGAAACATTTAACCCTGCGGACCCGGATCAAACGGTTGGTTCGCAGGACCATTTGTTTCTCCAAACTCGACAAAATGCATGACATTGTTATTGGTCTCTTTATCAATCGAGCCTTTTGCAAAAATATGCCAGAGGCGTACTGTGACCGCTACATATTGTGTATCAGGCCCCAGATGAAATACATATTGTGCAATTTTGCAAAAGGCTCAATCGATATGAATTCGGAGTTTTGGTGTAAAAACCATCTCTGGAACACTACCGCTATGTCGAGCCCGCGATCCAGCGCAGCATCGTGATAGCTGCATCTTGGGTTGGTTGTCTTGGAACCGTCACGCTGGCTAGGGGTTTGCGCCCGGCTCCACCAGGAACCCCCGAGCGGCGTCGAAGCCTGGTTTTCTAGTAACTCGGGCGTGTTTCATTCCGGGATACCTTCCAACTACTCTCTTGCTTCCCAAAGGGCCGATGCCGCCTCCGCATCTTCCAACTCTTCCTTCCGTCGCCAGTAGCCGCACTGCTCGATGAGATCGCGGGCCTTTTTCAGTTCTTCCTTGTCGCGGAACAGGCAGGCGCGGTGCAGGTGGATGTCGGCCATGAACAGGCGCATATCGCCGCGGGCGGCGATCTGCCAGGCTTCGTCCAGGTCGGCGCGGGCGGCGGCGGGGTTGTTGGCGATGGCGTGGAGCCAGGCGCGGGTGAGGAGGCCGCGGGGGATATGGTCCTGCGTACCTGCGGCGCGGAGGCCGTCGACGGCGGCGGCGAGTTCCTTGGCGGCCTGGGCTAATGCGGAATCCGGAGTACGGAATGCGGAATTGTCCAGCACGGCCTGGAACAGGGCGACCCGGCCCAAGGTGAGGTGGTCGAGGGCGATGGTCAACAGGGGCAGAGGGGCATCGTCAGCCCAGTTGAAGCGTTTGCCCCACCCGCTGCTCGACGGCGTGGCAGGCGTCGATTTCCTCACTCCGACCCTCTCCCTCCAAGGGCGAAGGGAGCCAGTTGTCGCTGCCAGGCGGCACGCTCGGCTGGCGCCAGCAGCAGATCGCAATACTGGAAGCCCCGCAGCGAGTAGAGCAGCGGGTAGTCGGGCTGATCCTTCGCCTGCATAGCCTCGGCCTCGCGGAAGCGTTGCAGCGCCGGCTCGCGCTCGCCCTGCTGATGCAAGGCATCCGCCAGCGTTGAGCGAGAGATTATACGCTGAGACGCATCGCCGCTGCGGTCGGCGAATTCCACCGCCTGCTCCCCATCCTGCACCGAAGCAGTCACCCGGCCCAGCGTCAGTTCCAGTTCGCTCAGGTTGCTGGCGATGATGGCGGCGTTCTCTCCAGATTTCCTGTTGAATCCGCATCTCCAGCCCCGCCCGCATCGGCTCTAGCGCCTCGGTCAGCCGGCCCAGGGCGCGCAGACGGGTAGCCGCCTCGTTGAGCAGCCAGGCTTGAGCGGCTGCGGATAGCATCGGGGACACCCGCTGCCAAGGCTCCTCGAAAAAGCAGGCTACCGCGCCCAGATCGGCGCCGATGGCGCCGAGTTTCTTTGTGCTGTAGAACTCCCGGTTCCCCGCAGGATGCGATCGCGATAGACTTCCGCGCACGACTGCTGCTGCAAGCCCGCCAGGCAACCGTGGGCCACCGCCTGGTAGAGGGGTTGCAGGCCGGCCAGCCCGTCCGGGTGGTGGGGCACGCTGGCCTTGAGGTGCTGGTAGAGCCGCCGGTGGCCTTCGCGCCAGGCGTTGGGCTGGCGCTCGCGTAAGGCTTTGGCCAGGTACTCGCGCTCCAGCGGGTGCGCGTCGATGGCGGGCGGCGTGGCGATGGCTGCCGACACCGGTTCGATCAGGCCGCAGGCTTTGAGGTGGCTTAGGGTGATGTTCCACTGGTGTCGTGGCGGTAGTTGAACGGACAAACAGCGGCTCGGTCAGGCCGGGAATAGGTGGTGCTCGTCTTAGGGCGGCCAGGCAGTCGGCATTGGCCGGACGGTCGAAGTAGCCGAGCAGGCGTAGGGCGGCCAGTTCTCGGGCGCCCTGCTCACCTGCCCCTTGGTACCATCTCTCATAAGCGGCCATGACCTTGAAGGCGTAGCCGCCTCGGGTTGCGTCAGCGTCCTTGAACTCGACCTTGTCGCGCTGGCGGATGTCGCCTGCATGGGCCTGGGCGAGGTAGCTGCCGAGCAGGCTGAGGGTGAGGGCGTGGCCGTGGACCTCCCGGCTAGCTTGCTTCAACTCAGCATCGTTGGGGCCGATGGGCGCGGCCCCGGCGCGGCGGACGCCGAGCTGGTGCAGCAGGCGGGCGCCATCGGACTCGCTCAGGTTGCCCAGGTCGTGGCGGACGACCGCGCCGATGGGGTGATCGTTACTGCGCTCGTATTCCGCCAAGTCCTGGAGGCGCTCGCGGGTGGTGAGGATGCACAGGCCCGGCTGGCCGGCGCTGGCCAGTTGGGCGAGCAGGGTCTTCAGGCCGGGGGCGCGCAACTGGCCGGCCATCGGGCCGGGCGGGTATTGCAGCGGCTCCGCGCCGTCCAGCACCAGCAGGTTGCGGCTGGCGGCCACCGCGTCGGCCAAGAGCTTGCCCTTGTCCCAGGGCGAGAGGGCGGGGTCGTGTTCGACCGCGAACCAGCCGAGGGCATCGTTCAAGAAGCTGTCATCGGAGGCCTGACGGTCGTCACTCGTGCCCTGGCTGAAGAAGCTCCAGCCATACACCCGCTGTGCCCCGCGCCAGCCATCCAGCTTGAGGCGGTCCAGCCAGCGCTTGACCAGTGAGGTTTTGCCGACTCCGCCCGGCGCGACCAGTTCCACCACCTGGGTGCGCCCGGCATCGGCCCAGGCGTCATCCAGCAGCTTGAGTTCATCCGCCCGGCCAAGGAAGTCGGCGGCGCCAGCGGGGAGTTTGGTGAGGTCGATCTTATCTGGGGGGATGGCCCACCGGCGCTGGCCGAAGGTGGCGACGGGCTACTGGGGTTGGCGAGCCGACAGCTTTGCAATCTCCTTCGCCAGGGCAGCCAGGGCAGCGTCAGCATCGTGCTCGCTCATGCCGCTGAGGGGCTTGCCGTCCTTGGGGCGGGCCTGGATCGACTTGAGCCAAGCGACCTCATCCCACGCGCAAGGCTTGAGAATCACCGGGATGACCCGCACGCCTTCCTGTTCGCGGCGCTGCAGGAGGCGAGGCACTTCGTTGCCAAGGATGAACTTCGAGGTGAGGAACTTCGCGGAAATCAGCAGCAGTGCCACGCCACAGGATTGGATCGCCGCCTCGATTTCCGGCAACCAGTTATCGCCCGCAGCGATCTGGCGGTCTTCCCAGACGCTGAGCAGCCCTTCGTGCTCAAGCACTCCGAGCTGATTGACGACGCGATCTTTCCACGCCTCGTCGTCGTGGCTGTAGCTGATGAAAATGCGTGGCTTGTTGTTGTCCATGTGCTCGATGAACTCCCCTTCGCCCCGCGCATGAGGCGCGGTCCATTCTCCCAGAACTCAATCGCTGAGTATCACTATAGCAAGCCAACGACTGTCCCGCTGAGAGGGAACGATAGGGAAAAATCCTCCTAACCCTCCGCCCGCAGCCACCCCTCCAAAAAACCCTCGAACCACCGATCCAGTGCCGCGTCGTGGCGGGCGTGGTAATCGCGTTGTTCGGCGGCGGACTGGGCGCCGGGCGATGTCAATTCTTCCGCCCCTTCCACCAGCCACGCTTCGAGAATCTTCTGATGCACCTCCGGGTGGAACTGCACCCCGAAAGCGTTGGCGCCGTAGCGATAAGCCTGATGTGGAAAGCGTTCTCCAGTCGCCAGCAATTCCGCGCCGGCTGGTAGCTCGAAACCCTCCCGGTGCCAGTGGTAGACGTGCAGCGGCGCATCGAACACGGCTTGACCCGCCGGAGTCGGCCGGACCTCGAAATAACCAATTTCCGCCAGTCCCGCCGGATGCGGCTTGACCGTCGCGCCCAGGGCCCGCGCCAGCAGTTGCGCACCCAGGCAAATCCCCAGAAACGGCCGACCGGAGGCCAATGCGTGGGGAATCCAGTCCAGTTGAGCCCGGATGCCGGGCAGCTTGCCATCGTCGTTGGCGCTCATCGGTCCGCCGAACACCACCGCGCCCGCGTAGCCGTCCATGCCTTTCGGCAGCGGTTCGCCAGCCAGCGGATAGCAATAATCGATCTGGTAACCCCGTTCCCGCAACTTGCGGCGGCAACGGCCGGCGCTGGCGTCGCGGGCCTGCATCACCAACAACAGGCGAGGCGGTTCGTGCGTCATGGATTGCCGTCCACCTCGGTCCCATCAACATCCACCCGCATCGCCCGCCGGTAGTCCTTCAAGGTCTCGGCAATCAGAAACGCCAGTTCCAGACTTTGCGAGGCGTTCAGGCGTGGATCGCAGAGCGTGTGATAACGGTCGGCCAAACCCTGTTCGGTGATCGCCTGGGCGCCCCCCAGACATTCGGTCACGTCCTGGCCGGTCAGCTCGAAGTGCATCCCGCCCGGCGTGCTGCCCTCGGCGCGATGGATAGCGAAGAATTGCCGTACTTCGTCGAGAATCCGGGCGAAGGGGCGGGTCTTGTAGCCGGTGCTGGCTTCCTGAGTATTGCCGTGCATGGGATCGCAAGACCACACGATCTGCCGACCCTCGCGCTGGACCGCCCGGATCAGCGGCGGCAGCGCGGTTTCGATTTTGTTCGCGCCCATCCGGCTGATCAGGGTCAGCCGGCCGGGCTGGTCGTTGGGGTTCAGCGCATCCAACAGCCGCAACATGGTGTCGGGGTCAACCGTCGGCCCCAGCTTGAGACCGATGGGATTGGCAATGCCGCGCATGAATTCGACGTGCGCGCCGTCCAGTTGCCGGGTGCGCTCGCCGATCCACAGGAAATGCGCCGAGCCGTCGTACCAATCGCCGGTTGTCGGTTCGCGTCGGGTCAGGGCCTGTTCGAAACCCAGCAACAACGCCTCATGCGAAGTGTAGAACTGTACCTGCCGCACCTGGGGATCGGTGGCGGTGTCCAGCCCGCAGGCGCGCATGAAAGCCAGCGTTTCGCTGATGCGGTTGGCGAGATCGCGGTAACGTTCGCCTTGGGGACTGGCCCGCAGAAATTCCAAATTCCATTGCTGCACTCGGTGCAGATCGGCGAAACCCCCTTGGGCCAGCGCCCGCAACAGGTTCAAGGTCGCCGCCGACTGCGAATAGGCCCGCAATTGCCGGCGCGGGTCGGGTTGGCGAGCCTCCGGGGTGAAGTCGAGATCGTTGACGATATCGCCCCGATAGCTGGGCAGGGTCACGCCGGCGCGGGTTTCGGTCGGCGCGCTGCGCGGCTTGGCGAACTGCCCGGCCATCCGCCCGACTTTGACCACCGGGCAGGCGGCGGCGAAGGTCAAAATAACCGCCATTTGCAACAACACCCGGAAGGTGTCGGTGATCGTGGACTCGCGGAAGTCGGCGAAGCTCTCGGCGCAGTCGCCGCCCTGGAGCAGGAAGGCCCGACCGGCGGCGGCCTCGGCCAGTTGTTGGCGCAGGGTGCGAATTTCGCCGGCGAACACCAGTGGCAGCGAGTGGGCCAAGCGTTTCTCAACCTCGGCCAGCGTCGGAACGTCGTCGTAATCCGGCAGTTGCGCCGCCGGTTTGTCCCGCCAGCTTTCCGGCGTCCAGGGGGCTTGAGCGTGTTGCATACGTTGGGACATCAGGGTATCCGAAAGTTGCGTATGATTCAGCCGAGGATTCGATCCGCGCGGACAGGAATTGAGCCCAACTGGTCATTGCCGTGCGATCCACTCGCGCAGGGCCGCATCCATGCGAGTTTGCCAGCCCCTGCCGGTGGCGCGGAAATGAGCCAGCACCTCGGGCGACAGGCGGAGCGTGATCCGCTGCTTGGTGGGCGCTTTCTGCTTGCCGCGCTGACCGGCGCGGCGTTTAGCCGCCAGCGCCTCGCGGACGGCATCCGGGCCACCTTCGTAAACCACGACCGCATTTTCCCAGAATCTGCGTTCCTCCTCCGGGTCGAGTGGCGTATCGTCGCCTGGCGCTTCCGCAATCAGCGCTTCCCACTCTTCAGGAGTGGTAGGGAAAGATCTTTTGATAGCGTCGGATGTCATGTTTTTCCGCCTTGCGCAGCGAGATGATGTGTAATATTCTCGCCGCGTTCCGTGTAGGTTAGGTGGACCAGCCGACCATTTAGCCAGCCGATCAAGTTAAGGCGCTGCTCGTGGTAGGCTTCGCGGTCGTCGTCCCAGGTGATGATCGGATGATCGAACACCGCCTCGCAGCCGACAAAGTCCAGCCGATGCTTGCGCAGGTTCTCCTGGCGTTTCGGTTCATCCCAAGTGATTATGGGTTAATTGTACCTACAATCAACAAGAAACGCCACGTTCCCACCATGCTGAATTCCTTGACCGCCTGGCATCCCTCGCCTTATTTGCTGCTGGTGCTGACCACCCTGTTCTGGTCCGGCAATTTTGTGCTGGGGCGGGCGGTGCATGCCGTCTTTACCCCGTTCACCTTGTCATTCTGGCGCTGGGCCATTGCGCTGGCGATCCTGTTGCCGTTCGTGTGGGCGTCTCTGCGCGAACAGGGGTCGCTAGTTCGCCGGCACGGGCCGATTTTGCTGCTACTCAGCATCCTCGGCGTAGTCAACTTCAACACTTTTGTCTACATCGGTCTGCAATCGACCACCGCCACCAACGCCGTGATCATGCTGTCGGTGACGCCGGTGCTGATCGTGGCGCTGTCGTTCCTGCTGCTGCGCCAGACCGTGACCGGCTGGCAGGCGCTGGGTATCGGGGTCTCGCTGGCCGGGGTGCTGGTGATCGTCGGCCAGCGGCGAATGTGGGGGCATTGCTGGCCCGCCAGTTCAACCCCGGCGATTTGTGGATACTGGCGGCGGTGACCAGTTGGGCGCTGTATTCGGTTTGCCTGCGCTGGCGACCGGCGGAACTCAGGCCGCTGAACTTTCAGGCCGCGACCATGCTGATCGGGATGGCGATCCTGACGCCGCTGTACGGTTGGGATCTGGTCCAGGGCCGCACCGTCGCAGTCAACGCCGCGACCGTGGGCAGCATCCTGTATCTGGCGCTGTTTCCTTCGATTCTCGCCTACATCTTCTGGAATCGGGCGGTGGCGGAATTGGGCGCCAACCGCACCGGCCAGTTTTTGCACCTGATGCCGGCTTTCGGCGCGGTGATGGCGATGATCTTTCTGGGCGAGCGGCTGTACGCCTTCCATGCTACCGGCATCGCCCTGATCGCGTTGGGTATCTGGCTGGCGACGGTTTATGGGCGCAAGCCGAGTTGATCAATCCTCGCCCGAATCCAGACGCTCGACCAGCGCCGCGCGCAACGCCGCGTATTTCCGGGAATCGTTCAGCGGACGGTTCTCGCGGTCGGTGACGAAGAATGCGTCTTCGACCTGGGCGCCAAGGGTGGCGATCTTGGCGTTGTGCAACTGTACCCCGCATTCCATGAACGCCTGCCCGACCCGGCACAGCAGCCCCGGCCGGTCCCAGGACACCAGTTCCACCACAGTGCGGCCACTGGCCTCGTCCTCGCGGAACGATACCCAGGTCGGCATCTTGAAGGCCCGCTGAATCCGCGAGATATGCCGACTGGGCAGGATCGGTGCGGTGTCTGGTTGACTCAGGGCATGGCGGAGCCTGGTCACGATTTCCTTGATCCGCGTCCGGTCGCGAATCGCCGCGCCGGAATCCTCCAGCACCGTGAAACTGTCCAGGGCATAACCGCTGTGGCCGGTGAGGATGCGGGCGTCGAGGATGGTCAGCCCCAGTTGATCGAGAATCGAGGTGATCAGGGCAAACAGGTTGTCCTGATCGAGGGTATAAATAAAAACCTCGGTGCCGCCCCGGTTTGGATCGTTGCGGGCCATGACCAGCGGCTGCTCGCCGTGTCCCTTCTTGAGAATGGCCCGGGTGTGCCAGATGATTTCATCGGCGGAATGGCGCAGAAAATAGTCATCGCCGAAGCTCTCCCAAACCCGATTGATGCGCTCCTCGTCGATCCGCGCGGCTTGCAGTCGTTGCCGGGCCTGAGTCTGCGCCTCGCGGATACGCTCCTCCTTATCGATCGGGTTGTCCAGCCCCCGACGCAGCGCCCAGCGGGTGGCTTCGTACAATTGCCACAGCAATGAATCCCGCCAAGTGTTCCACACTTTGGGATTGGTGCCGCGGATGTCGGCGACCGTCAACAGATAGAGATAATCCAAATGCATTTGATCGCCCATCAGCCGGGCGAAGTCGTGGATGACCGTCGGATCGTGGATGTCCTTCTTCTGCGCGGTGAGCGACAGGGTCAGGTGGTGGCGCACCAACCAGGCGATCAGCCGGGTGTCGAAGTTGCTCAGGCCGTGCCGGTGGCAAAACTGTTCGACATCCCTGGCGCCCAATTCGGAGTGGTCGCCGCCGCGCCCCTTGGCGATGTCGTGATATAGACCGGCGATGTACAGCAGTTCCGGTTTGGGCAACTGTTCCATGATCGCGCTGCAGCGCGGCAGTTCCTCGGCGAACTGGGGCAGGAAGAACCGCCGCAGGTTGCGCACCACGAACAGGATGTGCTGGTCCACCGTGTAGGCGTGGAACAGGTCGTATTGCATCCGCCCGACGATGTGGCCGAATTCCGGCAGATAGGCCGGCAGCACCCCGTAGGCGTTCATCAGCCGCAGTTGCTGCGTCACCCCATGCGGCTGGCGCAGGATTTCCATGAACAGGCTGCGCGGTCGCATGTCGTTGCGAAACTTGTCGTCGATCAGTGGCAGATGGTCGCGGATCAGGCGGATGGTGGACGCGCGGATGCCCTTGAGTTCCGGGTGCTGCTGTAAAATCAGGAAGATTTCCAGCAGGGCGAAGGGGTAACGCAGGAACACGTTGGGCCGGGCAACTTCCAGATAGCCCCTTCGGGCCTGAAAGCGGCGGTTGATCGGCAACGGTTCGTCCGGATCGTCGGCCAGCAGGATCGCTTCCTCGAACAGTTGCAACAGCATCTCGTTGAGTTGACCCAGGGCGTTGACCGTGCGGTAGTAGCGCTGCATGAACTGCTCGACCGCGAGGTTGTGATCCTGGTCCCGGTAGCCGAGTTGCCGGGCGATGCGCCGCTGGTGGTCGAACAGCAAGTTGTCCTCGCGGCGGCCGGTCAGGAGGTGCAGGGCGAAGCGGATTTGCCAGAGAAAGTTGCGGCACTCAATCAGTTCCTCGTGCTCGCGGGGGCTGAGGAAGCCGTGATCAACCAGTTCTCCCAGGGTGCTGGCGCCGAAATGGCGCTTGGCCACCCAGCCTATCATTTGCAAATCGCGCAGACCGCCGGGACCCTCCTTGATATTGGGTTCCAGGTTGAAGGCGGTATCGTTGTACTTGTGGCAGCGCTGGAAGCGCTCCTGCTGCTTGGATTCGAAAAAGGCGGCGTCCGGCCAGATGCGGTCGGGGCTGGTCACGGCGCGCATCCGTTCATACAGCGCCGCCGAGCCGGTCAGCCGCCGTGCCTCCATCAGGCTGGTGGCGACCGTGATGTCGGCGGCGCCCTCGCGGGCGCAGTCCTCGATCGTGCGCACGCTGTGTCCGACCTCCAGACCAATGTCCCAAAGAAAGGCTAGAAAATTCTCCAAGGCGGAGCGGCGGGCATCCAAGGTCCGCTCGTCGAGCAGGATCATGATGTCCACATCCGAACCCGGGTGCAGTTCGCCACGGCCGTAACCGCCCACCGCCACCAAAGCCAAATCCGGCGCGTCTGTTTCGAAAAACCGCGGCCAGGCCACTCGCAGCAACTCGTCCATCAAGCCGGCGCGGGCCGGCGCCAGTTCGTGGGCGGGAACGCCCTGCAGGAACAGTTCCTTGAATCGGGTGTCGCCTTGTTTGAGCAGGGTTCGGAACAACGCAATGGGGTTGGAGGCGGCGGTCAGTTCGCGCTCGAACCCAGCCACGTCGAAAGTAGCGGTTTCGGGATCGTTCCCCCGCCAAACTTCGGGTGGTGGGATGGCGGCGGTTGGCGGGGCGAGGTCGGGAGTGGCCATGCAGTCCAAGAAATGGGTGGGGGCTAAAGTGATTCGTTGGGGAGCAGGGTGAGAATTTCGTGGCCGGTGGTGGTTACCAGCACGGTATGTTCCCATTGAGCGGAGAGGCTGTGATCCTTGGTGACCACGGTCCAGCCATCGGGCAGCACTTTGACGTAGCGCTTGCCGGCGTTGATCATCGGCTCGATGGTGAAGGTCATGCCCGGCCGCAGTTCGACGCCGTCGCCGGGCTTGCCGTAGTGCAGAACCTGCGGGTCTTCGTGAAAGTCCCGGCCGATGCCATGGCCGCAATACTCGCGCACCACCGAGCAGTGTTGGGCCTCGGCGTGTTTCTGGATGGCGTGACCGATGTCGCCGAGGCGGATGCCGGGCCGCACCATGCGGATGCCGATGCACAGGCATTCGTAGGCCACCTGGCTGACCCGCTGCGCGGCGATGGGCGGCGTGCCGATCGCGAACATCCGACTGGTATCGCCATGGTAGCCGTCCTTGATGACGGTGATGTCGATGTTGAGTACGTCGCCTTTCCTGAGCGTCTTCGACCCGGGGATGCCGTGGCAGACCACCTGGTTGACCGAGGTGCAGATCGATTTGGGAAAGCCGCGATAGTTGAGCGGCGCGGGAATCGCCCCTTGGGTGTTGACGATGTAATCGTGACAGATCCGGTCCAACGCCTCGGTGGTGACGCCCTCGCGCACGTGGGGCTCGATCATGCGCAACACCTCGACGGCCAGTCGGCCGGCCACCCGCATTTTGGCGATTTCTTCCGGAGTCTTGAAGACGATGTTCAGCGTCTTATTAGGGGGTTTCTGAAACATGTTCTGTCCGGGGACAAAGCGATCCAGGATGGGGAAGCAGCGGTTGGTGCGGTCGCCGGAAATTGGGACAACGCTCCGAGGGCGGCGTTCGTTTGGTTTTCCGAAACAATCCATGTTATAAAGCGCGCGCCTTTTAAGCAAACTCCCGATACGCCCGCTAATTACCGCGGGCTCGGATTCAAGTAAACAAGCAGGCAAACCAACTACTTCTCACATTCGCCGGCACGGGTGGCCGGGTGCCCGCTAGCGCGGGTCGCCCCTCGGGGCGAATGGAGGCTCAACCCCAATCTTCAAGGAGAACATCCGCAATGGCGACTGTTTCCATGCGCCAGATGTTGGAGGCCGGCGTGCATTTCGGCCACCAAACCCGTTACTGGAATCCCAAGATGGCCCCGTATATCTTCGGGGCGCGCAGCAAGATCCACATCGTCAACCTGGAAAAAACCCTGCCGCTGTACCTGGAGGCGTTGAATTTCGCCGGCCGGATGGCTTCTCAGGGCGGCAAGATTCTGGTGGTGGGCACCAAGCGCTCGGCCCGCGAGCCGACCGCCGAAGCGGCGATCCGGTGCGGTATGCCTTATGTCAATCACCGCTGGCTGGGCGGGATGCTGACCAATTTCAAAACCGTCCGCCAATCCATCAAGCGGCTCAAGGATCTGGATTTAATGGCTCAGGACGGCACCTTCGAGCGGCTGGGCAAGAAGGAAGTTATCGGTCTGCGGCGCGAGATGGACAAGCTGGAACGCAGTCTGGGCGGCATCAAGGAAATGGCAAGCCTGCCGGATGCGCTGTTCGTGATCGACGTCGGCCACGAGCGCATCGCGGTGCAGGAGGCCAACAAGCTGGGCATTCCCGTGCTCGGGGTGGTGGACACCAACAATTCGCCAGACGGCGTGGACTATCTGATACCCGGCAACGACGACGCGATCCGCGCGATACAGCTCTACGTCGGCGGGCTGGCCGAGGCGGTGATGGAAGGCCGCGCCGTGCTGACCGCTGGCCGCGCCGAGGAGGAATTCGTCGAAATTCCTGAAGAGGCGCTGCCGGCGAGCATCCCCTGAATCCCGTGGCCGGCGCATGGCCCGAAAGGCTCGCGCGCATCTGGCGCGCGAGCCTTTTTGATGCGACCGGCCAGGACCCCGTTACCATTCCAGATTTGATATTGAATTGGCTTTTTTCAGAGGTAGACAAGCATGGCGGAAATTACAACGGTGCAGGTCAAGGAATTGCGCGAGCGCACGGGTTCGGGAATGATGGAATGCAAGAGGGCTCTGCAGGAAACCGGAGGCGATATCGAGGCGGCGGTCGAATTGATGCGCAAGGCCGGCCAGGCCAAGGCCGACAAGAAGGCCAGCCGCGTCGCCGCCGAGGGCTTGATCGTCGTCCGGCAGACGGCCGGGGCGGTGGCCATGGCCGAGATCAATTGCGAAACCGACTTCGTCACCAAGAACGACGACTTCCGGGCTTTCGCCGCCGGGGTCGCCGAGACCGTGCTGCGCGAGGGTCCCGCTGATTTGGATGCGCTGCTAGCGGCGGTCATGGCCAACGGCCAGAGCGTCGAGCAGAACCGGCGCGAGTGCATCGCCAAGATCGGCGAGAACATCAACGTCCGGCGGGGCGTCCGGCTGGCGTCCTCGACCGGCGTGCTTGGTAGCTACCTCCATGGAACCCGGATTGGCGTGCTGGTGGAACTGGACGGCGGGAACGCCGATCTGGCTAAGGATATCGCCATGCACGTGGCTGCTAGCCGGCCGTTCTGCGTCAGCGCCGACCAGGTGCCCGCCGAGTTGATCGCCAAGGAGAAGGAGATTTACGCGGCGCAGGCGGTGGACGAGGCTAAAGGTAAGCCGGCCAACGTCATCGATAAGATCATCGAGAAAATAGTGGAAGGAAAGCTGCGTAAATACTTCGAGTCGGCCACCCTGCTGGGCCAGATGTTTGTCAAGGACGACAAGCAGAGCGTGGGCGATCTGCTCGAGTCCCGCAAGGCTCGGGTGATCCGCTTCGAGCGCTTTGAACTGGGCGAGGGAATCGAGAAGAAAGCCGATAATTTCGCCGCCGAGGTTGCCGCGGCGCGCGGCGAGTAGTTGGAAATCTGCGCCCTCGGCGTCGCCACTGACGCCGAGGGCGCGATCAGTTACAATCCGCCCGTTTTCGACCACGCAGGCAGCGCCATGTCCCCGCAGGATTCCAGACCAGCCTTCAAGCGGATTCTCCTCAAGCTCAGCGGCGAGGCCCTGATGGGGGAGGACGGTTCCGGCATCGATACCGGGATACTCGCCCGCGTAGCCGACGAGATCCGGCAACTGTGCCAGCGCGGGGTGGAAGTGGGCATGGTGATCGGCGGCGGCAACCTGTTCCGCGGCGCGGGGTTGGCCAAGGCCGGGATGGATCGGGTCACCGCCGATCATATGGGGATGCTGGCCACGGTGATGAACTCGCTGGCGATGCAGGATACTCTGGAGCGGCTGGGCGTGTTCACCCGGGTGATGTCGGCCATCCGCGTCAACCAGGTGTGCGAGGACTACATCCGCCGCCGCGCCATTCGCCATTTGGAAAAAGGCCGAGTGGTGATCTTCGCCGCAGGCACTGGCAATCCCTTTTTCACCACCGACTCCGCCGCCAGCTTGCGGGCGATTGAAATCAACGCCGAGGTGATGCTCAAGGGCACCAAGGTGGATGGCATCTACTCGGCCGATCCGTGCCAGGATCCGGACGCGGTGCGCTACGAGCGGCTCACCTACGACGAGGCCCTGGCGCGCAAGCTGGGGGTGATGGACGCCACGGCCATTGTGATGTGCCGCGAACATGACCTACCGCTAAAGGTTTTTAACATAAACCGCAACGGCGACTTGGTGCGGATCGTGTGCGGGGAGAACGTGGGCACCACCGTGGTGCGGGAATGACAATATGATCGATCCTCTCAAGAAAGAAGCCACCGCCCGGATGGCGAAGAGCGTGGAGAATCTGAAACAGGAATTGACCAAGCTGCGCACCGGCCGCGCTCATGCCAGCCTGCTGGACCATATCATGGTCAGTTACTACGGCAACGAGACGCCGCTCAATCAGGTGGCGTCGGTCGGGGTGGCCGACGCCCGCACCCTTCTGATCACGCCCTGGGAACGGAACATGCTTGGTCCGATCGAAAAAGCGATTCTCAAGTCCGATCTGGGCCTGAACCCGGCCTCCGCCGGTACGACCATCCGCGTTCCGCTGCCGCCGCTGACCGAGGAGCGCCGCCGCGATATGGTCAAAATAGTCCGACAGGAGGGCGAGGGCGCCAGGGTGGCGATCCGCAATATCCGCCGCGATGCCAACAACCAGCTTAAAATCCTGCTTAAGGACAAGAAAATTACCGAGGACGCCGAGCGGCAAGCCCAGGATGAGATCCAGAAACTCACCGATCGGCATATCCAGGACGTGGACAAGATGCTCGCGGCCAAGGAAGCCGAGTTGATGGAAATCTAAAGCGTCGGTTTGTGCCTTCTATCGCGATGGCGATCCAGCCGAGGAACATCATGGATGTCGCTTGACGCCCTCCCTTCCCCGATCCCGCTCGAGCAATTGCCCCGGCACGTAGCCATCGTCATGGACGGCAACGGGCGCTGGGCGCAGCAACGATCCCTGACGCGCACGGCTGGCCACCGGGAAGGCGCCAAGGCAGTGCGGCAGATCGTCAGAGCGTGCAGCGAACGCGGTATCGAAGCGCTGACCCTGTTTGCCTTCAGCAGCGAAAACTGGCGCCGTCCGCGGCCGGAAGTCGAAGTGCTGATGAACCTGTTTCTCACCACCTTGCGCCGAGAGATCCGGCGCCTGGACGCCGCCAACGTCCGCTTGCGCTTTATCGGCGATCACAGGGCTTTTTCGGCTACCCTGCAGGACTACATCTCCAAGGCCGAGCAACGGACCGCAGCCAACAAGGGTTTGAACTTGGTGATCGCCGCCAACTACGGCGGCCGCTGGGACATCGCCCAGGCCTGCCGAAGGGTGGCCGAGGATGCGGTTGCTGGCAGGTTGGGGCCGGACGATGTCACCGTTGATCTGTTGCACCATTACACTTGCTTGGCCGATTTACCGGAACCGGATCTATTTATCCGCACTGGCGGAGAGCAGCGCATCAGCAATTTCCTGCTTTGGCAGTTGGCGTATACCGAACTGTACTTCACCGACCGACTGTGGCCGGATTTCAACGCCGACGATTTGGAAACCGCTTGCGCCGCTTTCGCCAGCCGACAGCGGCGATTCGGGCAGACCAGCGAACAGGTGGCCGGGGTTGCCCATGCTTAAGCAGCGCGTGATCACCGCCAGCGTGCTGGCCCTGATCGCCCTTTGGGTGGTGTTGAAACTGCCGGCGGTTGGTTTTGGCGCGGTGCTGATGGCGGTGCTCATGCTGGGCGCCTGGGAATGGGCCGACTTGGCGGGCTTGGCCCAACCCCGTGGCCGGTTACTGTATGGCGGAATGGTGCTGGTCCTGATTTTAACGATCTGGCCGCTGGTGGAGCGCCCAGCCTTTGTAGCCGGTCTACTGACCCCGGTCTTTGCGGCTTGGTGTTACGCCGTGTTTTGGTTATGGCGCTTCTCTGGGCAACCCGAACGCCAGAATCGGCCCCTTGGGGTTGGGGCGGCCGGCGTGGTGGCGCTGGTGGCGGCCTGGGTGGCGCTGATGGGCTTGCGGAATGAGTTCGGGCCAGGCCATCTCCTGTTCCTGTTGATGTTGATTTGGGCCGCCGATATCGGCGCCTATTTCGCCGGCCGGCTCTGGGGGCGGCGCAAACTGGCGCCCGCCATCAGCCCGGGGAAAACCTGGGAGGGGGTCTGGGGAGCGGCGGCGGCGGCGCTGGCCTTCGCCCTGATCGGCGCGGCGGTGCTGGGCGTGGGTTCGCGGTGGCCCGGGTTCGTGGCAGTCTGCATGGTAACGGTCGGTTTTTCCATCGTTGGGGATTTGTTCGAGAGCATGCTGAAGCGGCAGCGCGGGGTGAAGGATAGCGGTTCGTTGTTACCCGGTCACGGCGGCGTGCTGGATCGGCTGGACAGCCTGATCGCCGCTGCGCCCGTTTTTCTGCTGGGTTGGAACGGGTTGTCGCGATGAGCAAACGCATTGGCGTGACCATTCTGGGTTCGACCGGCTCGATCGGGGTCAGCACGCTCGACGTGCTGCTTCGCCATGTCGACCGGTTCCGGGTCGTGGCGCTAACCGCCCACAACGATGTCGAGGGTTTGCTCCGGCAGTGCCTGATCCACGAACCCGATTACGCCGTCATGGCGGATGCAGATGCGGCCGGGCAATTACTGGAGGGGTTGCGCGCGGCGGATCGGCCGGTCGAGGTGCTGGCCGGCGCGGAGGGGTTGGAGCGGGTCGCGGCGTTGCCGGAGGCCGCTTGCGTGATGGCTGCTATTGTCGGGGCGGCGGGTCTGTTGCCGACCCTGGCGGCGGCACGGGCCGGAAAACGGCTGTTGTTGGCCAACAAGGAAGCGTTGGTGATGGCTGGGCCGCTGTTGATGGCGACCGTACGAGAGCATGGAGCGGAACTGCTGCCAATTGATAGCGAACACAACGCGGTATTTCAGTGCCTGCCGCCGGGGTTCGTGGCCGGAGGTCTGGATCAGGTTGGCGTCCGGCGCATCCTGCTGACGGCTTCCGGCGGGCCATTTCGCACCACGCCGCTGGACCGGTTGCTCGACGTGACCCCGGATCAGGCCTGTGCCCACCCGAACTGGCGCATGGGGCGGAAAATCTCGGTGGATTCCGCCACCATGATGAACAAGGGGCTGGAGGTGATCGAGGCGTGCTGGCTGTTTGGCGCGCTACCGGAGCAGATCGAGGTGGTGGTGCATCCCCAGAGCGTGATCCACTCGATGGTGGAATATGAGGACGGCTCGGTGCTGGCGCAAATGGGCAACCCCGACATGCGCACGCCCATCGCCCACGCCCTGGCCTGGCCGCGGCGCCTGGCGTCTGGCGCGGCCTTTCTGGATTTCGCACGGTTGGCGTCGCTGGAGTTCCAGGCCCCGGATTTCGTTCGCTTTCCCTGTCTGCAACTGGCCTTCGCCGCGCTGGATGCGGGCGGCACCGCGCCGGCCATTTTGAACGCGGCCAACGAGGCAGCGGTGCAAGCTTTCCTCGACCGGCGGATTCGCTTTACCGACATCGCCACCGTGGTCGAACAGGCTCTGGAACGAGTGGTGCCGCGCGGGGTCGATACGCTGGCGACGATTCTCGCTGACGATGCCCTGGCCCGCGCCGTGGCAGGCGAGTGGATCGCCGCGCGAGCGTCGGAGGGGTGAGATGAGCAACAGTCCGTTGATTTCGTTACTAGCCTTGATCGTTACCTTGGGCGTGTTGATCACTGTCCATGAATTCGGTCATTTCTGGGTGGCCCGCCGGCTGGGGGTCAAGGTTCTCAAGTTTTCCATCGGCTTCGGTCGGCCCTTGTGGCGGCGGTGTGGCCGGGACGGTACCGAATATGTCGTCGCCGTCTTGCCCCTGGGCGGCTATGTGAAAATGCTGGACGAGCGCGAGGGTGAGGTAGCGCCGGCCGAGTTGTCGAGGGCTTTCAACCGCCAGCCGGTCGGCTCGCGCATCGCCATCGTGCTTGCCGGGCCGCTCGGCAACTTACTGTTCGCCATTTTGGCCTACAGCCTGATGTTCATGATCGGCGTTCCCGGCGTCAAGCCAGTGATGGACGATCCAAAACCCGGTTCGCTGGCAGCGGCGAGCGGTTTCCACAAGGGCGATTTGATCGTCGCCATCGACGGCAAGCCGACGCCGACCCTGAGCGCGGTCATGCTGGAATTGGTGGATCGCGCCATGGCCGGGGAAGTGATTCTGGTCGAGGTGCTGGATTCCGATGATCGGGCGCGGGTCCGCGCGCTGGACTTGCGTGATGCCCGAGACTTGGGCGAAGCGGCGCTGGTGTTCGATCAATTGGGTCTGGCGCCGTGGCGGCCAGTGTTGCCGGCGGTGATCGGCCAGCTCACGCGCGACGGCGCGGCGGAACGAGCCGGTTTACAACCGGGCGACCACATCGTGCGGGCCGCAGGCGAAGCCATCGGGGATTGGGAACAGTGGCGCGCGGTAATCCAACGGCATCCCGGCCAGTCTTTCAGCGTGCGGATCGAGCGCGACGGCACGGAGCAGACGCTGAACCTGATTCCCGACGAGCGGGAAAACGAACGGGGCGAGCAGGTCGGTTTCGTCGGCGCCATTGCCGATGTGCCCGATAGTCTCGCGGAAAGCTTACGGGTCGTGGTACGGTATGGGCCGCTGGATGCGGTGGGCGCCGCGCTCGGAAAAACCTGGGACATGTCGCTGCTGACGCTGCGGATGCTGGGCCGGATGCTGGTTGGCAGGGCCTCGCTGGACAATCTCAGCGGACCACTGACCATCGCGCAATTCGCCGGCCAGGCGGCCAGCGCTGGCGCCATGGCGTTCCTGTCGCTGTTGGCCCTGGTCAGCATCAGCCTGGGGGTTTTGAACCTGTTGCCCGTTCCGGTACTGGATGGAGGCCATCTGCTGTACTACCTGATCGAGCTGGTCAAGGGTAGCCCCCTGTCCGACGCGGTGCAGAATTTGGGGCAACGGGTCGGGATCGTGTTCCTGGTGTTGTTGATGGGGCTGGCACTGTTCAATGATTTCAACCGTCTGCTGGGATAGTAACCGCCGACCCTGGCCTTGGGTGACTACGTACTCATGAAATTTTATCGCAACCTGATGTTCTCGCTGGGCCTGCTGGTCGCGATTTCCGGAGCAAACGCTGCCGCATTCGTCATTCGCGATATCCAGGTCGAGGGTTTGCAGCGGATCTCCGCCGGCACCGTGTTTAACTACCTGCCGGTACAGGTCGGTTCGACGGTCTCGGAGAAGGATTACCCGGAGTTGATCCGCGCGCTGTTCAAGACCGGCTTCTTCACCGATGTGAACCTGGAACGCCAGGGCGACGTGCTGGTGATCACCGTGACCGAAAGGCCGGCCATCGCCGAGGTCAAGATCACTGGCAACAGCGACATCAGCACCGAGGATCTCAAGAAGGCCCTGACAGGGGTGGGCCTGGCCGAGGGTAGGGTGTTCGACCGGGCGTTGCTCGACAAGGTTGAGCAGGAATTGCTGCGGCAGTATTACAGCCGCGGCCGGTACGCGGTGCGAATCGATAGCCAGGTACAGCCGCTGGAGCGCAACCGGGTCGCGGTCACCCTCGAGATTTCGGAAGGCGCGGTGGCCAGCATTGGTCAGATCACTATCGTCGGCAACAAGGCGTTTACCGAAAAGGAACTGCTGGGTCAACTGCAATCCTCCACGGGTGGCTGGTTTTCCTTTTTCACCAAGGACGATCAGTATTCCAAGCAGAAACTGGCGGCGGACATTGAGGTCTTGCGCTCCTTCTACCTGGACCGGGGCTATCTCAAGTTCAATGTGGATTCCACTCAGGTTTCGATTACCCCGGACAAGAAGGATGTCTACATCACCCTCAATATCACCGAGGGCGAACCTTACACCATGGAAGACGTGCAACTGAGCGGGGATTTCGGGGTCGTGGCGGAGCCGGATCTGCGCAAGCTGATCACCCTTAAGCCGGGCGAGACTTTCTCCCGCGCCAAGCTGACCGAAACCGCCAAGGCGATTGGCGAGCGGCTGGGCGAGGAGGGCTATGCCTTCGCCAACGTTAATGCCGTGCCGCGGGTGGATGACGAGACCCGCAAGGTGTCTCTGAATTTTGTGGTGGAACCGGGCATGCGCGCCTATGTCCGGCGCGTCAATTTCCAGGGCAACATCAAGACCCAGGACGAAGTACTGCGCCGGGAAATGCGGCAAACGGAAGGATCGTGGTTCTCGACCAAGGATGCCGAACGATCCAAGACCCGCCTGCAGCGCCTGGAATACCTGGAAAGCGTCAATCTTGAAACGCCGGCCGTGCCGGGCGCCAGCGACCAGGTGGATGTCAACTTTACCGTGGTCGAGCGGCCATCGGGCAGCCTGATGTTTGGCATCGGTTATGGCCAGGACTCGGGCCTGCTGCTGAACGCCAGCGTGACCCAGAACAATTTCCTTGGCACGGGCAACCAACTGTCCCTGGTGCTGAATAATAGCGATGCAGGCGAAAATTACAGTCTCTCCTATAACAATCCTTACTATACCCCGGATGGTGTCAGCCTTGGATTCAGGGCGTTTTACCAGAACATCGATACCGCCGAGCTCAACACAGCCAACTATATTCGGAACGCCGCTGGCGCCCAGGTCCTTTTTGGATTCCCCTTGAACGAGTTCGACACCTTGCGGCTGAGCCCCGGGTACCAGCATATTTGGATCGACACGACCGATTCTACGCCGATCCAAATTCTCGAATATCTTAGGGAGAACGGCGATACGTATGACCAGATCACTCTGGACGCCAGTTGGGCGCGTGATAGCCGTGACCGGATTATTTTTCCAACCAGCGGCAGTCTGAACCAGATTGTGGGACAGTTTGCCCTGCCGGGAAGTACTGCGGAATTCTACAAATTCAATTACCGGGGCATCGCCTACTTTCCATTTGCTCGTTGGCTGACCTGGTCGGTGGGTGGTGAAGTCGGCTATGGCGACGGTTATGGCGATACCAGTGGACTGCCGTTTTTTGAAAACTATTATGCCGGCGGCCTACGGTCGGTGCGAGGCTACAAAGCCAATACTCTGGGACCGCGTTACAGCAACGACGAACCGAGCGGCGGTGCGTTCAAGACCGTGGCCAATACCCAGTTGATTCTGCCGGTGCCGTTCATGGAGAAATCCGAAAATATCCGGGTAGCGGCCTTTTTCGACATCGGCAACGTGTTTTCAACCGTGGATGATTTCGATGTCGGCGAGTTGCGGTATTCGGTCGGATTGTCCGGGTTGTGGATCTCTCCGCTCGGACCTATCGTGTTGAGCGTCGCCGCTCCGCTTAACGATCAGACCGGCGATGAAACGGAAGTCTTCCAGTTTTCCTTCGGCGTGCCGTTCAACTGATGCCGAATCCCGAGTGAATGTTTATGTTTTGGTTGACTTTTCGCATTTTCCTGCCGATGGAGGTATCGACGTTGAAACTCATGCGTAATTTATTGATCGCGGCGGCCCTGGTTCTGCCGGTTTCCCTGGCGCTGGCGGCTGATGTGAAAATTGGCTTCGTCAGTATCGCCAAGATCCTGAGCAGTTCGCCGCAGGCCGAGGCCGCCAGCAAGCGGTTGGAAAAGGAATTCGCGCCACGGAAGAAGGGCCTGGACGAGGCTCTCAAGTCGTTGCGCAAGCAGGAAGAGAAGCTGGCCAAGGATAGCGCGGTGATGAGCGACAGTCAGCGCCGCAGTCTGGAAAACGACATCCGCAACCAAGCCCGGGAATTGAAGCGGACCAGTGATGAGTTCCGGGAAGACTTTAATCTGCGCCGCAACGACGAATTGGGCAAATTCCAAAAACAGGTGCTGGAGGTGGTCAACAGCGTCGCCAAGGAGGAGGGCTTCGATCTGGTCATCAACGACAGTGCGACCTTGTATGTCGGCCCCCAGGTGGATGTGACCGAAAAGGTACTTAAACGCCTGACGTCCAAGTAGGGTCAAGATGACCACGCTGGGCGAGATCGCTGCGGTGGCGGACGCGCGCCTGCAAGGATGCGAAGCAGCGACGGTCGTCGCCGGGGTGGCTCCCCTGCACAGCGCTAAATTCGGCCAGATCAGTTTTCTGACCCATCCCCGCTATCGTTCCTACCTGGCGACCACACGTGCGACCGCGGTGATCCTGTCGCCCGAGGATGCCCGGGATTGCCCCGCGCCGGCGCTGGTGGCCGCCAACCCGCATGTCGCTTATGCCCGGGCCGCGTTGCTGTTCGAACCGGCCGCCGAATCGCGGCGTGGCATTCATCCCACTGCCTGGGTCAGTCCCACGGCAAACGTCGCCGCCGATGCCTGGATCGGACCGCATTGCTCGGTGGAGGCGGGCGCGGTGATCGAGACCGGCGTCATTGTTGGACCGGGTTGCGTGATAGGCGAACAGACCGTGATCGGAGCAGACAGCCGGTTGGTGGCCCGGGTGACGATCTGTCATCGAGTGAGGGTTGGTCGCCGGGCGCTGGTGCATCCGGGCGCGGTGATAGGTAGCGACGGTTTCGGCCTAGCCCTCGACAGCGAGGGCTGCTGGCTCAAGGTTCCCCAACTGGGCAGCGTGCTGATCGGAGACGATGTTGAGATTGGCGCCAATACCACCATCGACCGAGGAGCCCTAGAAGATACGGTCATTGAGGACGGGGTCAAGCTGGACAACCAAATTCAGATCGCCCACAACGTCCGCATCGGCGCCCACAGCGCCTTGGCCGGTTGCGTCGGCATTGCCGGCAGCGCCCAGATCGGCCGTCATTGCATGTTGGGTGGCGGGGTCGGGGTCGCCGGCCACCTGGAAATCGCCGACCACGTGCAGGTTACCGGCATGTCGCTGGTGGCCCAGTCGATCACCGAACCGGGGATCTATTCCTCGGGGCTGGCGGTGGAGCCGAACCGGTTGTGGAACAAGATCAGCGCCCGCCTGCGTCGTCTGGACGAGATGTTTCGGCGACTGGCGGCCCTGGAAAAGAAAATCGGCCGCGATGGCGCCGTTTGAGAGGGTAACAATTTGGAACCGATGGATATTCAGGAGATTCTGAACTACCTGCCGCATCGCTACCCATTTCTGCTGATTGACCGAGTGCTGGCGATCGATCTGGGGCGGTCGCTGACCGGCCTCAAGAACGTCAGTTTCAACGAACCTTTTTTCCTAGGGCACTTTCCGCAACGACCGATCATGCCCGGCGTGCTGATCCTGGAGGCGCTGGCGCAGGCGACTGGCATCCTCGCCTTCAAGAGTGAGGGCGAGCGGCCGGACCATCGTTCCATGTATTACCTGGTGGGCGTGGACAACGCCCGCTTCAAGCGACCGGTCGGGCCGGGCGATCAACTGATCCTGGAGGTCCGGCTGGATCGCATCAAGCGCGGCATCGGGAAATTCGTTTGCGAGGCCAAGGTGGATGGGCAATTGGTGGCGTCCGCCGATCTGATGTGCGCCAAGCGGGATATCGACCTGTGATCGATCCGCGCGCCGTGGTGGACCCGTCATCCCAACTGGCACCGGATGTGACAGTGGGTCCGTTCTCGGTGATTGGTCCGGAGGTGGAGATCGGCGCTGGCACCTGGATTGGCCCGCATGTGGTGATCCAGGGGCCGACCCGGATCGGTCGCGACAACCGGATTTATCAGTTCAGTTCCCTGGGCGAAATCCCGCAGGACAAGAAATATGGCGGCGAACCGACCCGGCTGGAGATCGGCGACCGCAACAGCATCCGCGAATTTGTCACCATCAATCGCGGCACGGCCCAAGGCGGCGGGCTGACTCACCTGGGCAATGACAACTGGATCATGGCGTATGTCCATATCGCCCACGATTGCATGGTCGGCGATCGGGCCATCTTCGCAAACGGGGCATCCCTGGCCGGACATGTCCACATCGAGGACGACGTGGTGCTGGGCGGCTTCGCTCTGGTGTACCAGTTCACCCGCCTGGGCATGCACAGCTTCTGCGGGTTCGCCTGCGGGGTGCATCGGGACGTGCCGCCCTACGTGACCGTGGCCGGCTATAGGGCCGAGCCGCACGGCATCAACGCCGAGGGCCTGCGCCGGCGCGGCTATGCCGATGAAGAGATTCAGGCGATCCGCCGCGCCTACAAGGTACTCTACCGCGCCAATATGCGGTTGGAGGAAGCGCTTGACAAGGTGCGGGAGATGGCGGTGGAATGGCCACGGTTGCAAATCCTAACCGATTTTCTGGCGGCGCCATCCCGCAACGGGATCGTCCGCTAGCACCGCCGATCCATGCACATCGCCATCGTCGCCGGCGAGTTGTCGGGCGACCTGCTCGGCGCGGGTCTGATGGCGGCGCTCCGGTCGCATTACCCTCAACTCCGCTTTACCGGCGTCGGTGGGCCGGCGATGGTGGCCCAGGGGTTTCAAACCGTGGCGCCGATGGAACGGCTGGCGGTCATGGGGCTGGTGGAGGTGGTGCGGCATCTGCCCGATCTGCTGGCCCTGCGCCGCCAGCTTTACCGACAACTCATCTCCGATCCCCCCCTGGCGTTCATCGGTATCGACGCGCCGGATTTCAACTTGGGACTGGAGCGCCGGTTGCGCGTCCGCAACATTCCCACCGTGCATTACGTCAGCCCCTCGGTCTGGGCCTGGCGTCCGTGGCGGGTGCGCAAGATCGCCCGCGCCGTGGATTTGATGCTGACCCTGTATCCGTTTGAGGCGGCGTTTTACCGGGAACACGGCGTGCCGGTGCGCGCCGTTGGCCATCCGTTGGCCGACGCCATTCCCCTCCGTAGCGACCCAGCTGCTGCCCGCCAGGCGCTGGGGTTGCCAGTGTTGGCCGATGATGCGGCGCTCATCGCGCTATTGCCCGGCAGCCGCCTTGGCGAGGTCAGCCGGCTTGGCCCGCTGTTGCTGGAGACGGCGGTTTGGCTGCACACCCGGCGCCCCGAAATGCGGTTTGTGCTACCGGCGGCGACACCGCGCTTGTATGAGGTCTTGGCGGGTATGCAAGCCGAACGCGCCCCAGCTTTACCGTTGACGCTGGTGCGGGGACAATCCCGCGAGGTGATGGCCGCCGCCAACGTAGTGGCGCTGGCCTCGGGCACCGCGACGCTGGAAGCGATGCTGCTCAAACGGCCGATGGTGGTGGCCTATCGGGTGGCGTCAATGACCGCGTGGTTGGCCCGGCGGCTGGTGACGGTTTCCCACTTTGCCCTGCCCAATCTGTTGGCCGGGCGGGAACTGGTTCCGGAGTTTATCCAGGAAGCGGCGACCGTGGAAAATCTGGGGCCGGCGGTTTTGCGCTGGCTGGACGAGCCGCTGGCCCGCGAGCGGTTGACGACGGAATTCGACGCCCTGCACCGCGAACTGCGCCGCGATGCCAGCCGCCAGGCTGCCGAGGCGATCGTGGAGTTGTTGCGCTTGCCGTGAAGTTGGAGTCGGGGGTGATGACGCTACGCTACGGCGTGGCTGGTGCAGGGACGAATAGACTGGCGACGTTCAGGGTCAGTTCGGGTAGTAAAACGGGCGCAATGTCTTCCGTGGGCGGGGGATAGTGAATCTCACGATAGCCCTCGGGGCTGGGACGCCGGTACACCTCCAGCCGCTTGCCCACCAGATCCAACAGCCACACTTCGGGAATGCCCGCCTTGGCGTACAGCGGAACCTTGGTATCCCGGTCGTAGCGCAGGGTGCTGTCCGAAACCTCGATCAGGAGCAGCACATCCTCCGGGAGAGGATGCGACCGGGTGTAGAAATCCTCGCGATAACGGAGTACCGCCAGGTCAGGCTGCGGTTCCGAGTGGTCACCAAGTTGTATTGGACTTTGCACCCGCACAATGCCCTGAGTCACCTGGCGAAAAAAGGGTTGTGCTATGCGGTCGAGATGACCGGCGTGTTGGCAACCAATTGGTGGCATGGCGATCAGGTCTCCCTCGATCAGCTCTACTCTGGAGTCTTCGTCGAAAATCCCGATTTCACCCAGGCGGTGATATTCCGCGACCCTCAGGCGGTAGCGGTGTGGGGTTGGCGGCTCCAGAGTGTCCAGGGTTGCGGTGGTCGAGGCGACCGTGTCCCGGTCAGGCAGGGCGGCGCTGCTCATGGCTTCACCTCTCCAAACGATCCGAAAAGAAAAATCCCCGCAAGCATAGCTCACGGGGATGTGTGAGGGTGAGGGATCAGGCAGCGCTTACGCCGCCAGCTTCACCTTATCCGCCACTTGCTGATACTCCGCTACCTGATTGAAATTGAGATAACGGTAGATCTCGGCTCCCTTGGTTCCGATTTCGCCCATGTACTTCATGTACTCCTCGAAGGTCGGGATCTTGCCCAGCAGTGCGCAGACCGCCGCCAGTTCCGCGGAACTCAGATAGACGTTGGCGCCCTTGCCCAGCCGGTTGGGGAAATTGCGGGTCGAGGTGGAGACCACCGTGGCGTTGTCCGCCACCCGCGCCTGGTTGCCCATGCACAGCGAGCAGCCGGGCATCTCCATCCGCGCTCCGGCGGCGCCGTAGATCGCATAGTAGCCCTCATCGCTCAGCTGGTGGGCGTCCATCTTGGTCGGCGGGGAAATCCACAGGCGGGTCGGGATGTTGGCCTGACCGGTCAGCACCTTGCCGGCGGCGCGGTAGTGGCCAATGTTGGTCATGCAGGAGCCGATGAACACCTCGTCGATCTTGTCGCCAGCCACGTCGGCCAGGGTCTTGACGTCGTCGGGATCGTTGGGGCAGGCCAGCAGCGGTTCCTTGATCGCGCTCATGTCGATCTCGATCACGTCTGCGTACTCGGCATCGGCGTCCGGTTCCATCAAGGTCGGGTTGGCCAGCCACGCTTCCATGCCCTTGATGCGGCGCTCCAGGGTCTTGGGGTCCTGGTAGCCGTTGGCGATCATCCACTTGAGCAGGGTGATGTTGCTGTTCAGGTACTCGATGATCGGTTCCTTGTTCAGCCGCACGGTGCAGCCGGCGGCGGAACGCTCGGCGGAAGCATCGGACAGTTCGAAAGCCTGTTCCACCTTCAGGTCCGGCAGCCCCTCGATTTCCAGAATCCGGCCGTTGAACACGTTCTTCTTGCCTTCCTTCGCCACGGTCAGCGTCCCGTTCTGGATCGCGGCGTAGGGGATGGCGTTGACCAGATCGCGCAGGGTGATGCCGGGCTGCATCTGGCCCTTGAACCGCACCAGCACCGATTCCGGCATGTCGAGCGGCATGGAGCCGGTGGCGGCGGCGAAAGCGACCAGACCGGAACCGGCCGGGAAGCTGATGCCGATGGGGAAACGGGTGTGGGAGTCGCCGCCGGTGCCGACGGTGTCGGGCAGCAGCATCCGGTTCAGCCAGGAATGGATGATGCCGTCGCCGGGCCGCAGCGCCACGCCGGCGCGGCTGGAGATGAAGTCGGGCAGGGTGTGGTGGGTCTGCACGTCCACCGGTTTGGGATAGGCGGCGGTGTGGCAGAACGACTGCATGACCAGATCGGCGGAGAAGCCCAGGCAGGCCAGGTCCTTCAGTTCGTCGCGGGTCATCGGGCCGGTGGTGTCCTGGGAGCCGACCGTGGTCATTTTTGGCTCGCAGTAGGTGCCCGGGCGGATGCCGGCCACGCCGCAGGCCCTGCCGACCATCTTCTGCGCCAGGGTGAAGCCCTTGCCGGTATCTTTCGGCGCCACCGGGCGGCGGAAGATCGTGCTGGGACCGAGGTTCATCACCTCGCGTGCCCAGTCGGTCAGGCCGCGGCCGATGATCAGGTTGATGCGCCCGCCGGCCTGCACTTCGTCGAGCAGCACGTCGGATTTGTACTGGAAGGTGGAGATGACCGCGCCGTTTTTCTCGATTTTGCCAGCGTAAGGGTAGATGTCGATGACATCGCCCATGTTCATCTGGGTCACGTCGCAGTCGGTGATCGGCAGCGCGCCGGCGTCTTCCTGGGTATTGAAGAAGATCGGGGCGATCTTGCCGCCCAGGCAGTACCCCCCGTAGCGCTTGTTGGGCACGTAGGGGATATCCTCGCCAGTCCACCACAGGACTGAGTTGGTGGCGGACTTGCGGCTGGAGCCGGTGCCGACCACGTCGCCGACGTAGGCGACCGGATAGCCTTTCTTCTTCAGCGCCTCGATTTGCTTCAGCGGGCCGATCTTGCCCGGTTCGTCGGGCTGGATGCCCGGACGTTCCATCTTCAGCATCGCCAGCCCGTGCAGCGGGATGTCGGGACGACTCCAGGCGTCGGGAGCGGGAGAGAGATCGTCGGTATTGGTTTCACCGGACACCTTAAACACGGTGACGGTGGCTTTTTCCGGCACCTTGGGCCGGCTGGTGAACCACTCGGCCTCGGCCCAGGACTTCATGATCTGTTGGGCGTGGGCATTGCCGGCGTCGGCCTTGGCCTTGACGCCGTGCCTGTAGTCGAACATCAGCAGGGTGTGGGACAGCGCCTTGACGGCGGCGGGGGCGCACTCGGCGTCGTCCAGCAGGTCGATCAGAGGTTGGATGTTGTAGCCGCCCAGCATGGTGCCGAGCAGTTCCGTGGCGCGCACCCGGGAAATCAGCGGCGACTTGGCCTCGCCCTTGGCGACGGCGGCCAGGAAGGCGGCTTTGACGTAGGCGGCTTGGTCTACGCCCGCCGGCACCCGGTTGGTGATGAGATCCAGCAGGTAGTCTTCCTCGCCCTTTGGGGGATTTTTGAGGAGCGCGACCAGATCGGCGGTCTGTTGCGGGCTCAGCGGCAACGCGGGAATGCCCTGGGCGGTGCGTTCGGCGGCTTGTTGGCGATAATTTTCGAGCACGGAAAAAACCCCTTATTGATGGTGCGGCTCCCGCGGATGCGGGCGGCCGACGTGGTGAATTTTGGGGTGGCTGGAACGCGCCTACTTCAGGATCGGCATGAGCGTTCCGCTAATAAAAACGGCTCCATTGTAGCGTCTAAGCGGGGTGTCTGTGAACGAGGTTTGGTTTTCCAGCGTGCTTGCGATGGGCTTATTCGAGAGCTCGTGCAAGAGTTTGGGATTAAGCCAAGTATCGCAAAAACCTCGAGGGTGAGCCGCTGTGCCAAATACACCAGCAAGACCACAGAAATTGCTGCCCCCAGAGTTTCCGAAACCAAGGGCTACGACCTCGTTTTTACGGACGCTGAACTTGGAGGTAAGTGTCGAGCATGGCTCGAAGCTGGAGAGATGAAAGTTCTCTCGCCAGCGTTAGTCGGCCGAGAATGCGCAGACGCGGCCATTTTACCCTCTGAAACTGGGCGTCGACTAAATCAATAAGCTAGACTATCGAGGGTACTGCAAAGGAGGATGAACCAATGAGTGATAAGATCGAAAAAATCGAGGGTATCGGACCCGCCTTCGCCGCCAAGCTGGCCGAACAAGGCATCAAGACGACGGCGGAGTATCTGGCCAAGGCCGCCGACGCCAAGGGCCGGCAAGCCCTGGCCGAGGCAACGGGCATCTCTTCGTCGCTGATCCTGCGGTGGGCCAACCAGGCCGACCTCATGCGTATTAGAGGAATCGGTGAGGAGTTCGCCGAACTTCTTGAAAAGTCCGGCGTTGATACCGTCAAAGAATTAAAGATGCGTAACGCTCGGAATCTCACGACCATGATGGATGCAGAGAACGCCGAGAAGAAGCTCGTCCGCCGCGTTCCAACGTTGGCCGAGGTTGAAAAGTGGATCGAGCAGGCGAAGACCCTCGAACCACTAATCAGCCACTGAGCGAACCTTATCCGTCCATGCGGTTGGGCCACGACGGAGACCCCCGTGGGTTCAAGGTTGAAACCTACTCATGGGAAAAGCGGGAAGGAGGGCGACGGGCGCCGCCGGTTTCCCCCCCCCCACTCCCCAAGGCCGCAGGGAGTGGAGCGACTGGCGAGAACCCGCTATTCGTCCTTTTCCGGGACAGTCAACGCCAGGAACAGCGAGCCGTTGTCGCGCTTGATTAGCACGGGAATGGGACGGCCGGTGGGCAGTTGTTTGACCAGGTCCGCGAACTGCCCTACATCAGTTACGTCCACGTTATTAAGACGGGTAATGATGTCGCCCGGCCGGATGCCGGCGCTGGCCGCCGGGCCTTCGTCCACGTCCTTGACCAGCACGCCCTGATCGCCTTTCTTCTGATTGTCAGGCGACAGTTCGGTCGCCAACAGGCCGAGCCGGTTGTGGGAAGATGGTTCGGCGATAGCCTGTTGCAGCTTGTTTTCCTCCGGCAGTTGCTCGATCTGGATGGTCAGGTTTTGCTCCTTGCCGTTGCGGATCACCGTCAGCGGCGTGCTGGAGCCAGGGCGGGTACGGCCAACCATCAGCGGTAGATCGCTGGAAATGCTCACGGGTTGACCGTTGAAGGCGACGATGATGTCGCCAGCCTTGACCCCGGCTTTCTGCGCCGGACCATCGGCTACCACTTGGCCGACCAGAGCACCTCGCGGTTTGTCGAGGCCGAAGGATTGCGCCAGTTCCGGTGTGACTTCCTGAATCAACACGCCGAGCCAGCCCCGTGCGACCTTGCCTCCGGTTTTGAGTTGGTCAACGACCTCCATCGCTACGTCGATGGGAATGGCGAAGGACACGCCCTGATAGCCCCCGGAACGGCTGTAAATTTGCGAGTTAACGCCGATCACCTCGCCGTTGAGGTTGAACAACGGCCCGCCGGAGTTGCCGGGGTTGACGGCGGCGTCGGTCTGAATGAAGGGTACGTAGTTGTCGCTGGGCAGGCTGCGGCCCAGAGCGCTGATGATGCCCTGGGTGGCGGTGCGCTCGAAGCCGAACGGCGAGCCGATGGCCAGCACCCACTGGCCAACCTTGACCTTGCCGATGTCGCCAATCTTGACGGCGGGCAGGCTCGCGTTGGTCTTGACCTTCAGCAGAGCGATGTCGCTGCGGCGGTCCTTGCCGATGACCTGGGCGGGCAGTTCGCTGCGGTCGCTCAGGCCGACCACGATGCTGTCCACCTCGTCGACCACGTGCGCGTTGGTGACGATATAACCATCCGCCGAGACGATGAAACCAGAACCCACCGAGGAGACCGGTGGTATGGGCAGATCTGGCATTTGCTCGAAGAAGCGCTTGAAGTAATCGTGGAACGGGCTGTTTTCTGGAATCGGCGGGTGGCCACGTCCAAAGGGGTTCTTTTGTTTGGTTTCAGCCTTGGTCTGAATGCTGACCACCGCCGGACTATACTGTTCGACCAGGGTGACGAAATCGGGATAGTCCGCCGCCTGGGCCAGCGCGCCCCACAACAGGCCGAGGACCGCGATGGGCCAAAGGGACGTATTGAGTCGTTGCATCGAAAGCTCTCCTGAGGAAGTTAAGTGAGATTCGCGAATAAACCGTCGAATTCGTCGGGATTGACCATGGCGGGCCAGCTTGGTTCGGGCGGAGCCGCGTGCAACCCGGCCCGGCGGCTGCGGTCATAGTGAGCGGTTCGTATCACGGTATTCCAACCCTTGCCAACCCTTGAGGCGCAAACCATGGCTCAAACCGCTTCCACCATGCTCCCATTGGGGACCCCCGCGCCGGCGTTCAACCTCTCCGAACCCGCCACCGGCGCATCGGTGTCCCCGGATTGCTTCCAGGATGCGTCGGCGTTGTTGGTGATCTTCATGTGCAACCATTGCCCGTTTGTCAAACATATCCGTCAGGGCTTGGTTCAGTTCGCGCGCGAGTATCAAGGCCGGGGACTGGCCATCATCGCCATCAATGCCAACGACGTGGCGAATTTTCCCACTGACAGTCCGGAGAAAATGGCCGAGGAAGCTCAGGCGTTCGGCTATCCCTTTCCGTACCTGTACGACGAAACCCAAGGGGTCGCCAAGGCGTATCGGGCCGCCTGCACTCCGGATTTCTTCCTGTTCGATGCCGGCCGCAAGCTGGTCTATCGCGGTCAGTTCGATGGAAGCCGACCGGGTAACAACCTCCCGGTGACTGGCGCCGATCTGCGGGCGGCGGCTGACGCGGTGCTGGCCGCCCAGCCGGTTACGATTGACCAGATGCCCAGCATCGGTTGCAACATCAAGTGGAAAGCAGGGAACGAGCCTGATTATTACCGCTGACGGAACCGTATTCGCCCCTTCTTCATTCAGGAGGGCGTCCCGAAGTGGCGGGGTATCTGTATGGCGTCACTCAACGTTCGATGGTGTAGATCAGATCGGCGCTGGTCCCGATGGTGCTGCTGGCCGATTCGAACTGCAACCGCTTGCTGAACCGGTATTTGACGTTGAAGGTGTTGACGGCGTCGATCAGTCCGACGCCATAGCCGACATACAAATCCGGCGTCAGGTACTTGCCCATCATCAGGGAGGTTTCGTTACCGCTGGCGCCGCCCAGTTCCAGGGAATCCAGACCGACCGCATCGCCCAGGCCCTTGGTGAGGGCGCCGCCACCCAATCCCATGGCCCCGGCGGCCTTGAACAGCAACGCAGATTCGGAACCGGAGCCGGAGCCGCCTCCTTTCGGCGCACGGCCCAGCACCAGATAGGACAAAATATCGGGGTCGGGCATTTTGGGTGTGGAGAACAGGGTCAATTGTGGCTTCTTCAGCGTACCCCGAATCTGCGCGCCCGCGGTGACTGGGTCGCCGCCCGCGGCGGAACTTGGACTCTGGCGCGCCACCCGCAAGTCCAGCCCCGGATTGTCGAGGGGGCTGCTGCTGAACAGCAGTTGTCCGCGCTGGATCTGGATTTCCTCGCCATAAATCCGGTAATTTCCCGCGACGACTTCGATGTTGCCACTGCCGCGTGGCGCCAATTGCGGCGTTTCCTCCACCAGCAGATTGCCCTTGAGCTTGCCCTTGAAAGCAGGTGTTTCCAGTTGCACGTCGTCACCCAGAATGACCCGGATCCTGGCGTATATATCCAGCCCTTTGGATTTGGGCGTCGCTTCCCCGTCGGGTCCGTTGACGATGACGACATCATCGGAAGCCTTGACCGCGCCCGGGCGCTCGCCGCCAGGTCGCAGATAAGCCTTCGGAATGGCCAGCGTGCCATCGATTCGGGCCTGCTGCCGGGTCAAGTCGAGCTTGAGATCGGGGCTGAGCTGAATTTGCAGGTCGGTGGTTTTAAGCGCCTGAAACTTCTCCCCCTTGACCATCAGAACCAGTTGCGGCTTCAGGGGATCGATTTCCCCGCTGAGCTGCAATTGGCCGGGATCGGAATCGACCGAGCCGGACATTTGCACCGGCCCCTGGCCGGTGCTGGTGGCGGCGAACTGGAGATTCTGAAGTTTGATGCCGGCTTCCGGAATCGCCGCGCCGGCGTTCTCCAGCCGGATGTCGCCCCGCAGTGCCAGCTTGGGAAGGGTGCCGGCGACGTCCACATTCGCCCGCAGTTGTCCCGAGACGTTTTGTAACTGCGGTACGAATGTCGACACCCCTTTCAGATCGGTGATGGCGGCGTTGACCTTACCGTTCAGCCGGGCCGCGCCGAATGGATCCTGGGCTTGCAGGGTGGCCTGCAACTGCCCAGTTTGGGCGAGATCCAGTTTTGCCTGGCCGCTGGCGCTGCGGCCGTTGGTGTCGAGTTGCAGGGTACCTCCGTTCAAGGTGAAACGGACCGGCTGGCCGTTGGCTTCCATGCTCAAGCTGCCGGGGGCGATATTCAGAGCGAGCTTGCCTTGCAGCGCGCCACCGACTTTGCCGCTGGCGGTGGCTTCGCCGCCGACGCGGGTCGCGAGCGTCATGCCTTGCGGCAGAAAAGCTTTGAACCGGTCCGGGGTGAGATTGCTGAGTTGCACCCGGCCGTTGAAATCGCCGGACTGATTCCACTGGCCCTGCAGGCACAAGCGGGTGGACGCGCTGCTCAGGCAGGCGGCATCGAGACTGGCGGCCTTGGCCGAGGCGCGAACCACAGCCGGTTGATCCAGGCTCCAGGCGCCGGCGACGGTATCCTGGGCGCTCAGTTGGGTGATGCGACCTTCCCACACCGGTGATGGGGTTTGCAGGCTGCCGGCGAGCGCCAGCCGAAAGCGGCCCGGCTCGCCGACCAGTTCCGCTTTGAGTTCGTGGGCGGCGGCGGTGCCGGAGCCGTCGAGGGTAAAGGATTTCCAGGTCTGGCCGCCCAGCGTCAGCCCTTCGCCATTGACTTTTATCAGGGAACGGCTGGTGCTCCCGACATCCACATTGGCTTCGCCGCGTAGCTTCTGGATTTGAGTGTCGCCCTGCCGCAGATTTTGCACTGTGAAATTCGCCGCCACCGCTGGCTGGTCGCGGGGTCCGCTCAATTTGCCGCTGCTAGCGATGGTCCCGCTCAAGCCGGGAACCAGTGATTTCAGTTGAGGCGCGTCCAGTGTCCAGCGTAAATCCCAGAGCTGCGCCAGCGATCCGTCGGCTTCCAGTCGGGCGTTGCCAGCATTCAATTTCAGGTTTTTGATAGTCAGATTCTGGTCTTGAACCGTGACATCGGCGTTGCCGCGCACCGTTTGCCCGCTCAGGGTGCCGGCCAGTTCTTCCAGCAGGAGATTGGCGCGCAATTTTGCGTTTTCCAGTCCTCCATCGCTTTTCAGCCGCAGGATCAGCTTGCCGGGTACGTCCCGCCAGTGCGCGCCGGGGTTGAGTCCCGCACCGGTCAGTTCGGCTTCCCAGCGCACGGCGGGCAACCAAGCGACAATGGCGTTGCCCTGGATCGTCCCTTCCAACGTCTGGCCGATCAACTTCATCTCCCGCAGGGCCTGATCGGAACCTTGACCATTCAGCGTCCAGCGGCCATTGGGAACGTTTTGTCCTTGCAGGTCGGCGGCGAGTTGAAACCGGTAGTCCTTGGGCGTGCCTTCGGCGGTGAAATCACCCTTTGAACTTTCCACTTGCGGCGGACCGGTCAGCGGCCAGACCAGGGATTTCCATTGTCCGGAAGCTTTGAAGCGCAGCTCCGCGAATTGCATGTCGCCCCTGGCGTTCAGTTGCAGCGGCCGGTCGGCGGCGGTCAGCCGCAGGTCGTCGAGCTTGAGCGCGCGCGCGTCGCCGGTGGCGGTGAAGCGCACGGCTGCTGGCCCGAGTTCCGGGACCGTGGCGTTGATTTCACCCTGGCCCTCGAAGCGGTCCAGAACGCCCTTGGCATCCAGTCGGACGGCCAGCGGTTTGCCGGCCAGTTCTGGGACAAATGGCTTTAGGTCCGCCACGTCCAGGTTGGCCTTGGCCGACCAGGCGGGTTGTGGATCGAGCGGCTTGAGGACTTCGCCGTTCAGGTCGAGCGTGGCCGCGCCGGTTATTGTTTGAGTCAGTTGCAGCCGGTCGCGCAGTTCGCCCCGGATTTCGCCTTGGCCATTAAAGGTGCCATGGTCCGGGGTCAGCAATTGCCAGGCGAGTCGGACCTGCAGGGGATAACCGCCAGAGGGATTCAGCCGGCCGCTCAGCCGAGCCTCGCCCAGCGGCGCCCAGACTTCCAGCGTTTCGATGGTCAGGGCGTCGGCTTCGGTGCGAGCCTTGAGGGTGACAGCATCGATCTGGATAGGTTCGCCGCCAGCCGGCAGGATGCGGATGGCGCGGCCTTGCAGATCGGCGATGACAACCGCCAGCGGCAACTGGATGTCGGGCAGGGTCAACGGTTCGGTCGAAGGTGCGGTTTCCTGACCGGGGGGCAATTGCAGTTCCAGGCCATCGAAATGCAGGCGGGCGACGTTCAGAACCCCATCGAGCAGGTCGACGGGCTCCCAGTCGAGTTCGCCGCTGGCGAGCGCCACTTTCAAGGGGCCGTCTTCATACCTGAGTTGCTCGACCCTTAGCGGTCCCAGCAGCCGACCGCCGACCTGGTTGTAACTCAACTGGCCTGGCAAGACCCGTTTCGCTAGAGCCAGCAGGCTTATGACGCCCGTTTCGGTGGAGATGGAAATGCCGCCCACCAGCAACGCCAGCAGCAGCAGCAGCAGGGGCAGCGAGAACAGCCAGAACAACAGACGGCGCAAGAGGCGGGAGGCGCTCACAGGTCGGGCCCGATGCTGAAGGAGAAGCGGAAAGCGTCGCCCGGCGGGCGGTCCAGTCCGGAGGAGAAGTCAATCCGCACCGGCCCTACCGGCGAGCGCCAGCGCACGCCCACGCCCACGCCGGTCTTCATTTCGGGGGCCGCGCCATCGAAGGCATCGCCGCTATCCACGAAAGCGGCGACGCTCCAGGTATCCCAGACCCGGTGTTCGTATTCCAGGCTCCCTACCAGCAGGTTTTTGCCGCCGATGACCGTGCCCTCGTCGTCGGTGGGACCGATGCTGTTGTAGGCGTAGCCGCGCACGCTGGTGTCGCCGCCGGTATAGAAGCGCAGCGAGGCCGGCAGATCCTCGAAATCTTCCAGGATCGTGGTCGCTCCCAAGTCGCCCCGTGCGATCAGGCGGTTGTCCTCGTTCAAGGCGTGGACCCATTTAAGGTGGAGGACGCCTTGTAAAAAGTTGATGTCCGACAGCAGCGCCGTCGAGGCTCCGCGCAGTTCGAAACCGAACAACAGACCGCGGGTGGCGAACATGCGGTCGTCGGCATCGATCCAGGTCCAGTTCAGGCTGGGGATCAGCAGCAACGAGGTGGCACGGGGTTCGTCGCCGACCTGGTAGTCTTCGTATTGGAGGTTCAGGGTGTAATTTTTCAGCCATTTTCCGTCCTGCCGCTGCCAGCTACCGCCCAGCGTGATGAGTTCGTAGTCCTGCTGGTTGTAGTTCTGCTGGATGTAGCCGGCGGTCAGGGCGTATTCGTCGGTGATCGGGTCCTGGCCCGGGATCATGTACTTAACGCCGATGAGTGATTTGATCGGAGACAACTGCAGCTCAGCTTCGTAGTGATGACCCTGCCGGTTAACCCAGCGTTGTTCGGCTTTCAGCTTGCCGCGGACGCCGGTGTCGGTGCCGTAGCCCAATCCGGCGCTGTACTTGCGCTTCTTGTTGGGCTCCAGTTCCACCTCGACCGGCGCGGTGTCGGTGGCGTCGTTAGGCTGGGCGTTGACCTGAACCTGGCTGAAGTATGGGCTGCCGCTGAGATCGCCTTGCAGTTTCAGCAGGTCGTTGGCGTCGTAGGGATCGCCGGATTTGAAACGCGGATAGCGGGCCAGTAGCTTGGGCGACAAAATCTTCTGCTTGAAGGTGATGTCGCCGAAAAGGTAGCGCGGGCCGGTGTCGTAATGCAAGCGGACTACGGCTTCAAAGGCTTGCAGGTCGACCTGGATGGCTCGCTCGGTGAACCGGGCGTCGAAATAGCCGCGCTCGGTGGCCAGTGTTTCCAGATTCTGTTTGAGTTGCTCGTACTTGGGTTGTTCGAGGATCTGGCCCTTGGCCAGTGGCAGGTTGGCCAGAAGTTTCTGAAAGACCGGGTCTTGGGCACCTTCGCCAAGCACCCGGACATCGACCATGACGATGCGCAGCGCGCGGCCGGGCTGGATACGATAGCGTGCTTCCCAGCCGCTGGCGGTGCGGTTCAGGGTGGGCTCGATAACCGGTTCGTAGTAGCCGAAGGGTTCCAGCGCGTCCCGAATATTGCGGTCGGCGTTGGCGTGCAGCCAGCGTAACCGGGTTTCCTCCGGGGCGGGCTTTCCGGCGAAGCGGTTGAGTTCCAGATAGGCCAGCACATTGTCGCGCAAACGGCCGTCCACCCCCTCGACCACTACGGTGACCGAGCCGTTGTCGCGGGTTTCCGCGACGGCGGGCGTAGCGGATTCCTCTTGAGCGGCCAGCGGTCCGGAGATGGATGCGAGGCAGCAGAGTAGCAGCCTAACGAACGTTAGAGGCAGCGAGCTTGAGCCGGATCTGGTCATGACGAGTCGTGGTCGGCGCAGAGTGACGGCAATGGTGGCGGCGCGGTAGAACGGCGGTCGACCGGCGCGGCCAGCTTGTTCATCGTGTTTATAATCTGTTTAACACAATTTGCGTAACCCGAAAACGCCCGGCGCCGGGATTTCCAGAATCGACCGGAAGGTATCATGTCCAGTATTCATTATCCCACGCTTGATTTCTTCGTTGGTAATACCCCGCTGACGTGCTTGCAGCGCCTGCCGGGCAATACCGGCAACCGCATTCTCGGCAAGTTGGAGGGCAACAACCCGGCGGGTTCGGTCAAGGACAGGCCAGCCCTGAGCATGATCCTGCGCGCCGAGAAACGCGGCGACATCCGACCCGGGGACGTTCTGATCGAGGCGACCAGCGGCAATACCGGCATCGCACTGGCGATGATCGCTGCCATGAAGGGTTACCGGATGGTGCTGATCATGCCGGAAAACCAGAGCGTCGAGCGCCGAGCCGCGCTGCGGGCCTACGGGGCTGAACTGATCCTGGTTGGCAAGGAGGAGGGCATGGAAGGCGCCCGTGATTTGGCCACGCGCCTGGAGCGGGAAGGGCGGGGACGGGTGCTGGATCAATTCGGCAATCCCGACAATCCGCTGGCGCACTATGAAACCACTGGTCCCGAAATTTGGCGCGATACCAGGGGCAGAGTGACCCATTTTGTCAGCGCGATGGGCACCACCGGTACCATCATGGGCGTGTCGCGTTATCTCAAGGAACAAACTCCCGCTGTGCAAATCGTCGGCGTGCAACCGACCGAGGGCTCCTGCATCGCCGGCATCCGCCGCTGGCCGCCGGAGTATCTGCCGAAAATCTACGATCCCGCGCGGGTGGACCAGATCCTCGAAATCGATCAGACGGAAGCCGAGGGCATCACCCGCCGGCTGGCCCGCGAGGAGGGGATTTGTTGTGGCGTGTCGGCTGGCGGGGCGGTGGCCGCGGCACTGCGTTTGTCCCGACAGGTCGAGAACGCGGTGATCGTCACCATCATCTGCGACAGGGGCGACCGCTACCTCTCCACCGGATTGTTCTCGGATTGAGGAGCGACTGATGAGTGGTTCGGCGGCAAAAAAGCGCAAGGCGATGGCGGAGCCGTTTACCGTCCGCATCGAGGATTTGACCCACGAAGGACACGGTGTGGCTCGGCGGGACGGCAAGGCCGTGTTCGTCGAAGGCGCGTTGCCGGGCGAGGAGGTCAGTTGCCTTTACACCGTTCGTCGGAGCCGTCGCGACGAGGCGCGGGTCGTTAAGGTCCTCGTGCCGTCGCCGGAACGGGTCGAGCCGCGCTGCGCCCATTTCGGGATTTGCGGCGGCTGTGCCTTGCAGCATCTGGAGCCGGCGGGTCAACTGGCAGTCAAGCAACGTTGGCTGCTGGACAGCCTGACCCATATCGGCAAAATCCAGCCGGAGCAGGTATTGGAACCGATGACCGGGCCGTTGTGGGGTTACCGGCGGCGGGCGCGGCTGGGCGTGAAATGGGTTGCTAACAAGGGTCGGGTGCTGGTGGGATTCCGCGAGCGGCACAGCACGTTCATAGCCGATCTGCGCCGCTGCGAGGTGCTGGACGAGCGGGTCGGTGGGCTGCTGGAGGAACTGGCGCGGCTGATCGAATCCTTGTCGATTCGCGACCGTTTGCCGCAGATCGAGGTCGCTGGCGGTGATGGGGTCATGGGCTTGTGCTTCCGGGTGCTGGCGGCGCCGAGCAAGGGGGATTTGGCGCGGCTTTGGGCGTTCGGGGAACGGCACGGTTTCGCGCTTTTTATGCAACCGGGCGGGCCGGATAGCGTGACAGCACTGGATTATTCCCCCTTGCCCCGGGCCCCTCTCCCAGAAGGGGAGAGGGGAGCGTTGAGTTACCGACTGGCGGATGGACTGGAACTGGAATTCCAGCCGCAGCACTTTATTCAGGTCAACGCCGCACTCAATCAGCAACTGGTCGAACGAGTCCGCGAGCTGCTGGAAATCGGGTCGGAGGACCGGGTGCTGGATTTGTTCTGCGGGTTGGGCAATTTCTCCTTGGCGCTGGCCCGGCGGGCACGGGAAGTCGTCGGCGTGGAGGGCGATGCCAGTCTGGTTGAGTGGGCTAGGCATAATGCGTCACATAATGGCATAATTAATGCTGTTTTCAACTGCACGGATTTGGTCAAGGAACTACCTGGACAATCCTGGTTAAAGCAGGGTTATGATAAAATTTTGATCGATCCGCCTCGTTCCGGTGCAATTGAGCTGATGTCGAGAGCGGCTGCGTTGGGTGCGCGACGGGTGGTTTATGTCTCTTGTCATCCCGCTACTCTGGCGCGGGATGCCGGGGAACTGGTCCACTGCTTCGGCTATCGGCTGGCGGCGGCAGGTATCCTGGATATGTTCCCGCACACCGCGCATGTCGAATCCTTGGCGGTCCTGGTTCGCGGGTAACTCAAAACAGGGTTTATGTGTATAATTATTATTGCAGTAGTTCATATTAGTGACATAATAATTTTGATTCAACAGAAAAAATGATTCCGAAATGAAGTCTATGTCCTTGGATATTAACAATAAAAAAATAACTTACAGGGTTAGCCGCAGATCGCTGTGCGCCTTGATCTTGTTCCTTGTATTGGCTGACGGGGGAATAGCGGCCGGTCATGTCACGGCATCCGATCTGACCCAGCTCAGCATCGAAGAGTTGATGAACGTCGAGATCTTCTCGGCGGCGAAGAAGGCCCAAAAATTGTTGTGATACCGCCGTCGGCGGTCGTTCGTGATCACTCAGTGAGGATATCCGCCGCTCCGGCGCGACCAGCATGCCGGAAGTGTTGCGGATGGTGCCGGGCGTGGAAGTGGCGCAGATCGGCGCCAGCGAATGGGCGATCAGCATTCGCGGGTTCAATAACCGCTATCGCCAGCAAACTGCTGGTGCTGATCGACGGACGCAGCGTATTCACGCCGCCGAATTTTCCGGCGTGTACTGGGGACCGCAGGATACGGTGTTCCTGGAGGATGTCGAAAGCATCGAGGTGGTGCGCGGACCGGGCGCGTAGCCTGTGGGGCGCCAACGCGGTCAACGGCGTCATCAATATCCTGACCAAGCGGGCGGCGGACACTCAGGGCCTGGTCAGCGTCACCGCCGGCAACCCGGAGAATACCATCGTCGGGGTGCGCTACAGCGGCCAATTGGGCGATGACGCCCACTACCGGGTATACGGCAAATACCTTAACCAGGACGGCTTGCTGGACGAGCAGGGGCGGGATGCCGAAGATGACTGGCGCTTGAGCAGCGGCGGCTTTCGGCTCGACTGGACGCCCACGGGCCAGGACAGCGTCTCCGTGTACGGTGGTCTGTACGATGGATCGCTGCAACAGAATCTAATCGTGCCTACCTTTGCCCCACCCTTCTCGCAACTGGCGCGGGACAAGGCAGAAGTGTCGGGCGGTCACCTTCAAGGCCGCTGGGAGCGGGTCCTGTCTGACACCTCGCGGCTGTCCTTGCAACTGTATTACCAGAACCAGCAGCGCCAGGACGCGATACTCGGTTTTGACATCGATACCTTCGACCTGGATTTTCAGCACACTTTTGCGTTGAACGAGCGGAACGCGCTGATCTGGGGACTGGGTTACCGTCGCTACCGCGACGATTACCAGCCGACGGTGTTGGGTTCGATGACCCCGTCCCAACTCGATTACGATTTGTTCAGCGCCTTCGTGCAGGATCAAATCAGTTTGATACCCCAGGAACTTGAACTGACGCTGGGGGCGCGGCTGGAACACAACGATTTTACCGAGTGGGAGTTTCAGCCGAACGCACGGCTGCTGTGGACTCCCCATCCACAACATCGGTTATGGGCCGCCGTATCCCGCGCAGTGCGCACGCCCTCACGGATCGATGATGGCCTCGTACTCGATCTGGTCATGGCACCACCCAGAACGATGCAAAATCCGCTGCCGTTTCCCCGATTGTCCTACTTTCAGGGCAATCCGGCTTTTTCTTCCGAGAAACTGACTGCTTACGAACTGGGCTATCGGACTTGGCCAACCGAACGGTTGTCGCTGGATGTCACCGCGTTCTACAACGAATACGATGACTTGCGAGCCTTGGAACCCCGGTCCGACCTGGCGACCTTGGAAGATGGTTATCTGCGGGTGCCTTTCTTGTTCGTCAACGGGGCGCAAGGCCAGACCCATGGTTTTGAACTGGCGGCCAACTGGCGGGCGGCGGACGGGTGGCGGCTGCAACTGGCTTATTCCTATCTGCGGGTTAAGTTGCAAGACAAGCCCGGCTTTTCCGAACTGATTCCAACCGTGCGTGACGGTTCGCAACCCCGCCATCAAATCTCGCTGTTGTCGAGCTTCGATATCCGCCACGATTTGGAATTTGACCTATGGCTGCTTTACGTGGACGAGTTGCCCGATTTGGCCGTTGGCACGCTGGAGCGCACGACTTCGGTTGATGCTTATTACAGCGTAAACGCCCGTCTCGGCTGGCGGCCCCGTCAGGATTTGGAATTGTCGCTGGTGGGAACCAACCTGCTGGGGCCGCCGCATGTGGAGTTCGTACAGGAAACCTATCCGTTCCCCGAGCAGGTGGAACGCAGCATTTATGGGCAGATTAAATGGTCGTTTTGAACCAGCCAGCTTCCAGGATTTAGAAAAGTCCGCAGAAAATTGCCAGGGAGCATGACGAGATGAACTTGCGGGGGTCGGTAGGAATAACGGCAATCCTGGCCATGCTAGCCATGCTGGGCCTGGGGGCGGGTCCGGCGCTGGCGGCAACCGACCTGGCCGATTTGAGCCTGGAGAATTTGCTGGCGGTACCCGTCGTCGGCGCCTCCAAATACGAACAACGGCAGAACGCGGTGGCCGCCGCCGTGAGCGTCATCACCCGCAACGAAATTAAGATCTTCGGCTGGCGCACGCTGGCTGAGGCCTTGAACAGTCTGCCCGGCGTTCACATCACCTACGACCGCCAATACACCTACATCGGCAGTCGCGGCTTCGGCCTGCCGGGGGATTTCAACACGCGCCTGCTGGTCTTGATCAACGGTAATCGTCTTAATGATGCGACCTACGACAGTGCCTTACTGGGACGCGAGTTCCCGCTCGACATCGATCTGATCGAGCGCATCGAATTCATTCCCGGCCCCGGCGGCGCGGTGTATGGCCGCAATGCCATTTTCGGCGTGGTCAACGTGATCACCCGCGCCGGCATCGACGTCGATGGCGCGGAACTGGCCGCCGCCTACCAAGACCCGCAGTCCCTCTGGCATGGGCGTGCCACCTGGGGCAAGGTGCTCGACAACGGCGCCGATGTGCTGCTTTCCGTCTCCGGCCTCGATGCCCAGGGCGAAGACCGCTTCTACGATTTCCCCGACGCCGGCCCGGATGGCGAGGATCTTGCCGGCGTGGCCAGCGGCCTGGACGGCGAACGCGACCAGGAGGCCTACGCGCGCATCGCCCGTGGCCCCTGGTCGTTCGGCCTGGTCTATGGGAATCGCCGCAAGGACGATCCCACCGCCGTTACTTTTCCGACCCCTTGGCGCCGGGACAGTATCAGCGCGACCTCTATGTGCTGGCGCAACTCCAGTACCAAGACAGCTTTGCCGGCGACACCCTGCAGGTGCTGGGGCGGCTGTTCCTGAACCAGGAACGCTACACCGGCATTTCCAACTACGGCACGCAATACCGTTCCACGGGATCGAGCGACTGGCGCGGGGGAGAATTGCGCCTGCTCTCCACCGCGCTGGCCGCTCACAAGCTGATGGTGGGGGTGGAATACCAGGATAACGCCCGCGCCGATCAAACCTACGAGGATCTCGCCAATCCCGATAACAATCGAATCGACATCCCAACCTCGGGCTATGACCTCGGGGTCTACGCCCAGGACGAATGGAGCCTCACCGACAACCTGACAGCGACCTTGGGCTTGCGGGTGGACTTCACCGACGTGATCGACACCCAGTGGAGCCCGCGGCTCGGGCTGATCTGGCAGGCCACTCCCGCCACCACGCTGAAGGCCCTGTATGGCCGCGCCCACCGCGCCCCCAATGCCTACGAGCGCGACTACGACGACGGCGAGTTTCAACTCGCCAATCCGGCGCTGGGCGGCGAAACCATCAACACCCTGGAACTGGTGGTGGACCACCGCGTGGCCCCCGATCTGAGCCTGCGGGGCTCGGTCTACCGATGGACCATGCTCGATTTCATCACGTTCGACCCGGAGCGGTTGCAGTTCCATTCGGGCGACACAGTGAAAGCCCGCGGGCTGGAACTTTCGGTCGAAAAGACCTGGGACTGGGGCGGCCGGCTGCGCGGCAGCGTGTCCTACCAGGATGTCGCCTTTGCGAACGGCGGTGGGCTGCACAACTCCCCGATGTTCCTGGGCAAGCTCAATTTCTCCAGCCCGCTGCCCTTCGCGGGCCTGCGCCTGGGCTACGAACTGCAATACGACAGCGAACGCCAGGCGGTTGACGGTACGGATTTGGACAGCTACTGGCTCTCCAATCTCAATCTGATGGCGGAGGGCTGGGCCAAGGGGCTGGAGGTGTCGCTGGGCATCTACAATCTGTTCGACGAGCGCTACCAACATCCACTTCCCGAGGGTAACTGGACGAACGCCCTGGAACAGGATGGCAGAAGCGTTCGCTTGAAGCTGGATTACCGCTTTTAATGTGCCCATGACGTCCATCACCTGCAAGCCAAGTCACCCCCGCGCTGTATTCCTGCGCTGGCCTGGGCGAAGGCCGCCCTCGTTCTGGCGAGGGGCGTGGTGAAAATCAGCGCTCGCGTCTGGCTGCTGACCGAATTGGTCGCCCTGCTATGCGGGTTGCCGCTGGCCCAGGCGGACAACGGGTCCGAATACCGGCTGAAGGCCGCTTTCCTCTACAACTTCGCCAAATGCGTGGAATGGCCGCCGGGGACCTTCGCCAGCGCCGGCTCGCCGCTGTTGATTTGCATCGCCGGGGACAATCCGTTTGGTAATGCATTGGCGGCGCTCTCCGGGAAAACGGTGGAGAGTCATCCGGTGGCGGTGCGCCATATTCCGGCGGCGACGAGCCTCGAACATTGCCATATCGTGTTCGTCGGTCGTGCCGAACAGGGGCGATTCAAGGCCCTGCTGGCAAAACTCAATCGCTTGCCGATATTGACGGTGAGCGATATCAACGATTTCGCCCAGGCGGGCGGTATGATTGGCCTGGTCGAGGCCGAACAGGGCATCCGGTTCGCCATCAACCTGGCCGTCGCCCGCCAGGCCAATCTGAAACTGAGTTCCCAATTGCTCAAGCTGGCCACCATCGTGGACCGGGGTAGTGGTGAAAATTGATGGTTACCGTTGGCTGGTTGTTGGTAATCAACCACTTACTAAGGGTTACGGTTGATGGCGACTTCATCGCTAACGCCCGTCTCGGCTGGCGGCCGCGCCGGGATTTGGAACTGTCGCTGTGTGCCCAAACTTGGTGGGGGCTGCCGCCCGGGGAGTTCGTGCAGGAAACCATTCTGTTCCCGGAACAGGTGGAATGCGGTATTTTTGGCTAGTTGAAATGGTCGTTCGAGCGCCTGTCGGAATCGATTCTAAGAATTTCAAGGTAATTTTAATGAATAGGTTATCGCAGAAGCTGGTTGGAATAACGCCATCGCTGATGGTGTTGGCCTGTCTGGGCGTGGTGGCCGGTCCGGGGAGAGCCGCCACTCCGGATTTGACCCAGTTCAGCATCGAGGACTTGATGCAAGTGAAGGTGGTGTCGGTGGCGAAAGTCGAACAAGCCTTGGAAGACACGGCGGCGGCGGTTTTCGTCATCACCGCCGACGACATCCGCCGGTCGGGGGTGACCAACGTGATGGAGGCGCTACGGCTCGCGCCCGGCGTGGAGGTGGCCCGTATCGATTCCAGCCGCTGGGCCATCTCCATTCGCGGTTTCAACGGCCGGTTCGCAAACAAACTGCTGGTTTTGATCGACGGCCGCTCGATTTATAACGCCCAGTTTTCCGGCGTGTATTGGGAAATTCAGGATTTGTTTTTGCCCGACATCGAACGGATCGAAGTCATTCGCGGTCCCGGTGGCAGCCTGTGGGGCGCCAACGCGGTCAACGGCGTCATTAACATCATCACCAAAAATGTCAAGGACACCCAGGGCGGGCTGGTGACGCTGACCGCCGGCAATGAAGAGCGGGCCATCGCCGGGGTTCGCTATGGCGGCAAGCTGGGCGATAACGCGCAATATCGGATTTATGGGCAGTTCACCGAGCGCGATGGCCTGGTTACCCCCGACGGCCGCGACGCTGGTGACGACTGGCGCATCGGTCGAGGCGGATTCCGGCTGGATTGGACGCCATCGGCCAAGGACACGGTCGCGGTGCAGGGCGATTTGTACGATGGACAATTCGATCAGAATTACGTGTTGCCCACCCTCGTTCCGCCGTATGACGAACAGCAATTGTCTCCAGTCGATGCCTCGGGCGGCAGCTTGCAGGCGCGTTGGGAGCATCAATACTCCGCGACATCGCGGATGGGGCTGCAAGCGTATTACCAATATGAGGACCGTAATGATCCTCTTTACATTGTTGACTCGGATACCTTTGATCTGGATTTCCAGCACAATTTCGCTATGACCGATCGACAGGAGATCGTCTGGGGATTCGGATATCGTCGTAATCGGGATCAGTTCACCGATACCGAATTCAGCGCGGTCAGACCTAATCAAGAAACAACCCAATTATTTAGCGCCTTTATTCAGGATCAAGTGGACCTGATTCCAGAGCGGTTGCGATTGACAGCCGGTCTCAAGGTCGAGCACAACGATTTTACCGGCTGGGAATGGCAGCCCAGCGTCCGCATGATCTGGACTCTGCATCAAGACCATCGACTGTGGGGGGCGGTATCGCGAGCCGTCCGAACGCCCTCGCGCGGGGAGGAGAACGGTCGGGTGGATCTGTATGTCCTGCCGCCTTCGCCGTTGGCGGGAAATCTACCGACGCTCTTTTCCGTGTTTGGCAACAACCAACTCAATCCTGAAACGCTGATAGCCTATGAAATCGGTTACCGCGCCCGATTGGCGGAGCGATTTTCCGTGGATGCCACCGTCTTCTACAACGACTACGACCAAATTATCGACACGGTTCCTGGAACACCGTTTCCAGAAACCAGAATAGACTCTCCGAATTTGGTGGTACCATTTCAATTGCAGAATTCCGCGTCGGGCCATAACAATGGATTTGAATTGGCGGCGGATTGGCGCCCGACTCAAGACTGGCGGCTGCAACTCGCCTACTCGTATTTGCATCAGGACATCAATGGAATCAATGGGCCGGTTTATAACAGTGGTAATCTCAATCAGGTTTCGCTGTTGTCATCCTGGAATCTTCAGAATAATCTCAGTCTGGATGTATGGGGGCGTTACGTCAATTTTGATGGCGTGATTAGCACCCTGTCCCAGTTCGGCAACGTCAAGATCGATCCTTATTTCAGCCTGACTCTGCGCCTGGGATGGCGGCCCCGCAAGGATTTGGAATGGTCGCTGGTGGGCGCCAATTTGTTGGAGGGCAGTCACCTGGAAGTTGTACAGGAAGCCTACACTTTCCCGGTTGAAGTCGAACGCAGCCTCTACGGGCAAGTGAAATGGTCGTTCTAAAGCCGCCGACAGAATCGACCTCGTCCGCTAGGGGCGGGACTGTCAGCGCGGGGCCTGTTTCAGCTCACAGCCGCCGCCGGTCGGCGTCATCTTGGCGCCACTGGCCGACGGTGATGGCGAATCTGCTGCTGGGCGGCTTGCTGCTGGGGGGGCACGCCTGGGCCAGCGAATTCGACGAATACGCAGTCAAGGCCGCCTATCTGTACAACTTCGCCAAATTCGTTGAATGGCCGCCGAAGGCATTTCCCACCGCCAACGCGCCCCTGTTGATTTGCATCGCCGGCGACAATCCCTTTGGCGAGGCGCTGGCGGCGCTCTCCGGCAAAACCGTGGTGAGCCATCCAGTGGAGGTGCGCCATATTCCCATGGCGACGAACCTCGACCAATGCCATATTGTGTTCATCGGCCGCTCCGAACAGGGCCGCTTCAAGACCGTGCTGGCCAAACTTGTTCGCCTGCCGATCTTGACTGTTAGCGACATCGGCGACTTCGCCCAGACGGGTGGCATGATTGGCCTGGTCGAAGCCGAACAGCGCATCCGTTTCGACATCAATCTGGCCATCACCCGCCAGTCCAATCTCAAGCTGAGTTCCCAGTTGCTCAAGCTGGCCACCATTGTGGAGTAGAGCGGCGGAGTACCTGAATGATCATTTTTGAAAAGCTGTCGGTAAAAAACAAATTGATGGTGGTGATGCTGCTGACCAACGCCCTGGTGTTGCTGGCGGTCGGGGTGGCGCTCGTCGTGAACGAGACCTTTTCCCAACGCAAGGCCGCTCAGGCGCAACTCGTGACTCTGGCCAACGTCATCGGCGCCAATGCCGCTTCCGCCCTGCTTTTCAACGACCTCAAGGTCGCCGAGCAGAATCTGGCGGTGCTGCGCGCCAAGCCCGATGTGCCTTATGCCCTCATCGATGATCCCCAGGAAAAAATGTTGGCCGAATACCGGGCGGCGGCACTGACGGACGAGCAACGGGACCAGATCTGGAAGTGGCATGAAGAACTCGAAAAAGGCGAGAAGGGGGAGATAAAAGCCGGGAAAGCAACCTTCAGCGTAGCCGGATTGCTCGGTGTCCAAGATCGAATGCTGGCCGTCAAAGCGCCGATCCAACAGGATGGCCAGATCCTCGGCTTTGTCGAAATCTATTCGGATTTGCGGGAACTGAGCGACAATCTGTACCGCTATTACTGGATCATCGCCGGGCTGCTGGTGGCCTCGCTGGCGTTGGCGGCGCTGCTGGCCGCGTGGTTGCAGGCGGTGATTTCGGGGCCGATCCTGCGTTTGCGCACGGCCATGAGCGACATTGCCGACACTCGCGATTACGCCGTTCGGGCGCCGCGCGCCAGCGATGATGAATTGGGCGCGCTGGTGGATGGATTCAACGATATGTTGGCTCAAGTTCAGCAGCGCGACGCCGAATTGGCCGCCTACAATGCTCGCCTGGAGACCGAGGTCGCCGCGCGCACCCGCGATCTTTCGGTGGCCAACACGGAATTGCAGGATCTGGTTCGGGAATTGAGTGCGGCCAAGGAACGGGCCGAGGCGGCCAGCCTGGCGAAATCACAATTTCTGGCCAACATGAGCCACGAAATCCGCACGCCTATGAACGGCGTTCTGGGCATGGCCGAGCTGCTCTTGGAAACGGAAATGCAACCCAAACAGCGGCGCTTCGCCGAGGTGATCCAGCAATCCGGGGTGAGTCTGCTGGGCGTCATCAATGACGTATTGGATTTTTCCAAGATCGAGGCGGGCAAGCTGGAATTGGAGAAGGTTGACTTTGGAGTGCGCGGGGTGGTCGAGGAGGTGATGACCCTGTTCGCCGAGAGCGCGCAGCGCAAGGGCCTGGAACTGCTGTGCGCCCTGCCGCCGGAGCCCATTACGGTTCAGGGCGACCCTGGGCGGTTGCGTCAGGTGCTGACCAATCTGATAGGCAACGCGATCAAGTTCACCGAGAAGGGTGAGATCGTGGTGCGGGTCACCGTGCTGGAGATCGCCCCCACGGCTTATACGCTGAGTATTGCGGTCAGCGATACCGGCATCGGTATTCCAACCCACTTGCAGGAGCGGGTGTTCAACGCTTTCGACCAGGCCGACGGTTCGATGACCCGCCGGTTTGGCGGAACCGGCCTGGGTTTGACCATAGCCCAGCAACTGGTAGGGCTCATGGGTGGCGCCCTCGTGGTGCACAGCATCGAGGGGCAGGGCTCGACCTTCGAGTTCGCGCTGCAACTGGAGCGCGCGACCCGTTTGGCGGTAGAGCCGGAAGATACGAAGGCCTTACGAGGGGTGCGAGTGCTGGTCGTGGACGACAACGCCACCAACCGCGAGATTCTTCATCATCAGTTGCAAGCATGGGGCATGAGGGACCACGCTGTCGCCAGCGGCCGGGAAGCCTTGGACTACCTGCGAGTGTCTCAGACCAGCAAAGATCCCTGCGCGATCGCGTTGTTGGATGGGATGATGCCCGAAATGAGCGGGCCGGAACTGGCGCTGGCGATTCAACAGGATCCCCAGTTGCGGGGCATCAAACTGGCCATGTTGACCTCGTTGAGCTTTCAGGGGCCGCTATACCAACAAGCGCAACAGGCTGGAGTGAGCCTGCAATTGCACAAGCCGGTGCGCAAGGCCCAGTTGCTGCAATGCCTACGCAAGCTGCTCAAGGGCGAGATCAGCGGCCGTCCTTCGGGCGCGGTGGCCGCGCCGCCGGATCGCGCCGAACCGTTACTGGCGCGGCGGGACGCCCGAGTGTTGCTGGTCGAGGACAACGTGGTCAATCAGGAAGTCGCCAAGGCCACGCTCGAACGATTTGGCTGCGCCGTGGATATCGCGAATCATGGCCAGGAAGCGCTCGAATGGGTGGAAAAGCGTGCTTACGATCTCGTGTTCATGGACTGTCAAATGCCGGTCATGGATGGCTTCCAGGCCACGGCGCTCATTCGCGAACGCGAGCGGAAGACGCAGGCGGAGACCGGCCAATCGATCCAACGCTTGCCGATCGTGGCCTTGACCGCTCATGCCATTAGCGGCGATCAGGATCGTTGCCTGGCGGCCGGCATGGACGATTACCTGAGCAAGCCGTTCGCGTGGGAGGATCTGGCGGCAATCCTGCAGCGGTGGTTGCCCTCGCCGGTCCAGACCCCGGTCGAGCTTGGCCGGCCGGTCACCGATTCGCCCACCACCGCGAACGATCTCCCGGCGGCGAGCATCGAGCCGGAGTCGAGCATCGATCAGGGCGTTCTGGACAAAATCCGTACGCTCGAACGCAATGGATCTCCCGGCCTGGTCGCCCGCCTGGTCGATCTTTATCTGCAAGGGACGCCGCCGCTCCTCGAACGGATGAAGCGGGCGGTTGCCGACAGGGATTGTGAAGAGTTGCGCAAGGCCGCGCATAGTTTGAAGTCGAGCAGCGCCAATGTCGGCGCCATGCCATTGCACGGTTTGTGCAAGGAATTGGAATTGCAGGCGCGCAACCGGCAGGTCGCGGATGCCGCCGGGAAAATAGCGGTTATCGAACAGGAGTTCATGATGGCGCGGTCCATCCTGCGACAAGAACTCCCGGAGGATTCAGCATGAACCCGGTCCGGGAGAAGCCTTTGATTTTGGTGGTGGACGACGATGACGGCCAGCGCCTGCTGGCCGGCGCGTCGTTGCGGCAGGGTGGCTTTGCCGTGCTGGAAGCTGGGGATGGCGAAGGGGCCCTGGCCGCGTTCCAGCGTGAGCAGCCCGATATCGTGTTGCTGGACGTGATCATGCCGGGGCTGGACGGCTTTGCCGTCTGCGCGGCGTTGCGGCAATTGCCCGGCGGCAGTTATCTACCCATCGTGATGGTCACGGGTCTGGATGACGTTGAATCCATCGAACGGGCTTATCAGGTGGGGGCGACCGATTTCATTACCAAACCGATCCAATGGCTGGTGCTGCATCATCGGGTGCGGTATATCCTGCGCGCCAGCCAGGCCATTTTGGATTTGCGGGAAAATGAAGAGCGATTCCGCACGCTGGTGCAAGCCGCGGGCAGCGTTATCCTCGTCCTCGACCGCCAGGGTGGTTTGCTGGAATTCAGCCGGGCGGCGGAACGGTTCTTCGCTTGCCGCCGAGGCGAGCCGGTGGGGTCGGCATTGATGGAACTGCTGCCCTTTGCCGGCGATGGGATCCCCGTTGAAGAGTCGCGAAGCCTCGAAACGGTCCTCCCAGCCCTGGATGGCCAGGAACGCGCAGTGCTCTGGAACATCTCACGCTTTTCCGACGCGGAGGGACTGCCGGCCGGCTGGGTGATCGTCGGCCAGGACATAACCGCGCGGCGCCGGGCCGAGGAAACCATGCGCAAGCTGTCCTGCGCGGTCGAGCAGAATCCGATTTCCATTCTGATCACCAATACCCACGGCATTATTGAATACGCCAATCCCAAATTCACCGAGGTCAGCGGTTACACCCTGGACGAAATACTCGGCAAAACCCCTTATTTCCTTCAGACCAATACCCTGAGCGCTGAAGAGTATCAGCGCATGCAACAAGTGATCGCGGCGGGAGGCGTCTGGCAAGGCGAATTGTGCAATCGCCGCAAGGATGGAGAGTACTTTTGGGAAGCGGCGCACGTATCCGCGATCCGCGATCCGGGTGGCCCGATCACTCATTTCATCTGGCTACGCGAGGATATCACCGCCCGCAAACAGGTTGAGGAACAGATTCGCTTCCTGGCCTATTACGACAACCTGACCCGGTTGCCGAACCGGGTCATGCTGCAAGAGCGGCTGCGGGAGGCGATCGAGACCGCCCGCTTGCGCTCGCGGCTGTTGGCGATCATGTTTCTGGATTTGGATCAGTTCAAACGCATCAACGACTCTCTGGGCCATGGAGCGGGCGATTTGGTGTTGCAGGAAGTGGCGCACCGGTTGCAGGAATGCCTGCGCCACAACGACTATATCGCGCGTCCGGAGACCCCCTTGCCTCTGGATCTACTGGCCCGCCTCGGCGGGGATGAATTCGTCATCTTGCTGACCGAGGTCAATCACCCAGACGATGTGACTCGGGTCGCGCAAAGGATTCAAACCGTCATCGCCCACCCTTTCGCCATCGAAAGCAACGAGGTGTTTCTCGGCTGTAGTATCGGCATCGCTCTGTTTCCCTACGATGGAACCGAAATGGAAGTCCTGTTGAAGAACGCGGATACCGCGCTCTATCATGCCAAGGACCAGGGACGGAACAAATACCAACTGTATTCGGAATGGATGAATGTAGCCGCCGTCCAGCGATTGGAGCTGGAAAACCGACTGCGCAAGGCCTTGGAGAATCGCGAACTGACTTTGTATTACCAGCCGCAGGTGGCGCTGGATAGCGGCCGGATTACCGGGATGGAAGCGCTGTTGCGTTGGAACAGTCCGGACTTGGGGTTGGTATCCCCCTTGGATTTCATTCCGGTCGCCGAGGAAACCGGAATGATCGTTCCCATCGGGGATTGGGTGCTGCGCACCGCCTGTAGCCAGGCACGGGCCTGGCAAAACGAGGGTTTTCCAGACCTGCGCATGGCGGTCAATTTGTCGGCGCGGCAGTTCGAAGATTCACAATTGCCGGCACGAGTCGCCGAAATCCTGGCGGAAACCGGGTTAAGCCCGAATCTGCTGGAATTCGAGATTACCGAAAGTCTCCTGATGAAAGAGGGAGTGCTCGATATCCTGAAAGATCTCAAGCGGTTGGGGATCGAACTCAGCATCGACGACTTTGGCACCGGCTATTCCAACCTCGGCTATTTGCGCCGGTTTCCCATCGACCGCCTGAAGATCGACAAGACCTTCGTCCAGGATATTCATCATACGAAGGACCCGGACGCGATTGCCGCGGCGGTCATTGCCATGGCGCGCAGTCTGCGGCTGGGCGTCATTGCGGAAGGAGTCGAAACCGATACCCAGCTTGAATTATTGCAGGAGCTGGATTGCGACGAAATGCAGGGTTATTACTTCAGTCGTCCGTGTCCGCCCGAACAGATCATTTCGGTATTGCGCGATGGTTGTGATTGCGGCGGTGGCGCGGAGTGGAGCGATTCCCGCCCGCTGGTCCTGCTGGATGACGATCCACAAGCTCTCGCGGTCTTGCGCCGGGTCGCTCTGCAAGCCCGGGTGCGCCTGTGGGTCGTTCGTTCCACCCAGGAAGCATTAGCCCTGATCGCGGATCATCCGACGGCGGTGGTGTTTTGGAATCCGGCCTGTTGTCAGGGCGAAGAGTTGGATTTTCCACACCGCTTGCGGGAAACATTTGGCGATGCGGGCTGCATCGCCCTGGTCGACGGCAACCAGGGCGCCGAGGCCAGGACTGAAAACCCCGCCGCCACGGCCTCGGGAGGAATGCTCGTCAAGCCTTTGTCGCAGAAATCGGTTTGGACGATGATGCGGGCGGTCGCGGGCGGTTCGTAAGCCATCGGCGTCGACGGGGCGACCGAACCCGCCGGGGGAGAACGCCGAAGCGTCTGGGAATCCCTGCTCAGCCGTCGCTGCTGAGAACCTCCCGCAGTTTGGCCAGACTGATCGGTTTGGTCAGGGTCGTCACCGAGCGCAGCCCGCTGAATTCCGCCAACACGCGGGCGTCCTTGGCGTAGTCCGGACTGTAGCCGGTAATAATGATCAGGTGGGCGGCGTAGCGCTGCTCCATCAACCACAACACCAGCTCGTTGCCATCCATCTCGGGCATCACCATGTCCATCACGATCATGGTGGGTTGCAAGGCGTGGTAGGCGTCCTGGAATTCGCGGCCACTCGTGGTGACCCGCGCCTCGTATCCCAGGCCGATGGCCACCTTGCGTACGAATTCGCCAAATTCGAGTTCGTCGTCGATGACCAGGAGACGCTTCTCGCTCATACAGAATTCACCCTATGGACAGACCAACTTGATGGAGTTGCAGGACGACATGCTTCAAACCGGGATCGTCCGGATCATTATGGACGACGAAACCCAATGCCCGGTTCATTTGCAGCATGGGTTTATTTTCCGTCAGCACCTCGCCGTAGATTTCCTGAATGCCGCGCGCGCGGGCGTAGCGGATGATTCGCTGCATCAACCGGTTGCCCAGGCCCAGGCGCATCAGCGCCCGATCGACGAGAATGGAGTATTCGGCCTTTTCATTATTCGGATCGGCGCTGAGATTGACGATGCCGTACACTTCGGCCTTGCCGGGCAGCCCGGGGCCGACCGCCACCAGCGCCATTTCCCGGTGGTAGTCGATCTGGGTCAGCGTCGCCGCCAGGTCGTGAGTTAATTCGCGGATGGGTTGGAAGAAGCGTAGCCGCAAATCCTCGGGCGAGGCTCGCAACGCCAGTGCTTGCAAAGACGGTTCGTCCTCGGGCAACACCGGACGCAGCAGCAGCTCCAGTCCGTTGGGCAGGGTGATGGTTTCCTCCAACTCCTTGGGATAGGGGCGAATCGCCAAGCGCTGGACCGGGGCGCTGGTGGTTGGCGTCAGCCGCACCCAGGCGTCCAACGCCACCACCCCCTGGGCGTTGACCCACAGGGGATTGATCTCCAGTTCGGCCAATTCGCTCAGGTCGATGACCATTTGCGATACCTTGACCAGGGTTAGCGCCAGGGCTTTGAGGTTGGCGCGGCGTAACAGGCCGTAACGAAGCCGTCGGTAAATCCGGGTTTGCGCCATGATTTCGCGGGCCAGGTGCAGGTTGAGCGGCGGCAGGCCATAGGCCAGATCGTCGATGACCTCGGTTTCCATGCCGCCCTGGCCGAAGTAGATCACCGGTCCGAAGCCTCCGCCGGAGCGCACGCCAACGGTCAGCTCGTAGGCGCCATCGCGGGGCACGATCGGCTGCAGCAAAAAACCGTTGAACCGGGCCGCCGGGGCCACGCTGCGCAGCCGCGCCAGCATCGCGGTCGCCGCCTGGCGCACCGCCTCCGGGGTGCTCAGGTAACGGGCGACCCCACCGATCTGCGATTTGGCGAGGACCTCCGGCGAGACGATCTTCAAGGCGACAAGGGGATGCAGTCGAGCCGCTATTTCGACGGCTTCGTCCGGGGAACGCGCCATCCGGGTTTCCACGACCGGGACGCCATAGGCGGCCAGCAGTTGCATGGCCTCGTACTCGTTGAGACCGTGGCGCCCGTCGGTCAGCGCCCGGGCGATGATGGCCCGTGCCGCCGCGCTATCGGGGGTAAAGACCTCCGACAGCGAAGGTGGGGTTTCCATCAACAGCGCCTGATTGCGCTTGTACTGCACGATCCGCATGAAGGCGCGAACCGCGCCGCTGGGGGTTTCGTAGGTCGGCACTTGTTGATCCAGCAACCGTCGCCGCGCCGCCGCGCCGGTCTCGGGGCCGGGAAAACTGGCGATGATGCAGTGGCGGCTGCCGGAGAGGCGCTGGATCAGGGTATCCGCCACCGCCGTGGTTTCGCCGAGGGCGCTGGGTGTCTTGATGACCAGCACCCCGTCTACTCCGGGATCCTTGAGCACCAGGTCCAGCGCCCGACCGTAGGCGCCGGCGTTGGCCTGATCGCCCAGGTCGACCGGATTGGGGAGGGCGCTGGATTCGATCAGCGTTTCCAATCCCTGTTGGGTCGCCTCGGACAACTGCGCCAGTCGCCCGCCGAAGCGGTACAGGGTGTCGGTCGCCAACAAGCTCATGCTGGAACTGTTGCCGAGGATGGCCAGCCGATCGTTATTCACCCGCTTGGCCGCTTTCAGCACCTCGATCATTTGCAGGAGTTCGTCGCTGTCGTCCACCCGCAGCAGGCCGGCGCGGCGGAAGGCGGCGGCGTACACCGCGTCGTCTGGTTCCTCGGGGTAACGGCGCGGTTTCAGCACGATGACGGGTTTGATGCGGGCCGCGCGCCGCGCTGCCGACATGAACTTGCGGGCGTCGCCGATATGTTCCAGATACAGCAAAATCGCCCGGGTGTGGTAATCCCCGGCGAGGTAATCGAGCACGTCAGCGAGATCCACATCCAGGCTGTCGCCCAAATGGATCAGATAGCTGAAGCCGAAACCGTAATGATTGCCCAGGTCGAGGGCGGTTTGCCCAATGGTGCCAGACTCGGTGATCAAGGCGATCTGGCCGGGTAACAGGGGTTGCTGGTTCAGGGTGACATTGAGGTGAGAGCGGGGGACGTTGAATCCCTGGGAACCGGGACCCAGCACTCGCAACAAGTAGGGTTGGGCCGAGTCCAGGATTGCCTGCGACAGCGCCGCGCGTTCGGCCGGCCGCAGGCCCCGGGTCTCGCTGACCAGAAGCGCGGCGCGGGCGCCGCGTTCGCCCAGTTGCCGAACCAGCGCAGGCGCTTCCTCCAACGGTCGGGTGATGATGGCCAGGGCCGGGGGCAGCGGCAGGCTGGCGATGTCGCTGTAGGCGAGGGCGCCCGCCAGCGCCTGCCGCTCGGAATCGACCGGCATGATCGGTCCCATGAAACCACTGCTCATCAGATTGCGGGCAATGATTTCTTCACTGTCTCCGCCGCCGCAAATCAGGGCGATCGTGTCCGGTTTGAAGAGCGCATCGAGATTGCGAATGGTCATAGGGATTGATGTCAGGTCTATCCCTGGCCGCTGGACGATTCCGGCAGCACCGGTTTCATCCGGGCGCCGAGGGTGGGTTCCGGTTCCGGCGAACCCAACTGGTGATGATAAATGGCGGCGTATTCCATCACCCGCTGCACGTAGGCCCGGGTTTCGCGGTAGGGAATGGTTTCCGCCCAGACGTCGGCCGGCACGGCGGCCCGGGCCGGCAGCCATAGCGCGACTTTGTTGGGACCGGCGTTGTAGGCGGCGGTGGCCAGCACCGGGTTGTCTTGCAGGCGTTCCAGCATCCGCCGCAGATAATGAACGCCGTAGCGGATGTTGGCATCGGGTTGCAGCAGGGGCGGATCGTCGGCCGAGGCCTCCCGCAGTTCCCGGGCGATCTGCCGGCCAGTGGCGGGCATGATTTGCATCAGTCCCAGCGCCCCGACCGGCGAACGGGCGGTGGGCCGGAAACCGCTTTCCTGCCGGATGACGGCATAAACCCAGGTGGGATCCAGTGCGCTGGCGCGGGCCTGGTTGACCACTTCCTCCCGATAGGCCAGCGGGAACCGCAGATCCAGATCGTCCCAGTATTCGGCTCGTGAAATCGTGACGATGGCTTGGGCATACCAATCCCAGCGCTGGGCCAGCACCGCCGCCTGGCGTAGCGCCGGGCGGTCGAACGCCTGGATGGCTCGCCGCCATTCGGCGTCGGCTTCCGCTTCCCGTCCGAGAAGGTACAGCTCCCGGGAGCGCTGCAAGGCGGGGGTGCGGGTCAACAGCGCCTCCATTTCCGACGCCGGAACTACCAGCGGGGTGTTGGCGATGGCATAGGGGGAGCCGAGCCGGTCGGCGGCCAGGAAACCGTGGTAATCCCGCTGGCCGGCGATGCGCTGGTATGCCTGTCGAGCTTCCTCGCTCCGGCCCAGCATCTCCAGCGCCCGTCCGCGCCAGTATTGCCAGCGCGGGCTGTCCCGTTCCGGCGCGGGCAGGCGGTCCAACCAGCCCAGGGCCGCGTTCCAGTCGCCTTGCCGCAGGCAAACCCGCACCCGCCATTCGTCCACGTCGCGGTTCGCCACGGCGACCGGCAGGGCCGCCAGCCGCGCCAGCGCGCTCGGGTGATAGTCGCTGGCGATCCACAGCGCCAGCTTTCGCTCCACCTCCGCCAGCCGGGGGGCGAGGGAAGGGTCGCGCGCCTTGAGAGTATCCAGGGCCGCCGCCGCTTCGAGCGCGTCGCGCTTGCCCCACCGTTCCAGCCCATCGCTCAGGATCGGCGCGGCACGCGGGTCGTTGATATCGAAACGACCGGGGTCCAGGACCGTCCGCGGATTTCCGGCGACGCTCAGCCAGGAATCGGCCAGGGTCTGATCGGCGGCCGGCATAGCCTCGCGCAGGGTTTTGGCCAAGCCGAGGTTGCCGCCAGTCATCGCCAAGGCGAAGCGTTGCCAGAGCCTCTCCGGCGAGGGTTCGCCCCGAGCGCGCCAGGCTGCGATGACGGGATCGCAAGCGTTGGGTAAGGAGGCGCCGCGCAGCCAGAGCGTGGCGAAGTCGCGCAGCGCCGCTTCGTTCTGACCGGTATCGAGCAAAGCCAGCCGCCGGCTGCATTCGAGTTCGGCGTCGCGGGTGGGGGTGAAGTCCCGAAGATAATCGTCCCAACGCCGCTCCTCGGCGAGTTGGCGCAACCAGGCGTCGCGCAGCCGGATGGCCAGGGGCGAATCGGCGTAGGTTTGCAGGAACTCCCGGACTTCGGCGGCGGGCAGTTCCGGCAAGCGGCGGCTGAGTTCCTGGTAGCGCAGGTAGGGATAGAGCGGGTAGGCCCGCAGCCCCCCGAGGTCCACGGCAACGCCGTTGCGGAGCGACTGGTCGGCGATCGGGAACGCTTTGCGCCAGGCCGGCAGTGATTCCGTCGCACCCACATCGCCGCCGACGCCGAAGGCAAGGGCGACAACCAGCAACGACCCCGACCAGCGTTTTGATGGATGCCGCCGGGAAAAGCCGGAGGGTTCGGCTGGATTCAGATAACGAGCGCCATGGGGGGAAAGGCGCGAGTTCATGCCTCGATTACTTGTCGTTGCCCGCAAACAGCGAGACGCCGGCGGGCTGGGCGGAGCGGGCGGGCAGGTTGACCCGAACCGGGGGTCGGCTGGAGCCGCTGGCGCCTACGACGATCCGTCCTCCGGTCGGTTGCAGATAGGTGCGCGGTAGCTGAGTCGAACCGGATTGACCGGGAACATTGGTCAGGCTGGCGGGCCGGTTGCCCTTGCGCGGCGTGATCACGACCACGCCGGGGCCGCGCGCGTAGGCGCCGCTCCCGTAGTAGCCGCCGTTCATCGCCAGGGGACTCACGCCGTTCGCGCTTGTGGCGTACAGGCCGCCGCCGTTCTGGTATTGCTGGTAGTAGCCCAGCACCTTCACCACGTAGTTCTGGGTTTCCCGGTAGGGGGGGATCTGGTTGCCGTAGCGCTGCACCGCGCCTTCGCCGGCGTTGTAGGCGGCCACCGCCAGCCGGGTGTCGTTGAACTGGTCGAGCAGCCAGCGAAGATAGCGGGCCCCGCCCTGCATGTTGGCAACCGGGTCGTAGGGATTGCCGACTCCGAAGCGGTCGGCGGTGCCCGGCATCAACTGCATCATTCCCATGGCACCCTTGGGCGACACGGCCCAGGGGTTATAGGCCGATTCGGCGCTGATCACAGCGTGCATCAGTGCCGGTTCGAGACGATGCTGCGCTGCGATGCGGTTGATATCGGGAGCGAAGCGCTGGCGGTTGCCTTCGTTGACCCGGGACAGCCGGGTGCGCTCGGCTTTCGGGCCGTAGTTGCGCGGGGTGTAGCCGCGCGAGCCGTAAAGGCCAGGACTGTATAGATTGGTCGGGGCGAAACTGGAAGCTTGAGAGGATGCCTTGCGATAAGCCGGTGTGCGCATCACCAGTTTGTAGCGGGGATCGTTGGGGACATTGCTGAGATGCCGTACCCCGTTGCTGTCCACGAAGGCGTAGATGTCCGCCCGAACCGGTCCGGCCAGCGCGAGCGTTATCGGGATCAGACTGGCCAAGAGCCGCCACTTCATGGGGTTCTCCTTCTTATCGCGTTATGCCCGGTCGCCGTGGAGGATGGTCGGGAACCGTCCTGACCCAAGCGGGAGAGTCGAGCGTCTGTCGGTCAACCGGACTAAGATTAGCATAATCCGCGGGATCACAACCGACCAGCGACTCGGTTCCGCGCATTTCCGAACCCGCCCTTCCGAGGACTCTTGATGTTCAGAACCGCCGAACTGCAACGCAAGCTGCCAAAAGAAGAATTTCACCAACAGGTTCCGCGATTGCGGGAGGATCTGTTGATGATACAGATGGAGCTGCGCAATGCTCATTTTCCAGTCATCGTGGTGTTCGCCGGCGTGGACGGCGCGGGCAAAAGCGAGACGGTCAACAAGCTGCACGAGTGGATGGATTCGCGCTGGCTGATCACCCGTGCCTTCAGCGAGCCGTCCGATGAAGAGCGCGATCGGCCCGAGTACTGGCGGTTTTGGCGCGAACTGCCGTCGAAAGGGCGGATGGGTCTGTTTCTGAGTTCCTGGTATTCGATGCCGATTCTCGATCGCGTCTACGGCCATATTGGTCTGGCCGAATTCGACGAGCGGTTGGAGCGGATCAAGACCTTCGAGAAGACCCTGGCCGACGACGGTGCGCTGATTCTAAAATTCTGGATGCATCTGTCCAAGGACGCCCAGAAGGAACGGTTGCGCAAGCTGGAGAAAAACCCACTGCTGCACTGGCGGATTTCCAAGCGCGACTGGCGGCACTGGGAACTCTACGAAGAGTTCGTCGCCGCCGCCGAGCGCACCCTGATGAAGACCAGCACCGGACTGGCGCCGTGGAAGATCGTCGAGGGTTACGACGAACGCTACCGCAGCGTCGCCGTGGCCGCCATCATTCGCGACGCCATCCGGTTCCGGCTGGAGGAGGCGAAAGCCGCGCCAGTTGCTGGCAACGGCGACGCCGCAGCCCGTTTGCCCAAGCCGGCGGCGGATTTAAGCGGCCTGCCGGCGGTCACCATCCTGTCGCGGCTGGACATGAGCAAGACTCTGTCCAAGGAAGACTATGACTCGGGATTGAAACACTATCCAGGGTAAACTTAACCAGCTCCAACGCTGCGCCCGCGAGCGCAAGGTCTCAACCATTCTGGTGTTCGAAGGTTGGGACGCCGCCGGCAAGGGCGGAAGCATCCGCCGGATTACCGCCGCGCTGGACGCCCGCGATTATCAGGTGATCCAGATCGCCGCGCCCACCGACGAGGAAGCCGCCCACAATTATCTGTGGCGGTTCTGGCGGCACCTGCCGCGCGCTGGTCGGGTCACGATCTACGACCGCAGTTGGTACGGGCGGGTGCTGGTGGAGCGGATCGAAGGCTTTGCCCGCACCCGCGAATGGCAGCGGGCCTATGCCGAGATCAACGACTTCGAGGCCCAGTTGGTGGAACGGGGCATCGTGTTGGTGAAGTTCTGGCTGCACATTACCTCGGAGGAGCAGTTGCGGCGGTTCAAGGAGCGCGAGCAGATCGCTTACAAAACCTGGAAGCTCACCGACGAAGACTGGCGCAACCGCGAGCGCCGGGAGGACTATGAACTGGCGGTCAACGATATGGTGGAGCGCACCAGCACCCGTCAGGCGCCGTGGACGCTAGTCGAAGCGAACGATAAGCGCCATGCGCGCATCGAAGTCTTGCGGACGCTGTGCGAGCGGCTGGAAGCGGGGCTTGCCGGTGGGCCAAAATCCCAATGAGCCAACCAGAACAATGAAGGTAGGGTGATGATGATCGAACTAGCCGAGGCAGCCGTCAAAGACGCCGAAACCACCGAAATCCGACCTCGTGGCGGCCGTGGCCTGCGCGATGACCGCGTGGCCGTGATCGTCGCCCCGCAGGAAGAATCCCAACCGCCACCGATCAATCCCGATGCTCCCGAATGGTATCTGAACCGCGAACTGACCTGGCTGGCGTTTAACCAGCGGGTGCTGCACGAGGCCCAGGACGAGCGCACCCCCCTGTTGGAGCGGGTGAAATTCCTAGCCATCGTCGGTTCCAATCTGGACGAGTTCTTCATGAAACGCATCGGCGGCCTCAAGCAGCAGATCGGCGCGCGAGTACGGGAACTGACGGTGGACGGCCGCAGCCCGGAGCAGCAGTTGAGCGAATGCCTGGCGGTGGTGCGCGATCTGGTCGAGCAGCAACGGGTACTGGCTTCACATCTGCACGAACTGCTGAAGGCGCAGGGCATCGTGCTGCGCAGTTACAAGCGGCTGACCGACGCACAGCGCAAGCAGATGCGGGAGTATTACTGGCGCAATATCTTTCCGCTGGTCACGCCGCAGACCATGGACCCGGCGCACCCGTTCCCGTTTCTGTCCAATCTGTCGCTTAACCTGCTGGTGACGGTGCGCTATCCCAACGATGAATCCAGCGGGCTGGCGCGGATCAAGGCGCCGGTCGGCTCGGGGATTCCGCGCTTCCTCAAGGTCGGCGACGAGGAGTTGTACGTGCCGCTGGAGGACGTGATCGCCAACAATCTTGACCTGCTGTTTCCGGGCATGGTGGTGGAGGGTTGCGAACTGTTCCGAGTGACCCGCAATGCCATCGCCGAACGCGACGAGGACCAGGCCGATGATCTGTTGCACATGATTGAAACCGAGTTGCGCGAGCGCCGGTTCGCCCCGATCGTGCGGCTGGAGGTGGAAAAGCACATGGATGCGATCCATCGCGGGATGCTGGCCGCCGAACTGGGACTGGACGAACTCAGCGAGGTGTTCGAGATCGACGGGATGTTGGCGTTGCGCGATCTGTTCCAGATCGTCGCCATCAACCGGCCCGACCTGCACGATCCCTCACATCATCCGCTCGATCATCCCAAGCTGGGGGATCGGCGCAGTATTTTCCATATCATCCGCGAGAACGGGCCGATCCTGCTGCAACATCCCTACGAGTCGTTCGCGACCTCGGTGGAGCGCTTCGTGCTGGAGGCCAGCGAGGATCCCAAGGTACTGGCGATCAAGATGACCCTGTATCGTACCTCGGCGGACTCCAAGATCATCGAATACCTGATCGACGCCGCGCAGAACGGCAAGCAGGTCACTGTGGTGGTGGAGTTGAAGGCGCGCTTCGACGAGGCGGCCAACATCCGCTGGGCGAACCGGCTGGAGGAGGCGGGCATTCACGTCACCTATGGCGTGGTGGGGCTGAAGACTCACAGCAAGGTGATTCTGGTGGTGCGGCGCGATTTCAGCGGCCTGCGCCGTTACGCCCACATCGGCACCGGCAACTACCATGCCGGCACTGCCCGGCTGTACTGCGATCTGGGTTTGCTGACCTGCGATCCGGTCATCGGCGAGGATTTGACCGAGCTGTTCAACTATCTGACCACCGGTTACGTGCCCAAGCGCAACTACCGCAAGCTGCTGCCGGCGCCCAAGGTGTTGAAGCCGGCGCTGCTGGCCAAGATCGAGCGGGAGATCGGCCACGCCAAAGCCGGCAAGCCGGCGCTGATCCAGTTCAAGATGAACGCGCTGGAGGACAAGGAGATTACGGCAGCGTTGTATCGGGCGGCGCAGGCCGGGGTCAAGGTGGATTTGATCGTGCGCGATACCTGCCGGCTGCGGCCGGGGATTCCTGGATTGTCGGACACCGCGCGGGTGATCAGCATCGTCGGCCGGTTTCTGGAGCACACCCGGATTTTCTATTTCCTCAACGGTGGATCCGAGGAGTATTTCATCGGTTCGGCTGACTGTATGAAGCGCAATCTGGAAAGCCGGGTCGAGGTGGTGGCGCCAGTGGAGATGCCGGAGTTGCAACGGGATTTACGGCAGATTCTGGAGGTGCAGCTCAAGGATCGGCGTAGTGCCTGGGACATGCAATCTGACGGAGGCTACAGCCAGCGGATGCCGGACGAAGGTGACGATTCGCGCGGTTCCCAGCAGGCGCTGATCGAGTTGGCTGAGCGGCGGCAGAAGGAAGCCCAGCGGCTCAAGAAGCGCAAGCCCAAGGGCATCG
>CAVOKM010000013.1:0-94725 GCA_963696515.1 uncultured Gammaproteobacteria bacterium
GAGCAGGAATTTTTTGGCAATCGCCCCGGACAGGCCGAGACGCGGTTCGGCGGCGTCGCTCATCTCACTTCCCCGCGGTCCGCTGCTGCTGGTCCTTGAGGTAGACGCCGGCCTGGATGGGGTCCAGCGCCACCTGCTCGCCTGGTTCCAGCCCGGCGAGAATCTCGACTGCATCGCCCACGGTCCGGCCGGGCCGCACCTGCCGCAGGCTGACCTGTCCATCCCTGACCACGTAGACGCCGCTCACCTCGCCGCGCTGGACCAGCGCCGGCCGCGGCACCGTCAGGCGGCTATCCTCGCCGACCCGGAAGACGGTCTTGACGAACATGCCGGGGTATAGCCCCTCGGTCTTTTTCGGCAGGTAGATGCGGACCTTGAACACGTTGCTTTGCGGGTCGGCGTAGGGGAAGAAGGTCAACTTCGCGGCGGCGATGCTCTTGCCACCGTTCGGCGGCAGTACCCGCGCCTGCTGATGCTGGCGCACCGGCACGATCAGACGTTGCGGTATGTTGGTCACCACCCGCAGCTCGTCCAGCGAGAAACCGGTCATCAGCGGCTTGCCGGGCTGGACGGTCTCGCCCAACTGGACGTGGCGTTCCAGGACGATGCCGCTGTAGGGGGCGTTGATGGTGGTGTAGCCCAGCGATTCCCTGGCTTGGGAGACTCCGGCCTGCGCGGCGTCGAGCCGGGCCTTGGCGGCGTTGAAACCGGCGGTGGCCGCGTCCATCTGCGCCTTGGATACCAGTTGCTTTTCGTAGATGCCGCGCATGCGGTTGTACTCGGCCTGGGCTTCGAGGAAACGAGCCTCGGCCTCGCGCAGATTGGCCTGGGCCTGTTCCAGTCCGGCGCGCTGTTCGATGTTGCGGATGCGGATGATCGGCGCGCCCTGCGGGACGATATCGTTGACATCCACCATGATTTCTTCAACCCGACCGGCGGTCTGGGCGGAGACGGTGCTTTGGTTGACCGCCTCGACCACGCCGTCTAGGATTTGCTCACTTGGCAGGGTTTGCCGTTGGACCTCGGCGACCGGGAATGGCAGCTCAGTGGTGCCAGATAAGACTGGCGCGGCGACCAGCAGGCAGCAGGGTAGCAGCAGGAAGGGGCGGGGTGGCATGGGCATGGCGGTTTCTCTCGAACCTGATCGATGCCGAATTGTATATTAGAAAATTCTAATATCTGCAAGCCGTCCATGCCAGGTTGATTTGGAGAAGCAGTCTGGTGTTTAAATGATGCAAGTTCTGGCTCAACAACAGCCTGGTCTGGTCCGAGCAGGGATTGGTGAAAAATTCATCCGGCAAGGTTCCGTTTCGAAGATATCGCCTCCGTCCTTGATGATGCCTGGTGGGCGATGGTCATGGCGAAGCTCGTGTCGTTGGTGAGGCGGATGAAACTCTCCATAGACTCATATCGCGTTTAAACCGCCCTCGATCCTGAACGAGTTGTCCTTGCCGACGTTGCGCCCAAAGATTTGGCGATTTCCTGAAAAGGTTATACCGGGCCGGGTCTCCCTTCTTTGAAAAAGGGGTTTCGGGGAATTTTGATCGGTTGCCTCAACCCATGGAGTTCGAATCCCCTCTCACCCTCCCTTAGCAAAGGGGGGAACGGCTCCTCTTCATCCTCAAGCCAGGGGGTATGATCATCTCCGGAAATCACCTTGACCGTAATTGCCGACCTGATTGATCACCACCATCCTCCAGCCTTTGGCCAGGCCAAAGTCCTTGCTGTTGTCGCCCATCACGCCAAGCAACCGCTTTACGTCGGGGTTCGTTGATTTTTTCATCTGTCCGAAGTTGTTGGCGTTGACGCAAAGTTGCTTGGAGTTTACAACGACGAAAAGGGTCCACTTGACGATGTCGAACCAATCGTCGTTGCCGTTGCGGCCCATTTCCCTAAAGATTCCTTGGAGATCACCTCGGGCAGCATCCTATACTTGTCCGGTTTTGCCGGCTTGAGGCGTTGGGCTGGAAGCGGCGCCTGACCGGATGCAAGCACGCCGCAGTGGCCGCTCACAGCGATCTGACGCTTTCCTTGGATTGGTCGTAAGCAATCGGGGTGAACTTCCTCTTGTTGGCGGAGAAAATTCGTCACTTTGGTTCAGTTCAGAGGTGGCGCCGGCCCGTACATACACCTTAAATTAATTATTATTATTCAGCCTGTTAAGGTTGAACCCGACCATGAAAACAATACAGTGGTAACGCTCGAACATGAATGACGCTTGGGCGAGTCGGACCAGTTTTGGAATCTGATCCGGTTTTGACGACTGCATTCAACTTGGACATTTATTCCTTTGATCGTACCCTCATGACAATCCGCGTGCTGCTAACCCGTGGCTTGTCCAACGTCCGCGATGCCATCGACCTGATCCATCGGGCGATGGTGCCAGGCGAATTTCATCTTGGCGCTACTGAGGAAGCGGCGATACCCTGGCCAGCCAGCGGGGTCCGGGTGGCCAAGATCGAACAGGCCGTCGCTCTGTAATGTCCATAGCCCATTCGTCCACCCGAATTCTATTGCTCGGCAAGCGCGGCAGCCTGGTGCTATGGCTGGAAAATCTGCATCGAGCCTGTGTCCGCCTGGGGTACCCCACGCAGGCTTTTGCGATCAACGGGGATACTCTAGGATCGCGTCTGCGCGCCAAGTGGCGGGGACGCGATGCGACGACTGCTGTCTGGATGCTGGCCAGGTTCGAGCGGATGCTGACGCGATTTCGCCCCGATTTGGTGATCGTGGCCGGCGTCTTCGGCGTGCCGCTGGACTATTACCGCATTATGCACGGCTTACCCAAGCGGCCGTTGATCGCCGGGTTGGTGGGCGACCGTTTTTCGACCGATGGCCGGGAGAGGGCCGACCATTGCGACCGGCTTTATTTCACCGACACCCGTTTTTTCCAGGATGCCGAGGCCGCTGGTTTTACCACGACCGGCTGTTATTTGCCGCTGGCTGTTGACCCGGTACTGTTCCACCAGCGCCATGGGCCGCGCATTCCGGAACTGCTGTTCGTAGCCAGCCGCACCGAATTCCGCGAAGCCGTGGCACGCGGTCTGGAGATGCCAGCCCGAATCATCGGCACCAACTGGAGCTCCCTGGCGCTCGAAGGCTTTCATCACGTGAGCAATCGCAAGATCGGGCGCGGTTGGCTGATTCGGCTGTACCAGCGATATCAAGCGGTGCTGAACATCCGAAACGAAGCGAATGTGGAGCACGGTTTGAACCAGCGCAGCTTCGAGCCGCTTGCCTGTGGCGCGCCGGTGTTGAACGACGATCTACCCGATCTGCCGCGGTGTTTCGAGCCGGGCCGGGAAATCCTGGTGTATCGGGATGCCGATGAATTGAACGCACTGGCAGCCCGACTGCAGCGTGAGCCGTCATTTGGTACCCGCGTCGCCGAGGCGGGCCGCCGGCGAGTGCTAACCGAACACACTTACGATCATCGAGTCCGGACTATCCTGAGCGACCTGGGCCTCTGACGGAAGGGATCATGCGAACCCTGACGATACCGATTCAAGCCGGAAGGTTGACCGTCGATGCTCAGCGCGAAGACCTGCCGCTGGAAACCTGTTTGACCTACGCCACCCGCCAGAATCCCCGGCGGCTGTATCTGTTCGTCAGCAAGGTGCTGGGCAAGCACTGGCCGGTTCGACCCAGCGCCATGCGCGATGTCCATGTTCGACTGGCCGCCAGCATCGCCGATTTGCCGGGACCGCTGCTGGTCATCGGGCTGGCGGAAACCGCCACCGCCCTGGGTCGTGGGGTCGCCGAAGAGGCAGCTTCACGGAGCGGGCGCGACGACCTTCTGTATTTGCAGACCACCCGCTACCGATTATCGCGCCCGCTGGCATTCGGTTTCGACGAGTGCCACAGCCACGCCCCGGACCATGCGGTTTATCTGCCCGATCCAGCCTTGCAACCTCTGTTTCGGGCGGCGCGGACGCTGGTGCTGGTGGACGATGAAATTTCCACCGGGCGTACCCTGACGGAACTGGCCCGCGCGTATTTGTGCCTCAACCCAGGGGTCGAGCAGGTGGCGCTGGTTTGCATTACCAACTGGTTGAGCACCGCGCGCCGGCGGGAACTGGCCGAGTTGCTGGATCGCCCCGTGTTGTTCCCGTCAATCATCGAGGGCAGCTTCAGCTTCGAGCGGGATTCCGGGTTTCCGCCACCGGTACTGCCGTCGGTTATCGCCAGCCCCGGGCGCGGTCATGATGGCATCGTGACCGACCCGGCGCGCACCGGCCTGATCGCTGGCCGCTGGAGCCAGCCCTCGCCGCCTCCCTATCCGCATGGCCAACCATTGGTGGTTATCGGCACTGGCGAGTATGCCTACCCGCCATTTCGTATCGCTCTGGCGCTGGAAGAGGAGGGATATGACGTGCGCTTCCAGTCCACTACCCGCTCACCGATCCTGGTCGGCGATGCTATCGCCAGCCGACTGGAGTTTCCGGATAACTACGGCGACGGCATTCCCAATTACCTTTACAACCTCGATCCGAAACGGTTGCCGGTCATCTGCTACGAACATCCCGCCATGCTGGCCGCGCATCCCCTGCCTGGCGAAATCGGCGGCCTGGCACTCGCCGTGGAGGAACCATGCCCCAAATCGTGATCTTTCTCGATCTCGATGACACCATTCTGCAAACCGCGCTGAAGTGTCCGCAGGGCGAGCCGGTCGAGCCGGTGGCGATGGATCGCGCCGGACGGGCGCTGTCGTTCATGACGCGCGCCCAGCAACGGCTGCTGGGATTTTGGTTGGAGCAGGGCGCGGTGATCCCCGTCACCGGCCGCACCGACGATGCCTTGGCGCGGGTGGCGATCGAGTTCGCCTCCTGGCGCATTACCCATCATGGGGCGGTGATCCGCCAACCCGACGGACGGTTGCCGGCGTGGTGGCATGTCGAGGTGCAACCGCTGCTGGTGGCGGCGCAGCCACTGCTGTCGGGCATTGCCGCCCGCCTGAGCGGGGGGGCGACGAAGGGTGGCTATCGGGTGAACAGCCATTCGGTCGCCGAATGGCTGACCTACGTCTCCGTCAAGGCCGACGATGACGGCACGGCGCTGTCCCGCGTGCGGGCGCAACTGGAGGAGGCTGGATTGCCGCCCGAACTGGCTTTGCACCACAACGGTAACAATCTGGCGCTTACAGTAATAGGCGCGCAAAAACACGATGCCGTCCGCCGGGTGGTGAAGGAGTTGGAAGGGGAAGGTCCGATCATCACCATCGGCGCCGGCGACAGTCTGACCGACATTCCATTCCTACGCACCTGCGATTTTGCCCTGGTGCCCAGGGACAGTCAGATTCAGCTCAATACCTGGAGCGAGTACGCCCCATGAGACCTTTCACTGGCAGTTATCGAGTCGAGGACACGGTATTTCTGCTCAAGCCGATGCGGCTGGACATGGTGGACGTGGCGACCAAAGAGCGGTTGATTCAGTCCGGCCAGCGGCATTACAGCGAATTGCTGGCGCTGGAACGGATTCCGGACCCGCATTATCTGGCGCTGTTCGAGGCGCTGACCACACGCTACGCTCGGCGCTTGGCGGCGGAAGTCATGGCTCTGGCGCACTATCTGGCGACCACCCGTCCGGGACAGATCACCGTGGTATCCCTGGCGCGCGCCGGTACTCCGATAGGCGCGTTGCTGGCGCGTGCCCTGCAACAACTGGGTCGGGCGGATACGCGTCATTACTCGATTTCGATCATCCGCGACCGTGGCATCGACGAGAACGCGCTGGCCTTTATCCTGCGCCGGGAGGGGCGCGCACCAGCGGGGCTGGCGTTCGTGGACGGCTGGACCGCCAAGGGTGTGATCACCGAAGAGTTGCGCCAGGCGCTGAAGCACTGGAACGCCCGTCAGCCCGAGCGGTTGGATGAGACGCTGCACGTGGTGTCCGACATCGGCGGCGTCGCCGACGTAGCGGCGACCTACGACGATTACGCCATACCCAGCGGTATCCTGAATGCGACCGTGTCCGGTTTGACCAGCCGCTCGATTCTCAACGCCGCCATCGGCCCGCGCGATTTCCATGGCTGTGTGTTCTACGCCGACTTCGCCCCACACGACCGCACGACCTGGTTTCTCGACCAGGTGGCCAGCCATTACGCCAGCGTCGCGCCCGAGCCGGTGCGCCCCAATTCCGGGGAACGGCGGGTACGGCGGCGAGCGATGAACGCTTTCCTGGATCGTCTATACGCCCGTTATCGGATCGGTGACCGCAACTTCATCAAGCCGGGTGTGGCCGAGACCACACGGGTGCTGCTGCGTCGTCTGCCCTATCTGTTGTTGCTGCGCGATCTCGATGAGCCCGATGTCGCACATTTACGCTTGTTGGCCGAGCAGAAACGGGTTCCCGTCGTGGTTGATCCAGCCATGCCCATCCATGCAACCGCCCTGATCAAGGACCTGTCATGAGTGTTATTCCTGTCGATTTTCGCGCCTTGCACCATGGGGGGCTGGGTCATGCTCACAGCGAATCGCACGAAGCTCAGCCGGCCCTGTCGGCGATGCGACTGGGTGCCTCGCTGTACGTCCCGGCGACCCGGCCGGATCTGGCGGCTATTGCCCATGGCTGGAAGCTGCCTGGGTTGCGCTCGGTGATTTTTTGCACCGAGGACGCCGTGCACGAACGGGATTTGGAACGGGCGCTGGCTCATCTGGCCATGCTGTTGCCGGAGTTGGATTCGGGGTCGCTGTTGCGTTTCATCCGACCGCGCAGTCCGGCGGTGCTGAGGCGGCTCTTGCGCCTGGACGGCATCGAGCGGATTCAGGGCTTCGTGTTGCCCAAGTTCGGGCCGCACACCTTGGGAGATTGGTTGAGGATCTGGGACGACAGTCACGGTCATTATCTGCTGCCGATTCTGGAAACCGTGGAGACCTTCGACCGCCGCAAGATGGAGTTCCTGCGCGACCGGTTGGAGGACAACGGGCTGAACGAACGGATATTGGGTCTACGCATCGGTGGCAATGATCTGCTGAACCTGCTCGGCATCCGCCGGGCGCGTGGCGCGACCGTGTACGATACGCCGTTGCGCGGCGTCATCGCCGATCTGGTGTGCATTTTCCATCCGGCCGGCTATCGACTGAGCGCGCCGGTGTTCGAGCGTCTGGATACGCCCGAGGTGCTGGCGCGGGAGGTGGAAGCCGATTTACAGCACGGTTTGGTTGGCAAGACCGCGATTCATCCCGCGCAAGTCCCGGTGATCGAAGCGTTGTACCAAGTTTCCCGCGAGGACTACGAGATGGCTACAGCCGTGCTGGCGGCGGACGCGGCGGCAGTGTTCAGGATGCACGACACGTTCTGCGAGCCCGCCACTCATCGGCGTTGGGCGGTGGGGGTGCTGGAACGGGCGCGGGTGTTTGGGGTGGGGGGCTAACCAAATCGCTATACCGGAGATATCCCAATGCGAACCGTGCAGATCACGCTGGAAGACGAACTGGTCCAAGCAGTTGATCGGGCTGCCAGCCGGCTTGATCTATCCCGCTCGGCGTTCACACGCGACGCTTTGCGCGCGGCCTTGGCAAAACTGGAGTTACAGGCCCGGGAACAGCAACACCGGGAAGGCTATCTCCGGCAGCCGGTGACTCCGGACGAATTCGGCGATTGGGAAGACGAGCAGGTATGGGGGGATTGATGCGGCGCGGCGAGATTCGTTGGTACACCTTCAAAACCCCCGATAAGAAACGGCCCGTGCTGATCCTGACGCGGAACTCGATTTTGGACGTGCTGGGTGAAGTGACGGTCGCCCCCGTCACCTCCACGATCCGCCAGATTCCCAGCGAAGTGGTCCTGACCCCGGAAGATGGCGTGCCCAAGGTCTGCGCCATCAATCTGGATCATGTGCAAACCGTGGCCAAGGCCAAGGTTGGACCCTTCATTACCGCCTTGAATGATGCCCAAATGGAGCGAGTCAAAAACGCTCTGCTGTTCGCGTTGGGTTTTTAGCCGCAGCGGACCTGTTCCTCGATTACCGGATATTCTGGTGGCAATCATTTGTCGGCCGTGCTGGAACGAGCGCAGGTGTTTGGGATGGCGGGGTAGGCTAAAATGATGCAACCTTGCCGTGCAGGGACGATGGAACACCATGAAAAGACTATCAAGACTCGATGAGTCCAAGCTCTTCAACCAACTCAAACAGGCCCAGGCGAGCGACGCTACCGCCCGCGATCTGCTTGCCGGTAATGTTCGCTAGGTGGTCGATCACGCGAAGATCATCAGCGACCAGATTGTCCGCCGGCTGCCGCAATACACCCTCCACAATGGTACGCACCTGTTCAATGTGCTTTCGATCATGGAGGAGTTGTTGCCAGAGGAGACGTTATGGCAACTGACGCCGCTGGAGTGCGCGCTGTGCATCCTGGCCGCGTTTACGCACGATCTCGGCATGGTGATGCTCGATGAGGATGTGCGGAAGTATCAGGAAACCACGGGCACGCCCGAAAATCAGGAATGGCTCCGGCATTGCGATGCTTACCCGGAGGAGCTTCGCCAGATCGAGCGTTGGAAGAAGATTCGCGACGGCGAGCCTGCCCGCGCGGTTGAAGCCAGTCGTCGCGTCGGCTACCTCGAAGGCCATATCCTGGCGGAATTCATCCGCAAGCGGCACGCTGATAAACTCGATCCCATCCTGCATTGGCTCACGCGGCTGGAACAAGCAGCAACGAACCAGGCACTGTTCCGCTACGGTAATTTCAGTTTCAAACGCTATCTCGCGCAAATTGGCGTCAGCCACGGTCAGCGTGTGTCTCGGCTTCGGGAAACGCTCGTCGGGAGCGATAAGCCGGATCGGTTTTGCTGGTTTCCGTGCGGCGAGCGTGTGAATTTCGCCTTCCCCGGTTTGCTGGTGCGTCTCGCCGACATCATGGATTTCGACGCCAGCCGAGCACCGGGCATCCTTTACAAACACTTCGGCATCGAAAACGCCGTGAGCGTCCTGGAGTGGAATAAGCACATGGCGATAACCGGCTGGAATTTCGATGACGACACGCTTACCTACGAAGCCGATGCGTGCGAGCACCCGGTTTATGAAAAAGCCATTCGCGGCTTTGTCGGCGCCATCGAGTGCGAGATCAAGGGTGTCAATGAGGAGCTGAGCTGGCAGGGGAGGTTACTGGGCGACAAAGGCAAGCACTACCAACTGCGCTTGCCCCACTTCATTGAACCAAGGATACGCGCCGCCCTCGATGACCAAGGTCGGCGTGTCTACGTTTTCCACGATCTCCAGTTCGAATTGGACCAGCACGAAATCCAGCAATTGCTGATGGGCGAGTCACTATACGGCGATCCGACCCTGTGTTTGCGCGAGTTGCTCCAAAATTCCCTCGATGCGCTCCAGATGCGTGATCTGCGGCTTAAGGTATTGGTGCAAGACCCCGATGCGCGACTGGAACCCACCAACTCCTTGCGCCCAAGCGAAGAATTGCAGATCAAAATGACGTGGGGTCGCGATTCCGCTACCGACCGGGAGTATATCCGCGTATGGGACAACGGTTGCGGGATGACCCGTGAAGTGCTGGAGCGTTATTTCACCAAGCTGGGAAAAAGTTATTACCGTTCTCCTGAGTATGAACGCGAGCGGCAAATTCTGCGTGAACATGGTTTCGTCGTCTCGCCGATCTCTCAATTCGGCATCGGTTTCCTCTCCTGCTTCATGCTGGCCGATGAAGTACACCTCCGAACCCATCCAGGCGGAAAGAATGCTGGGGGGCGTGCGGCTTACGATGTCCTTATCTCTGGTCCGGGTAGTTTGTTCTGGTTAGCACCGGGCACCCTTAAACGTCAGGGAACGGAAATTACGCTTTATCTCAAGCATTCGTTCCAGCTTGACTTTGATCGAGAACGGGACATCCGCTGGCTAAAAGCTTATTTCCGATATTCGGAACAACGTGATGAAGCGCAAAAGAAATGGCAGGCGCTTGAACAACAAAAGCGGATTGATCCATTCTGGATCATCGGTCGCTACCTAATCTGGCCCTTGTTTCCCACCCTCCTCAATCCTGAAGGCATTGCCGACCCAGTTATCCGATTGGATGATCGCTTTCATTGGGATGTGCTGGCGCCAATTGCTATTGAAGCTGTTATAAAAAAAGCGGCGGACTGGGATTTTCCAGCCTCAGCCCTGGGTCAGCCACGCTGGGAATGTCTCGATTGGGAGGATAACCAGGGCAATCAAGCCACCGGTACGCGCATCCGGTTGATTTTTCCCTATCATCAGCCAACCGGCGATTTGCCATTACCGCTTGATCCACCATCCGATGGTTCTTTGGTACGGGCGCATGAGTTGGCCGCATTCGTTGAGACTACGCTGAATGGCGATGAGAAAAGAGAATGTCTTACCGTCAAGGGGATCGCCGTAGACAACCTGAAGGTATGTACCGAGATGCTGCCAGCGGCGGCTGGCGTCGGCACAAAGCTGTGGGTAGACTTGCGTGGTGCTACCGCTCCACGCCTGACCGCCGACCGGAAAACGGCTCTGTCGCGAGAGGACATCGAAGACTGGCCAAGCGTTTTTGAAGGCGTTTTCCAACGGTGGTGCGGCTGGTTACAAAAGCTGCTGAATCGGTACTCATTGCAACTTGCTGCAGGGGTACTTTCGGCTTTTGCCTTTAAATCCGCATTGCGTCCCAGAGTACCCGCTACACCGCAGTTGTCCAAGTGGCAGTTTAAGGCAACCGATCACTCGGCAGAGTGGGTCGGACTATGGCTTGTTACTTTATTGGGCCAAGAAGTTGCCTGCACCCGCGCCCTCGACTTCGCCCGCGACCGCAGCCCCGTCCTCTACTACGCCAGCGACCGCTACCACCGCGACCGCGCCCTCGACTTCGCCTTTGACCGTGGCTACGCCCTTGACTACGTCCGCGGCTTCGGTCTCCGCGCTATCGACCGCGCCCGCAACCAGGACCGCGCCCGCACGTTTGCATCAGCCTATATCTGCTGGGAATTATTGCTGGCGCTTCACCTTCTCCCCGAAGCCTTTGCCGATGATCTGAGCCGTAGCTTCCCGGCGTTGGGTGTTTGTGGGTTGAAAGGCAGGGCGGGAGACGGTTGGTTAATTGCGCCGGGTTGGATCGAATGGGATGTGGATCTCGCCACTGCCACAGTGCGGCAAGATAGCCCTAAAGAACAGTGGTCCCAGTGTCTCGTTGAGAAAGGCTATGATCTGGTTTTCCCGCTGACCCACGTTCCCTTGGGCCGGCTTCGCCGCGACTGCCCAACATGGCGATCTGACCGTGATTTTCGCGCAATAGGCGTCTTAGCCTACTTCTTTCTCGGATCAGAAGGGTTTAAGGAACAAAGCCAAGACTTTCTTGCCATTTTCAAAATTCCTCAAATCCACGCCCTTATGCCAAAACCGGAACTCTGGCTGAAACCTTTCGACGATTGGACAGAAATGGATTGGAACACCTGCGGCTTGTCCGCCTTGTGGGATATCAAGTCCAGCATCGTCTATTGGGCCGAAGGCGCGCATAGTGTGGAAGATATGAAACGAGTAGGTAAGCCGACTGATCAATTCATCGGCTTTTTGGACAAGCCGGAGCAGGGGCGGAAAAAGTCCGCTAGATCAGGAATAACGAGGGTGAAGCCATGGCAGTCAAGGACTTGAAAGCAACGGACTTCCCCGCGTTGCAATGGGAAGCCGGAAAACTGGCGGAATCGCTCGACCAACTTGCTTCGGAGGAAAAGGTCGGGCAGCGTCGCGCCTGACTCAAGATCAACACAAGCATAGGTAAAAGCCCATGGAATATCAGAGCATTATCACCATAGAACCCGGCAAGCGCGGCGGTAAGCCCTGCATCCGGGGCCTGCGGATCACGGTCTATGACGTGCTGGGTTGGCTCGCCAGTGGCATGACGCCAGCGGAAATTATCGAAGATTTCCCGGAATTAACCCATGAGGATATTTTGGCCTGTCTGGCTTTTGCCGCGGATCGGGAGCGCGCGGTAACCTGGGTCAAGGCAGCGTGAAACTCCTGTTCGACGAAAATCTATCTCGGCGTATGGTGCCGCTGATTGCGTTGCACTATCCGGGTTCCTCGCAAGTCGCTTTACTGGGATTGGAACAGGCGTCGGATTCCGAAATCTGGGCCTATGCCCGCGAGCATGATTTCATCATCGTCTCCAAGGATAGCGATTTCGTTGACTGGTCTGCCTTGTATGGGCAACCTCCCAAAGTGATTCTGTTGAAAACGGGCAATCAACCTTGGCGAACGACCGCGCAAATGCTGATTGACCACCGGGAACAACTGGAATCCGCCTTGATCATGGCCAATGCCGCGAGTGTTGATCTGTATTAGCCGGAAACGAACGTATCCGCTGCCGCGAAGATCGTCAAACACACAGCTTGGCCGCGCACGATCAGGTCGGGCTGTATGCAACCGTACAACAATTGGTTGCAGTGGCAGGGTTGGCAGCCGACGTAGCAGACTGGGATTAAGGGGGTGCATTTTCGATCTGCAGGGTTGGGCGAGAGCCGCTCATGGCAATGCCAGCGCTCTGCGCAATTCGTTGGGCGAGGCATCGGAAATCTTTGTAACAACTCTTGACGGCATCCACGTGAGCGCCGATAGCGCCATCAGCGGGTTTAAGGAAGAACATGGGCTTGCGAACTTCCATGGCGAGCGGCATCAGGCTGCGATAATGCTTGAGCAGCGCCAGGGAGTAGGGGTCTTGGTCGACTTGGGGAAGCCTTGAGGTCAGCTTTTCATCCAGCACGGCAGCGCGATAAATCGCCGGTATTCGTTCCATCCAGCGTTGGTAAGCCTTGACCGGTCTCGAATCGCGAATACCGTGTTGCATGACGATATAGCCGGCCGGCTGCATGGCGCCTTTGGGCATTGGCAGGTCGGAAGGCGCTTTAGTGAGCAGTTCGGCCCAGATGGCGCGCCATTCCCGCAAGGTTGGACCCAGGTTTTTAAGTCCTTGTAGGGAGAATAAATCGGGGGCGAGAGGAAGACAAACCTGATCGGAGGCAATAAGCGCCGAGCGATTGATAGCGCCGAGATTGGGGCCGACGTCGATCAGCGCTATTTCCGCTCCCCATTTTGTGGCCGATTCGATGAGGCGATGAAATGCCGTCATGATCCGAAAAGCTGACTCGTCGCGGTTATGACAACGGGGCCAGGCATCGGACAGCTTATCTTCAAAGCGGGAGAGACCAAGATCGCCCGGCACCACCCCCAAGGAAGGAGTAATCCGCTCCACGTGAGGTTTGGCGATGTCGCCGATGCCGCGAAGGATAGGGCGTATGGCTCCATACACAGTTTGTGGATGCTCGTCGTCGGGCCACAATTCTTCCAGACGCTCCTCGTCCATAAACATTGCGGTTAAATTGGCCTGCGGGTCGAAATCGACGGCCAGTGTGGAAATGCCATGGTCAGCGAACATCCAGGCGAGATGGTAAACCAGCGAGGTCTTGCCCACTCCTCCTTTGTTGTTGAAGAAAGCAATGGTTTTCATTGCTGTCTCCGGTAGACCTTGACCAGAACGGAATGCTCGTCGAATTCAAATTGCGCGGGTGGATTGCTGTTGGCTTCGAGCAGCGCTTGCGCCCTTTGTACACCATAACCGAAGCGGTTGACAAAACCCAGTGTCTTCATTGCCTCTGCAATTATGGGATTACGATAGCTGTTGCGGGTAGGAAAGTTTTCGCGCGTGGCTTCCCCGTATAGACCGCCAGGACTCATGATTTCGATGTGATTGTTGAAAACGTAAAAGCGGATTGGCGTGTTGCTGTCATAGTTGCGGTGCATGACCGCGTTCATTAATAGTTCACGCAGTGCCCATTCGGGGTAATCAGAGAGCATTTTTTCCTGTAAGCCACCATCTGGCCTGAGGCTAGTTTGAATCAGCGCCTTGATCCGAAGCTCCAACTCGCGCAATATCGATTGTAGATCACCCGATATTTGGGCCTGATCTTCGGGAATATCGGTCAGATCGGCGCCCGGAAGTTTCAGATATTGCACGTAGGCGCCAGGCAGAAAATAACGGGGATTTTTGCCAAACAACAGGATGCCGGCGTGAGCCGGACAACCTCGTTCAGGGTTGAAGAAATGGAGGGAGCCGAGTTGTAGTTCAATTGACCGTTGATTGGTGGCAATGGTATCGGAATCGACAGCTTCATGGCGATAGGCTTCAAATTGCCCCAGCGCTAAATCGCTAACCGTACTTTCCGAGCACGGGCGGGCGTCGAATGATCGTGCCAATGCGACGCGCCGTTCGGTCAGAATGCGCTCTTCCTGTTCGTTGGCGATGCCTTTACGTGGTCCAACTCGAATCCATACCCGTCCTTTGTAGCGCACGGGCGGCAGGTCGGACGGCAAAACTTCGACCACGGCCACATCACCATCGTCGAAGTTGAAATGGGTCACATTCATTACCGGCTGTGGTAGCACGTTCCCATCGGAGCGGATGGCGCCGAGATTTTTCAGAAGATCATCCGTCACTTTGAGTCCGGAGCGCTGGCCGTTATCCCTTACGCCAAGCAACAGATAACCGGGTTGACGATGGCCGGGTAAATCGTTGGCGAAGGCGCAGATTGCTTCACCGAACTTGTCGGTATCCTTGGTCGAAATGGTTCTCTCGACGCAATCCAGTTCCAGATCGGCAAGCAGAACGGAAAGCTGATCGCGCGTTAGCATGGAAGTTGGAATCTCCGCTGGATCAATCAAAAATCTTCCCCGGATTCATGATGCCGTTCGGGTCGAACACCTGCTTGATCGCCCGCAAATAGCCGATCTCAGTCTCGTCGCGGGTGTAGCGCAGGTACGGCTTCTTGGTCAGGCCGACGCCGTGTTCGGCGGAAATGCTGCCGCCGTGGCGTTGCAGCACCGCGAACAGAAGCTCGCTCACGGCCCCGCATTGTTTCGCGAACGCCGCCGACTCCATGTCCGCCGGCTTGAGGATGTTGATGTGCAGGTTGCCATCGCCGATGTGGCCGTACCACAGCACCTCGAAATCGGGATATTCCCGCGCCAGCAGTGCGTCGATTTCCATCAGCAGCGCCGGCACCCGTGAAATGCGTACCGCGATATCGTTCTTGTAGGGCTGGTGCTCGGCAATCGATTCGCTGATGTCCTCGCGCAGCCGCCATAGTTCCTTGGCCTGGGTTTCGCTCTGGCTGATGACGCCATCCGCCAGCCAGCCCTGTTCGGCGCACTGTTCGAACAGCGCCAGGGCGTGGTCGGTGTGGAGTCCGTCCAGATTCTCGAATTCGGTCAGGACGTAGTAGGGCGTCTCGGTATCGAACGGGCGGTGGAGACCCTTTTTCAGGACGTGGCGCAATGCCAGTTCCGAGAAAAACTCGAAGGCGCTCAACTCCAGCTTGCTGCGGAACAGACCGTAAATCGCCATGATTCCGTTCAGATCCGGCACGCCCAGCACCATCACGCTCGGTTCCCGCAACGGACGGGTCAGTTTCAGGGTCGCCTCGACGATGATGCCCAGCGTGCCTTCGCTGCCGATGAACAAATGCCGCAGGTCGTAGCCGCTGGCGTTCTTGATCAGCCCCCGGTTGAGGTCGAGCAGATCGCCGCGCCCGGTGACCACCTTCAACCCGGTCACCCAGTCGCGGGTCAGGCCATAGCGCACGACTTTGATGCCGCCGGCGTTGGTGGCGATGTTGCCGCCGATCTGGCTGGAGCCGCGCGAGGCGAAATCCACCGGATAGTACAGGCCCTGCTCGCGGGCGAAGTTCTGAATGACTTCGGTGATCACCCCGGCCTGACAAGTGACGCTGCGGTCGACCGGGTCGAAATCCAGAATCCGGTTCAATCGCTCCAGCGAAACCACGATCTCGCCCCGGCAGGCGACCGCCGCGCCGCTCAGACCAGTGCGACCCCCCGATGGTACCAACGCCAACCGGTGTTCGTTGGCGTAGCGGACCAGTTGTTGCACCTGTTCGACTGTTCCCGGCAGCACCACCGCCAGCGGATTCGGCGCGTACAGGCGAGTCCAGTCGCGGCCGTAGTTCAGACAACTGTCGGCATCGGTGCGAACGTGGGCCGGTTCGATGAAGGCGCGGATGCCGTCGAGCAGGGCGGCGGCTTCGCTTGAAATGTGTATGGTCATCAGTGTTCGCTTCGGGAGAAAAGGGTAAGGTTGCCAGCCCCGGCCAGAGGGATTATTTTCAGCATCATTCTATCATCGGCAAACCCGGCGCACTCATGACCAAGACCTCACTCGATAAAAGCAAGATCAAGATCCTGCTGCTGGAAGGCATTCACGCCAGCGCCGTGGAGGCATTCCAGGCGGATGGTTACACCAACGTCGAATCCCGCCCGAAAGCTCTGCCCGAAACCCAGTTGCTGGAGGTTATTGGCGATGCCTATTTCGTCGGTATCCGTTCCGCCACCCAGTTGAGCGCCAGTGTATTCGAGCGCGCCCCGCGCCTGATCGGCGTCGGTTGTTTCTGCATTGGTACCAATCAGGTTGACCTCAACGCCGCCCAGGACCGTGGAATACCGGTGTTCAACGCGCCGTTTTCCAATACCCGCAGCGTAGCGGAACTGGTGCTGGCGGAGATCATCCTGCTGCTGCGTGGTATACCCCAGCGCAGCGCCGTGGCCCATCGCGGCGGCTGGGTCAAGACCGCCACCGGCTCGCACGAGACGCGCGGCAAGTGTCTCGGCATCGTCGGTTACGGCCACATCGGTACCCAAGTCGGGTTGCTGGCCGAAGCGCTGGGAATGCGGGTGGTGTACTACGACATCGAAACCAAACTGGCCTTGGGCAACGCCAAGCCGCTGCCTTCGCTCGACCTGCTGTTGGAGGTCGCCGACGTGGTGACGCTGCACGTGCCGGAGACGCCGCAAACCTACCGAATGATCGGCGCCGGGCAACTGGCGCGAATGAAACAGGGCGCCCGGCTGATCAACGCTGCCCGTGGCACGGTGGTGGAGATTGACGCCCTGGCGCAAGCCTTGGAAGCCAAGCATCTGGCGGGGGCGGCCATCGACGTGTTCCCAACCGAACCGAAGGCCAACGACGAGGAATTCGTTTCCCCGCTGCGCCGGTTCGACAACGTGCTGCTCACCCCGCACGTCGGCGGCAGCACCGAGGAAGCGCAGCAGAACATCGGCCTGGAAGTGGCCGGCAAGTTGATCAAGTACAGCAACAACGGCTCGACGGTCAGCTCGGTCAACTTCCCGGAGGTGGCGCTGCCGGAGCATCCCGGCAAACACCGGCTGCTGCACATCCACCGCAACCAACCCGGCGTGCTGTCGCAAATCAACGCCATCTTCTCCGAACTACAAATCAACATCGCCGGCCAATACTTGCAGACCAATCCCCGGATTGGTTACGTGGTGATCGATGTGGACGGCCACGAGCGCACCGAGACACTGCAACTCAAGAAGCGGCTGGAAGCAGTGGCCGGTACGATTCGGACCCGAATTTTGTATTGAAAAAACTCCCCTCTTCCCCGGTGGGAGAGGGGTTGAGGAAAAGGGGGAATAACGATCCGTGGGGAGGCGAGCGAACCATGTCGCTGCGAGATGAATTGCTGAAAGCCGGGCTGGTGTCTGCGGACAAGGCCAAAAAACTGGAATCCGACACGCGCAACCAGGAGCACCAGCGCAAGAAGAGCAAGGCGCTGTCGGCCGAGGAAGCGGCGCGGCAGACGGAAGCGCGCCAGCGGGCTGAAGCCGAAGCTGCCCGCAAGCGCGAGCAGGATCGGCGGCTCAATCTGGAGCGCGAGGCTGAGAAGAAGCGACGGGAATTGGCCGCCCGCGCTCATCAACTGATCGATAGCCATCGCCTGAACGATCCAAAAGCCGAAATCTTCTACAACTTTATCGATAGGGATGGGCATTGGATCCGCGCCATCCGGGTGACCCCGACACAACGCCAGGCGTTGGCCATGGGCCGGCTAGCCATCCTGCGCGGCGACCGCAACGAGTTCGATTTTCCGCTGCTACCCCGGGAGATCGCACACAAGCTAGCGGAATTCGTGCCCGAACGGCTGCTGCTGTTGCATCCCGAGAGTGACAAAAATGAGGACGGGGAGGAGGATGATCTATCCTGAAGGTCAATCTGGTATCATCCTTGTGAAGCTAAATTAGCTCGTTTTTATACCATCATCTTAATAGCACATCAACCTCTTTCAACATCGTAATAAACAATGAAATTTCTGTTCCAAGAAATCACTCATGATGGCTGAGGCTCCGTCGCATTCGCCCCATGCCCAGACTCACTCCGACCATCACCACCGGCACCAGAATTCCCATACTCAATTCAGGATTCAACGGCAGACCCATTTTGCTCAAGGCCTTCAGCAGATAGCCCAGCAACCCAACCAGATAATAGCTCAACACGACTACCGACAGCCCCTCGACGGTCTCTTGCAGGCGCAGTTGCAGGTGGGCGCGCTGGTCCATCGAGTGCAACAAGTCACGGTTTTGCTGTTCCATGGCCACATCCACCCGGGTCCGCAACAGATTGGCGGCGCGGGCAATGCGGGTGGAAAGCGAATCCTGGCGTTCGCGCACCGATGCCACCGTGCGCATGGCGGGAGCTAGCCGCCGGTCGGTGAATTCCCGCAGAGTCTGCGTATTGGGCAGCCGGGCCTCGCGTAATTCATCGATGCGGCGCTCCACCAACTCGTAGTAGGCCCGGCTGGCGCCAAACCGATAGGTGGTCGAGGCGGTGATCCGTTCCATCTCCGCCGCCAGTTCGGACAACTCCTTCAGCAGCGCATGATCGCGTTCCAGTCCCGCCTCCAGATTCATGCTGGTGGTCAGGTCGGTCAAGCGGTTCTCATTGCGGTTTATTTCGCTGCCGGCCTGGCGGGCCAGCGGAAAAGCCAGCATCGCCATGAGCCGGTAGGTTTCGATATTGAGCAGCCGCTGAACCAGCCGGCCAGCCTGGGTGTCGCGCAACGAGCGATTCAGCACCAGCATCCGGGTAAAACCATCGGCCTGCATCCGAAAATCGCTCCACACAATAGCAGCGCCATCGGCGCCTTGGCAGCCATTAACGTCGGGCGTGCCAAACAGGGCGCGCACCATTTCCAGCGTCATGGGCGGGTCGGATTCATGCCGGAGGTCGAGATGGGTAGCGACCAGAAGTTCGCCGGCGAGTCCGTTCAGCCAGTCCCGGGGCAGAAGTTCCAGGGCAGAGACGGTGAATGGCTCCCGTTCCTGCGCGGCGGGTCGAAAAAAGGTGCAGGCGGTGAATTCCGAATGCCGTTCCCACTTAAACCGGAATGGCCCGCAATCCACGCTGATATGTACCGCGCCAGGCTCGGGGGACGCCACGCCAAATCGAGCGCAGAGACGGGCGACATGAGAGCGGTCCCGTTCGATGGCACCCCGACCAGAGCCAGACAGCAGAGCCAGATGCGAGATCGATTGGGGGGTTTCAAGCCGCTCGAAAGGCCGGGCGTGAAACTCCTGGTCGAGTTCGGCGCGCAGCGGATGCTCGAGCAGTTCCAGCCTGGCCAACGGGGTGGATGATGCGTTCATGGCGTTCATGGCAAGTGGCGGTTGGTGGGATCGAGCCTTTCGAGCAAACGCTGCCGATAGTGATCTTCCAACAACAAATTGATTGGTTGGCGGCGGTTGGTGGCCAGCCGCAGTTGCAGCAGTTCCAGCCGGGCGCGGGCGCGACTGCGCTCGCTCTCCGGCAACTGGTGTAAAAGCTGTTCGACCTCGCGCACTTCCTTGCGCAATTGCAATTCCGGCGGCAGGAAGCTGGCGTTCTTTAAAATCCGGTAGGCAACTCGCAGTTCCTCGGGGATCGCCGAATCATCGTCGAGTTTTAATGGTTTGCCCCCGCCGGGCAAGTCGCTCAACTCGCCCCGCTCGATGGCTTCCTGAATCCGGGTTTCGGCAATCTGATCGAGAAGGTTCATACCGGTAGATTATCCAGACCCGCCAAGGCGGGCTTGTCGGGAATGGTCGCCCGTTCAAATGCCGTCGCCGTCGCCATTCCATTGAAGCGGCAGCGTGATATTGGAATCGTCTTGCAGGAAAACCCGCCATTGCCGGGGCTTGACGAACACCAGATCTCCGGTTTGCAGCGGATCGGCGGAGTAGCGCTCGCGGGTCATTTCCACCTCGGCGGTTTCGCCGCTCGGCCCCTGGGTCAACTCCAACCGCACCAACGAACCCAACTGGGACACCCGGCTGATCGTGGCCGCCAGGGTAGTATCGCCGTCCTCGGGTTCGCGCAGCAAATCGATGTCGTGGGGGCGGATATAGGTCATGGCCGGCGCATGCTCGGTATCGCCATACTCGGGCACCGGCACTCGCAACCCCCCGACCCGGGCCCAGCCCGCATGGACCCGACTGTGGAACAGGTTGATATTGCCGAGGAACTGAAAAACGAAGGGAGTGGCTGGCGCGTCGTAAACATCCTGGGGCGAACCGATCTGCTCGATGCGGCCATGGTTCATCACCACGATCTGGTCGGCCACTTCCAGCGCTTCCTCCTGGTCGTGGGTGACGAACACGCTGGTGATGTGCAACTCGTCGTGCAAACGGCGCAGCCAGCGGCGCAGTTCCTTGCGAACCTTGGTATCCAGAGCGCCGAACGGCTCGTCGAGCAGCAACACCTGGGGTTCCACCGCCAGCGCCCGCGCCAGGGCGATGCGTTGGCGCTGGCCACCGGACAACTGGCTTGGATAACGGTTGGCCAGCCAAGCCATCTGCACCAGCTCCAACAGGGCGTTCACCTTGTCGTTGATAGACGCCTCGGAAGGGCGGACAGCACGCGGGCGCACCCGCAGGCCAAAGGCGACATTTTCGAACACGGTCATGTGCTGGAACAGCGCGTAATGCTGGAACACGAAGCCGACCCCGCGTTCACGGACATGGCGACGGGTCGCATCCTCGCCGTCGAACAGGACCCGGCCGCGGTCGGGGGTTTCCAGGCCGGCGATGATCCTTAGCAGGGTGGTTTTGCCGCATCCGGACGGACCCAGCAGGGCGACCAGTTGGCCGGGAGGAATGGACAGGTCGATGTCGTCGAGAGCGACGAACGCGCCGAAACGTTTGTGCAGTCCTTGAATTTCGATGCTCATGAGGTCTCCGCGGCCAACTCGGTTCGCCGTTGCCGGAGAGATTGGCGCTCGATCAGGATCTTAAGCGCCAACATAACCAGAGCCAGCAGGGTCAGCAAGGAGGCGCAGGCGAAGGCGGCGGCGAACTGGTATTCGTTATAGAGAATTTCCACATGCAGGGGCAGGGTGTTGGTCAAGCCGCGAATATGACCCGATACCACCGAGACCGCGCCAAACTCACCCATGGCGCGGGCGGTGCAGAGCACCACGCCATAGAGCAAACCCCATTTGATGTTGGGCAAAGTGATGCGCCAGAAGGTTAGCCAGCCGCCAGCGCCCAACACCATGGCGGCTTCCTCCTCGTCGGCGCCCTGAGCCTGCATCAACGGGATCAACTCGCGGGCGATGAACGGAACGGTCACGAATACGGTGGCCAATACAATGCCGGGCACGGCGAAGATAATCTTGATGTCATGGGCTCCCAGCCATGGTCCCAGCCAGCCCTGGGCTCCAAACATGAGAACGTAGATCAGCCCGGCGATCACCGGCGAGACCGCGAACGGTAAGTCGATCAGGGCGATCAACACGCTCTTGCCGTAGAACTCGAATTTGGCGATGGCCCAGGCGGCGGCGACGCCGAACGCCAGGTTGAGTGGCACGGCGATCGCGGCGCTGAGCAGGGTCAGGCGGATCGCGGACAGCGCATAGGGATCGGTGATGGCGGCCAAGTAGACGCCGAATCCCTTGCGCAGTGCTTCGTAGAACACCACCGCCAGCGGCAGGAACAGGAAAAGGGTCAGGAAGATCAGGGCCACGGTCACCAGTAATACGCGGATAAGCCAGGGCTCGGTGGTAGCGGCGGAAACCGGGGCGAGATGGGTGGAGCCGCTCATGGCGCTGTCCCCCAGCCGCCCCGCATCCGGCTCCAGCGCTGGAGCAGGTTGATCAGCAACAGCAGGACAAAGGAGATCACCAGCATGACCACCGACACCGCCGCCGCGCCGCTGTAATCGTATTGTTCCAACTTGCTCACGATCAATAGGGGGGTGATCTCGGACACCATCGGCAGGTTGCCGGCGATGAAGATCACCGAGCCATACTCGCCGATGGCGCGGGCGAAGGCCAGGGTGAAGCCGGTCAGCAGGGCCGGACGGATCGCCGGGAAGATGACGCGCTGGAAAATGCGCCAGCGATCCGCCCCCAGACTGGCGGCGGCTTCCTCAACCTCGGATTCCATGTCCTCCAACACCGGCTGGACGGTGCGCACCACGAACGGCAGGCTGATGAAGACCAAGGCCACGATTACCCCCAAGGGGGTAAAGGCGACTTTCATGCCGAGGGGTTTGAGGTACTGACCGATCCAGCCATTGCTGGAATAGATCGTGGCCAAGGTGATGCCAGCCACGGCGGTGGGCAGGGCGAACGGCAAATCCACCATCGCGTCCACCAGCCGCTGGCCGGGAAATCGGTAACGCACCAGGACCCAAGCGACGATCAGGCCGAAGACCGCGTTGAAGGCGGCGGCCAGGAAGGCGGCGCCGAAGGTCAATTGATATGAGGCGATCACCCTGGGCGCGGTGACCGCATGCCAGAACTGATCCCAGCTCAGGTCGAACGCGCGCGAAAAGGCCATCGCCAGCGGGATTAGCACGATCAGGCTCAAATAGCCGATGGCGAAACCGAGCGTCAGACCGAAACCCGGCAGTACGCTGGGCTGGCGGAGCCGGATTGTCATGCCGGCTGCCCCGAACGGTCCGATCTGGTGGACAGCGCCGTCGACAATGCCGCTGAGTTGGACAGGTCTTCGGGCAAAATGGGAACTCCATGGACAGGGGACGATGGGAAGTGCTTACGGCCGGCTGACCAAGGCCAGCCGGCCGCGACTATAAGGGTAAGGCCAAATAAAAAAAAGAAAAGGCTCAATATGGATTCCAGACTGTTGAGGCGCGGATCGCGCCGGCGGAGGTTGGCGGGTACACTGAACGGGTACCGAACCCCTGCGACCGAAGGTCCCCGATGATGATCCCCCTTCAAAACCTGCTGGACGACCACCAATGTTATGAGGTGATTCGCCAGCTGCGGTGGCCCGACGGGGTCCGTTGTCCCCACTGCAGCGCGGCCGCCGTGACCAAGCAGGGGCGGGATACGACGCAACCGGCGCGGCAGAAATATCGCGGTCAGGGATGCGAGCGCTACTTTGACGATCTGACGGGGACGGTATTGGCGGGGCATCATCAACCGCTCTCGGTGTGGATTTGGTGTCTGTATTTCATGGGGTTGAACCTCTCGAACGCCCAGATCGCCCAGGAATTGGGGTTGGACCCCAGCGATACGCAGCGGATGACCGAGCAGTTGCGGGACGGGGTCGTGATGCGCCAACCCGAACCGATCCTGTCGGGGGACGTAGAATGCGACGAGGTTTACGTCATCGCCGGCCACAAGGGACAGCCGGAAGCGGTGCGCAGCGCCGGCCGGCGGGGTCGGCGGCGCCGGTTGAAGGGCGCGCGAGGTCGGGGAACCTTGGCGACCGAAAAGCCACCGATTTTTGGCATGATTCAACGGGGTGGCGCGGTGGTCATCCGGAGGGTCGAGAATGTCCAGCAGGCCACGATTCGCCCCCTCATCCAGACGTTCATTGCGCCGGGAACGCGCGTCCATACCGATGAATACACCATCTATAACCCGTTGAAGGACTGGGGCTTTGATCATCATACCGTGTGTCACAGCCGGGGCGAATACGCCCGTGACGAGGACGGCGATGGCTTCCATGAAATTCATGTCAACACGATGGAGGGCTTTTGGTCTTTGCTCCGTTCCTGGTTGCGACCGCATCGCGGCCTCTCGCAGGAGAAACTGCCGCTGTACTTGGGCTTCTTTCAGTTCGTGCATAACGTTCGCATCCGGGGTAAAGGCCTGCTCAGCCCCCTCTTAACGTTGCTGGTCGCATAACGCACCGAACTGACTGGAATCCATATTGAGCCAAATCTTTTTCGGAAATGGCCTAAGTTCGCTGTTGACGATTGGCTTCTGTTAAGATTTTTCAATGGGTCAGTCACGATCACAACAATATTTTCAGGTTTAACTCTTGAAAAAACCAAAGATTAAGGTGATTGTTCCGGTATGGCCATCGGCGCGGCTGGTCCATGCCGCCTGTCCGGCGTGGTGGATCGGGGTCGGGCGGGCCTAGGTCGAGCCATGATCGGCGCCCTGGCGATTCTGCTGGTGTTTCAACTGGTCGGCGAGGTGGCCGTCCGGTGGAGTGGGGCGCCAGCGCCGGGGCCTGTGGTCGGCATGTTGCTGCTGTTTCTCGCGCTGCGCTGGCGCCATGAGTTGCCCGATACCCTGCGCGCCACCGCGGAAACCCTGCTGTCCCATCTATCGCTGCTGTTCATCCCGGCCGGGGTCGGCATCATGCAATACGGTGCGCTGCTGGCCGAGGAGTGGCTGGCGGTGGTGGTGGCGCTGGTGCTGAGCACGCTGGTCACCGTCGCTGTGACCGCGCTGGCGATGAAGGTCGTCATCCGCCGCTTTCCTGGTGCGCGCCAGGATGAATAGGATCGGTGATATTTGGGTGTATCTGGCGGCTTCGCCTCTGCTATGGCTAAGCATGACCCTGGCGGTCTATCTGGCAGGGCAATGGTTGTTCCGGCGCAGCGGCGGACGGGCGCTGTTTAACCCGGTGGCGCTGGCGATCACCCTGTTGGTGCTACTGCTCCTGTTCACCGGGACGCCCTACGTCACCTATTTCAGCGGCGCGCAGTTCATCCATTTCCTGCTCGGCCCCGCCACTGTGGCGCTGGCGATTCCGCTCTACTTGCACTGGGAGCGGGTGCTGCGGCTCTTCCTGCCGATCATCGTGGGATTACTGGCCGGTTCGCTGATCGCCATCCTCTCGGCGATGGGCATCGCCTGGTTGCTAGGCGGTTCGCGCCAGACTCTGTTGTCGCTGGCCCCCAAGTCGGTGACCACTCCGGTGGCCATGGGCATAGCCGAGAAGATCGGTGGATTGCCCTCGTTGACCGCGGTCCTGGTGATTCTGACCGGCGTCGTCGGAGCCATCGCCGCGCCCGCGCTGCTGGAAGGTTTGCGGATTCGGGACGATGCCGTCAAAGGCTTCGCCATCGGGGTGGCGGCGCATGGCATTGGGACGGCAAGAGCCTTCCAAATCAGCAGCCTGGCGGGCGCCTTCGCCGGTTTGGCCATCGGCTTAAACGCCTTGTTGACCGCCTTGCTGGCGCCGCTCATCGCTTCCATGCTTCCATTCCATTCGACGCCGTGAGCGGACGATGGAAAGTATTGTATTCATAATCAACAGAATACCGTTCCATCGGGTATCTGGTTGAGCAATGCTCCACGCGCGGGGGGTGATTCGACTCGTGGATTCTGAGCCGCGAAACAACCATCATTTGATTTGCGGGATCCCTCCCGGCGCGATCCATCCTGGTAAGGTCGCCACTACCGGATCGTGGTCGCTGGCCGGGTCCGGTCCCCCGGGAGCAGCGTCGCTGTTGATGTGCGGGATGCGCGCCGATGCCCCGCGGCGCAGGGCCGGACTCACCAGAATATGATCCAGCGCCTGCGGCTGGCCGCCATGGCGACGGGTGTAGGCCTGCCCCCGCGGTAGATCCTCCAGCAGGTTGTGGAAAGAATCACCCTTCAGCAGCTTCAGGGTCTTGGACCCGGGGACATCGTTTAAATCACCCAGCAGCACGATGGCCGCATGGGGGTCGCAGGCCAACAGATCGGCGGCGAAATGGTGGACGATCTCGGCTTGGGCGTGACGCTGCTTCTTGGCGTAATCTGCCTCGCGACGGGTGGTCGAGCGCATGGACTTGAAGTGGCAGACGATCACGAACAACCGCTGGCCTTGAACCTCGAATTCCGCCGCCAGCGCCTTGCGGCTGGGCGCCCAGTGGCAGCGATCATCGCCGGCAAAGGCGGGATCGGTGGGGGCAATTCGTCCGGGATTGAGCGTCAAGCTGGGTTTGCCGTTGTTGAAGCGGATACCGGTGCTGTCCTCCGGGCCAGCGGCGCCCCGGCCGGTAAAATTCACTCGCAGGGGATTGAACAGCAATCCGATCCGGATATTGGCGCGGGCCATGCCGCCATCCTGATTAGCCAGAGGCGGAATCTCCCGAAAGGCGTAGTTCGGACCGCCCGCCCGGGCGATGGCGGCAATCAGCGCCTGGTAGGCAGGGTCGGCCGGCGCCAGTCTCTCCGCCGGGCCCAAACTCTCCCCCTTGACCTCCTGCACCGCCAGAATGTCCGGTCCTTCCAGTTCCCGCGCAATGATCGCGCCCAGTTGTTCCAGACGCGCCGGCGAAGCATCCGCGCCGAAGTTGCACAGGTTGAAGGAGGCAATGGTCGGCATGGCGAATCCCTGTTGTGATTCTTTGTTCAAGAGTAGTCCGAAATCGGCATAATCGCTGGGCGGATCATCCGTGGCGTGAGCCATGCGTGGTCCAGTGGAACCCACAACCCAACAGGAGAAAAGGGGCTAAATCTTGCCGCCGCTCGCTTGAAACCGCAAGCGCGCCCGCACCCACGCTCCGCCCAGCGCTCCCTGGCCGATTTCCAGCCGGCCGTAATAGACCTCCTCGACCAGATCGCGGACGACCGCCAGCCCGATGCCGTGGCCAGCGACCGTGGTATCGGCGCGCTGGCCGCGATGGAGCAGAAGCGGCGCCTGTTCGGCTGGAATGCCTGGGCCGTCGTCCTCGACTTCCACCACCAGTTCCTTGCGACCGCCGTGGTCGGTGGGATGAGCGCGCACCACCACCTGCCGGCGACACCACTTGCAGGCGTTGTCGGCCAGGTTGCCGAGGATTTCCAGCAGGTCGCCCTCGTCGCCATAGAACACCGTCGTCGCGGCGATTTCGGAACGCATTTGCAACGCGCGCTCGGCGTAAACCTTTGCCAGCGAGTCCAGAATCTTGCGGGCGATGGGCGCGACCGGGAGCGGCGCGCTGAGCGCGATGCGGCCCGAAGCGGCGGCCCGTTGCAACTGATAATCCACCGTGCGGTTCATCCGCTCTACCTGCTCGCCCAGGGTCCTGCGGAGTTCTCCGGGGTCGGTATCGTTTTCCAACGCACCGCGCAGCACCGCCAACGGGGTTTTCAAACTATGCGCCAAATCGCCCAGTGCGTTGCGGTAGCGCTCCAAATGGGCGTGACCCTGGCGGAGCAGGGCGTTCAGGTTCACCGTCAGCGGCTGCAATTCCTCGGGATAGCCGCTGCTCAGTTCGTCCCGCTGGTTGGTTTCGATGTCTTTGATCTCGGTGGCCACTTGGCGCAGGGGTTTCAGGCTCCAGCGCAGGATCAGACCCTGGGCCGCCAGCAGCACCGCGGTCGAAGCCAGCAGCCAGCCCCACAACCCTCGCCGGAAACTCCAAACCTGATCGTCGAAATCCTGGCGGGTTTCGGCGACTCGGAAGGTGTAGAGTTGATATTGATTGCTGGCGATTTCCCAACTAACCGTGAAGGCCAGCACGAACAGCGGCGTACCATCGGAGGATTCCAGCGGCGCGAATTGGGTATCGCCGGGATTGCGCACCGCCGGGAAGAATGGCAGCGCCAAGCCCAGCAGCGATGGCGAGTGCCACACCAAGCTGCCCTGGCTGTCCATCAGGTCGGCGTACAGACCGGAATCCGGGGTGGAGAAACGGGCCTCGGGCAGGGTTTGCGGCAGTGTCAGGCGGTTGAAGGCATCCAGGTTGACCGCCCCCAGCAGCATGTAGACCTGGGCTTTCAGGCGGTCCTGCACGGCGGCGAGGGCGCTGTCGCGGAACGCACGGTCCAGGCTCAGGCCGGTTAGGCCGAGAAAGGCGGCCAGCACCACGCTGGCGGCGATCAGCAGCCGACCGCGGAGGGAACGCATCGGCGCTCAACCGACGGTCCGTTCCAACCGTAACCGGTACCCGCGCCCCCGCAGGGTTTCGATGGGATTGAGGTCGCGATCGGGATCGAGCTTGCGGCGCAGCCGTCCCACCAGCACTTCCAGAACGTTGCTATCGCGATCCTCGTCTTCCTGATAAAGGTGCTCGGTCAGCTCGGTCTTGGAGATCACTGCGCCGGCGTGCAGCATCAGGTATTCCAGCAACTTGTACTCGTAGGCGGTCAGTTCCACCGTCTGGCCGGCAAGGGACACCTGCTGCGAGCCGGTGTCCAGAGCGATGGGACCGCAACCGAGGACCGACTGGGTCCAGCCTCCGGTGCGGCGGATCAGCGCCCGCAATCGGGCCAGCAACTCTTCCGTGTAGAACGGTTTGACCAGATAATCGTCGGCGCCGGCTTCCAGACCCTCGACTTTGTCCTGCCAGCGGCCGCGGGCGGTCAGGATCAGGATCGGGAACTTGCGTCCGGCTGCCCGCCAGCGACGGATCACCTCGATGCCCGACAGGTCGGGCAGGCCTAGATCCACGACCGCCGCGTCCAGCGGGTATTCCTGGCCGAGATACAGGCCGGTCCGGCCATCCGCGGCGCTGTCCACGGCGTAGCCCTGCTCGCGCAACTGTGCGGTCACGCGCTCCAGCAGGGCGGCTTCATCCTCGATAATCAGAATGCGCATGTTTCGGAGTATTCGTGAGTACGGGAGAAAGGTGGGGATTCAGTCGCGCACCGCGCCGCTGCGGGGGTCGAAATGGAGGCTGCGCACCCGGCCATCCGGTTGCAGAATGCGAACCCGGTAGCCATTCTGGCCGTCCTGGTTGCCACCCTGAACGCCCAGCACCCGGCCGCCGGTTGCTTCGCGGGCGGCGTTGGCAGCCCGGTCGGGATCGGCGAAGGGACGCGAAGGCGGAGGACCCTGCCGGCCCCGCGGGGGCGGGCCGTAATCATCGCCCCGGTATCTGGATTGCGCCTGTACGCCGGGGGTGGCCAGCAGACCCGCCAGCACCAGGAGCGCCAGACCGAGTAATTGCCGTAACCTGTCGGACATATCGGGAATTTCCGCGTGAGATGGATTTCGATTAGCTTAAAGCTTATCCAGTTGAGAATGAATCGGGACTGAATCATGGCGCGCCGCCCCGCGCCGGAAACCTGAAAGAGGTTCAGTATGGATTCAGCCAGTTGTCCCTAGGCTGAACCACATGAGGTAGTAGCCGCGGTGATGACAAACCGCTAATCAGTAATGACCAACGAGGAGCAGATTCGATGAAAAATCAGTGGCTGGCGGGATTGATGGCGGCGTTGTTGCTGAGTCCGACCGCGGTTTGGGCGCAGCAGTTCAATAACGACAATGTCGAGGTGGAAGTGATCAGCGACCGGGGCCGGACGCTGCCTCAATTTCCTCTACGGCGCGAAAGTGGAGCGGGGGTCTACAAGGCTTATCTGGAAGCGACGCGCGGCCAGAGATATTCAGTTCAAATCCGCAACCGTTCCAACCAGCGCATCGGCGTGGTGATCGCGGTGGACGGGCGCAACATCATTTCCGGCGACCGTTCCAACCTGCGGCCGGAAGAGCGGATGTACGTGCTCGGGCCGTATCAGCGGGAGAGTTATGAAGGCTGGCGCACCGGCAAGAACCGGGTCAACCGCTTCTATTTCACCGACGCAGGCGATTCCTACTCGGGCGCCTGGGGCGATTACTCGGCGATGGGCGTGATCGCGGTGGCGGCGTTCCGCGAGGCGGCGCGGTATCAACCGCAACCGTGGAGCCAGGAAGGACCCGGTTACAACGAACAGCGCGACTTGAGGCGCCCGCCGTCCTCGGCGGAAGGCGCGCCACCCTCAAGCGCCGGAAAACGCAGCATCCAACGTCAAGCGGAGCCGGGCACCGGCTATGGCGAAAAGGAATGGTCGCCGTCGCGGCGGGTGGAGTTCGATCCGGAGCGGCAGCCCTTCGCGCAGTATTTTCTGAAATACGCTTGGCGGGAAAACCTGTGCCGCCAGGGTGTGATCGAAGACTGTGCCAGTAGTGATCGGCGTCCGCGCAAGAATCGGTTCTGGAATGAGAATGATGACTATGCGCCGCCCCCGCCGCGCGACGAGCGCGAGGAATGGCGTTAGGCTCGTGGGATGCGATGGGCTTACGAATCGCATCAGTCCCGTTGGATATTAACTTCCCAATTGAGGTCCGTCGTAGGGGCGACCGGCCGGTTGCCCCTAAAGGGCAGGAGGCTGGCAAACAACCATGACCTCCCGCGACTCGAATCACTGGCCCGATTACTGGCGTCGGCTGCGTGATGCGCTGTTGAACCCGCGCGTCGATGACAAGGCGCTGGACGCGGCGCTGCGCGAGGCGCGGGCGCGACAACCGCTTCCGGTGCTGTGGCTGATCGGCAAGGCCCAGGCCGGCAAGACCTCGATTATCCGCGCCCTGACCGGCAGCGAAACCGCCGAAATCGGCAACGGCTTTCAGCCCTGCACCCGTACCGCCCGGTTCTACGACTTTCCGATCGAGGCCCCGGTGGTGCGCTTTCTCGACACCCGCGGCCTGGGCGAGGTGGCCTACGATCCCACCGAAGACATCCGCTATTGCGAGTCGCAGGCCCACCTGTTGCTGGGGGTGATGAAAGCGACCGATATCCGCCAGGACGCCATGTTCGAGGTGCTGCGCGCGGTGCGTCGCCGCCATCCCGAATGGCCGGCGCTGATCGCCCAGACCGGCCTGCACGAGGCTTGTCCGCCCGGCGGCGAGCATCTTTTTCCCTATCCCTACGACTGCGAACCGTGGCCGCCCCAGGTTCCCCACGATCTCGCTCGCGCCCTGCGCGCGCAACGCGACCGGCTCGGGGCGCTGCCCGGTTCGGCCCCCGTGCGTTGGGTTCCCATCGACCTGACCTTGCCGGAAGACGGCTACGAGCCGGCGAATTACGGCCTGGAGGAACTCTGGGCCTCGATTGAGACCGTTTCGACGCTGGGGTTGCAGGCGAAGTTGCGAGGCGATGCCGGGATTCGCAACGTCTACGAACGCGCCGCCCATCCCCACATCGTCGGCCATGCCCTGGCTGCCGCCGGAGTCGGCGCGTTGCCGCTGGTGGATTTGGTCGGGGTGCCGGCGGTCCAGGCCAAGCTGCTGCACAGTCTGGCCACGCTGCACGGGCAAAAGTGGGACCGACGAATGGCGTCCGAATTTCTCGGCCTGCTCGGCGCGGGGATCGGGGTCGGCTACGTGGCGCGGACGGTCGGCCGGGAGCTGATCAAATTCGTGCCCTGGTGGGGGCAAACGGTCGGCGTGGTCTGGGGCGCGACCACCAGCGGCGCGACCACCTACGCCCTCGGTAAGGCCGCCGGCTACTACTTCGCCAGCCGGCGGCGGCAAGCCCCGGTGGACGCCGAGGTGCTGCGCCGAATTTACACCGAGGCGCTGGCGAACGGCGCGAGTCTTTTGAAAGCGCCGCCGGGGGAGCACCGTTGAAAGCCTTGTTCAAGCCATTCGACCGCTTGCGCGTGCTGGCGCTGCTGCTGTGGGCGCTGCCGGTTGTGGCGTTGTTGCCGCTCGGGCTGTTCTGGCTGTGGCAATTTCAGGCTCTGTCTTATTGGTTGATCGCCCTGGTGCTGTGCAGCGCCGTTGGTTATGGTTTGCAACACTGGCTGCTGCAACACGACCGCGCGCTGCTCGCCGGGGCAAAGACCGGTCCTGACCCGTACTGGCCGCCAAAAGCGGAGGGCGCCTGGGCGGCGGTCGAGCGGCTGGCGGAGGAGGTGAAACCGGAGGATTGGCCGCTGAACGATGGCGGCCGGTTGTGGATCCTGGGCCGGAACACCCTGGACGCCGTCGCCCGGTGCTATCACCCAACCGTGGAGCGGCCGCTGCTGGAACTCACCGTGCCGCACACCTTGCTGATCATGGAGCGGGCCAGTCGCGACCTGAGCGCCACCGTCGCCGAACACATTCCGTTCAGCAACCGGCTGACTCTCGGCGATCTGCTCCGCGCCTGGCGCTGGAAGGATTCCGCCGAGCGGCTGTTCAATGTCTATCGCGCCGGCCGGCTGGTGATCAATCCGGCCGACGCCCTGCTGAGCGAAATCTGGAGCCATCTGCGCGGTCAGGCCTACGGCGCGGCCTGGACCGAAACCCAGCGCTGGCTGCTGCGGGAATACATCCGCAAGGTGGGCTATTACGCCATCGAGCTGTACAGCGGGCGGCTGACCTTGACCGATGTCAAGCCGATGCCTGAACCGATGGTGGCGGAAGGCCCCGTGACCGAGCCGTTGCGGATCGTGGTGCTGGGTCGGGCCAACGCCGGCAAGTCGAGCCTGATCAACGCGCTGTTCGGCCGGCTGACCGCCGCAACCGACGTATTGCCGGACACCACGCCGGGGTTGATGTCCTACCGGCTGGAGCGGGATGGGTTGGCCGCCGCGCTGATTATCGATACGCCGGGCTGTGATACCGAACGGCTGGGCGACAAGGCGCTGAAACAGGCGGCGCTGGACGCGGATTTGCTGCTCTGGGTGTGCGCCGCGCATCGGCCCGACCGGGGAGCGGAGCGGGCAACCCTGGACGCCGTGCGCGCTTGGCAGGCCGAACGACTGGACCGCCGCCCGCCGCCGCTGCTGGTCGCGGTCAGCCACATCGACCAGTTGCGCCCGCCACGCGAGTGGCAACCGCCCTACGATCTGTTGGATCCCCGGGGAACCAAGGCGGCGAACATCCGCGCGGCGGTGGCAACCGTGGCCGGGGATTTGGCGGTCCCCGTCGCGATGTGATCCCGGTCTGTCTGGCGGAGGGGCGGATTTACAACGTGGCCGACGCGCTGTGGGCGGCGATTTTGGAACGCCAGGACGAGGCCGGCAAGGTTCGGTTCCTGCGCTGTCTGGAGGAACGGAAGCGGCTGGAGAACTGGGCGCTGCTGCGCCGGCAACTGGCGAATTCAGGCCGGTGGCTGCTGGAATTGCCGGGACGGGTGATGGGTTGAGGAGGGCTATGAAGCCGATTCCACCTCGAACCCGACCACGTTGCGTCCTTCGTGGGAGAATTCGACGCCGATCAGATAGATGGGCTGGCTCTCGGCCCGGTACTGGTCGGCATAGCCCCGATCCTTGAGCTGTTGCAAGGCCCGACCCTCGGGGACGAGTTCCACCACCTTGAACTCGAACAGATAGATCCGGCCCTCGAATTTCACCGTCAGGTCGATGCGGCCGTGGTTGGTGATGTCCTCCGGAATGAGGGTCAGGCCCAGGGCGGCGAAGTAGCTGTAGAACACGCTGGCGTAATAGCCTTCGTAGCGGGCGATGTCGTTGTTGGCGTACCAGTGATGCGGGATGCTGGCGAAGAACGCCTGGAACAGGGCTTTCAAACCGGCCAGGTCGTTGGCCTGGAGCAACTGGTACAGGGTCTTGCGGTGGCGCACCCCGGCTTGGGAATCGGGCGTCCAGGCGCGCAGTAGGCTGCTGTACAGGCTCTGGTAGACCTCCTGGTTGGGAAAGCGGAGCTGGTAGTAATAAGTGCCGCTGATGCGTTCCTCCAGGTCGATGGTGAGGTAGCCGGCCTGAAACATCAGCGCCTCGGTGGGGATGTCGTCCACGTCGAAGGTCGAGAGCAGGTCGGCGTCGGTCTCGATCCGGCCCAGCATCGGCAGCCAGGTTTGGCGCTCGGTCAGCAGCTTGATGAGAAAGGTGGGGGTGCCAGTCTCGAACCACCAGGAGCGGAATTCCCGCTTCTGGAACAGCAACAACAGGTCGAAGGGGTTGTACAGGAGAAGAAAGAAGAAGAAAAACCGATTCGCCCAGCCAGTTATAGCCGTTGTACCAGCGGCGGATTTCCTCCCGGTCCAGCCCCGCCAGTTCCGGGACAAACACCTTGTCCACGTCAGCTTCGGTGTAGCCGCAGACGGTGGAATAGGTTGCGTCCAAGGTGATGTCATTGAGATTGTTGAGTCCGCTGAACAGGCTGACCTTGCTGAACTTGGACACGCCGGTTAGAAAGACAAAGCGGAGATGGGCATCCGCGCCCTTGATGACCGAGCAAAGGTTCCTCAGACCCTCCCGCATCGCCAGGGCGGTTTCGGCATCGGTGATGTTGTCCAGGATCGGCTTGTCGTATTCGTCCACCAGGATCACCGCCCGCTGGCCGTGCTGTCGGTGGGCCTGGCGGATCAGTTCGCCGAAGCAACTGGTCACATCCTGGGCGTCCGGACATTGAATGCCCAGCCGCTCCTGGTTGACGCGCAGGATGTCCCGGATGCGCCGGTCCAATTCGGCCCGGCTTTGCAGCACCCCTTCCGCGAAGCTGAGGTGGATCACCGGATAGCGCACCGTCCAGTCCCAGCGGTCGTGGACATACAGGCCGCGAAACAGCGGTTCGTCGCCCTCGAACAACTCCTTGAGGGTGTCGAGGAACAGGCTTTTGCCGAAGCGCCGCGGGCGGGAGAGGAAGTAATAGCCCGCCTCCTGGGCCAGACGCCAGGCCATCGGGGTCTTGTCCACATAGTAGTAGTCCTCCTCGCGAATCTTGGCGAAGGTCTGGATGCCGATGGGCAGTTTGCGGCGCGGCGGGGTCATGGCGGGCGGGTCCGGAACGGGATCGTGACGTCCATTCTAGCGCCGTGGGCCGGGCCGGGACAAAAAGCAGCCACGCTGGATGGCTGGCGGGTGTTGGTTGTTACGCCCATGAATGGGCAGAACAACCGCTGGAAATCGTGAAAGGTTAAGGTGAGGGTATCCCGCGAACGTTGGTTAGCTGTTTCAAAGTGCTATCCTGTTTTCTCCCGCCGCTGTTTTTTACTGGTCGCCTGAGTCTCACGACTCCATGAAGCCCTTGATTTCTAATAGCTTCGCGCTCGATTCCCCCCATGATCGCTGGCTATGCCAAATCTTGCGTGGCGAGGTTTCGTCCTGGCCCGCTCGAGCCGGGGCCGAGTTCGAGCGGCGCTTTCTCGAAGCCTGTCTTTCGCATGGAGTGGCGCCTCTGGTTTATCGCCAGGCCAGGATGACGACGGCATGGCAGGGCTGGCCGGCCGCGGTGCGCGAGTCCTTGTCCCGTGAGGCTCGGATGCAAGCCGCATTGGACATGGTGCGGGAACGGGAGTTGATGACCGTGTTGGGGGCGTTGGCCGCCGCGGGCGTTGGCGCCCTATTGTTGAAAGGAACGCCGCTGGCTTATTCCCATTACGCCGAGCCCGCGTTACGCCCGCGCTGCGATATGGACTTGCTGGTCGCCCACGCAAACCGGGAAGCGGCGGTACGGGTGTTGCGGGCGCTGGGCTACTGGCGACCCAACGCGGTCAGCGGCAAAATAATCGGCTACGAGAGTTGTTATTGCAAAAAGGAAGGAAAGGTCGAGCATGTCGTTGACTTGCATTGGCGGATCAATAACTCGCAAGTGTTCGCCCGGGCGTTTGGCTACGATGAACTCCATGCTCGATCCATGCTTATCCCCAGACTGGGTGAATCGGCGCGTGGGTTATCCCCGCCGCATGCTTTATTGCTGGCCTGCATGCATCGCGTCGCCCATTTGGACGGTCGGGATGGAAGCGGCGAGCGATTGATCTGGCTGTACGACATTCACCTGCTGGCAAACGCCATGAAGGTCGGGGAATGGCGGGAGTTTGCCCGACTGGCTGGCGTCAAGGACATGCGGCGAATCTGCCTCGATGGCTTCGCATGTACCTGTCTGGCGTTGGGCACCGTTTTTCCGGACGCCGTCTTGGATCGGTTGGCGGCGTCGGCGACCGATGAACTGTCCGGCGCCTATCTGCGGACAGGGCGCTGGGGCCGTCTCGTCGTAGACCTCCGCGCCCTCGCTTCCTGGCGGGATCGAGTGACCCTGTTGTGGGAGCTGTGCTTTCCGCCGGCCGATTTCCTGCTGGCCAAATATCAGGTGCGCAGCCGCTGGCTGTTGCCGTGGCTGTACGCGCGCCGGGCCATGGCTGGCATTTGGAAATTGAAATAAAGAAGCGCTCCCGAGCTTCATTTGGAGTCTGGTCGACAGCAGGCTCAGGGTAGTCGTATTCCTTTCTACAAGTGGATCTCGGCGGATGGCACGCCGTGGACCGAGTTCTATCGGGTGAGCGGCGACTACCTGCTTCGCTTTCCCGGTCTGGCGGACTTTCAGGTTTCGGCGGACGCGCTCACGGTCACCGGAATCCCCGCGCCCGAGGTCTCGCAGGACACGGTGCTGCATCTCTACCTGAACCAGGTCCTGCCGCTGGTCCTGAGCAAACTGGGCAAGCTGGTGTTTCACGCCTGCGCCGTCGAGGTTGGCGAGGGCGCGGTTGCCTTCGTCGCCAAATCGGGGCGTGGCAAATCCACCCTGGCGGCCAGTTTCGCCGTCAGCGGGTTTCGGTTCCTGACCGACGACGGCCTGGTGGTGGAACCGGGGGTTGATGGGTTTAAGGCCCTGCCCAGCCATCCCTCCATCCGCCTGTGGGAAGACAGCGAGGTGGCGCTGGTCCCGCCGACGGCCCGGCGCGCTCCCCCGGTGCATTACACCTCCAGGGCGCGGTTTCTGGCTGATTTGTAGGAGATCGCCATGACGAATCTGGCCGTCCAAGCCGCTTTCGATGTCGAAGCCTATCTCGCCTGGGAAGAGCGGCAAGTGGAAAAGCATGAACTTATCGCCGGCGAGGTGTTCGCGATGGCGGGCGCGCGGCGCGAGCACGTGGTGTCTGGCAACCTGTACGCCGCTTTCAAGCAACGGTTACGCGGCGGACCGTGTCAGGCGTATGTCGCGGATTTAAAAGTGCGGGTGGAAGCGGCGGACGCCTTTTTCTACCCGGACGTCGTGGTCTCCTGCGAACCGCGCGATCACGCGGCGGACCAGTTCATCACCTATCCGACCCTGATCGTGGAGGTACTGTTGGAAGCCACCGCCGCCTTCGAACGCGGTAAGCAGTTCGCGGCTTACCGCACGCTGCCCTCGTTACGGGAATACGTGCTGGTGGATATCGAAACGCGCCGGGTGGAAACATTCCAGCGCACACCGGAGAACGACTGGCTGTTGCACGAGTATCTTCCCGGCTGTGGGGAATGCAGGTTCCCAGCGGTGAACGTCTCGATCCCATTCGATGAAATCTTTGAAAATGTCGCGCCTCAGGCAGGATAAGAGGGTTTTCCGCGCTCCAGCAATGAATGGAGAATGACATGTTGACTCGTGATGCTCGCTTGATAATTCCGGAACAGGTAGTTTACCGCCAAATACCCAAACACCTGCTCGGGCGTGAAGTTGTCGTCCCAAAACTCCTGGCTTTCGAGCAAAAAGAGAAACTTGCCGCAGATCATGATTGGTTTTTATGCCGGGGATTGGGTTTGTCATGACATTGTCTGGCAATCCTGCTATGCTTGATGATAAAACTGGAGCACGACCATGTTAACCGAGCCCCGTTCCGAGAAACTGGATTTGCGGCTGACCCCGGCGGCCAAGCGGATGCTGTATGCCGCCGCCGCCGCCGAGCGGCGCTCGGTGAGCGATTTTGTCCTGGAAAGCGCCCTGAGCCGCGCGGAAGAAACCTTGGCCGACCGGCGGTTTTTCGGTTTGAACGCCGAACGTTGGGAAGCCTTCCTGGCGGCGCTCGACGCGCCGCCGCGTCCCCTGCCGCGCCTGGAGCGGCTGTTCGCCGAACCTGGCCTGTTCGAGGGCGGCGACGCCCCACCATGACCGCGTTCGTCATCGAAAAGCTCGCGCGGCATCATGTGGTGGAGGATTTTGATTGCGGACAGGCCGCCCTCAACCGCTTTCTGATCCGCTTCGCGCTGTCCAGCCAGCACGCCAACGCCTCGCAGACCTATGTGGGGCTGGCCGATGCCGCGGTGGTGGGTTTTTACACGCTCGTCGTCGGCGAGGTGGCGTATGCGGATGCGCCGGAACGGCTGACCAAAGGGTTGGCACGTCATCCGGTTCCGCTGATGCTGCTGGCGCGGTTGGCGGTCGGCGCCGCTTGGCAGGGCAAAGGGATTGGATCCGGCTTGCTCAAGGATGCCATGCGGCGGACGGTGCAAGCCGCCGATATCGTCGGCATCCGCGCGCTGGCCGCCCATGCCAAGGATGACGCGGCCCGCGCGTTCTACGAACATTTCGGCTTCGTGGCGTCGCCCACCGACCCACTGCATTTATTCATCCTGACCAAGGACCTGCGCCGGGCCGTGCGCCAAGACCATGACTCAACCTAAGACGTTGAGAGGAGTGATGATGATGACCTTTGATATTCACGCGGAATGGGATGCGGAGGCAGGTGTTTGGATTGCGACCAGCGAGGAGGTTTTGGGTCTTTGCGTCCAGGCGGGGACCTTTGATGAGTTGGTGGAGGTGGTAGCCGCGCTGGTTCCCGAGTTATTAATGGAAAACCATATTGCCACACCTGACCTGATTCCCATTCGCGTTCTGGCGGAACGGACCGCCACGGTCAGGGCCGCGGCATAATGGCTTCGATGTACCGGGACATCGTGGAGCATTTGAAGCGGGCTGGATGTTGGTTTGTGCGCACCGGTAAAGTGAAGTCATGAAATCTGGTACAGCCCGATCAATGGGCGAACCTTCACCGTGCCGCGTTCGCTGGTTTCCGCATCGCTGGCTAATGCGATTTTGAAACAGGCCGGGTTGCCGAAGGCTTTTTGTAGGGGATCTCCGGAGAGTTACCGACTATTGGAAGGGCTTGGAACAGGGCGAGCATCGCAAGGCGCTGGCGGTGGCCCGGGAGTTGCTGGCGCTGAACTTCCCGCCGGAACAGGTCGCGGCTATCACCCAATTCCCTCTGGCCGAGATTCCAAGGGAATAACCAGGCGACCTCGCCTTGCCCCCCTTACATCAATATAATAATTTGAAGATAAGACTTTGGCTCATGTGGGCAAACAGATGAAGAATCTAGTTTGGACAAAAAAATTCAAGTAAAAAATCAATGGCTTGAAATCTAACTAGCAAACCACTTCATCCAATTTCCCATATGAGCGAAGACTTTTTATCCGATGCTAACAAGAGGGATATGACAATGATGCCGGTCGTTTCGGTGACGTTCGCCCGGGCGCTGCGCGAGCTGGCGGCGGAGACGCCCCTGAGCTTGCGGATCAGCGGCGATTGCATGGCACCCCTGCTCGCAAGCGGGGCGGTCGTCCGCATCGCCCGTCGGCGGTTTTACTGTCCGGGCGATCCCGTGGTCGTGCATGCCCTGGACGGCCGCTTGCTGGTTCACCGCCTGCTGGGCAGTTATTCCAGGGGGCGGGGATGGCGCTGGTTGACGCAGGCCGACAATGCGCCCTGGCCCGACACCCCGCTTCCCTTGGCTAGCGTGATCGGCAAGGTGGTGGGGGGCGATTGTCATGCCCACGTCATCCATGTTCCCTTCCGACATCGGCTTTGGGCGTGCGGGCGGTTTCTCCGGCACGCACTGCGGGCCGCGCGTCGGCGGTGGTGAAATGGCCTTTGGCGACGCTTACCTGACCCGGCCTCTGATCGACGGCGACCTACCGGCGCAACCATGGGGCTCCGAAACGCTGGCTATCGACCTCGCGGGCGGCGCTTACCGATTCTCGGGCTTGGCACCCGCACAGGCGGTGTGGGCACGGGAGCGGTTTCAGTCGCTGTGCGATGCCGTTTCGGCAACCGCCGCGCCGGTCTCGACCACCTTACACCGCTTGCCCGAGAGCGCGTTCCGGGAGATCGACACCTGCGGCTGGGAATACACCTTCGACCGTGATTATCACCCCGGACGCCTGCGCCTGGCGGGACGGGATTTCTTGGCGGAAGTCTGCTTTACGCCGGACTTGCGGAGCCGGCTGTGGACCAGCCGAATCGACCCGGAGCGATTTCCTGGCGTGTTCGAAAATTTCTTCCGGGTACTGGTCGCCTACCGGGTCGCGCACTCCGGCGGGGTGTTGCTGCATAGCGCTGCGTTCGCCCGCGATGGCCGCGCCCAGGTGGTGTTTGGGCGGTCCGGAGCCGGTAAATCCACCAGCGCGCGGCTGGCGCTGGCCGCCGGCTGGGAGGTGCTGTCCGACGACATGAACGCCCTGCTGCCCGATCCGGGCGGCTGGCGGGTGGAAAAGCTTCCCTTTGCCGGCGACTTGGGGCAGACGCCCACCCGCGGCCGTGTCTATCCTATCGCGGGGCTGTACTGGCTGCATCAGGCTTCGGCCCATGCCGTGCGACCCATGTCGAGATCCCTGGCGCTGGCGCGGTTGCTGGCGTGCGCGCCGGTCGTCAACGAAGATCCCTTCCGGGTAGATAACCTTTTATGTAATCTGATACAGTTAATAACGCACATGGATATGGGAACGCTTGATTTCGCCCGCGATGCGGGTTTTCTTTCGTTGCTCGAAACCGATGTTGAGGTGAGCCATGCCGGCTGATTCCTCCTCCTTTCGCCTCTGCACCGACGTCCGTTACCAGCAGGTAGCCGACGAAGGCATAGTCCTTCGCCAGACGGCGGGCGAAGTTCTCGTGCTCAACGAGGTTGGCACACGGGTCCTGGCGCTGCTGGACGAGGGCTTGACGGCGCCCGACATCGTCGACCGCCTGGCAGCCGAGTTCGACGCGGACACCGAACGCCTCAGCACCGACCTAGCCGGTTTCCTGGTGGAGCTGCGTACCGCCGGCGTCTGCGAGGACGACCCGCGGTCATGAGCTACCAGGCGCTGGTCGCCAAGGCGGTCAACGGCAACATCCCGTTCTCCGTGTTGCTGGAGTTGACCTATCGCTGCAACCTGGATTGCTATTACTGCTACAACGACCGAGCCAGCACCGGCCAACCGCTGTCGGTGGCACAATATGTCACTTTGTTCCGAGACTTGCGCGAGCTGGGCACGATGAACCTGACCTTCAGCGGCGGCGAGCCGCTGGCGCACGCCGATTTCTTTACCTTGGGCGCACAGGCGCGGGCGCTGGGGTTCGTGACCCGGGTCAAGACCAACGGCCATGGGCTGACTCCGCCGCTGGCCCGGCGATTGCGTGAGGAAGTCGATCCCTTTGTGGTGGAAATCAGCCTGCATGGCGCCACCGCCGCGACCCACGAGCGCCAGACGCGGGTGCCGGGGAGCTTTGGGCGGCTGCTGAAGAACCTGGAGCGGATGCGCGCGCTTGGCCTGCGGGTCCAGCTCAACGCGACCCTCACCGCCTGGAACGAAGCGGATATCGAGGCGATGTCGGCGTTGGCCCAGGAGTTGAACATGCCCCTGCGCTGGAACATCCAGGTCACCGCGCGGGACGACGGCGATCGCGCCCCGTTGGGCATTGCGCCCTCTCACCAGGCGGTTGCCCGCCTGGGGGAATTCTTGGCGCTGGGATCGGGTACGGAAAGCACCAATGAATCCGACCCACCGACCCCTTGGGGCAAGTACTGCGGCGCGGCTGCGTCCGGGTTCACGGTGGACCCCTGGGGCAACCTGTATCCTTGCGTGCAATGGCGTGTCGCCGCGGGTAACCTGCACCGTGCGTCGGTACGGGAGATCTGGGGCCATTCGGCCACCCTGCGGGCGGTACGGGCCCGAACCGAGGCGCTGGCTGCGGCGGTCAAGGACGAGGGACCAGGGGTGATGGGGGGCTGGTCCTGCCCGGCCCTGGCCGAACGGGCGGGGCAGATCCGGGTCGCGTTGCCCGATCCATTCAAGACGGCAGAGCATCGAACACAGAGCGCGGCCGCGGCCGCTGGTTCCAACGGGGAGTCGATCCAATGAAAACCAAATGGGGCGCACGTCCGGGTCATCTTCGGCCCATCCTGCAAGCGATCTGGGTCCTGGCCCTGGCCTTCATGCTGCCCTGGCCGGCGGCGCAGGCGGCACCGGCCTTTCAGAGCTTCGCGGAGGCCAACGCCACCACCGCCTCCCTCACCATCGCCAAGCCCGCGGGCGTGGTCCAGAACGACCTGCTGCTCGCCACCCTCGCCGCCCGGGGCAACACGACCATCAGCGCGCCCACTGGCTGGACCCAGGTCCAGCAGGCCAGCAACAGCACCACCCAGACCCTGGCGGTCTTCTACCGGGTGGCCACGGCCGCCGACATCACCGCCACCAACTACGCATTTGGTTTGACCGCCAGCGTTGGGGTGGCCGGGGCCATCCTGCGGTACACAGGGGTGGACCCGCGCTTCCCCATCGACGCCTCGGGCATAGCGACTGGGTCCAGCACGACCGCGACTGCGCCCTCCGTCACCGCCACCGTCGCCGATACGACGGTGGTGCGCATCGCCGGCATCCCCAACGGTGGCGCCCTCACCGTTCCTACGGGCACCACTCAGCGGGTGAATACACGCCGTAATGACGGTGCTAATAACAGCACGCGCTTGGGCGTGGCCGACGCCACCCAGGCGGCGGCAGGGTCTACGGGCGCGGCCGCCTTCACCAACACCAGCGGCGACTGGGTCGCCGCCACCGTCGTCCTGCGGCCCTTCACCGGCACCCTGTGCGCCAATCCGCCGGGCAGCGGCACAACTTCCCTGCCGGCCGGGGTCTACAACACCTATTACCCCGGCGCGGCCACCGCCAGTGCCGGCGCGGTCAGCATCACGCTGGGAGCCTCGCGGGGGGTACCGAATGCCATCGCCGCCGGCGATCTGCTGCTGGTGATCCAGATGCAGGACGCCACGATCAACACCAGCAACGACGAACGTTATGGCGACGGCACCGGCACGGCGATGAACACCACGGGCAACGGCAGCGGCGCCACCAATTACAACAATGCCGGCCGCTATGAATTCGTGGTGGCCAAGAATTCGGTGCCCACCACGGGTGGCACGGTGCAGTTTGAAGGCAAGGGCGCGGGCGGCGGCCTGATCAACACCTACACCAACGCTAATGCCACGACTACCCAGGGCCAGCGCCGCTTCCAGGTGGTGCGGGTGCCGCAGTACTACAACGCCACCGTGACCGGCGCGGTCACGGCTACCGCCTGGAACGGCGCGTCCGGCGGCATCGTCGCCCTGGACGTGGCCAATACCCTCACCTTTTCCGGCGGCTCGGTCAACGTCGATGCGTTGGGTTTCCGGGGAGGCGGTGGACAAGGGCTCGGCGGCGGAACCGGCGCCAACACCGACTACCGTACCCGGATCACCGTCAACACCAACGGCAACAAGGGTGAAGGCGTCGCGGGTTCGCCCAATAATATTTACGATGGCACTGGGACGCTCGCGACGGGTGGTGGCTATCCCGACGGGACCAATACCGACGCCAGCCGAGCCCGCGGTGCGCCGGGCAACGCCGGCGGCGGCGGAACCGACGGCAATCCCACCGCCAACGACCAGAACAGCGGCGGTGGTGGTGGTGGCAACGGCGGCGCAGGGGGAACGGGCGGCAATACCTGGAGCAGCAATCTGCCGGGTGGCGGTTTCGGCGGCGCGGTCTTCCCTTATGCCGCCAATCGTTTGGCCCTGGGCGGCGGCGGCGGCAGCGGAGCTCGCAACGACTCCTCGGGCGTGCAGTCCAGTGGCGGCTTGGGTGGCGGCATCATCATCCTCCGCGCCAACAGCATCACTGGCACAGCCACCCTCCGCGCCAACGGCGGCTGGCCCGCCACCGACAACTACACGCCGGCCAATGACGGCGGTGGCGGCGGCGGCGGCGGCGGCAGCGTGCTGGTGTTCGCCCGCACCGGTGGGCTGACCACCTTGACGATCACCGCCAATGGCGGCAATGGCGCCAACGCTGACATAGGTGGATCACCGCATGGCCCTGGCGGCGGCGGCGCGGGTGGCGTGATCTACCTTTCCAGTGCTGCGAGTTCGACCAGTGTTACCGGCGGTGCCCGTGGAAGTACTGTTACTGTGGGTAACTACTACAATGCCACGTCCGGCGCCAGTGGAGCGACCAACACCACGCTGACCGAAAGCCAGATTCCCGGCGTCAGTTCCGGCGCGACCTGCAAGGCCACGCTGGCCAGCATCACGGACTTCGGGGCGGCGGTCGACGGCGGACGCGTGCTACTGCACTGGGAAACCGCTTTCGAGCTGGGCACAGCCGGTTTCCACGTCGAACGGCTCGAACCCGTCACCGGCGCTTACCAGCGCCTCAACGACACACTGTTGCCGGCGCTGATCACCTCGCCCCAAGGCGGCCGCTACTCCTTCGTGGACCCGCACGCTTGGCCCAAGCAAACCTATACCTACCGGCTGGTGGAGCAGGAAGTCTGGGGCAGCGTGCGCGTTCATGGTCCCTACACCGTGACGCCGGTCGCGCCGGCCAGGCAAGTGGCCAGGACGGCGTTCGTATCGGACTCCCAGGCGGCCGACTCGAACCAGGGTTACGACGACCCGGCGCAAGGTTACCAAGCCACACCACGTCTGGCCGGTAGCCGAAACGTCGCGCGGAGCGCGCTGGCGGCGGCCCCGATGGCGAGCAATAACAACGCGACGGGCGCGGCGCAAATCCCGGTGCGGCAGAATGGGCTGTTCTACGCCAGCGCCACCCAGCTCGCCCAGGCGATGCACGCCAGCGAACAGAACGTGCGCGATGGGATTCACAACGGCGAACTGGAACTGACCACGGCGGGCAAGGACGTGGCCTGGATGCCGGCGACGAATGACGCCGGAATCCTGTTCTACGGCGAAGCCATCGACAATCTCTATACCCTGGACAACGTCTACCGGCTGAGATCGAACCAGACGGGCAAGGTGATGGAAGAATCGCCCGCCGAGGAAAAAGCCCCGGACCCGGTAGCGGCGGGCGACTTCAAAGATACGATTACGGCGGAACAGGACCGCTTCCCCGCCACCGTGGTGTCCACCGACCCCGAACGTGACTACTGGTATTGGGAAGGCTTCATCGGCGGCAACGATCCCAACTGGAACACCAAGCGAGTCACCGTCCGCCTGGCCGACGTGGCCGACGGTGGATGGCTCAAGGTCTTCCTGAAGGGCGCTGGACCCGGATCCCACCCCGTGCGCGTGTCGATCAACAATCAGCCGCTCGGCGAGGGAACGTGGCAGGACTTGGCGGATTACGAACTGCGGCTACCGGTGACGGGCGCGAAACTCCAGAGCGGCGACAACACCGTGGAAGTCCGTGCCCTGGGCGATTCCTCAAACCTCTTTTACCTCGACCGCATCGAGGTCAACTACCAGCGCCTGGCGCGAGCTGTAGATGACCAGCTGACTCTGAAAGCCAAGCGCGACGGCCCGCTGGCGGTGGACGGTTTCAGCACGGCCGACATCTACGTTTTCGATATCAGCAACCCGAGAAAACCCGTCCACATCACCCGCACCACCGTGGCGCCCGGCGCGGTAGGCCAGAGCGTCGTCACCTTCAACGCCCGTCAGGGGGGGCGCTACCTGGCGCTGGCCAACAAGGCAATCACCACGGCCGCGCCCGAGCCGATGACCGCCGCCGACCTCAAGTCCTCCCGCGACCGGGTCGATTACCTGATCATCGCGCCGCCCGTCCTGGTGGATGCGGCCCAGGCGCTGGCCGATTACCGCCAGGGCAAGGGTCTGGTCAGCCGGGTGGTGGGTACCGATGAGATCTACGACAGCTACAATTGGGGTATCGCCACTCCCCATGCCGTGCGCGAGTTCCTCCGCCAGGCCGCTCTCAACTGGTATGTGCATCATGTAGCGCTCGTCGGCATCGGTAGTTTCGACTACCGCAACCCCATGGGTAAGGGCGAACCTCAAGCGCCCACCCTGATGACGTCCACGCCCAACGGCCTGTTCGGCTGCGACAACTGCCTGGCGGACTTCGACGGCGATGGCGCGCCCGACCTGGCGATCGGCCGCATTCCGGCGGCGAGCACGGCGGATCTCCAGACATACCTGGACAAGGTCAAAGCGTACGAGAAAGTGCAGGTTTCATTACGCCAGGCTGGAACGCTGCTGCTGGCCGACAAGACGGACCCCGCCGCCGGGTATTTCTCTCAGGACAGCGACTGGGTGGCCGAACTCCTGCCGTCCGGGATAAGCGTGAGCCGAATCTATCTCGACCAGTACGGCATCGACAACGCCCGGTCGCTCCTGTTCGCGGGCATGAACCAGGGAACGGGCTGGGTCAACTACATTGGTCACGGCGGTATTGACCGCTTCGGCGGTTCGCCAGCCCTCCTGACCAGCGACGATATGGGAACCCTGCAAAGCACCGGTCTGCTGCCGGTGATCAGCGCCCTGACCTGCGCGGCGAACCGGTTCGAAGTCCCTGCCTACGCGGCGCTTGGCGAGCGGTTGTTGCTGGACACCGATGGCGGCTCTATCGCCGTCTGGGCGCCCACTGGGCTGTCGCTCAACGAACCCGCGGTACGGCTCAACCGGAGCCTGTTCGACGCGGTTTATCAGCAAGGGGCGTCGACGATGGGTGAGGCAGTTCAACAGGCGTTGCGGGACAACACGCGACGGCAAGACGTTCCAGCGTACATGCTACGCATCTACAACTTGCTCGGCGATCCCGCCTTGGAGTTGCGCAACTGAAGGAGGCTGGATTCCCCCTGCTTCCTTCCCATTGGCAAGGGAGGCAGGGGGTATTCCCGAGTATATGATCCCGAAGACCGACATAGTCGAGAGCGCCATGACCGACCGAACTCAAGCCATCCGCGAATCCGCCGATCAGCCAGCGAAAAAGCCCTACGAGTCGCCCCGCATCCTGTCCCGCGAACGCCTTGAAGCCGTCGCTGGCGTATGCAGCGGCGGTACCAGCAAGACCAATCCTTCTCAATGTCCCGCTGGCCCTATTGCCTCCTAAAGTGCCCGGTCGCGGGGCTGGAAACAACTCTTTCGGAAAGCCGACTGGCGGCGAGGGCGGCGGCCCCCTGACACGGCCCCCGAACAGCCTGGCGATACGTGGCTGGATCGCTGCTGACTGGTTGCCGAAAAACTGCCACATGGTTGGTCGGTTTCCCCAAAATCCTACTCCGGCAAGCTGATGTTGCGCCTGCCGCCCGAGGTTCACGCCCGTGCCGCGATGATGGCGGCGGCTCACGGCAAGAGCCTGAATCAGTGGGCGGCGGAGGTGCTGGCCAACGCCCGGTAGCGCGGCTCGAATTTCGGTATCATGAAGAATCATCATCGCTCTTGATCGCTCATAAACAGTCATGTAGGCTCCTGGCAAAACTTGCCGGTACGAGCGTGTAGCCATGAACGAACCCTATTTGACGATTCAGGAAGTCGCGGCGCGCTGGAAAATCAGCGTACCGACCGTCCGCCGGATGATTGTGCACGGCCAGGTGTCGCCTGTCCATATCGGACGCGCGGTCAGGATCGAACGCAGCGAGATCGAACGCTTTGAGATCGGTCGGCGTCGGGCCAATCGCGACTTGATCCACGCCCAGGAATCCAGCCTCGCTCGGATGTGGGACAATGCCGATGACGAGGTTTGGAACGATGCTTGACGCCGGGAGTTTGGTGGTCTTGCCGTTTCCATTTTCTGATTTGCACGCCTCCAAGCGTCGCCCCGTGCTGCTGTTGACCGCGCCGGACGGTTACGGCGATTTCCTGGCTATGGCGGTAACCTCTCAGGCCGGACACCCAGAAAGCCTTGGGCTAACCCAACTCGACATGCAGGCCGGAATGCTACCCAAAGCCAGTTGGATCCGAACCGACAAGGTGGTTTCGCTGAATCGCGCCCTGGTGGCGAAAGAGATCGGTCAGGTCGGCGCGGTGTTGCGTCTACAAGCCGTTCACCGGCTCTGCGCGAGACTGAATGCCTCATTTCCGGGCGCCGTTCGGATAGCGGCCCGATGAGTTGGCGCCAGCGGGCGGTGTTGGCTCCACTTGGGCGATGGTTTCGGCAGCGTGCTATTCTGGCGTTTGAACCCCTCGGAGCGGGGTGAGAGGAAGGGCAACGATCACCGCTGCGAACCACCCCGGCGCTTCGCGCCACCCCTCCTTGGCCAAGGAGGGGAAACTTCACAAGCCCATATAGAGTTGCCATGCATCATGTCGATTAGTGTCGCGTTGGTCCGCAAGCTGGATACGGTGGCTCCGGAACTCCGGGACGTGCTGCTGGAATTGGTCGATGAAGTCGAGCAGAACCGGGAAGCGTCGGTCACCAAGGTCGAGTTCAACGAACTCAAGGAGATCGTCCGCGATCTCGCGCAGGCCCAGACTCTGACCGGCCAGCGGATGGAAGAACTGGCCCAGGCCCAGGCCCGCACCGAACAACGGATGGACATCCTGGCAGTGCGGATGGAGGAATTGGCCCAGGCCCAGGCCCGCACCGAAGCCGAGGTCGCCAAGCTCGCCGTTTCCCATGGCCATCTCCGCAGCCAGGTCGGCGGTCTGGCGCAAACCATGGTCTACGCCCTGGAAAACGACGCTTATCGCCGACTGCCGGGCTATCTGAGCGAAAGGTACCAGCTTGAGGTGACGCAACGCCTGGTGCGGGCCTTCGTCAACGATGAAGAAATCAACTTCTACGCCCGGGCACGGCGGGGCGACGAGGCGGTCTTGATCGTCGGCGAGAGTGTGTCCCGGCTGGACGACGCCAGCAAGTTCGGGCAATTGCACCGCAAGCTAGCGGCGGTGCGAGCAGTGGAAAGCCTGCCACTGGTGCCGCTGATCGTCACCCACTTCGCCCACCCCAAACTGCTGGCCCAGGCCGAGCGGGAGGGGATCATCGTGGCCCAGAGCTTCGAGTGGTAGTGGCGCCGGCTGGCGGTCCGGCGGCGCGGCCCCAAGCCCCGCCCGTCGGGCGCGATCCCAAAGGCAAAATAGTGCCTGACCGAAAACCTATGGTGTAGGTTTTCGTTCAGGCACCAGCCCTCTTCCAGATAGTGGTCGATGGCCAGGTCATTGTGAAGTCGGTAGAATGCCACCCATGGGCCAAAAAGACATCATTTCCAAGGGCATTCTCAAGCGTCTCCTGCTGGACATGGCGGTCTACCTGTTCCGGCTGGACCTGATCGACGCCGAACTGCTCGCCACCGAAGCCCAGCGGATCGAAGACCGCCGCGCCGACCTGGTCGCCAAGGTCACGCCCGCCCGCGGCGACCCGTTCATCCTTCATCTGGAAATTCAGAACGCCAACGACGGTCAATTGGCGGTGCGGATGCTGCGCTACCTGACCGACATCCACCTGGCGTATCCGGGCCATCGCCTCCATCAATGTCTGGTCTACATCGGCGCCGAGCGTCTGAGCATGGCCTCGGGGTTGGACAGCCCCCAACTGCGCTACCGCTACGACGTGGTCGACATGCGGACCATCGACTACCGCACCCTGTACGCCAGCGACCAGCCCGACGCTCTGGTGCTGGCGATCCTGGGGGACTTTGGCGACGACGACCCGCAAGCGGTGGTGGTGCGCCTGCTGGAGAAACTACGTCGGCTGACCGAACCCGACGAAGGCCGGCTGCGCGAATGCCTGTCCATGCTGGAGATCCTGGCGGACAATCGCCATCTCAACGTCAATATTCAAGAGGCCTACGCCATGTTGCAGATCGATATCGAACGGCTGCCCAGCTATCAGAAGGGCCTGGAAAAGGGAATGGAAAAGGGGATGGAAGAAGGCGAGCACCGCAAAGCATTGGCCGTGGCCGAGGCGCTCTTGGCGATGAACTTTTCACCGGAGCAGATCGCCGCCATCACCCAATTGTCCTTGGCCGAGATTCCAAAGAAGTAGCGGTGAGCCGAGTTAGCCCGCGTGCGGCCTTCGTCCGCATGGCCTACGCCGAACTCGTCGAAAAAAGCCGGGCGTTCGTGGCCTACCTGCGACAGTGATGTAGTGATGTAGATTGGGCACAAGCGCAGCGTGGCCCGACATCCTTCCCCAAAGCAGGCGGTGCGCGTCGGGCACGCGTGCCCGACCTACCGGGCTGACGAAGTCTCGCTCCTGGGCGAGTGCGGCGCTCGGCCGGTCTGCGGCGCGGCCCGTTAATCTCGAGTTCCCATCGTGGCGCTGTCCGACCTGGGCCTCTGTCCAAAGACGCGCCTCTTCCCGTGAGAGAGGCGCTCTTTCCAGCGAACCCGGTGTTAAAATGCCGCCCATGGGCCAAAAAGACATCATCTCCAAGGGCATTCTCCAGCGTCTGCTGCTGGACATGGCGGTCTACCTGTTCCGGCTGGACCTGATCGACGCCGAACTGCTCGCCACCGAAGCCCAGCGGATCGAAGACCGCCGCGCCGACCTGGTCGCCAAGGTCACGCCCGCCCGGGGCGACCCGTTCATCCTGCATCTGGAAATTCAGAACGCCAACGACGGTCAAATGGCGGTGCGGATGCTGCGCTACCTGACCGACATCCACCTGGCGTATCCGGGTTACCGCCTCCATCAATGTCTGGTTTATATCGGCCCCGAGCGACTGACCATGGCCTCGGGGTTGGACAGCCCCCAACTGCGCTACCACTACGACGTGGTCGACATGCGGACCATCGACTACCGCACCCTGTACGCCAGCGACCAGCCCGACGCTCTGGTGCTGGCGATCCTGGGGGACTTTGGCGACGACGACCCGCAAGCGGTGGTGGTGCGCCTGCTGGAGAAACTACGCCGGCTGACCGAACCCGACGAAGGCCGGCTGCGCGAATGCCTGTCCATGCTGGAGATCCTGGCGGACAATCGCCATCTCAACGTCAATATTCAGGAGGCCTACGCCATGTTGCAGATCGATATCGAACGGCTGCCCAGCTATCAGAAGGGTTTGGAAAAGGGAATGGAAAAGGGCCTGGAAAAGGGAATGGAAAGAGGAATGGAAAAAGGAATGGAAAAGGGAATGGAAGAAGGCGAGCATCGCAAGGCCTTGGCGGTGGCCCGGGAGCTCCTGGCGATGAATTTTTCCCCGGAACAGGTTGCCGCCATCACCCAATTGCCACTGGCCGAGATTCCAAGGAAGCCACAATGAGCCGGCCTGGCCCGCGCCCAGCCCCGCTCATCCGCCGGGATCGCTCCGCCGTCCACGTCGTTTTGATCCAGATGATCGTGGGATTTTCTCTCGAAAGCTGAATCGCTGAATCAGAAAAGCTAAATATTACAATTCCTTCCACGGGAAGTTTGGTAATCAGTCGGTCACAATCCATCAACTGGAACACTGAACTTGAGACCCCCGTGGAAAAAGTATGACTGAAGCGCTCTCCGCCCTCCGTGCCGGCGGACATCAACCCCGACCAATACGCCTCGCTGGTCGAGGTGTTCGAGCGAAGCTGCCAAACATTCGCCCCGCGTCTGGCTTTCGTCAACATGGACTACGGCATGACCTTCGCCGAACTGGACCAGAAGAGCCGGGCGTTCGCCGCCTGGCTGCAACAGGACCTGGGATTGGTCAAGGGCGAACGGGTGGCGATCATGCTGCCCAACCTGCTGCAATACCCGGTGGTGCTGTTCGGCGTGCTGCGCGCCGGCCTGATCGCGGTCAACGTCAACCCGCTCTACACCCACGCGAACTGGGGCACCAACTCAAGGATTCCGGGGCCAAGGCGATCCTGCTCCTCGCCAACCTCGCCTACATGCTGGCCGAGGTGATCGCCAACACCCAGGTCAAACAGGCCATCGTCACCGAGATCGGCGACCTGCTGCCGTTCTGGAAGGCCAAGGTGGTCAACCTGGTGGTCAAGCACATCAAAATGAGGGGGCCCGACTACACCTTGCCAAACGCCATCGGCTTCAACGAAACCCTGGCGTTCGGCGGCCGCCGCAAGCTGGAACCGGTCGCGATGAGCGGCGAGGATCTGGCCTTCCTGGTGATCACCGGGGTCAACACCCTGTTCGACGCGCTGGTGAACAACGAGCAATTCGCCAGGCTCGATTTCTCGGCGCTGCGGCTGGCGGTCGGCGGCGGCACGGCGGTGCAGCAGGCGGTGGCCGAACCCTGGCAGACTCTGACAGGCGTGCCGATCCTGGAAGGTTACGGCTTGACCGAGGCCGCGCCGGTGATTAGCGTCAACCCGGTGGACAACACCGGCTTCACCGGAAACGTCGGCCTGCCGGTGCCCTCCACCGAGGTGCAACTGCGCGACGAGGAGGGCAACGAAGCGCCTCCGGGCAAGCGGGGCGAGTTGTGCGCGCGTGGCCCGCAGGTGATGCGCGGTTACTGGCAACGGCCAGAGGAAACCACCCGCGCCCTCGGCAACGGCTGGCTGTTGACCGGCGACGTCGCCACCATGGACGAGCAGGGCTGCTTCCGCATCGTGGATCGCAAGAAGGACCTGATCCTGGTGTCGGCCTTCAACGTCTTCCCCAACGAGATCGAGGAAATCGTCATGGGCTGTGAGGGCGTGCTGGAAGTCGCCTGCATCGGCGTGCCGGACGACAAGACCGGCGAGGCGGTCAAGATATTCCTGGTGCCCAAACCGGGGGTGGAACTGACCGCCGAGGCGATCCTGGCCCACTGCCGCAAGAATCTCACCGCCTACAAGCTGCCCCGGCAGGTCGAGTTCCGCGACAGCCTGCCCAAGTCGAACGTCTGCAAAATCCTCCGCCGCGAGCTGCGTTGAAGTGGATTCAGCCACGAACTGGCTATGAGCGACCACGACAAGACCCGCAACGCGGCGGCGCACCTGCGGGAACAAATACGCCGCTGCCAGGCGTTTCACACCGATGGCGCCGCAGGGATCGAGCGGGAACTGAGCTTGCTGCGCCGATGGCAGTCGGCGCGGCTGGCCCGGACCCACGCCGACCTGCTCCACAGCCCGCGCTATCGGCCCGCGGCGGAATTCTTTCTGGACGAGCTGTACGGCGACCGGGATCTCAGCCAACTGGAACGCGATCTGGCACGGGTGGTCCCGTTGATGACCCGCATCCTGCCGGCCGCCGTGTTGCATACCGCCGGGCTGGCGCTGGAACTGAACGCCCTCTCGCACGAGCTGGACGCCCGACTGACGCGGACCCTGGTCGATGCGTTCCACTTCCATGAGCGACTGGACGAGGTGGCCTACGTGGCCGCCTATCGGCAATGCGCCAGCTATGATTTGCGTCATCGTCAGCTCGATCTGGTCGACCAGCTTGGCCGGGACCTGCAGCGCATCGTTCCCAAGCCCTTGATCCACGCCGCGTTGAAGCTGGCTCGGAACCCGGCCAGGCTGGCCGGGTTGGAGGAACTGCACCAGTTTTTGGTTGCCGGCTTTCATGCTTTCCGCCACATGGGCGTGGACGCGGAGACGTTTTTGTCCACCATCATCGGGCGCGAGCAGGCCATTCTGGAACGGATCAGAGGGGGTTATCCGAGGCCGCTGGAGTTGGATGCAGATGAAAACGCCCCTGGCAAATTTTTCGCCTCCTTACAAAGCTGAGGTCACCTCGCCCAATGGCATGAAGGCGACCCTTTTTGCAGCCCCTCGAAGTGAGGGAGAGCTCCATGGTTTTCATTTCTGATTGAAACCGGTCGCGGTCGGTCGCTCCCAGGGGTAACGAACGCCGCTCACCCACCAGCGCCTGTGTTTGGCCACTTTTCGGTGCTTGGCGATGCGAGGCTGGGATTGGATACGTTTGGCTTGTTGCCAGTTTGGGCGGGAAGCGGACTGTGCGGCGCTAAAGGGCAGGGTACGCGTCTTGTCCACGCGCGACCCAGTGACTTTGGGTTGTGTCTCGGGTTCGGCCTGGAGTTGGGGGGTGGAAACCGGGTCCGGTGTCAGCGGCGCGGCGGTGATTTCGTTGGGCAAGGCAGGCCGAATCTCGGCAGCAGGCGTCCCGGCCTCCGAGAAATCGGGCATCGTAATCGCGGGCGGCATCGCTGCCGGAACCGGCGACATGGCGGAGACTTGGGGATTCGCCCCCGGTGGGTCAGCCAGATGCTCCCGTTGAACCAGGCTGTTATGGGGTGGCGGCTTACCTTTCGGGACCGGTTCGGCCGGCCAGAGCCAAATGATGGCTGCCGTCGTTAGCGCCGCGAGCGCCCAGCGTTTTACCAAGGTTCTCGACGAGTTCAACCGGAAAGGGATCTCGGCAGCTCGCGGCGGCGCGATGGGGGCGGACGCGATGAGTGGTTCCAATTCGGCTGGCTTGGGTAATTCGGCCTGTTCGCCGAAAAAACAGCTCGTGGCGGCCTCGTCCACCATTTCCAGCGTGATCTCGCGCTCCGATTGCAGGCTGGCGAACAACAACGCCGTGTCGCACAATTTGGCGATGACGCGCGGCACTCCTTGGCTATACTGGGCGATGCGCTCGACGACCGTTGGCGACAGCAAATCGTCGCCGGCTTGACCGGCGGCCTCGAGCTGGTGGGCGATGAACAAACCTGTTTCCAGCGCGCTCAGCCGCTCGAGGCGACATTGTGCCTGAAGGGATTCCCGCAAGGGGCGCAACTCGGGTTGACGCAACTTGCTCTCGATCTCCGGCAATCCCGCCAACACCACCTGCAGTCGCTGGTCGACCGCACCCGCCGACGTTGCCACGAAGTCCCACAGACACCGCAAGGTATTGATGCGCAAATGATGGGCATCGTCGATCAGCAGGGCGACCGCCTGGCCGCGGCTGGCGTAAGCGGCCAGCGCCTCCAGCAGCAGCCGGTTCTGCGGCCCGGCATCCGGCTCGCCGCCGCGCAGCCCCAGATCGGCGCACAGGTAATTGAGGATATCGGGGAAATCGAGATTGGCGTTGCCGAGCAGAATGAAGCGGATATCGTCGGCTTCCGCCATGCAGCGACGTAAAATCAAGGTCTTGCCCAGTCCGGCTTCGCCGGTCAGCAGCATCACCCCCTGCCGCTTGCGGATACCCTGCAGGATAACGGCGCAGGCGGCATCGAAACCCGCGTTGTGATAAAACCCGCGCGGATCTCTTGGATTGAAGGGTTTGCTGCCAAAACCGAAGAAATCGGTGTACATAATCCCCTGCCTTGCCGCTCAATGCCGTTGAAAATGCTACGACCAGGGCGGTCATCTCAACAGTCCCCGAGGATGTTCGCGCCCGGCGTGCGCCAGTCCTGGCAGGGGATTCCCCTTCACGCCGGAATGGCCTGCTTCCCGTCCTACAATTCCGCCAATTCCAACTCGAAGCCGATCACCACTGCCCAGGGTTTGACAACCACACCACCGTCGGCAGCCATCCGAAACTGCTGGATTCTGACGGTAGGGCGTGCTGCTAGGCCGGATCGTCCGCATCCGACGGATCGGACTCTCGGAACATCTCGTCCAGGTAACAATGAATTTCCTGCTCCAGCCGTTGTTTCAGCGGCGCCAGCAGAAATCCCAGCCGCGCGTTGATTCGAACCACGCCCGGTTCCAGGGCGATGTCGCCGCTGACCCCGGAACGTTCGAAATGCAAGGTATCGTCCAGCCAATTGTAGTTGATGGAGTAATGTTCGGCCAGTTGCGCGGCCAGAGTTTCCGCCGCCTGGCGGGCTTGGTCGAGCGTGAGGTCGTGAGCGCGGTGCACGACGATGTGGGACATGATCGTAAGGGTTCCCAAAGGTTCAAGGCGGCAGATCGGCCAGCGACCGGGCCAGCCGTAGATACCAGTCATTCGTGTCGCGCAGCGTGCCGATGCCCACCATGTCCATGTGATCCCAGCCAGCCAGCACCCCCCGGAAGTTCCAAACCCCGCGTTGCGGCGGGTCGTGATCGGACACGATCCGGTCGGGCGAGTCCAGGGTCGGGCCGGCCATGGCGCGGGTGTTGACCAGCCCATCATTTTCCCACCAACTCGCATCGATTTTGACCCGACCGGGTTCGTCGCGGGTGTAGGCGCCAATGAACAGCGAGGTGGCCCAGAGCTGCGGCAGCATGGTCGGTACCGGAACCTGATGGTCGAAGGGCCAGAGCGGCACGGTCGCTGCCGCCGCCCAGGAAAAATAGTATACGTCGGGCTGGGTCGGAAACTGCCGGTTCAATTCTTGCGCCCCATCGGGGCTGATATCCCAGGCGCTGATGTCGTGCGATTGCCAAATGGGACTGTGTTCGATCCGCGTCAGGTAGGCGTCGAGCGACTCCTCCGGTTCGCGCCGCAGCCCCCATTGATCCAGCTTGAAATCATAAGGAAATTCATTGGATCGAGTGCCGGCATTGGATCGTGCCCCGGCGAGGGCGGCGAAGCCGAGCAAGGAGCTACGGACAAAAGGTAGCAGCTTGTCGATGCCGGTGACGAGGCTGGTTCCGTCGTGCGGGGCCGCGAGGGTGGTGACGCTGTGGACCCAGGAGTGGCCACCCTCAAACAGCGGCGACCGGTCGGCGGTGGGGGTGGCGGCGATTTCCGCCGGCGCGCCCTGTTCCAGGATCGCGGTCAATACCCGGGCGGTCTGGCCACCCTGGCTGTGGCCGATCAGGTGGATTTTGCGGATCTGGTCGCGAGCGTCCGCCGTGCCCCAGTCCGGATACAGACCGGGAAAGGTGTGGCCGTGGCGGGCGTGGCCGTGGGTGGCGGCGTGGGCCTGGCCGTAATCCACCTTGCCACCCTTGATATAGGCGTACAGCTCGCAGGCCCGGTCCCAGTTGCTGGCAAACGGACCAACCACCCCGGTATGGGTGCGATGGCCAGCCTGGTTGAGCGTCTCCTGCAAGTCCCTAAAGCCGCCCCAGTACTTGAAGCCGAACATTTCGTCCCGGCCCCAGCCCATGAAGCCATGGACCAACACCAGAGGGTAGTCGTTGTCGGCGCGGACCAGGGCGGCCGCCAGCACCAGGACCAGCGCCAGTGGAAGGCGCAGCAGGTTCGGGAAGCGCATGGAAAAAGCTGAGGTAGCCAGATGAGTTTAGAGTTTAGCGCCGCCGAGCAAGGACGCCTTGATTGAACTGGCGTTCCCGCCACGCCCCCTAACCGCGTCGCTCTGATTCTCCCCGCTCCGCCAGCGTCAGCAGCGGTTTGAGCAGATCCAGCGGCACCGGAAATACTACTGTGGTGTTGTTCTGGATGCCGATGTCGTTGAGCGTCTGCAAATAGCGCAATTGCAGGGCCTGTGGTTGGGAGGCGATGATCTCGGCGGCCTGGCGAATCCGTTCGGCGGCCTGGAACTCGCCCTCGGCGTTGATGACCTTGGCCCGCCGCTCCCGTTCGGCCTCGGCCTGGCGGGCGATGGCGCGGATCATGCTCTCATCGAGATCCACGCGCTTGATCTCCACATTGGACACCTTGATGCCCCACACATCGGTTTCGGCGTCCAGAATGTTCTGGATATCCCGGTTCAATTCGTCCCTTCCCGCCAGCATCTCGTCCAGCTCGTGCTGGCCCAGCACGGAACGCAGCGTGGTTTGCGCCAACTGGCTGGTGGCGGCATAGTAATCTTCCACCTGAATGATGGATCGTTCCGGATCAATCACCCGAAAGTAGATCACGGCGTTGACCTTGACCGAGACGTTATCGCGGGAGATGACGTCCTGGCTGGGCACGTCCATGACGATGGTGCGCAAATCCACCCGCTTCATCTGCTGGATGGCCGGGATCACGATGATCAGTCCCGGTCCCTTGACCGCCTGAAAGCGGCCCAGGAAAAACACCACGCCGCGTTCGTATTCGTACAGCACCTTGATGGAGGCGAACACCAGCACCAGCAAAATTAACAGCGCGATCAGGAAGGGATTGAACAAGATCATGGCGGTGGTTCTCCCGTTTCGGAATCCAATGGTTGCACGAACAGCGTTAATCCCTTTCGACCGGTCACTCGAACCGGTTCCCCCGGACGCAACGGCCCGTCGGCGCGGATGCGCCAGGATTCTCCGTGAATCCACCCGCGACTGGCATCGTTGGCCATGACCGCGCCGGTCGCGCCGAGCAGTTCCTCCGCGCCGCTGACCACCGGCCGGCGACGCAGGCGCGCCAGCAGCGTCGCCAGGCCGATCAACGCCGCCGCGCTGGCCAGGGCGAAACCGAGGATCAAGGCGAGCGGGATTTGGTAAGCCGGGTCGGTCTCATCCCACAACAGGAGCGAGCCGGCGACGAAGGCGGCGATCCCGCCCAGACCCAGCGCGCCGAAGCTGGGCACGAACGCTTCGGCGATCATGAACGCCAGCCCGAGCAGCAGCAGCGCCAGCCCGGCGGCGTTGACCGGCATGACCTGAAAGGCGAACAGCGCCAACAGCAGACATATCCCGCCCAGCACCCCCGGCAACGCCACGCCGGGATTGGACAGTTCGAAAAACAGGCCGTAAACGCCAACCAGCAGCAGCACGTAAGCCACCATGGGATGAGCGATCATCCCCAACAACCGGTTGCGCCAGTCGGGTTCGAGAGTTTCGACTGTCAGTCCCCGGGTCGCCAGTGCCTGTTTGACGCCGGCCAAGTCCACCCGCCGGCCGTCGGTCTGGCGCAGCAGATCGGGAATATCGACCGCGACCAGGTCGATCACGCCCTGTTGCAGCGCGTCCCGGGCGCTGAGGCTGGCCGCCTCGGCGACTGCCTTTTCGGCCCACTCGGCGTTGCGCCCGCGCAGTTGCGCCAGCGAGCGGATGTAGGCGCGGGCGTCGTTGATCAGCTTGCGCTCCATGTCGGAGCCGGCCGGGGCGGGTTTCGCATCGGGTTGAGTGGCGGGTTTTGCCGCGGGCTTTTTCGAGTCAGGATCGCTGGCCCGATTCGGATCGGATGGCCGCGCCGGCATGGGCAGGCCGCCGATCTGGACCGGGGTTGCAGCGCCGAGATTGGTGGCGGGGGCCATGGCGGCGACGTGGCAGGCGTAGAGGATGTAGGCGCCGGCGCTGGCGGCGCGGGCGCCGTCCGGAGCGATGTAGCCGATCACCGGTACGGGCGACACCGAAGCCACGGCGCGGATGCTGGCCCACATTCTCTCCATCGCTGGCCACTACGTCGGTCTGGCGGTCGACGGACGCGCCTTCAGCGCCGGCCGCGAATCGGGTTTGAGACGCGCATCCCCCCCTGAGGCGGCGCGGGCGATTCTGTTCGACCTGGACGTGGACATGGCTGTGTTTGAGTTGAAGCCCAACGAGATTCTGCTCCACGGTCTCGACCAGGACCCCATCAACCACGCAGTGATCGTCAACCCGGTCGGGCCAACAGACGGCAATGGGACGCGCGCAAGCCGGCGCGGCGCCGACGCGCTGGACGCGATGCGCGTCGTCGTCCGCGCAACCAACAACACCGTCTATGTTCGGGACGACAATGACCTCGCCGCCGCGATCACCCACGGAATCGCCATACCCTAAGAACCTGTATAAAAACTAAATCATTGATTTATATGACAGCGGTCCTGACTTTCATCCGGTTTTAGGCCGATCAAGCCGGATTCCAGTCGGCTCCGTAGAAATTTTTCTGAAAAATCAATGAGGAGTTTTTCGACAGCTTCTAAGGTATGCCGGATCGTGGTCGAGGCTAACGATCATGGGTCAACTCTTCCCGCGATCGATCAGGATCAACAGGCGGTCCCGCGCGAGGACTCGCTAGTGTTTGGCGACATGGAGCAATACCGGATCAAGGTTCGGATGATCAAGCTGTCCGCCGGCTTGAGCGGCGCGGATCCGGACCGGGTCTCGCAGGCGACGCTGGCCGCCAGCGCCGCCACGCGCGGACTCGGCATTAGAGGACATCCGGCTCATTTCTTGCCTGAGTTTATTAACACCCTGATTTACCAAAAGATAAGCTTTCTCTGAGTTTGTAAACGAATCTTTGCCGAAATTGAGTAATTTCGCAGGGAGCGAGGTATATAAGCAATTTCTGAGCCGGATGTCCTCTTAAGCCACTGGACATTTATCGCGCGCTGAGCGAGTTCCGAGAGTAGAGATCTCACTCGACTATCAAGGATTTTTTCCGCTCACAAAACTTGACAACTCTTCTTGGATGAGATTGAGCTTATCGAAGCAACGGTCTGCTCAGGAGAACCCGGATGATTTTCACCCAACCGCTGTCGTTCATCAGCGAATTTGTTGAAGAATTGGACCGGGGGATTCGGCAATGTGCGCCGAACCGCAAGCTGTCGACCGTCCAGCGCTACGGGTTGAGTTTTTCCCTGATGGGGATCCTGCTGTCCAAATCAAGTCTGTTGGGCGGCGTTTGCGCGAGTGGGCTTGGGCGGTTACTCCCAGGCGGCGTTGTCGTGGATGTTCCGGCATAGCAAACTGCTTTGGCCGTTGCTGCTCCACGTCAGCATCCTGTTGATTTTGAATAAGTATAACGTTACGGAAGGGGAGCTGATAGGCGATGATAGCGATCATCAGCGCGCGAAGGTCACCAAGCGCATTTTCGCCACCCACAAGATTTTCGATAAAAAGACGGGGGGCTGGTTCAACGGTCAGACGGTCGTGTTGCTGTTCCTGGTCACGCCCAAGGTCAGCCTGCCGGTGGGGTTTCGGTTCTATCAACCCGATCCGGCGATAGTCGCGTGGAAGAAGACCGACGACGCGCTCAAGCAACGAGGCGTGAAGCCATCGGAACGTCCCCCCAAGCCCGAACCGAAGGCCGCTTATCCGAGCAAGCTGGACTTGCTGCTGGCGTTGTTGCGCGAATTTCAGGGTTACCATCCCGACTTCCAGGTCAAGGCCATTCTGGCGGATGCCCTGTACGGGAGTGCGGCGTGGATGAACCAGGCGGCGAGCCTCTTCTCCCAGACGCAGGTGATCAGTCAACTGAAGAAGACCCAGAAGGTGCGGTTTCGGCAGCGCGAGATGACCGTCGCGCCGTATTTCGCCATGCATCCGGGCGTGGCCATGACCTTGCGCATCCGGGGCGGTCCAGCGGTGACCGTGATCCTCGGGGGTGCGCGCCTGTATGTCAGCGCGCATCGGCAAAAGCGATGGGTCGTGGCCCTCAAGTATCCGGGTGAGGAGGACTATCGGTATCTGGTCGCGAGTGAGATGAGCTGGCGCGCCGTGGACGTAGCGTCCGCATACACTTTGAGATGGCTGGTCGAGGTTTTCTTTGAGGACTGGAAGTTACATGAAGGATGGGGGCAGTGGGCCCCGCAGTGGGACGAAGAGGGGTCGAGCCGCGGCCTGACCCTGAGTCTGCTGGTGGACCACGCCCTCCTCCTTCACCCCCAACCACGAGCCCGCATCGAGAACCACCTGCCGGCGTGCACCGTCGGTAGCCTGCAACAGCACTCTCGGATGGACGCGCTGATCGAGGTGATCCGCGGCATCGTGGATGCGGAGGACCCGCACCAACAATTGGATGAAATCATCGCAGTTGCCAAAAGACTCTTTCCCTTGCGAGACTCGGCCAAGCATATGAACGGCAGAGACTTGGGCCGGCTGGAACCCACCCCGTCATTGAAATATCGGGCAGCCGCACGCATGGCATAAGCCACAGGTACCCACCTTGTCAAAATAAAAAACTTGATAGTCGAGTCTCACCGATGATGATTGCTTGCCATCGCTTAGAGCGTTTTTTCACACAACCGCTCGAATCCTTCTTAACGTGAGTTATTTTTTAATTTTCATTATGTTATAATTATCGATACCTTTGTGATACTATAGATCTTATGAGACTTTATCCCTTATTTTATACGGAGCAGATTGCTGTGAAAATTATTCCTATGACTGAGATTTTTTGTAATATTGATGATTTTTATCGTAAATTTACAGATAACCTTCCTAAAAATTTACTGCCTTCTTCTGAAGAAGTTGATTTCCCTTTAACCATGCCTCCCTGTATTTTATCACCCAGCGAAATGATGACGTTGGTTGTTATTTTTCATCTTTCTCATTATCGAACGTTTAAACATTTTTATCGGCATGTCCGACAATATTGGAGTCATGAATTTCCTAACTTAGTCAGCTATGAGCGTTTTGTTGCTTTACAAGCTTACTTATTAATACCGCTCTGCGTATATCTCAACACCCGCAAGGGTCGAGTCACTGGCATTTCATTTACCGATTCCACTTCATTGGTCGTTTGCCATAACCGTCGAATTTATTAGAACCGCTTTTTCAAAGACTTAGCTAAACGTGGTAAAAATTCTATCGGTTGGTTTTTTGGCTTTAAACTGCACCTCATTATTAACGACGAAGGGGAGTTACTCGCATTTAAATTGACACCGGCCAATACGGATGATCGGACCCCCGTTCCAGAAATGACCCGCAGAATTTGGGGAAAGCTTTTTGGCGATAAAGGATACATCTCTCAACCTCTATTTGATCTTTTGTTTAAGCAAGGTCTTCAGTTGATTACCAAAATCAAAAAGAATATGAAAAATAAACTAATGCCATTGACCGATAAAATTCTTCTAAGAAAACGAGCCCTTATTGAAACGGTCAATGATCAATTAAAAAATATTTCACAAATAGAGCACACTCGTCATCGTAGCCTTGCTGGGTTTATAGTCTTGTCAATTGAGAACTATACATTCAATCGCATATTTAATTATAACTTTATGATTTATAATGAAAAGGTCAATTTAGCCTGAATCATGTATAGATCATAATTGGCGACACTATATGCTGAATTTGCTGGGTGGCCTCGTCGCCTACACCTAGCAAGACAAAAAACCGTCTCTAAATTTGAACACAACGACAGATCGGATTTTGCCTGTCGTGGCATAAAAAATAACTTGTTGTTTTTAAAAAAATAACTCACGTTTCTTAACATCGAGTCGGGTGCGACTGGGCCGCCAGGCTAAAGGTCGGTTAGCGCGCTGATTGGCAGCTCGAAGTAGAAACCGAAGTCATCGCTCTTCGGCTCGAAGGTTTCCGCGGGCACGGAGGCGCTGCGGGTCTCCAGCAACCGGGCTACCTCGACGATCTCTTTTTCGTTGACCGGGCGCGACTGGTAAGAGGTCCGCTTATTGTCGGTCAGTATGGGGTAGAGTCTGAGCTGGACGGACACGGACTCAGCCTGCGCGCCCATGACTAAGTGGGCGGCCAGGCTGTAGGGCGGGGCATTGAGACCGGCGTAGCGGCCGGGAGAGCTAAAGACGAAATTGCCCAGGCTGTACAGCGCCCAGGCAGCGCCGGTGCGCTCGATGCCGCCCAGCATGTGCGCCCCATGCCCGATTATGAGGTCCGCGCCGGCTTCGGCCATGGCGCGGGCTTGGCGAGTTTGCTTCGGGGTATGCCATACATAATTACCCCCCCAATGGGGAAACAGGATCACGAACGGCTGCGGGGTTTCCCTCTTCAGCTCCGCGATCTGATCGGCGATGCGCCGGGTCGCGAGACGGTTCACGCCAGGCGCGTCGCGTTTGGCGTAGAAACGGTATTTGCGCTGATAGTGAGGCCGGTACTCATAGGCGCCGATCACCGCCAGCGGCACCGTCTTGGCGCCCACGGCGATCTCCTTGCGGTAAGGACGACGCGCTTCCAAAACGTTACGACCGGCGCCAAACCATTCGATCTGGTTCCGGTCCAGGCTCTCGAACGTCTCCAACAGGGCCTCAACCCCGCAATCGAGGGTGTGATTGTTCGCCAGCGAGACCACGCCGATGTTGTGTTCGCGCAGCACCCGGGGCGACTCCACTTCATCGGACCAGTGAACGTAGCCCTTGCTCTCCGTGATGGGGGAGTTCCTGTGCGAGGTTAAGGGCGTCTCCAAGTTGGCGATGACCAGGTCCGACGCCCGCAACAACGGGGCCACGCCCTGGAGCGAGTAGGCGCGTCCCTTTGACTTGATGAGGTTCTTGCCGTCCACGCGAACTTTGTAACTTTCACAAAAGCTCGTGTCGCCGGCTATGGTAATAACATATTCAGCAATACTGTTCGGCATAGCAATTGCGAATATTGTAAACTATAGTTTTCAGCTCATGTCGGCAAATAGATGAATCGGGGAATCATCAGGGTTCGCAGGAAGTGATCGGTAACGCGCTTGAGATTGTGCGCCCACTCAAACATGGCTACATACTGCGCCAGATAATCTTTATGGACGCCCCGGAAGGGCCGTAGAAAATTGCGTAATCCGGTCCAAATCCCTTCCATCGTGTTGCAATGGACTTCCCTCACGCCATCGCCATCATCGTCGCGCGCATACTCGCGCCGGGAATGACAGACGGCTCCATGCGGCCGTCCCGAGGCCTCGACCTTGTTGTAAGCCGATGATTCATCACTGTAAAACGTTACACCCTCCTCGGTCTTGGCCTCGACCTCGGGCTGGACCGTGGCTTGGCGGGTATCCTCGCACACCGTCAAGCGGATGTCCCCACTCTCGCGGCCGACCACCCCCTGAATCGGCGGACGGTCATTGGCCTCGGTACCGCGCCCGCGCTGTTGGTTGGCCCGGCGCCGCGGCGGGTCAGCCGGGTCAAGATGGGCGTCACCCTTCTCCCCCGCGTTCTGGAACATCTCATCACCCTCCGTCACCGCGTCCGCCAAGGGCGAGCGGTCCAGGCCCAGCAGGGCTGCGGCCTGCATCTGGTGACGATAATGGAGTAACGTGCCGTAGTCACATTCTAATTCGTCAGCCAATTGCAAAGTGGGAGTCCCCTGCGCAAATCCACGCAGGATCAAGACGATCTTGGCACAGGCGTAGTGGGTACCCGCCCAGAAGGTACCCGTGAACAGGTTAAACACCGCGCCGCACTCTCGGCAACGGTAATCGACCACTGGGGCACGGTCGCGCATGTGCGGACGTTGCGAAGCCGGCAGGACATGCCCACGTGGACAGCACAAACCGTGGGGATGAAGAATATGGAGCAAAAAGTAGTAACATTCTTGTTCGTTAAGTAACTCGGTGATGGGAAAACGGATCATGGCCTCTTCCTACGGTTTGTGCCCCAAAATGGTGCCAGAACTTAACGAATCTTGCTTGACTCTCTTCTCAGGCTTCATCTGTTTACCGACATGAGCGGAGCGAATATTGCAACCACGCAACACCGAGCTGTCGATCCATTGCATGGACGTCGTCACGTCGGCCACCGCGTCAGGATCGGCCGCTGTCGCCGCGGTGAGGGGATTGATGGCTTCAAAGGGGTTGAACATGCGGGCTGTGCGGTCCGAGAGACCGTACGAAGTCTCCCTTACCTTTCATGGCGGAGAGCGCGGGTGATTTTTCTAATCGGTTGGCTCGCCAGAGATTGGATAAAAAACGCCCGCTCATATGGGAAATTGGATGAAGTGGTTTGCTAGTTAGATTTCAAGCCATTGATTTTTTACTTGAATTTTTTGTCCAAACTAGATTCTTCATCTGTTTGCCCACATGAGCCAAAACGCCTCTGGGATTCACCAGGGTCGGCCGTTGCTGCGCGAGCCCGGCGAGAATGGAACGTCGGCGACATCCCTGTGCATCCTCCAAGCGCCGTCGACTGTTGGCCAGCGGACGAGTGAGCCGTTCAGTCGCAGGTCGTTCGGCCAGTGGTCGGTCGCGCAAGCCAAGCCACCGCAGCCGCCCCAAGAGAGGCGCTCGACCGTCTCGCCGTTCGCGTCGCGCAGCGTTAGAACCTCGCTGGCGCTATCGAGATTCAACCCACGGGCGGCCGTCGCGCGCTGCACGTCGGCGTCGCCGAATGCGCCGGTGGGCACGCCACCGCCGAACACGACCACGGCCTTGCCTGGCCCCAACGCGCGACCGAGGGGGAAGAGGTGCCCGCCGCGTCCGCTGGCGTCCTCGAGGGTCCATCCAGCCAGGCAAAGCGGCGCGTCACCGGCATTGACGATCTCGATGAACTGCTCGTCTTGCGTCCGGCGCACGCCGTCGCGGTTGGCGTCGCCTGCGGTTCCAGGCGGCGGATCGGCCATGACTTCGTGGAGCACGAGCTTGCCAGCTTCGTCCGCCGTGCTCGAAACGCAGGTCGGTTCCGCCGTGGGCGCGAACAGCAGGTAGCCGGCCGAGGCGACGACCTGCCGGACATCATGTCCGGCCCCAGAAGCCAAGCGCAGCCGCCATGAAAACGGAGCTTCGAGGGAACGCGCGATAGCCTGCCCAGTCTCGAAATAGCTACGGCCGCGGGCCAGCCGATGGGCGCCCTGGGCCATGGCCGCGGGCGTGCCGCGCACGTTAGGGTCGTCGTCGGCGTCCTCGATGTCGTGCGTGCCCAGCAGCAGCGTCAGGGGCGCGGCCAGTAACGCTTTCGGATCCATCGCGTCTGGCGGACCACCGCGCAGGCTGTACGGCATTCCGAAGGGCTGCTCCGCGTCGGCCGTGGGCAGCGTGTACCAGCCGGCGTTGGCCGCCACGGCGCCGAGCACGCGCGCGCAGGGCACGAAGGTGAGCAGTCGGTGCGTAAACTGCGCGCCGGCGCTGTGACCGAATAGGTAATAGCCGCGCTGCCGACCGTCGAGCGCCAGCCGCACGGCCTCGAACACCCGCTCGATTTCGTTGTACAAATAAGCTTCGGGCGCGCGAAAACGGCCTTCGCGCGCCGCCCTTGCATCGGCGCGGCCACGCGTCGCGATGCCGAGCGTGTAATCCTCGCTGGCCGGGTAATGTTCGCGGGAGAACTCGATGACGATGGCCAGCGCTTGATGGCGTTCGGCCACCGGCGCGGCGACATCGAGGTAATGCTCGGCGTTGCGCTTCACACCGTGCATCACGAACCAGAGCGGCCCGTTCGTGGGATCGAAGCGGCTCGGCCTATAAATATGCGCCACCAGGCGATTGCCATCGCGGGCCACGAACTCCAACTGGCCGAATCCATGGCGCGCAAACGCGGCCCGCGCCTGGTCCGCGTCGGACCAGCGCGCGGGGGCGATGCCGGCAGGACCGGTGTCGCGAGTGCAGGCCGCCGCGCCGGCGTCGCTACGGGTTCGGGGGACCTCGCTGTCGCAGGCCGCCGCGAAAATTAATATCAGGGCCAGCGCCAGGCCAAGCTGACTCCTGGACGGCGCGAAGCCGGGGGTTGACCTTGGCATCAGCGGGCCCCCGTGGCGAAGGAAGCCGCATCCTTGCCCCCGAATGCGGCGGGCTCAGTAGCGGACGCCAGCGATACAATATTGTTAGACCTTGATACTTCGGCCGATTCAGCACCATTGCGCGCCGCCGCCAATTCGACGATGCGGCGCGCCAGGCCGCCCCATCCGAGACCCGCGGCCTTGGCCATGATGGCCACGGAGCCCTTTTTCGCCAGGATGTCTTGCGCCTGTACGCCCACGACGCAAGGCTCGCCATTCGCGTCCAAACGAAGATCGATGCGGGCATAGTCCCGACAGCCAGCGGCGCGATACGCACGGCGGGCGCAGTCGCGAATGCGCTCGGCCAAGGCGTCGTCGATGGACGCTGGGCACTCGCGCTGCCGCCCCGAGCTATCGATGCGCAGCAACGGCAGGCATTCGACCCGCGCGTTGCCCAATACCGTGACCCGGAACTCCGGTCCACCGAGTCGGGCCTGGACCAGAACCTCCTGTCCGTGGCGCGCGACGATTTGCTCGACGGCGCTCGCGAGACCGCCAGGCGTTTTGACCGAGATAGGGTCCGTAGCGTGCTCGTGGCGTGGACTCACGAGCGCCGGAAACACCAGATCGGCGGGCGCGGAACCCGGTCCGCGCAGCAGCCAGAATGGCGCCACCGCTATCCCCGCCTGTTGCAGCGACGACAGCAACGTATGGCGATCTTGCTGCCGAGCCTGCGCGATTGGGTCCGGTCCGGTGTAGGCCACGCCGGCCATCTCCAACATGGCCGGCACGTGAACGAGGCGGCCGTGGCCCTGGATGCCGACGCTGAGGTTCAGCGCCACGCCGCCCGGCGCTCCGGTGCGCGGATGGGGGGGGAGAAATTTCCGCAACTCGCGCAGGAGCATCATATCGCCCTCGAACACCTTCACGGCGTAGCCCTCGTCGCGCAGGGCATCGACTATGTGTTGCACCGAATCCACGCGGCTCTTATCCGGTGCGGCCGGCCCCAGGCGGCCGATGGTGCCGTGCCGTGATCGGTTGCGAACCACGGCCACCCGCGGCTTCCGTCGCATCTCGGCGGGGTTTTCGTACAGCAAGCCGGACAAAGTGGCGGCGATGCTGTTGGAGCTGCTCTGCCAATCCTGAAACAGGCGCAGGTCGAGATACTCGGATACCAGCACGATGGCCAGCAGTTGGGTCAGCATCAGCTCGGGGAAGCGCAGCAAGGCGCCCACCACCGTCGGGCTGTTCATCAGCGCCAGCAGCAGCAGCGCGATCACCAGCGTCCAACCCAGCCGCCAGAGGGCCGAGGACAGACTGTGCTGATCCAGCGTACCGGCAAAGGCCTCGGCCATCATGGCCAGGATGATGACCGGGAAGAAGGCCAGGCTCCAAATCAGTTCCGAGCGCAGCCATGAACCGACCAGCAGGGCGGCGATCAGGATACAGGCGGTGATAGCCAGGATTATGGAAATACGGGCATACAGCGGCAGCCGTACCCGCCGCATCGTCGGCCGCAGCCACACGACGAAACCCAGCACCGCGGCCATCACCACGAGGCTGGGCAAGACGCCAAGCTCGTGGAAAGCGACCGCGACCAACACCGAACGAAAACCGAACACCCGCAAACCAAAGGTCAATCGAGCAATCGCGATCAGCAACGCCGCCGAAGGCAGCAACAACAGGTAGATCACCTTGCGGAGGTTCGAAGGCGGCACCCATGCCAGGGTGAGCGTTTGGTCGAGCAGGGCGCCGAACCGGCTCAACGCATCGAGTAAGGGCCAGTCGGCCAACGGCATCCCCGGCGTCGCGAGCAGGCGGGCCATCACCATCAGCAGCGTCCCCGCGACCAGCGACAGCAGCACCGTCAGGCCCACCGGACTCAGATAGCCCTTGGGCCGCCATACGTGGAGGGTTTGCGGCTGCGGAGGGGGAGCCGCCGCGTTCGCGTTTTGCTCGGGCTGTTCGGGTTGGAGCGGCGCGCGCATGTCTCACCGACCCTCGTCGCGGATCGCGACCGTCGCCGAAAGCCCCGGCAGCAGCGTGGCGGGCGCGTCTTGCAGCCGCACCAGCACGCCGACCACCGGCGCGCCCCGCATGCGCTCGGCGCGCGGTTGCGGCACGGCGCCGAGGGGCTGTTCGAAATCGGTGGTGAGCCCGATCTTGTCGACCACGCCATCGAACTCCCGCCCAGGGTGCGAGGGCAGTGTCACGACCACCGCGCCGCCCAACTTGACGCGATGGATCTGATCCTCATCGATCCAGGCCTCAATCCAGACATCGCGACCGATCGACATCGACACCACCGGTTTGCCAACCTCCACCGAACCGCCAGGCTTGATCAGCCAGCGAATGACAGCGCCGTCGCCCGGAGCGCGGATCAACGCCCCCTCCAGGTCGGCCTGCGCGCGCACCAGCCGCGCCTTGGCGGCGCGCACGTTGGCCAGAAGAACTTCGAGTCGCTGTTCGCGGAGATCGAGGCCGGCCGACTCGAGACGCACGCCACGCGTTGCCGATTCGGCCGCGGCTTGATTGGCTAGCGCCACGTCCACCAACGCTAAGGCCGTCCGGTACCTGGCTTCGGCCTGGCGCTCGTCCTCGGATGAGATCATCCGACGCCCGAGCAGATCCTGGCGCACCTTATGGTACTCGCGCGCTTCGTCGGCGCGGCTTTTCGTGGTCGCCACCTCGGCGCGCGCCACCGCCGCCCGAGCCACCGACTCCTGCAGGCTGGCTTCCTGCTTCAAGCGCTCGTGCGCGATGGTCGAGCGTTCGAGTTCGACTTCGCGCTCGAGTCCCTCGATCCGCGCCTGTAGCTCGAGCGCTTCGGCGCGCAAATGACGGTCTTCCAGGCGCGCCAACACCTGCCCGGACGGCACGCGCGCGCCTTCATCGACTTCGATCGCCGCCAGCACGCCATTGAAACGCGTACCGACCTCGGTGATCTGGCCACGCACCATGGCGTTGCGCGACATGACATGCTGCGATTGGTACGCCGCCCAGCTCCACAGCATCGCCAGAAACGCCAGCAGGAGCGCGGCCACGACGACCTGCACGATCCGGCGACGGTAACGCCGCGGCGCTGGTCCGCTGGAACTGGCCTCGACGGCGGTGGACTCGGTTGCCGATTCCGGATCGATGGCAATGCCGTCGGATTTTGCCCGGTCCCTGGCTTTCGAATCAGAGGAAACCGCGTAAATCGCCACAAGGCTCTCCTTTCGGTCGGGTGGTTCGGATGCCGCTCGCGGCGGACAGTTTAGGCCGGAGGGGGCGAGTTGACATCAAGATACCCGGACGGTGGCGCCAGCGGCCTCATTTGGCGTTTTGATCGGCGCGTCGAAGGGAGCGTCGGACAGGGCGTGAAACACTCGCTCGACGAGTGCGCCCTCACGACAGAGTTCAGCAAACGAATGGTCGACCCCGGCCATCTCGACGAGGCTGACGAGCGGCGCAATCCCATAGGCTGCCGCCTGCGCCCGCATCGCCGCCACCCAATTGCGCGCGCGTTCGATCCGCGTCAGGCCCTGCTGCGCGTTGACGCGGTCGCTGCTGCGGAAATTTCTGGATTGAGTGTCCCTGGTCCCGACCAGCACGGTTACTGGCACTTGCAGATAGGCCTCGGGATTAAAGACCACGCCAGGCAGCCTGCGAGTGGCGCGGATACCGTATGGAAACTTCAGCGCCGGGTCGGGAAAGGTGTACCAGCCGGCGGCGGTCACCACGGCGCGGGCGACCCGGTGAGGGTAAGCCATCAGGTAACGATGTGCAAACTGCGCGCCGCCAGAGTGACCGAACAGCCACAGATGCATCGTGTCCGCGCTGGTCAACGAGTTCAGCTCCTGCAAGCAGCGATGCAAGAACAGGTCGGCGCGCTGGCCACGACCCTCGCGGCCCAGGCGCTGGTAGTTCGCATGTTGCTCGCCGATGAAACTGGGCGCCAGCAACGCGACGCCCTGGCGCTCGCACGCCGGCACGAAGATCGCAGCATTCTCCTGCCAGCCGCGGCGCGACACGCCATGCACGGAGACCAGAACCGGCGCGTCGACGGCCCCGTTGGTCGGCACGTAGACCAGGTATTCGAGACTTGGATCAGTGCTCAACACCCTGCGCAACAACTGCCCGCGTGGTAGCGACCACCGCGCCCGCGCGGCGGTGGATGGGCTCCCAGTTTCCTCTTGTTTCATAAACCTCAAACTCGGTTGCTGTGGTTCGATGCATTCGCGCGGTTTCCATCTGGCGCTGGGCGAGGCCGAGGAGGCCCATTGCGTTTCCCGGTGTGGCCAGCCCCTCTCGATCATATACGGGTAGACCCAGCGCCGAGGTGGCCTCGCGCACCTGCAGCGGCGCCGCCGAGATGACGCCGCTGATCGCCAGCACCGGAGGATGCGCGTACTGCCGCAGCCAATGGACGCCGGCGCTGGCCCCCATTGAGTCCTGCGACGCCATCACGACGCCTCCCACCAAGGAGGCTAACACTGGTGATTGCAGTAGCGCGGCAGTCTCACGCTGCAGTACGCCGTCCGCGATTTCCAACACCATGGCGTCCACCTTTTCCTGAGCGATGTGCGCCATCAAGGTCACGAGCGCCGACTCGATCTGCTCGAGCGAAGCCATGTAGGTGGTGGCCATGCCCGCATCGGTGAAATCCAACACCGGAAAAGCGCCGGCGTCGGCGAGCAGCCAATAGTCGCCGCCGGCGCCCGTGCCGGTGACCTTGGTGTAGCCCACGCGCAGCCCGGCGGCGATCAGACCACGCACGAGATAAGCGCAGGTCTGGGTTTTGCCCGAATCCATACCCGTCCCGACAACAGCGATGGCCGTCGGCACGTGTTCGCCGACTTCCGTGGCTGGGTGCAAGGCGTAATCGCGCAAGTTGATGCGTCGACCATCGGCATCGCCTAGCACGCCGATGGGGGTGATCTGCGTCGGCCCCTTGGTCATGCGCACGTGCCAGGACACGACACGCGAAGCGATACCGCCGCCGGCCGCCAGGTGGCAGGGTCCAAACGTCTCGGGGACCAAGGCCTCGAACTGGTTCGCCGCATAGCGGTTCCCATAAGCGACGACAATCTCGTCGCCGGGAAACAGTTGCTTGCGCCGACCACTCGGCAGTTGCAGTGCGGGATGCTGGCCCAACGAGTCAACGACCGCCAGAACCAGATCGCCGGCGTACGGCGCACCCTCCGCAGGCAGCAACGCCCATGCGGCATCGCGTGGCACACGCCGGGTCGTGAAGGCCCATGCTGCTCGTTGGGCGCGAGGGATAACGCGATTAGCGCTTGGCAACCCCTTGATAGGTTTGGAATATTTGCCTGCTACTTCGCACATAAAGATTCCTAAATGTTGATCTTAAATCAGAGGCCATGTATATGCATCTTTGCATTTAATACATCAACTTATACATCAACAACAAGATTCAGAAGCTGTCTTGAAAAAATCTACTTGATTTAAAAACCAATTTTTTGGCTGACACCATCAAAACAGGCCGATTTCACGCGACCCTAGACCGGCGGGGAACTGAAAGCCCGCATAACACCGTAGTTTTTTGCCAGACAGCTTCTCAATGTAAATGAAGCAGTAATGATGTTTGGGAGCGCAAAACCTTAATAGCTTAGGAAATCTAAACGGAAATTGAAAGGCGAAATTTCGCCAACAGCAATTCCGAACGTCCTCTACAGGTTGTGGCGGGGTAGGTGGCGGCCAAGGCACAGGGCATACGCCTCCGCGACCGCTCCGTGGCGCGGACACCGTGCCCGACGTCTGGAGCAGTCTGCGGTGTTTCAGTGGTCGGTGTTGGGGGTGAGCGGTCTCCCGAAGGGTTGGAGGGTGAGGCCTGGAGGGGTGGAGCAGGCGGTCTCCGCGGAAAGCTACCACAACCGAACCTGGCAGCGGCGCTGGGCGATCTGCGCCAAGGAAGCGCTACAGAGTTCGCCCTGAGTGAGAAAGGCCATCATCTCTTGCCACAGGTGGCGCAGGGTCATCTTGCCTTCGAGCCAGGGTTGGAAGGTGCGACTGAGGACCATTAACTGATTGATCAAATGGCCGATTTGCAGGCACTGATAGTAGTTCTTGGCCGCCCGCCAACTGACTCGAGCATACTTGTGCTGGAGGGCGTAGCCATGATTTTTCTGGGCATTGAAGCCTTCGTTTTCGATCTTCCAGCGCATCCGCCCGCCGGCGCTGAGCGCGGCGACGGTAGCGCCGTCGACCTCCAGGTTGGTCAGATGGACCAAGCGGTGGACGGTGGTTTCCCCCCGAGCCGGGTGCTGGGTTTCCACGCACGACAGCCCTTGCAGGCGATGCCCGTGATAGTCGATCTCGGTGATCCATTCAAAGACCTGCTCGATGCGGGTCGGCCCCTGCCAGCGGCGCTCGCAGCGGCGTTGCCGCGCACCGCCCATGCGGCGTAGCGCCTCGACCTCGTCCCAGACGCTGGGCAGGTTACCGTCTTTGAAGGTCACGATAAAGGCCCAGCCATACTGCTGGCAGAGGTCGAAAAATCCTTGATAGGGGTACAGGCATACGATTACCCACAACTCAGTAACTTGTTGATTCTCATAGATTCCTCAAAACTGGGTGTTTGAGAGAAAACCAAATCAGATCAATCGCTTACTATGTTGCAGCGCAACATGTGGGTAATCGGATGGGGTACAGGCCATCGGCGGTCAGGCAGATCGGCAGGCGCGGATAGCGCTGCTTGAGGCGCTTGGCCAAGCGCACGAGCGCCTTGCGTTCGCAGTCCTGCTTGTCATACTCGCCCTCGGGATTGGCGATCCATTCGCTGGCCACGGAGATCGAAAAGCCGCTGGGGGTCAGCAGCTTGGCCTCCAGCACGGGGTGAAAATACGTCGTTGTGCCACGGGCTGAGGTGCGGTGCAGGCAGTGCTCGCAGTGACGCTCGCTAAAACTCAGCACCCCCGTCGCGTCGATGGCCACCACAAACCAGCGCTTGAACAGGCGATGGCGATGCCACACCTTGTTCTCCAACAACCGCTGGACCAGCCCGTGCTTGAGCCCCTCCAGCTGCTCCTCGTCCAATTGACACAAGACCCGATGCACCGTGTCCAGGTGCGGCAGACGCAGCTTGAACAACTTCCAGTATTGCTTTCTGAACCGCTCTTCCTGACGCTTGTTGTTGAACGCGTTGCGCGAACCCTGCTTGAACACAAACAGCAGGATGCCCGCCATCAACAACTCGACCAGGGTGTAGTCCGATTTGGCCCGGCAATCGTCGAGCTGGCGCAGCTGCTCGAACAGCCCGGGAAAAAAATGCTGCACCGTCTTGTACAGCTCCCGGACCATCGCCTCGCCCCGGTTCGCGGGCGCCGCCTCACGGCGCCTTTGGGCTTGACGTTCGGCCGCCCGGCGTGCTTTTCTCGTCTTGCGGCGCTGCAGGTGGGCTTCGGCTTGGGTCATCGCGTGGTTTCCTGGCAGAAACGAACGAGATGGTATCTTCAGCGCCTTAAATCCAGCCCCCACGTCTCAAATAGCCGGAAAAATATGTTTTCAGCCATGCACCAACCAATTGAAATTATTAACCTTTCTCTAATGCTCTGAATTGCTGCCTCTCCCACAGGGAGAGGGGATTTTTTGTACAGGCCCTTAAAGTTCGCACCCCGCCGGGCACAGAAGTATAACTGATTACGGAATTCTTAAAAAAAGAGCTTCATCATTTATATTACAATAATATCATATTTTGTTATATTCTGTTGAAATTTGAAATTTATATGTTAAGATAGTACTTGCTTGAAAGAGGAAAATCACGCCGAAAGGGTAGGAAGCAAAGCATCTGACCTAATTATGATACATATCAGTTACGGTCGCAGGGTTGCCAAGCGGACGGTGGACCCCCCTATTTTGTCACGTTCGCGAAGCATAATACTGTATTCTTGGAGGTTTCCATGTCCGTCATGACTTCAACGATGAAGAAATTTTTATCTGCCGTTGGCCTGGCCCTGTCCTTCGGATGGGGAAGCGCGTATGCCGCTGAAACCATTGATGTAATGGTTCTCTATTCACCAGCGGCGGGAACCACGATTCAAGAACGGGACCTCGTACACGGCATTGTTAATGTCAATACCATTTTTAGAAACAGCGGCATCGATACCCGGCTGCGCCTGGTTCATACCGATTCCGTTAAATTCCAAGAAACCAATTTCTCAAATTCCAAGACGGTTCTGTTGGCAATGGAATCCAAGACTGATGGGATTTTAGATGAAATTCATCTGCTTAGAAATGTACACGGGGCGGACTTGGTAATTTTGGTCGTCAATGCCGAGGGAATCTGGGATGGTTGGAGCGGGGGAAACGCCAATGTTTTATACCGTAACGATCCGGGATTGTCAGAGCATGCGCCCTTTGCTCTAGTGGATTGGCGATATTTGGATGGGACTGCTTTAGCTCACGAAATTGGGCACACCATGGGCGCGCATCATGACTGGTATCACTCCGCGTCTAAAAACCTGCCCTATCCTCATGCTCGTGGTTATGTCAATACCAAGGCCAAATGGCGCACCATCATGGCTTATGAAAATGAATGCGAGGATTTGGGAATCAGTTGCCCGCGAATTCCATTTTTCAGCAATCCTAATATTTCCTACAATGGAAGCCCCACGGGAATTCCAGTTGGCTCCAACATCAACTGCCAAAATGGAGAGACCGGCAACCCGCCCTGCGACGCAAACATTGCCTTGGCAATCATGCAAACTTCCCCGACTGCCGCGGGATTTCGCCAAGAAGTTGTGCCTAAGCTAAACAAGCCCAAGCCTCTGGCTCCGGCGAAGGGAACGACATTACAGACTTATACCCCTGAATTTTCATGGGATTATAACCCTCTGGTCACCAGTTATGGACTGATGGTTGGGCTGTCGCCGCAAGGAACCGGGCTGTCCCTTAAGGATGGAAGGAATCATGTTTTAGTCTATAAATTTTATAACGCCGCAGATATTTGCACAAACGGCATGTGCAAGGTTACTCCGCAAATGAGCAATTCCGATGGTCGCCATTATTGGAGCGTGTGGGCGGGTAATGATAATGGACTAAGCGTATGGGCAGATCCCGTTGACTTCACGCTTATTTCAAAGACAATGAAAGGTGCGGTGGATGTAACGCCCTTATCGCCTTCGAACGCAACAGTTGGCCAGCGTCCAACATTTGTTTGGAATGCCACAATAGGTGGTCCAGGGATTCCCGATGCTACTCATTACCGTATTCTGGTATGGGATCGCTCGAAGCAAGAAACAACATACTCGACGGACTGGATCCCAGTGGATTCCGTATGTGGAACTGATGGTAAATGCCGGGCAACTCCACAAATCGACTTAGCCACCGGGAAGTATCTATGGAGAATAAGAGCCCGTGGATTGTATGGAATGGGAAGTTATAATTCCCGTCTGTATTTCGAGGTTCGATAACCGTCCGATCTTTCCCCGTGCCGTTTTTCCAGAAATGGCGCGGGATTCGTAATCACTGAAGGAGGATACTGCTCGAGTGATCTCATGTCTAACCGCGGTTAGAATATGAGAATATGAACACAATTCGTGATCGATCTAGTTACCGGCTTTCCAAACATTGCTGAAGGTTTGGCGCCCATCTCCCAGAATTCGCCCTGCCGACACCGAAATCAGCCGATAGAACGTCAACACAACCAAGGGGGCGATGGGAACGGGCAGAGCCGCACACCTCTCGCCATCGCGAGAAGACTTCCACGAATCAAGGCTCCATCCGACACAATAATAAACCCCGGAAGCGAGGCTTTGCCGGGATGGCTCTATGAGATCTCCCGTGGAGACTACAATATATTGCGAATATTAAAGCCAACATCACCTATATGTTGTAAATACTAAGCTAGTTGAGCAGGACTACCACGGGAAATCTCATAGAGCCGCCGGGGTTTGCGAAGCGCCGGCGGATTTGGGTTTTTAGTCCCCTCTGGGCTGTCTCGGCCGGGTACGCTGCACACCACGTTCGGGGGTCACGATACGTCCGCGATCGCCTAATCGGGCTTTGAACCTGACAACCCCATCGCCCTGCCCAGTAAGACGGCGAACAGCCGGGCCCGCCGTCCGCTAGCGGAGGAAGCAGCCGTGGCTACCTTCCCCGGCTCAGCCTTGGCCTCCTCGCCTCGGGGTATAAGCACTTGTTCGCCAGCCCCGTCAGCCGCGGCGAACACGGCTGTACCGGAGGCCGGGACATTCCCATCGATGGCAGCCTCGTGCAGGTGTCTGCCTACAAGGATCAGTTGTTCAGGCTCAAGCGCGCCATTCGCCTGCATCTCCCCAAGCAGTCCCAGCGCAGTTACGTTGTCAGCGTCAACGACGATCGGACCGCGCGTAACACGGACAGCCAGTGCCACGGCTTGTCGATAGACCTCGGCATCATCCTGCGCGGTTAATGCCAGCAGTGCGACTGCGTCGGCACGATCCAGCGTCAAGCCTTGCGCCACGGCGCGGCGCGGCGACGTTGCCGCCACCAGCGCCTGCACCCGTGGATCGCGCTGCATCCTAGCCAAGGCCTTGTGCGGCCGCAACCGATCCGCGGCCAATGGCTCGCCAGCAAGCACCGCTGCGCCGCGCGTGCTCAAGCCGGTGGTCTTGCCGCTGGCGCGAAGCATGGCATCGAGCTCACGCGCCACTGCGCCCGCGCCGCGCTGCCCGATCACCAACGCCGTCGGGATGCGCCCGGCCGCGCCTGCCGGAAACATTTGCTCGAGCATCGCCCCGGCCACATCACGTCCGTGGCCATGACGCGGGAAGGTGTGCATGCACAGGCCCGGGCGCGCATTGACCTCGAGGATCCTGGTGTGGGCCTCGTCGCAGGGTCGGCCGATGTCGATCGAGACGACGTCGATACCCGCCACGCTCAGATCGAGAGCGGCGGCCGCGCGTTCGGCCAGTTCACGGTGACTGGCGTGGACGAGATCGGTGACGTCCCGGTGAATCCCGCCGCAGGCGACATTGGCCGCGGTGCGCAAGGCAACCTCGGTCCCCGCGGGCAGCACATCGGCCAGCGTGCGGCCATTGCGGGTCAGGCAGTCACGCAGGTCATCATCGACCTCGACCTTGAACAGACGCACGCTATTGCGCATCGGGTCGCGGTTCAGTACCTCGATCAGCTCTTCGATACGCTTCGCGCCGTCGCCAACAACGGTGGGGACACAAATTTCCAGGGCAGCGACGAAACGGCCGCCGATCACCAGCAGACGGTAGGTGTTGCCCTGCACGAAGTCCTCAACCAGCACGCCCGAGCCGGCATCGCGAGCGCGCTCGAAGGCCACAGCAATCTCCTCAGCATGCGCAATGCCGACAGTGACGCCACCCGCCTGTTTGCCCCTGCGCGGTTTCACCACGACCGGCATGCCCAGCTTCTTGGCAGCTGCCAGCGCCTGCTCTGTCGAAGCAACCCCGATTTGCCGGGTCACTGGCAAGCCGAGCTGCGCCAGCCGCCGCGTCGTCTTCTGCTTGTCCCGGCTGAGTTGCGTCGCCCCCAGCGTAGCCTCGGGCGGCACCGATGCGTAGACAATACGCTGCGCGCTGCCATGCCCCAGCAGCAGATGCGGGCCGCTCATCGACTCGCAAGGGATGCCACGGACATGGGCTGCCAACGCAATCACGGAAGTGGTGGTGGAGGTCTGATAACGGCTTGCACGCTGGCATAGCGCGGTCAGCGCGGCATCGAAGTCCAGGGACTCGCCATCTACGGCAGGGCGCAGTGACGGGGGCAGCAGGTCAAACACGCCCGACAAGGCCAGTCGGGCCGCGGTGCGAGACTGCTTGGAATGAGTGCTCTCCCATATGAGCCGGACCTGGCGAGGCCGCTCAGGCGATGCAATGGACTCGACGCGGGCCATCGCGATCGGTACAAAATCATAACGTGCGAAAGCGAGCCGCCGCTCAACGGCAAGAATGGCTTCCAGCAGGACTTGCTCGAACGGGGCGCCGTCGGTCGACCGCAGAGCTTCGAAGAACGCCGGATCGAGGCTGGCCGTTGGCGGAGTTTGTGTCGGGTCGAAGAAGCGGGCGATGAAACGGTTCGAAAATTCTGGCCCGCACCATCCGCTGGTCTTGCCGTAGAGGACGCCAAGGTCGAGCTCGACCCAGCGCACCGTGCGCTCATGGTAAAGATTGCAGCCGCGCAGGGTCGAGTTGCCGAGCCAGCGTACCGGCAGCACAGGGTCAATCAGGTTGCTGGCAGGCGTTTCAGGTAATTTTGGGTCGCGCCCAGACAAGGGTGCCCTGGTCCAACCCAGGCCGTAGTTGACTTGGTTCATGTCGTTCCCTCAGAGTTCTTTTCTCCCCGGATAGCCGTCGTTGCAGTTGACGGCCGGTATCACGTGGCCAGCCAGCCCAACTTCATCTGCCTTGCGTCGGCATTTGAAGTGAACCGCTCCTTGAACCATGCAAGCCCGGGTTTTCGCACCGCCGGCCCATCATTGATCCACTGCCGGCCAGGATACAATTTGGCCATCTCGCTGATGAGAAATGGCATCACCCCCCTGACCTCCCTGTCGCCGCGTCGAAAGGTGAAATTCACCCACGAGGCGCCAATGTGGCTGCAGACAGCGTAGCCAACCACGTCCTCTTCGAGCAGCAAGGCCAGGCGTTGCACACCCAGTTGTTCTAGCAAGGAGAGATTCTCGAAGGTCCAGAGGGTACGCCCTCTATAGTAAGTCTTCCTGCCTCGCGCTTCCATTCCCGCAAACCACCGATCGTTGCATGCCAGCACGCGATCGAGATTCGATGGGCCAATCGGCTCTACATGCGCACCGGCCTTCAGCAGCATTCGAATTTCCCGACGATATTGGGAGAACGAGGAACCAGCCATTTCTGCGATGGTTTCGCGGAGGTACACGTACTCCCGATGGTTCTCGACGAGTTCTGGGTGATTCGTCCAGCCCGCAATACGCCCTTCTGGGACAAAGCCCAAGGTCGAGGCCGGCGGGAGCGCAGCTGCTTCACGCCTGAGGATGCGGTCATATGTTTCCCAATCCGAAACGAGGGGCAGAATCTTGACCTTTTGTGGTCGCGGCGAATCAGGATGCAGTCCGGTTTGACTTCTTCAGAGGCGCCGTAGGCAAAGTCCTGGGCCAATGTCAGCAAACACAAGCCGAACGCGGGAATCCTCAACGCCTCCAGATTCCTGCCCCATTCGTCGGCGTGCGCGAACACCGGACGTTCCAGCCAGGATGTTTCCATTCGCGGCAGGCCTGATTTCCTTGGCTTCTCCAGCGCTTGCAGGCGCGCCCGGGCAACGTCATGGTCAGGCTTCCGCGCGAGAATGCCTTCGTAGATATTTCTCGCCTCGTTCAGGCGTGAGAGTTTTCGCAGTTGCAAGGCGACCTTGAGCTCCAGGTCCTCCCTGTCTGGACTGGAAGCAACGGCTGCCTGGTAGCAGGCGAGCGCGGATCTGACGTTGCCGCGCGCCTGGGCAACACGAGCGAGGCCGACGAGCGCTGCCGCCAGGTTCGGTCGATCCTTGAGCACGCTTTCGTACAAAGCCTCCGCCTCGTCCAGACGCGACAACTTTCTAAGCGTCCTGGCCGCATCAAGCTTCGGACGGGTTTTTCCGGGCGCGGCCATGCATGCAGCCTCGAAGAACGCCAGCGCGGCTGCTTGGTCGCCCCGATCTCGCGCAAGATACCCCAGACCGAGCAGCGCCTTGTAGCTGTTTGGCCAATTTTCCAGCACTCTCCTGTAGATCGCTTCTGCCGCTTCGAGGCGTGATGCCTTGTACAGTGCAGCGTCTGCCTCCAAATGTACGCGCTCAGGCGCCTGCGCCGGATTGCCCGCGACAACCCCTTAAAGAAAGGCTTGCGTGGCGGAAGAAAGATTCGGCTCTACAATCTGCGCTGTCATCACGGTTCCTGGATGGTCATTCGCAGCTGGTGCAGCCTTTCCTGTGGAGGGATCGAAGCCGTCGCTGAGATCGCTCATGCAGCCTCCTGAATTCCGCGAGTCACCAAACCTGCCCGCTATTGGGCAGGCCAGCGGAAAAAGCAGAGCCGGCAACGTCGCGGTGCATCCGCCAGCCGCCGTCGGGAGCCGGGCAGCGGACAAGCGAACCTTTCAGCCGCAGGCCGCCGAGCCAGTGATCACTGGCACAGGGCTTGCTAGCGCAGTCGCCCCACGACAGGCGTCTCGCAACGGCGCCCACCGCGCCTCGCAGCGTCAGCACGTCGCCGGCTCCGTCGAGGTCCAACCCCTTGGCCGAGGTCGCTCGCTGCGCTTCGGCACCGCCGAAGCCTCCGGTGGGAACACCACCACCGAAGACAATCACGGCCTGTTCCGGGGCCAGCGCCCGGCCGAGCGGAAACAGGTGGCCGTCGTGTCCCTCTGCATCTTCCAGCGTCCAGCCGGACAAGCACAGCGGCGTGCCGCCAGCATTGACGATTTCGACGAATTCCTCGTCGCGCGCCCGCCGCTTGCCATAGCGATTGGCGTCGCCGGCAGTGCCCGACGGCGGGTCGGCGAGTACCTCGTGGAACACGAGTTGGCCTGCCTGAGCGGCCGTGCTTGGCGAGCAGGGAGATTGATTCGACGCAAACAGCAGATGTCCCGCCGAGGCAATGACCTGCCGTACATCGTGACTAGCCCCCGGCGCCAGCGCCAGCTTGATCAAGGCCTTGGCCCGATCGCTGACCACAAACCGGAGTTCCAAGCCCAGTTTGGTGATGGCCGCCTGCGTCCGTTCCTGCCAGGTGCCATAAGTTCTATCCTCGGCCGCCTCTTCCAGGACCAGGTAACCCGACCCTAAATCCATCATCACCAGGATCAACCGCTCAAAAAAGGTCTCATCCGCCCCGGCAATCAGCGGTACCCGACGCGCCATTTGACCGATCTGCTGTTCCTGTGTCGCCTGGTAGGCCAGGATGACTTCTTCCATCTGCGTGCGTAACAACCGCAGGGCACTCAGTGAGACCGCCAGGTAACGCTCGAGCCGGATCCGATGAAAAAACTCGGCAAACCGCTCGACCCCCACCCCCCCTTTCAGGCCAAAGACCAACAGCACCGCCAACACCCGCAGCCACTGCGCGCTCTGCTCGTGTTCCCACAGCTCCGCTTCCGGCACCTGACGGGCGTGCTCGCGCAGCCCTTTACAATGCCGATCCACACTACTCTTTGGTAGTCCCGTCGCCTGGGCTAGCTTCCGGATCGATTGCGGGCCCCGTTCGCGGAGGACAGTGAGAATATGTTGGCAGCGCCTTCGTAGGTCCATTCTATCCATCCATCGGTCAGTAAATCTCTATACTTTAGCTAATGCCAACTTTTAATTCTTTGAACGATTGGAAGTTAAAAGTGAGCCATGATTTTAGGGTCTGTTTTTTCTCGACATGTGCGGTTTCAATGAAGTGGAGAATCGAGGTTTTGAAGTCCTGAAAGGTGGGGTAATAATGGGCGTGCAAGCAGCATTTTTTCACCAGCTTCCAGAACCGTTCGATCAAGTTGAATTGAGGCGAATACGCCGGGAGAAACAACAGTTCGATCTTCAAGGCGGCGGCGGTGTCTTGCACCAGCCGACAGCGCTGATAGCGGGCGTTGTCCAGAATGACGGTGATCGGAACCGGCAAGGCCAACTCCGCCAACTGGCGCAGCAACTGACAGACACTGGCGCTATTGATGTAGGCCTCGGTGGTGACGGTGATCAATTCGTGGGTGATGGCGTTGAGTGCGCCCAGCACGCTGAGCCGGTGCCGGCCGGTGGGGGTCGGTTGCCAGCAGCGGGCCACGCACCACAGCCAGCTCAGAAACAAGCCGTGCACGAAATGGGCGGCATCCACAAAAAAGACCGCGCGTTGACCGGCTTGCGCTTGGGCCAGGCGCGGCTCCAACTCCTGCTGCTGGAACCGCGCCGGTTCCGCCTGGCGCTCCGGGGTCGGCGCCGGGCCGGGGATCGCCCCGGTCTTGCGCCGTTTCAACCCGAATGGTTGGAGCACCTTGCCGACCTGCGCGGGACTGCGCTCGATCCCGGTCAGCTCCGCAATCCGGGTGCTAGCCTCGGCCAGGGTCGCCGGCGGTTGCCGCCGGAAGGCCAACACGATGGTCGCTTCGTGCGGGGCCAGCGCGCTCCGGGTTCGGCGGAACCGACACGCCGTCAGCGCCGCCCAGCCCCCCTCCTGATACCGGCGCAAATAGCCGATCAAGGTCGGTTTGGTGATTCCCACACTCGCGCAAATCGCTTGATGCGACCAGCCTTCACTCTTGAGATACAGCGCTTCCAGGCGTTGCCGCACCCGGGGATGCGGGTGATGCATCCGCTCGTGCCGTAAGCGTTCCCGCATTTCATTGGAGAAAACCAGTCGAATCATGGCGCGCCCTCCAGACCCTGGATTAATCTTCGGAATACCATAAAACAAAGCCACTAAAAGGTAAAATCTGACTTAATTAAAAGAATATCTTTGAATTTATACTTTTCGTATAGGCTCTCAGTGCCTCGGCGCCTCGCTTCAAGGCGGCAGATCGGCCAGCGACCGGGCCAGCCGTAGATACCAGTCATTCGTGTCGCGCAGCGTGCCGATGCCCACCATGTCCATGTGATCCCAGCCAGCCAGCACCCCCCGGAAGTTCCAAACCCCGCGTTGCGGCGGGTCGTGATCGGACACGATCCGGTCGGGCGAGTCCAGGGTTGGGCCGGCCATGGCGCGGGTGTTGACCAGCCCATCATTTTCCCACCAACTCGCATCGATTTTGACCCGACCGGGTTCGTCGCGGGTGTAGGCGCCAATGAACAGCGAGGTGGCCCAGAGCTGCGGCAGCATGGTCGGTACCGGAACCTGATGGTCGAAGGGCCAGACCTGCGCGGTCGCTGCCGCCCCCCAGGAAAAATAGTATACGTCGGGCTGGGCCGGAAACTGCCGGTTCAATTCTTGCGCCCCATCGGGGCTGATATCCCAGGCGCTGATGTCGTGCGATTGCCAAATGGGACTGTGTTCGATCCGCGTCAGGTAGCCGTCGAGCGACTCCTCCGGTTCGCGCCGCAGCCCCCATTGATCCAGCTTGAAATCATAAGGAAATTCATTGGATCGAGTGCCGGCATTGGATCGTGCCCCGGCGAGGGCGGCGAAGCCGAGCAAGGAGCTACGGACAAAAGGTAGCAGCTTGTCGATGCCGGTGACGAGGCTGGTTCCGTCGTGCGGGGCCGCGAGGGTGGTGACGCTGTGGACCCAGGAGTGGCCACCCTCAAACAGCGGCGACCGGTCGGCGGTGGGGGTGGCGGCGATTTCCGCCGGCGCGCCCTGTTCCAGGATCGCGGTCAATACCCGGGCGGTCTGGCCACCCTGGCTGTGGCCGATCAGGTGGATTTTGCGGATCTGGTCGCGAGCGTCCGCCGTGCCCCAGTCCGGATACAGACCGGGAAAGGTGTGGCCGTGGCGGGCGTGGCCGTGGGTGGCGGCGTGGGCCTGGCCGTAATCCACCTTGCCACCCTTGATATAGGCGTACAGCTCGCAGGCCCGGTCCCAGTTGCTGGCAAACGGACCAACCACCCCGGTATGGGTGCGATGGCCAGCCTGGTTGAGCGTCTCCTGCAAGTCCCTAAAGCCGCCCCAGTACTTGAAGCCGAACATTTCGTCCCGGCCCCAGCCCATGAAGCCATGGACCAACACCAGAGGGTAGTCGTTGTCGGCGCGGACCAGGGCGGCCGCCAGCACCAGGACCAGCGCCAGTGGAAGGCGCAGCAGGTTCGGGAAGCGCATGGAAAAAGCTGAGGTAGCCAGATGAGTTTAGAGTTTAGCGCCGCCGAGCAAGGACGCCTTGATTGAACTGGCGTTCCCGCCACGCCCCCTAACCGCGTCGCTCTGATTCTCCCCGCTCCGCCAGCGTCAGCAGCGGTTTGAGCAGATCCAGCGGCACCGGAAATACTACTGTGGTGTTGTTCTGGATGCCGATGTCGTTGAGCGTCTGCAAATAGCGCAATTGCAGGGCCTGTGGTTGGGAGGCGATGATCTCGGCGGCCTGGCGAATCCGTTCGGCGGCCTGGAACTCGCCCTCGGCGTTGATGACCTTGGCCCGCCGCTCCCGTTCGGCCTCGGCCTGGCGGGCGATGGCGCGGATCATGCTCTCATCGAGATCCACGCGCTTGATCTCCACATTGGACACCTTGATGCCCCACACATCGGTTTCGGCGTCCAGAATGTTCTGGATATCCCGGTTCAATTCGTCCCTTCCCGCCAGCATCTCGTCCAGCTCGTGCTGGCCCAGCACGGAACGCAGCGTGGTTTGCGCCAACTGGCTGGTGGCGGCATAGTAATCTTCCACCTGAATGATGGATCGTTCCGGATCAATCACCCGAAAGTAGATCACGGCGTTGACCTTGACCGAGACGTTATCGCGGGAGATGACGTCCTGGCTGGGCACGTCCATGACGATGGTGCGCAAATCCACCCGCTTCATCTGCTGGATGGCCGGGATCACGATGATCAGTCCCGGTCCCTTGACCGCCTGAAAGCGGCCCAGGAAAAACACCACGCCGCGTTCGTATTCGTACAGCACCTTGATGGAGGCGAACACCAGCACCAGCAAAATTAACAGCGCGATCAGGAAGGGATTGAACAAGATCATGGCGGTGGTTCTCCCGTTTCGGAATCCAATGGTTGCACGAACAGCGTTAATCCCTTTCGACCGGTCACTCGAACCGGTTCCCCCGGACGCAACGGCCCGTCGGCGCGGATGCGCCAGGATTCTCCGTGAATCCACCCGCGACTGGCATCGTTGGCCATGACCGCGCCGGTCGCGCCGAGCAGTTCCTCCGCGCCGCTGACCACCGGCCGGCGACGCAGGCGCGCCAGCAGCGTCGCCAGGCCGATCAACGCCGCCGCGCTGGCCAGGGCGAAACCGAGGATCAAGGCGAGCGGGATTTGGTAAGCCGGGTCGGTCTCATCCCACAACAGGAGCGAGCCGGCGACGAAGGCGGCGATCCCGCCCAGACCCAGCGCGCCGAAGCTGGGCACGAACGCTTCGGCGATCATGAACGCCAGCCCGAGCAGCAGCAGCGCCAGCCCGGCGGCGTTGACCGGCATGACCTGAAAGGCGAACAGCGCCAACAGCAGACATATCCCGCCCAGCACCCCCGGCAACGCCACGCCGGGATTGGACAGTTCGAAAAACAGGCCGTAAACGCCAACCAGCAGCAGCACGTAAGCCACCATGGGATGAGCGATCATCCCCAACAACCGGTTGCGCCAGTCGGGTTCGAGAGTTTCGACTGTCAGTCCCCGGGTCGCCAGTGCCTGTTTGACGCCGGCCAAGTCCACCCGCCGGCCGTCGGTCTGGCGCAGCAGATCGGGAATATCGACCGCGACCAGGTCGATCACGCCCTGTTGCAGCGCGTCCCGGGCGCTGAGGCTGGCCGCCTCGGCGACTGCCTTTTCGGCCCACTCGGCGTTGCGCCCGCGCAGTTGCGCCAGCGAGCGGATGTAGGCGCGGGCGTCGTTGATCAGCTTGCGCTCCATGTCGGAGCCGGCCGGGGCGGGTTTCGCATCGGGTTGAGTGGCGGGTTTTGCCGCGGGCTTTTTCGAGTCAGGATCGCTGGCCCGATTCGGATCGGATGGCCGCGCCGGCATGGGCAGGCCGCCGATCTGGACCGGGGTTGCAGCGCCGAGATTGGTGGCGGGGGCCATGGCGGCGACGTGGCAGGCGTAGAGGATGTAGGCGCCGGCGCTGGCGGCGCGGGCGCCGTCCGGAGCGATGTAGCCGATCACCGGTACGGGCGAGGCCAGGATCGCCTGGATGATGTCGCGCATGGAACTGTCCAGCCCGCCGGGCGTATCGAGTTTGAGGATCGCCACGACGGCGTTGCGCGCCTGCGCCTGCTCCAGGCCGCGCAGGATGAAATCACGGCTGGCCGGATCGATGGCCCCCCGCACCTCTAGCAGCAGCCCCAGACCGGGTGTGGTGGCGGTCGCTGTTGCGGACCCACCGAACGCCGCCAGCATCCACGATAAAATCAGTGCCGCAAGTACTCGCATATCGGTCCCCGCGCTGATCGTGAAAACCTGCCATTCAGTGTAGCTGGATTGCGCGTGGCGGTGCTCGCCTTGCTCCCGCGAGCAGACGAGTGGCGTGAAAGATGAAGACAATTCAGCCGCGCCTGTAGCACCAGAATCCCGCCAGCAGCAGCCCGCCGCCCAACAGCCAGGCGTCCGACTGGATCAAGATCATCACCCCGCCGAGGATACTGGCGGCACCGATGATGGCTCCGCGCAGTCCGGCCAGGTTATCGGCGGGGGGCGCGGAGTCCGGGTGATCGAGCAAGCGGGCCGACTGAACCAGCAGTTCCGGCAGCCGCCCGGTCAGATCGAGTAGTTCCGGACCGTTGCGCCACAGTTCCCTCGTCAGTCGCTCCAGCCGAAACTGATCGCGGAAGATGCGGCCAATGTAAAGCCGAGACAGCGCGACGACATCCAAATCGGGGTCCACCATCCGCCCGACGCCCTCGAAGGTGACCAAAGCCTTGACCATCAGCACCAGTTCGACCCGGAAGTACATCCGATAGCGACCGCCCAGCCGCATCGATTCCAGAATCAGCCGGGCGATGCTGAAATCCCCGCGCCGGGCGTGGAGCAGGAAGCGGCGCGACAGTTCCACCACCGCCCGCCGGAATTCGGCGGGGTTGCCGCCCGGCCCGATGTCGGCGATGCCGCTGAGATGCCAGGCGGCCTTTTCGACATCGCCGTTGACCAGGGCATGGTAGTAGTACAGCAGCCGCCGCCGAGTTTCGTCCTCGAACCGGCCGACCATGCCGAGATCCACGAACCCGACCCGGATCTCCTGGCCGGGCAGGATCAGCAGATTGCCGGCATGCAGGTCGGCGTGAAAGAAACCGTCCCGATACAGCATCCGCAGAATGGCCATCGCGCCAAGCTTGACCACCCGCGCCCGCGCCGGCTCGTCCAGCTCCAGTGTCGCCGGATCCCCGGGCTTGAAGCCGTCCAGATAGGCCATGGTCAGGACGCTGGCGCTGCTGAGTTCCCGGACCATGCGCGGAAACACAATTGCCGGGATGTCGTAAAAGTGGGCGGCGAAGGCTTCGCCGTTGTCGGCCTCGGCGGTCAGGTCCAGTTCGCGGACCGTATAAGCACGAAATTCCTCGACGATGGCGGCCGGCTGGTACTGGGGAATCAGCCGATTTAGCACGCCGCCGAGCAGGCGCAGCAAGGTGAGATCGGCCAGCACCGTTTCGCGGACGCCGGGCTTGAGTACTTTGATCACTACCGCCTGGCCGGCATGGGTCGTGGCGTAATGCACTTGCGCCAGTGAGGCGGAACCGAGCGGTTGTTCCTCCACGTGAGCGAACAAAGCCTCCAGCGGCTGGCCCAGCTCGGTTTCGATCAGCGCACGAATTGCCGGAAAGGGCGCGGCGGGGGCCTGGTCGAACAGATTTTTCAATTCGTCGGTGACGGCCCGAGGTAGCATATCCTCGCGCACCGCCATGATCTGGCCAAGTTTGATATAGGTGGGACCGAGCCGTTCCAGGCGTTGGCGCAGTTGGGCGGCGAAGGATAGATTGACCAGCATCGGGTCCAGCCCGCGCGCCGCCACCGAGGCCGCCTGCCGCGTCAGCCATAAGCGGCGTCCCCGCAACCAGTCCGGCGGCAGGGCGCGAACGCAGGCGACTAGCCCGCCAGCCAGCAGCCCGCACAATTGACCGTTAACCCTTAGCCAGCGCCGGAACAGGCTCCGGTAGCGCGCCAGTAGTTGAAACGGCGGCGCGGCAGCGTTTGGTTCCGGCGACAAGGCGGCGGGTAGGAGCGCCGATGGGGCGGGGAGACTGGGAGACGTGCGCTAATCCTCGGCCATGCAACAGATCGAAAAAGGGTTCTAAAATTTGGGGGACAATCGCAAGGGTGGAACCTGCGCGCACCTTGTAACAGTATAGCAATTCGGGGCGACTGCGATGGAACTTGAGCGCAAACGGATTGGAGCGACGCCGGTTAAGGCGAATTCCGGAAACAAAAACATACCTGTTTGGATGGAAAATGGAACGTAGCCCTTCCCCCCTTAACAATCGGGGAAGGGGAGGTTGACCCCCATGGTGTGACGCCGCCGGTCAAAATCCCCTCCAATTCTCCTTTACCAAAGGGGGAGACCAGGCCAGATTCGGTATGAACTTTGCTAGATTCGCCTAAGGAGGCGAAGTGATCGTACGGAGCGGGAGCGCGCGAGGAATGCCCTGGCGCTAAAGGGCTGTTGGGACTTGGTCGCGGGGCGTAGAATTATCCAAGGCGGCAAGTGGCTTATGAGGGAATGATGTACAACAAGTATTTCGGTTTTGGCAGCAAACCCTTCAATCCAAGAGATCCGCGCGGGTTTTATCACAACGCGGGTTTCGATGCCGCCTGCGCCGTTATCCTGCAGGGTATCCGCAAGCGGCAGGGGGTGATGCTGCTGACCGGCGAAGCCGGACTGGGCAAGACCTTGATTTTACGTCGCTGCATGGCGGAAGCCGACGATATCCGCTTCATTCTGCTCGGCAACGCCAATCTCGATTTCCCCGATATCCTCAATTACCTGTGCGCCGATCTGGGGCTGCGCGGCGGCGAGCCGGATGCCGGGCCGCAGAACCGGTTGCTGCTGGAGGCGCTGGCCGCTTACGCCAGCCGCGGCCAGGCGGTCGCCCTGCTGATCGACGATGCCCATCATTTGCGCATCAATACCTTGCGGTGTCTGTGGGACTTCGTGGCAACGTCGGCGGGTGCGGTCGACCAGCGGCTGCAGGTGGTGTTGGCGGGATTGCCGGAGATCGAGAGCAAGTTGCGTCAACCCGAGTTGCGCCCCTTGCGGGAATCCCTTCAGGCACAATGTCGCCTCGAGCGGCTGAGCGCGCTGGAAACGGATTTGTTCATCGCCCACCAGCTCAAGGCCGCTGGTCACGCCGGCGACGATTTGCTGTCGCCGGCGGTCGTCGAGCGCATCACCCAGTATAGCCAAGGAGTGCCGCGCGCCATCGCCCTGTTGTGCGACACGGTGTTGTTGTTCGCCAGCCTGCAATCGGAGCGCGAGATCACGCTGGAAATGGTGGACGAGGCCGCCCGGAGCTGTTTTTTCGGCGATCAGGCCAATGCAGCGTCCGTTCTCCTTGGCGGGGAACCACCCATTGCGCGGGGCGCCAGCGAGGAGTTTGATCTGACCAGGGGAGGACTGGACTTCGGCTTCGATTTCGATCTGGATCAGACGATGGCCGCCAGGCCGGCGGTTGCCACCGCGGGCGCCGAAGTCACCCCGCCGGCGACGGTGGCGCGGGTTTCGGCGCCGGCCCAGCCACCAGCGGCCGCGGCCGCTGATGTCCACCCCACTGTCGCGACCGCGGAAACGATCTCCGGGCAGGCTCCAACCGTCTCCCTTTCCCTGAGCGAGTTCATGCAACTGATCAGCGAAATCGCTGCGAAGCAGGATCGCAAAAACGCGCGGGATCGGGAAGCATTTAGTGGTTTTCACAACTGGTATCAGTGGTTGTTGCAAAACGGTCCTCCAGCCCGGCTGGCCCAGTACGAACGGCGGGTTGCGCGGTTGGCCGAAAACCAACAGCCCCTTTTGGTTGCCCTGAAGACAACGTCGCGAGTGGCTCCAGAACCGGGCGGCGTTCTATGCGCCCTGGTGATGAATCCGACCTGGTGGCTATACCGGGAAATCCGCGTGCGGCTGCGCAGTTCCGACTTGGCCTTCGCCAACGGCGGACAAGCGGTTTCCCTGCGGCTGCTGGACGGCCGGGATGCCCAGCCGGTGTATCTGGATTACCAGCTTGCGCGGACCGAATCGGGATTGGCCTCGATGCAACTGGAACTCGACCTTCTCGACCATCGTGGCATCTGGCATGCCTATCGCAGTCCGGGTGATATCCGGTTGGCTGTTTTTCCCCGAAGCGAGGTGGGTGGGGGAGCGGGCGAGGATACCGAAACCGCTTCAGGCGATGACGGGTTTTGGCCGGATTCCCGGACGATGCGGCCCGATGCCCCTGCGATGGCCGGATCAGCCGCCGCCGGAGATGTGGCCAGGGCCAGTGGCCTGGCTTTTACCTTGCCGCTCGAACTGAAAGACGATGACGAGCGCACCCACCGTCTCCGGACCGCGGTCGTCGCCACCAGTCAGGCCCTCGGCCGCGGTACGGCGATGACCCGGGCGCTGTTGCTGGTCGCCGATCCCAGCCAAGCGCCGGCGCGGATCGAGCTGGTATCTCGCCCGTTCATCATCCTGGGTCGCTACAATCCCGCCACGGGCACGAGTTTTGGGGATTTCGCCTTGGGTTTCGTCCCGAAATACGCGCGAATTTCCCGCCTGCACGCCGTGATTTGCGCGCTGGGCGACCAGTTGGCGCTGATGCCGGCCAGCGACAAGGGACGAACCTGCACCCTGCGGAACGGTCAGCGGCTGGAGCGCGGTCGGTGGTATCTGCTGGAAGGGAACGACAGCTTGGAAATCTGCGATCTATACCGTCTCAAGCTGAGCCTGGTCTGGGATCGCAGCGGGGAAAGCCGTCAACCGGCGGACTGGGATCCCCAGGAATCCCGCGACAAGTTTGGCCATTATTTGCTCGATTTGGTTGATGCCTTGCACCAGCGCGACCAACAAACCGGTGACGAGGACACTCGGGCCAAACTCAAAAATCGCTACCTCCACCTGATGTGGATGCAGGACCGGGTCGCCGCGCTGAATGGGGTGGGCAATCCGGGCGCTCTGCTGCATGCGCGGTTCGAGCGCGATGACGCCGCCGGACGGCAGATCGTCCATTATTACCTGCCTAAGTGGCTGTCGCTGGGCAGCTCCCCGCAAGCCGGCTTGCGGATTGCCGCCGCCGGCGTGGCGCCGATAAATGCCGAATTGCAATTCCGGGAAGGGATGTACTGGATTCAGAATCTGGCGGAACCGGGTTCGGTTCAGGTCGGCTGTCACGGTCTGGCGACCAACGAAGCGTTGGCCCTGGAAGCCGGCGATATGCTGACCATCGGTGCGGCCCGGTTCGAGTTCGAGGCGTATTGAGATTCGCCATTCCGAACCCGCGCAAGATTGGCTTTTGACCCCAGGCATAATAGACTTCCGGCGCGTTTGCATCCATCAGCTATCGTCAGCAGAAGGAGTTCGCTCAGTGGAGATGAAGAATATCGACCAAATGCTTCGGTCGTTCCGGGACGATTTGCCCCATAACAGCCGGACCGCCGCAGCCATCGATCGGGGCGCCGGTCTGGAGGAAATTTCAGAGCTGGCTGAGGAAGAGGGCTTGCATAAACTGGCTTCGGTGCTGTTCGAGGCGGAACAGGAAGCGTTACGCGAGGGGCCGGGAGCGGTCGATGATCCCGCTGGGGCCACCGAGGCCTTCCTCCACGACACCCGCAAGGACCTGCCGGATGGCAGCAGGACCGCCGCCGCCATCGACCGTGGCGCCGGGTGGGAGGAAATCTCAGAAACCGCCGAGGGGGAAGGGCTGCACCAGGTCGCCTCGGTGCTGTTCGAGGCCGAGCAGGAACAGTTGCGTACTCCGTCGTCCTGATTCCCACCAACACGACCCGCATGAAACGTTTGGTGAAGGTTCTGCTGCACAATCCCGGCGCGGCCTCGCTCGCCTTGTTTGCCCGGGAAATCCTGGCGAATCCGCGGGCCATGGGCGCGGCCTGTCCCAGCGCTCCCGCCTTGGCGAGCGGCATGGCGGGGCGCGTGCCGCTGGATCGGGATGGTCTGGTGGTCGAGTTGGGGGGAGGGACCGGCGCGGTTACCGCCGCCCTGCTCAAACATGGGGTGCCCCCCTGGAAGATGGTGGTGGTGGAGCGTTCGCCAACGCTGGCCAATCATTTGCGCCAGCGGTTTTCGCACCTGCGCGTGATTCAAGGCGACGCCGCCCAACTGGGTCATCTGCTGGACCACCCGCGGCCACGGCTGAACAGCATCGTTTCCAGCTTGCCACTGCGGTCCTTGCATCCGACCACTACCCGGGCGGTCGCCCATCAGTTCGAAACCTTGCTCGAACCCGGCGGCCTGCTGGTACAGTTTACCTACAACCTGCGCGGCACCCCTGCCCGTCTGTTGCCCGGCTTCCGGCGGCTGTCCAGCAAGATTGTCTGGAGCAATCTGCCACCGGCCCGGGTGGAAGTGTTCGAAAGAGCCTGATCAGCGCGGGCCGCGTTCCCTTTCCCGGGCTTGTTCGGCCTGGATCGCGGTCAGGGCGACAGTGAACACGATGTCTTCCACCAGGGCTCCCCGCGACAAATCGTTCACCGGCCTGTTCAGCCCTTGCAGCATCGGGCCGATGCTGATCACCTCGGCGCTACGCTGCACCGCCTTGTAGGTGGTGTTGCCGGTGTTCAAATCCGGAAAAATGAACACGGTCGCCCGGCCCGCCACCCGGCTATCCGGGGCTTTGCTCTCGGCTACTTCCTTGATGGTCGCCGCGTCGTATTGCAGGGGACCATCGATCAGGAAATCGGGCCGCAGCTCGCGGGCGAGGCGGGTGGCTTCCTTAACCTTTTCCACGTCGCTGCCGCTGCCGGAGGCTCCAGTGCTGTAGCTCAGCATCGCAACCCGTGGCGTGATCCCGAAGGCCTTGGCCGAATCGGCGCTCTGGATGGCAATGTCAGCCAGTTGCTCGGCGTTGGGATCGATGTTGATGGCGCAGTCGCCGTAGACCAGAACCTGTTCGGGCAGGCACATGAAGAAGATGGAAGAAACCAACTGGACCCCAGGCGCGGTCTTGATCAGTTGCAGGGCCGGACGGATGGTATTGGCGGTGGTGTGCACCGCGCCCGACACCAGCCCGTCCACTTCGCCCAGATGCAGCATCATGGTGCCCAATACCACTGGATCGTGCAGTTGTTCCTCGGCCAGCCCCGCCGTCAGCCCCTTGTGCTGACGCAGTTCCACCATGGCTTCGACGTAGCGCGGCTCTACCCGCGTTGGGTCGATGATCTCGATGTCCGGCGGGATGGTCATGCCGCGCCGGGCCGACAACCGGTGCATGCGCGCGGAGTCGCCCATCAGCACGCAGTGAGCTATGCCCCGCTGGTGACAGATAATCGCCGCTTCAATGGTGCGCGGTTCGTTGCCCTCGGGCAGGATGATCCGCTTGTTGGCCCGCCTGGCGCGCTCCACCAGCATGTGCTGGAACGCTGGCGGGCTGAGCCGGCGTTCGGCGATGGTGGTCAGCAGCAGATCCTTCCAGTCCAGTTTGATGTGCGAGGCGACCGTTTCGGTGGCCCGCTTCATTCGGTCGCGGTCGTCGAGTGGAACCTCCAGATTGATATAAGGCAGGTACAACACTGACTGCATGGTGGTGTAGGAAATGGTCAGCACCGGCAGGCCGGCGTCGAGCGCCGGCCCGCACAACTTCCAAATCCGCGGATCGGGCTTGAGGCCGCCGGTCAGCAGGATGGCCGCGACGTGGGTGCCGCCCATCGCCGCCATGCAGACCGCCAGCAGCAAGTCATCGCGGTCGCCGGGGGCGATCACCAGCGCCCCGGGGCGCAGGTCCTGACAACTGTTGGACAGGGTGCGGGCGCCCAGGGCCACATGGGTGACGCGCCGGTCCAGTTGGCCCTCGTTGAGCGCCTGAGCATCAATCATGTGCATGATGTCTCGCACCCGGGGCGCGATCAGTTCGCGATCCCAGGGAATGCAGCCGATCAGCTTGAAGGTCTCGGGCCAGTGCCGGGTGCACTCGGCGCGGAGTTCTTTCTCGTGGATGGGGTTGTAACCGTTTTCGGTACGACTGAAATCGAAACGGATGTGACCCGCCGGATCTATGGGTGCGTCAAGCAGGTTGAAGATGCAGCCGATCATCCGTTCGTGATTGATACCGCCGTAGGCGCGGGCCACCACCTCGACGGCGTCGGCCACCTGCCGCGGCGAGTCGTGGCCGGGGGCGGTGACGATGATGACCTTGGCGTCCAGGCTTTGCGCTATCTTGGCGTTGAGATGGGTGCCGTAAGGTTGTTCCTCGGTGTCCACTAGACCCTCGACCACGACGGCGGAAGCGTGCTGGGCGGCCTGCTCGTAGCGGGCGATCACCTCTTCCAGCAAAATACTTTCCCGGCCGTGGCCCAGCAGATTTTCGGCCTCGGAGACCGGGATCGGTTCGGGAGGAGTCAGACTGGTGACGGTCCGGGCCAGGCGGGTCGAGCGCTCGGGGCCGGTGTCGGTGGCGTGCGGCTGGCTGATCGGTTTGCAGAAGCCAACGGGAATGCCCTCGCGGTCGAGGGCATGCAACAGACCGAGGGCGACGGTGGTCAGTCCGACCCGTTGCTCGGTGGGGACGACGAGAATGGCGGTAGTCATGGCTGCGCCCTTAGGGGTTAGCTATGTTGCAATGCAACGTAGAATACACCGGTTTGGCCTTGATCGCCTAGCCATTAGTCCGGATTTCGGGATGAATCCCCCGAGGGTTCCGTGCTTGTGATTCCGGCCCCTTTTCAACCGGT
>CAVOKM010000014.1:0-26578 GCA_963696515.1 uncultured Gammaproteobacteria bacterium
ATTGGGTTCCCCAAGATGGCAACGAGCGGCAAAGTTTGAGGGGAATAGCGAGAACACTCAACCGGGAAGCGCTATGTGAGATCGAAAACCAGATACTCCAAGCGGGGCCTCATTCCATCGCCGATCGTCCCGAAAACTTGATCGGACGACACGGCAACCGCCACGTCGTCATTCGAGCCAGATCCGAGTCAAGAAGAAATGCCGACTGATAGAGGCCGATCCGGAACTTTCGAACACGACGATTCCGGCGATGTGTTCCAAATCCAACGACCTGTGGACCGGACCGGCGAGGATATCCTTGATCGGAATTCGCAGAGCCACGCGGTTCGACGGCGGCACCTCGAAAGCGCGATTGAAACGGTCTTCAAAGCGCTGATCGTGCACCATATCGTGAACGCGCACCGTCAACCGCAAAGGTGTCTCAGCCGGGTTTGTCACGTCCAGGACCAGTGCCGAGAAACCGCGCCAGTCGGGTTCTGGCTCCTCGTGACTGATGCCCGGCCACACAGGAGCGGCGAAGTCAATTCGCAAGCTCAGGTCGTCGCCCGGTAGCGCATACCGGGAGGGGAGCGGTTGTAACGACAGGCGCGCCGTGCCGCTGCCAATAAAGTACAGGTCGCGCGGTGACGAAAACCGCGCCACCACTGGAAATGCCGCTGCCCGGTCGACGTAGGCGATGACGGCCTGGCCCACCGGCAACAGCGCCAACAGGCCGCAAAACAGCCCCACCGACGCAGCGGCAACCCGGCCAGCCAACCGGATTCTGGCCGGCCACAGTTGACGGTCGAAAGCGGCGGCAATTCCGAGGGCACAGCCGGCTCCGAGCGTGTCCGTGCCCAGATCCTCAAGCGAGGCATCTCGATCCATGAACGCTTGGGCAATCTCGACCAAACCCCCGACACCGATTGCGACGACGAACGCGATCCCGTAATCGCTGGCCCGCGCGGCAGCAGATGATCGCGATATGCGAGCCAGACGTAGCACGATGAGCGCGAACACGCCGAATACCGGTGCATGAGCCATGTTGTTCAGCACGCCCAATATCTTGGGCCACGACGGTAGCGAGACACCCAACACGAGCGCGATCAGGGCGCAGGCCACGAACAGGAATGGCCGCGGACTCGCAATGGGTTCGGAATTTGGGGCGACAGCCACTCGACATCAATCCTGTTGATGGAAAATAGATAGCGTGTTCAAGGGTAGCTTCAGCAAATTTGCGATTTGACCGACTGGTTTTATCGGTTCGATCACCACCCAGATTCCTCAGCACCCGGCGGGCATCCGCGCCGACAAGAACGCGACGAACAGCAAACAGGCGATGATCCCATACCCCAGCAAGCAAGGCAGCGAATCCCGGAAGACCGCAACCTCGTCGATGGCCGAACCCGCCTGTGCAACAACACCAGCAATCCCGCGTACCGCAAGCCCAGTGCGCCGTCGCCGAGATTGAACGCCAGACCCTTGAAGCTCAGCACCATCGCCCGTTGGGAAGAATAGGTGATTTCATTCAGATAATTGCTGACCAGAAAGCCGGTCAGCAGCATCAAGGCGTGGAGCAGAACGACCAGCAGCAACCCGGACGATGCCCGAGTGGCGTTGGACGATTGACCTATCTCAACACCACAGACCGCAACGTCCAGCGGCAAACCAACCTGCCACGTCCGGACGAACACCAAGCCAAAATCCTCGGTGCTCTCGGCCTTGCCTTCCCCCTCAAGCCCAAAGTCGACAAGCGGGCAGTGCCGGCAGCGACCGCTTTCGCGACTTCGTCTTCCTGTAGCCGACTTACGCCTGCCGACTGGGGGAAGATCCGTCCGATACAAGACCTTCCACGGCAACGAGATCATCCCCGGCACCCGCCGCCTGCGTCTGATGAATCCCTTCCTGCACAACATCGGCGATCTGGACGGGGAACCGAGGGTGGACCGCGCGGATGCGCTGATCGCCTATCCCGGCGAAAGCTTCGACTACGTGCAGCCCAACCCGGCCTTCGGCAAGAAGAGCAGCATGACCATCACCAACAAGGATGGCCGGGTGCATACCCAAGGTGTATGGATTTACGACTTCCGCACCAACCAGCACTTCACCCTCAAGACCAAGCCGCTCAAGAGCGGCGACCTGCACGACTTCATCGCCTGCTACCACCCTGAGAATCGGCAAGAGCGCCAGGAAACGGAGCGGTTCCGGTACTTCGCTACGAAGACCTGATCGTCCACGAAAAGGCCTGCCTGGACATCATTTGCTGAAGGGAGAGGGCCGCGACCATCTCGAAGATTTGCCGCCGCCTGAGGTGTTGGCGCAGGAGATCGTCGAACATCTGAAAGCGGCGATGGTCTCGTTCCGCGATCTTGCGGCAGGGCCGAGGACCCGGTGAACATTGCCGAAAATTCACCGGGGGGCTTACACGCTTGGCTCGAGGATTCGGGTATTAGGCTCCGTCCCAACTCACTCCAACTTCAGCGGCGCCGGTTTCAACACCACCGCGCTGAACGGCGGCAGATCCAGAACAATCGAGAAGGCGAAGCCGTGGCTGGCCATCTCCTCGGCCGCGATCTGTTTGCCCGGCAACGTTTCCCACGAGCCGCCGTACTCGCTGGCGTCGCTGTGCAGCAGTTCCCGGTACGTCACCGGGTACGGCACGCCGATGCGGTAGTGTTTGTGTGGCTGGTCAGAGAAGTTCAGCACGAACAGCAAGGCCTCGCGCGGGTCGCGGGCCTTGCGCGCGAAGGCGAGGACGTTGGTCTCCGCGCCGCTCGCGTCCAGCCACTCGAAGCCGGCGCCGCGAAAATCCACCTGATGCAGGGCCGGCTCCCGCGCGTAAAGCGCGTTGAGATCGCTCACGAAGCGTTGCAAGCGCTGGTACTGAGGCTTGCGCAGCAGTGCCCATTCGAGTTCGCCGTCGTGGTTCCATTCGCTCGGCTGGCCGAATTCCCCGCCCATGAACAGCAGCTTCTTGCCGGGATGGCCGTACATGAAGGCGTACAGCAGCCGCAGGTTGGCGAACTGTTGCCGCTCGGTGCCGGGCATCTTGCCGAGCAGCGACTTTTTCAGATGCACCACCTCGTCGTGCGACAGCGACAGAATGAAGTTCTCACTGAAAGCGTAGACGATGCCGAAGGTCAGCTTGTCGTGGTGATGGTGGCGATGCGCCGGCTCCTGCTGCATGTAGAACAGCACGTCGTGCATCCAACCCATGTTCCACTTGAAGCCGAAGCCCAGCCCGCCCATTTCGGTTGGCCGCGACACGTTCGGCCAGGCGGTGGATTCCTCGGCGATCATCATCACGCCGGGGTGTTGGGCGTGGACCACGGCATTGGTATGCTTGATGAACTCGATCGCTTCCAGGTTCTCGTTGCCGCCGTATTTGTTCGGAATCCAGTCCTTCTTGGAGTAATCCAGGTACAGCATCGAGGCCACCGCGTCCACCCGCAGCCCGTCGAAGTGGAAGGTCTCCAGCCAGTACAGAGCATTGGCGATCAGGAAGTTTTCGACCTCGTGGCGGCCGTAGTTGAAGATCAGCGTGCCCCAGTCAGGATGTTCGCCCTGGCGCGGGTCGGCGTGCTCGTACACGCAGGTGCCGTCGAACCAGGCCATGGCGTGGGCGTCCTTGGGAAAGTGCGCCGGCACCCAGTCGAGAATCACGCCGATGTTGTTTTGATGGCAGCGGTCGATCAGCTCCATCAGATCGTCCGGCCGGCCGAAGCGGGCGGTCGGGGCGTAGAAGTTGGAAATCTGATAGCCCCAGGACGGGCCATAAGGATGCTCGGCCAGCGGCAGAAATTCGATGTGGGTGAAGCCCATCTCCAGCAGGTAGGGGATCAACTGATCGGCCAGTTCCCGATAGGACAGGAACTCGCCATCCGCCGTGCGCCGCCAGGAGCCGGCATGGACTTCGTAAATGGCCACCGGCCGTTCCCAGGCGTTGCTCCGCGACCGCTGCTGCATCCATTCGTCATCGCGCCACTGATGTTTGCCGGCCCGGTCGTAGACCACGCTGGCGGTGCCGGGCGGAACCTCGGTATGGAAGGCGAAGGGGTCGATCTTCAGGAACAGGTTGCCGTTGCGAGCCAGAATTTCGAACTTGTACAGATCGCCTTCGCCAAGACCGGGAACGAACAACTCCCAGATTCCGGAACCCGGCCGCAATCGCATCGGGTGGCGGCGCCCGTCCCAGTGGTTGAAGGTGCCGACCACGCTGACCCGCTGGGCGTTGGGCGCCCAGACCGCGAAGTTGACTCCGTTGACTCCCTTCACCGCGCAAACATGCGCTCCGAGTTTCTCGAAAATCCGGTAGTGATTGCCCTCGGCGAACAAATAGCAATCCTGGTCGCCGAGAATCGAGAACGCAAACGCATAAGGGTCCTCGAAGATCCGCGTCTGACCGTGCTCGGTTGCGCTCAGCCGGTAGCGCAGCGTCTCCGGCTTGGCGGCGATCAAGGTCTCGAACAGACCGCCGTCGTGAACCCGTTGCAACGGATACAGCAGTTGCGGCCGGTCCTCGCGCAGCAGGCAGGACGATTCCGCGTCCAGCAGCAGGGCGCGGACCACGGCCAGACCCGGTTCTCCAGCCAGCGGATGCGGTCCCAACACGGCATGGGGATCGGCATGACGCCCCTGGATCAGGTCGGCGCTCTCCGCCGTCGCCAGCGTCGGCCCGACGGTGGTTTCCCGCAACAGGAAACGCAAGCCCGCCGCCAGGGTTTGCCCTTCCAGCCGGGCGGCATGGGTGCGGGCATCGGTGCGCAGCGCGTCCACGTGGTAAACCTGCCGCCAGAACAGGGCGTTGGCGAGCAGGAAATTCCGTACTTCGGGCCGGGCCAGATCGAAGGCCAGCATCCCCCAGGCGTCGTCGCGGTCGTAGATCCGCGTGCCGTCAAACCAGCTCAGCTCCTGTCCCTCGCGCGGGAGCAGCGGCGGAATCCAGTCCAGAATCACGCCGATGTCGCGCTGGTGGCAGGCATCGATGAACGCCATCAACTCCTCGGGCCGGCCGTAGTGCGGATTGGGAGCGTAGTAACTGGCCACCGTCTCGCCGGGTTCCCAGAACCTTAGGTCGACGTGAGTAAATTTCTGATCGAGCAGATGCGGCAGGACGATTTCTTGCAGTTGGGCGTAGGTGGCGACCCGCTCCGGTCCGCTGGCGGCACCCTCGCCGAGCGCGACTGGGTGAATGGCGACCGGCAATTCCCAGCCGGGCGTTTCCACGGATCGTGCCATCCAGGGACCGTCGCCCCAATCGTGACGGCGTTGGATGTCGCAGACCAAGGCCGCCGTCTTGGGATAAACCTCCGTATGAAAGGCCAGCGGGTCGGTCTTGAGAAAGACCGCGCCTTCCCCGTTGCGGATTTCGTATTTGTAGAGTTCGCCCAGCCCGAGATCGGGAACGAACAGTTCCCATACCCCGGACTCATGCCGCTCCAGCGGATGCCGGCGGCCATCCCACTGATTGAAGGTTCCGACTACGCTGACCCGGCTCGCGTTGGGCGCCCAGAGGGTGAAATTGACGCCCATAACGCATTCCTTGATCCGCAGGTGCGCGCCCAACTTGGTGAAGAGAGAGTCGAGCGCACCCCGCTGGAACGCCCGACCGTCGGCCTGGGTGAAGGAAGGTTCGTGAATGGCGTAGGGGTCGTGGAAGGTGACGGCCTGACCGCTGGCATCGATGGCCATGAGCCGGTATTCCAGTTCCGTGATTCCCGGAATGCGAATGGCGAACAGGCCATCCGGATGGAGCCGCTGCATTTCGCGTTTGCCGGTTCCATCCGCCGGCAGCACCCAGGCGCGTTCGGTCTGCGGCAGAAAGGCGCGGATCGTCAGCGCCCGTTCCCGCTCGGCGTAGTGGGGTCCCAGAATCGCGTAAGGTGCGTCGTGACGCAATTCGATGATTTTTCGAACATGTTCTTCCAGCATCGCCCTTACCTTCTTTGTTGTGCCGCCGGGTTGATTAACGTGAAAATTTTCAAGATTATTTTAAATCAGCCGAGGATCGAACAGGCAGATAAAGAGTAAGGGAAACCGTGCTGCTCTGCAAATAAAGATCAGGGCGACGCTCGACGAGCGTCGCCCTGATCATCAAGCGAACTGACGGATCTCTTATTGGGCTGCCGGGGTCGGCGGGACAGCCTGCCCGCGCATCATCCGGCGCATCGGCCGGTCGGTGAAGAACTTGTCCATGACCTGTTTCTGGTTGGGATCGAGCTCGGTGTACAGCTCGCCGGCGGCCTTGACCATCGCCTTCATGCTGGTCAGTTTCTGCTCCATACCCTGGACCCGTTCTTCAAAATGGGCCATGGCGGTGGTTTCCTGATCCCGCATTTCCTGCTTGATCTTCATCATCTCGGCGTGATGGGCGTCCTGGGCGGCGAGGAACGCCTTCCAGGGGGCTTCCTGATCGGGTTTCAGCCTGAGCCGCGCTTCCAGCAATTCCATCCGTTCAGCGTGATGTTGTTGCCACATTGCCTGGCGGTGCTCTGGGCCACCGCCCATTCGGCCATGCCCCATCCCTGGACCGCCGCCCATCATGGGACAATCTTCCATGCCGCCGCCCATCGGGCCATGGCCGCCCCAGGGACCGGCGAAAGCGACGGTGGTCAACCCCAGGCCCACGACCGCGGCGGCGGTCAACAACTTTTTGTGTAGTGTCTTCATGTTCGATTCCTCGTATTGGGTTGCTTCGGGGACTATTAGACGCCGCGCATGTAACCAGAATTTTGCCGGATGGGGATTTTTGTAACGATTTATGTCAGCCCGGATCTCCCGGAAATCACCGCAACTCCCGTGGTAGCGCGAACACCACATTTTCCTCACGCCCGGTGCTTTCCATCACCGCCGTGGCGCCCAGCTCCCGCAGACGGGCAATCACCTGTTGCACCAGCACCTCGGGGGCCGAGGCGCCGGCGGTCACGCCGATGGCGGTTTTCTCCACAAGCCACGCCGGGTCGATGTCCGCCGGCCCATCGATCAACCATGCTGGAGTACCTTCCTTCTCGGCCAGTTCCCGCAGCCGGTTGGAATTGGAACTGCTGCGGGAACCCACCACCAGCAACAACTGGCAGCGTCGCGACAGTTCCTTAACCGCGTCCTGCCGGTTCTGGGTGGCGTAGCAGATGTCGTCCTTGCGCGGCCCCTGAATCGCTGGAAAGCGTTCGCGCAGGGCGACGATGATCCGCGCGGTGTCGTCCACCGAAAGGGTGGTTTGGGTGACGTAGGCCAGTTCGGCGGGATCGCGCACCGGTAGCGCCCAAACCTCCTCAGCCTTTTCCACCAGATACATCCGCCCGCCCTGACCCTCGTCGTACTGGCCCATGGTGCCTTCGACTTCGGGATGGCCGGCGTGGCCGATCAGAATCACTTCGCGACCGGCGCGGGCATTGCGGCTGACTTCCAGGTGCACCTTGGTGACCAGCGGGCAGGTGGCATCGAACACCTTAAGGCCACGCCGCGCCGCCTGCTCCTGAACTGCCCGCGACACCCCATGGGCGCTGAAGATGACCGTCGCCCCGTCCGGGACTTCGTCCAATTCCTCGACGAACACCGCTCCACGCTCGCGCAGATTTTCCACCACGAAGCGGTTGTGCACCACCTCGTGGCGCACGAAGATCGGCGCGCCAAACAAATCCAGCGCGCGTTCGACGATGCCGATGGCCCGATCCACCCCGGCGCAAAAGCCGCGAGGATTGGCGAGATGGATGTGCATGTTCATGCGGGTCTCCCGGAAGACGGCGGCGCGGCTCAGGAACCGTCAGCCGGATTTTTCAATCGACTGGCATCCTTGGACAGCAAGCTGTCCACCAGCAGCAGCGTTGCGCCGACGGTGATGGCGGAATCGGCGATGTTGAAGGTGGGAAAATACCAACGGTCGTAATAAAGTTGGATGAAGTCGATCACCTGCCCCAGCCAGGCCCGGTCGATCAGGTTGCCGATAGCCCCGCCCAGGATCAGCGCCAGCGACCCCGCCAGCCATTTTTCCTCGGGTTTGAGCCGCCGCAGCCAGACGATTAGACCGATGCTGACAATCATTCCCAGTCCCAGGAAGAACCAGCGTTGCCAGCCTCCAGCCTCTCTTAGGAAGCTAAACGCCGCGCCGGTGTTGTAGGTCAGCATCAGATTGAACGATGGCAGCACCGGCACCGGCTGATGCATGGCCAGTAGCGTTTCGGCCAGATATTTGGTGGTCTGATCCAACACGATGACGAGGGCGCTGAGCCACCCGAATTTTTTTAGCATGAGAGATTCCGGGTTGTTGGGGTTGCATGTTAAACAAATTTTCTTGCTTCCCCCCGACCGAACGCATTCTCCACACAGCGTCCGCACAGCTCGGGATGCTCGGCGTTCGCGCCCACATCCTCGCAGTGATGCCAGCAGCGGACGCACTTGGCATGGGCACTGGGCGTCACCTGGATCGCGAACGGTCGACCGTTGATCTGAACTTCCACCGCGTCTTCCGGCCTGGCGGCAAGCGAGTGCGCGCGGGCATAGGACGTGATGAAGAAGAATCGCAATTCATCCCCAATCCGTCCTAAATCTCCAGCTAGATCGCCATCGCAATACAAATCTACCTCCGCATCCAGCCCCGAGCCGATGCCACCCGCAACCCGCAGCTTCTCCAGTTCCTTGCTAACCGCCTCGCGCACCGCGATCAGTCGGTCCCAGTACGCGGCATTGCGCGGATCATCGTCGCCGACCGCGAAAAGCCCGGCATACCAGGTGGTCAGGAACACCGATGGCTCGCGTTCTCCGGGCATGTTCCGCCAAATTTCCTCGGCGGTGAAGCTCAGAATGGGCGCCAGCCAGCGGGTCATCGCTTCCAGGATGTGGTGCATGGCGGTCTGCGCCGAGCGGCGGGCGAAGCTGTCGCGGCCAGTCGTATATTGACGGTCCTTAATGATGTCCAGATAAAGACTGCCCAGGTCCACCGAACAGAAGTTGTGAATCTTCTGATAGATCAGGTGGAACAGGTATTGGTCATAAGCCTCCAGAATCTCCTCCTGCAGGCAGCGGGTGCGATCCACCGCCCAGCGATCCAACGCCAGCATTCGCTCCGGCGGCAATAGATGCTGGGCAGGATCGTAGCCGTTGAGATTGGCCAGCAGGAAGCGGGCGGTGTTACGCATTCGCCGGTAGGAATCGGCCATGCGCTTGAGAATCTCGTCGGAGACGCCCATTTCGCCGCGATAGTCGGTCGCCGCCACCCATAGCCGCAGCACGTCGGCGCCCAGCGAGTTGACCACCTTCTGCGGCGCAACCACGTTGCCCAGCGATTTGGACATCTTGCGGCCTTGGGCGTCCACCGTGAAGCCGTGGGTCAGCAAGCCCTTGTACGGCGCTATGCCGTGCATCCCCACCGAGGCCAGCAATGAGGACTGGAACCAGCCGCGATGCTGGTCCGAGCCTTCCAGATACAGTTCCGCTGGGAAATGCAGCTCCGGGCGGCGCTCCAGCACCGAAAGATGCGTCGTGCCGGAGTCGAACCACACGTCCAAGGTGTCGGTGACCTTGTCGTAATCAGCCGCGTCCGCGCCCAACAGTTCCGCCGGGTCGACTTCGAACCAGGCGTCGATGCCGCCCTGTTCGATGCGCTGCGCCGCCTGTTCCATCAGGCCCAACGTGTTCGGGTGCAACTCGCCGGTCTTTTTATGCGTGAACAGGGTCATCGGCACGCCCCAGTAGCGCTGCCGGGATACGCACCAGTCCGGGCGATTGGCCACCATGCCCTGAATCCGCGCTTCGCCCCAGTCCGGGGTGAAGTGGAGTTTTTTTATCTCCGCCAGAGCGCGGGCCCGCAAATCATGCGGATGATCCATGCCGATGAACCATTGCGCGGTGGCGCGGAAGATCACCGGGGTCTTGTGCCGCCAGCAGTGCGGATAGCTGTGTTTCAGGTTGGCGACGCGCAGCAGCTTGCCGTAAACCTTCAGCGTGTCGATCACCCGCTCGTTGGCGGCGAACACATGCAGGCCGGCGAACAGCGGCGTGTCGGGCAGGAAACGGCCGTCCGGTCCCACTGGGTTATCCACCGGCAGGCCATATCGCGAGCCGACCACGTAGTCTTCCTGACCATGGGCGGGGGCGGTATGCACCGCTCCGGTGCCGGCGTCGGTGGTAACGTGATCCCCGAGGATGACCGGTACTTCCCGGTCATGGAACGGATGGCGCAGGGCCAGTCCCTCCAACTCGGCTCCCGGCCCGTAGGCGACCACCTGGTAATTGTCGACCTGCCAGCGGGCCAGCGAGTCCTTGAGCAGCGGTTCGGCGACCAGCAACCGCTCCTGACCCCGGTCGGTCTCGACTTGCGCGACCACATATTCCAGCCCAGGATTGACCGCCACCGCCTGGTTGGCCGGCAGGGTCCAAGGCGTGGTCGTCCAAATGACCACGGCCAGTGGCCCCTTGCCCCCGTGGCCCTCGACATGGTGCAGACGGGCCAGCAGCGCCTCGGGATCCACCACCGCAAAGCGCACGTCAATCGCCAGCGCATCGCGGTCCTCGTACTCGACCTCGGCCTCGGCCAGCGCCGAACCGCAATCAATGCACCAGTACACCGGCTTGGAGCCGCGATACAAGTGGCCGTTGGCGACGATTCGCGCCAGCGCGCGCACGATGTCGGCCTCGACCCGGAAATCCATGGTCAGATAGGGCTCCTCCCAGTCACCCAGCACGCCTAGGCGCTGAAAATCGGCGCTTTGGCTGGCCACCTGCTCGGCAGCGAAGGCCCGGCAGGCGGTGCGGAACTGGCGGGCATCCACCTTGACCCCGACCTTGCCCAGCTTCTTTTCCACGACTTGTTCGATGGGCAGGCCGTGGCAGTCCCAGCCCGGCACGTAGGGTGCGTCGAAGCCGCTCAGGGTTCGGGATTTGACGATGATATCCTTGAGTACCTTATTGACGGCGTGGCCAATATGAATGGTTCCGTTGGCGTAGGGCGGACCGTCGTGCAACACGAATTTGGGCCGTCCGGCGAATTCGGCGCGTTGCCGATGGTACAAATCCAGTTCCCGCCAAAACCTCAGCATATCTGGCTCGCGCCGGGCGAGATCGGCCTTCATCGGGAAGGCGGTCTGGGGAAGGTTGAGAGTGTCTTTGTAATCGGCCACGGTAAACCTCTGGGAACCAGTACTCAAACTCCCCTCTCCCCTGAAAGGAGAGGGGTGGAGGGTGAGGAGAGGGGATGAGGGGATTGCATGATGCCCCGCGCGGTGAACCAAGTCCGGGCGGCATATTCATCCCGCTGAATCTGCGCTTGCAAGGCGTCCAGCGAATCAAAGCGCTGTTCTGGTCGAAGATAGCGCAGAAAATCCACCTTGACATGCAGGCCGTAGAGATCGCCCTGATAATCAAGCAGATGCACTTCCAGGCGCTCGCGGGCGCCCTGCACGGTGGGGCGGCGGCCGACGTTGGCGATGCCGGGCCAAAGCCGCAGACCGGGACTGCTGAGCAGCACGGCGTAGACCCCGTACACCGGGGTGACGCGGCGGTGCAAGTGGATATTGGCGGTCGGAAAGCCGATGGTGCGGCCGCGGCGGTCGCCGTGCGCCACCCGCCCGCACATGTCGTAGGGCCGGCCCAACAGCCGCGCCGCCAGTTCAAGATCACCCTGGCCGAGCGCTTGGCGGACCCGGGTGCTGCTGACCCGCTCTCCGTCTAAAATGTAACTGTGGTTGTTGGCAACTGTGAAACCGTGGCCCTTACCGGCCTCGACCAGCATCGCGAAATCGCCGGCGCGGTGGCGACCAAAGCGGAAATCGTCGCCAATTACCAGATAACGGATGCCCAACCGCTGCGCCAACAACTCGTCGATGAAGGTCTGCGCCGGCATCGCGGCCAGCCGATGATCGAATTCCAGGCACAGCACCCGTTCGATGCCCAGTCCATCCAGCGCCAGCAGTTTTTCCCGCAAGCGCATCAGACGAGCCGGCGGCGCGGTGGGACCGGCGAAAAATTCTTGCGGCTGCGGCTCGAAGGTGATGACCAGCCGGGGCAGGCGGAGGCGCGCTGCCTGCCCGGTTAGTTGGGCGAGAATCGCCTGATGGCCGAGATGCACGCCATCGAAATTGCCGATGGTGGCGACGCAGCCCCGGTGGCGGGGCCGCAAATTATGCTGGCCGCGAATCAATTCCATGCCGGCTTTCGGGAGATAGGTTGTGAACGAAGGCTGACATTATAGGGACAATCGGCGGCTTCTTAACACACCGGCCCCCCCTCCTTCCCGTCCGCGACTGGACCCTGCTCGATCCCGACGCCCCGCGCGACTTTATCCGGCCGACAGCCTGGCGCTTCCCGGCCACGCCCACAGCTCGCGCGGGTAGTCGCAATACAGTTCCCGGAAGGCCTGTTGGTAGCGCCAATCGGCACGGACAATCCGCGCCAGCTCCCACGGGCGTGTAAGATGGCGCTCGACCCGCAGCGGATGGCGCTGGCCGGCTTCGCCAATCTGCCGCGCCAGCAAGGCGCCGAACTGGCGCAACGGCAAAGTCGTGGGCGTGAGCGGATGCATGCAGTCGTGGAGGTCGTAGGCGTCCCCACACCAGAATGCCGGCCGCGCCGCTTCATAGTCCGGGGTGCCGGGCGAGGGGGTGCAGACGGTGAAGCTGCATTGCGCCGGCGGCATGGCGCCGACGTAATCGCTCAGGCGCTGGAACTCGGTGTGGCCGTACTCCGGGCGGACCATGAACGCGGCGTGGCAGGCGATGCCCAGCCGGCGCAGGGTGTCGTGGGCGCGTTCGTTGTGCGACACCGTGCCGCCCTTGTGCACCGCCTTCAGCTCCGGGTTGGTGACGAATTCGAAGCCGACGAATACGCCATCCAGGCCGATGTCCTTCCAACGGCGCAGCAGTTCCGGATAGCGCAGGATCGTGGTGGCGCGCGCCCAGGCGAAGTAGTGCTTCTTCACGCCGCGTTTTTCCAACGCCTCGGCCAGTTCGAAGCCGAAGTGTTCGTCAATGAAATTCTCGTCGTCGGCGAAGTAGATATGATCGACCTCGGTCCGCGCCAGGTCCTCGGCCACCACGTCTGCCAGGCGCGGCATGTGGGTCGCGCCGCTCAGGAACGGCACGATGCAGAACGAGCAGGTCATTTTGCAGCCGTAGGAGGTGCGGGCCATCGCCACGCGCGGAAACAGCGCCTGCCAGTCGCGCGGGTTTTCGCACACCCAGACGCAGTAGTAGTGGCGGCTGTCCCACAGATCGCGGCGCGGTATCGGAATGGTGGCCGGGTCTGGATAGCGGGGCCATGCCTTGGTGGCTTCCTCATCGAACCGCTCGCCGGCGAACAGCAGATTGGCGATGCCCTCGGGTTCTTCGCCTTGGTCCAGCGCCGCCACCAAGGCGCGGAACGGCTCACAGCCTTCACCGCGCACGATGTAGTCGATGGCCGGGATGTTGCAATCGCCGGGTGCCACGGTGGCGTGATGGCCGCCGACCACGATTCGCGATTTTGGCAACAGCCGGCGCGCCGTGTCGGCCAGCCGTTTCATGGTGCCCGATTCGTGGCTGTAGGCGGTGAAGCCCACCAGGTCGGGCCGGAAGCGGGCCAGAGCGCGCTCGAATGTAGTATTGGCAAACCGGTACAGCCGCAGATCGAGCACCCGAACCTCGTGCGTCGGCGGGATGGTTGCGGCCAGGTAGCCGAACTCCAGCGGTTCCAAGCATTGGAAGCGCTGGAGGCCGAGCACGGTCTTGAGGTGGGCCTGGGGCTTGACGAGCAGAATACGCATGGTGTCGTCCTCCATCGTTCACGGCAGGCGTCGCCACTCAAACCCGGCCAAATGGCGCTCGGCGCGGCTGAATTCCATGCTGATCAACATCTTTGGCTGGCCAGTATATTTTTCATGGTAGCCGCGCGCCTGGATTTGTTCCAGCGCCCGCCCAGGCTCGCTCGGTTCCACCTCCTTGAATTCCAGCAGCCAGCCAAAGCCGCCCGCCCCAGAGGATGGTAGGTCGATGCGTCTGTGGTTGCGTGGCAATAGCCTTCCTCGCGGATTTCCCGTAAGGTCTGGATGTCGATGGGGGAATTGGTTCATAGCGCGCCTACCCATGCAACAAATGCCGTGGCCGTATCCCCACCGCCAGCACCGCCAGCAGATAACTTCCACCGCTGGCGGCGATCAGCCAAGTGAGATGCCACAACCGCTCGCGGGCGCTGGCGTTCAACCATTGCTCCAGATTTCCCGTCCCAAACCACAGCACCAGTCCCATCGCCAGATTCGCCGCAACCAACTGAGCCAGGAATTTGACCCATCCGGCGCGCGGCTGGTAAATGTCCCGCCGCCGCAGGTTGAAAAACAGCAGCCCAGCGTTGAGGAAAGCGGCCAGCGAGGTGGCCAGCGCCAGCCCGGCATGGGCCAGCGGCCAGATCAGGATCAGCACCAGCGCGGTGTTGGCGCCCATCGCGATCAGGCCGTACTTGACCGGGCTGCGGGTGTCCTGGCGGGCGTAGAAGCCTGGCGCCAGCACCTTGATCAGCATGAAGGCCACCAGACCCAAGGCAAAGGCCATCAGGCTGCGGCTCGACATCACCACGTCGCGGGCATCGAACGCACCATATTGGAACAGCGCGGAAAGCATCGGGCGGGACAGCAGGATCAGCGCCACCGTCGCCGGAACCCCGATCAGCAGCGCCCAGCGCAGCGCCCAGTCCAGGGTCCGGGAAAAACCATCCGTCTCCGCGCTGGCATGCTGGCGGGACAGCTTGGGCAGGATCACCGTGCCCAGGGCGACGCCGAAAATGCCGAGCGGAAATTCCACCAGCCGGTCGGAGTAGTACAGCCAACTGACGCTGCCCGAGATCAGGAACGACGCCAGCACCGTGTCGATCAGCAAATTGACCTGCGCCACCGAGGAGCCGAACAGCGCCGGTAGCATCAATTGTAAAACCTGCTGCACTCCTTGAGCCGCCCAGCCCCAACGCGGGCGCGGCAGCAGCTTCACCTGACGCAGAAAGGGGATCTGGAAACTCAACTGGATGATCCCGGCGATGAACACCCCCCAGGCCAGCCCCACCACCGGCCGTTCCATCCGGGGTGCCAGCCACAGCGCCGCTGCGATCATGGTCAAGTTTAGCAATACCGGTGTGACGGCGGGAATCGCGAACTTGCCGCAACTGTTCAGCACCCCGCCCGCGAAGGCGGTCAACGAGATGAACAGCAGATAAGGGAAGGTGATGCGCAACATCTCCACCGTCAGCTCGTACTTGCCTGCATCGGCGGTGAAGCCGGGCGCGAACAGCAAAATCAGCACCGGCGCCGCCAGCACCCCGATGACCGTGATCAGCAGCAGGATCGCGCCCAGCGTGCCGGCGACTTGATCGACCAGTTCCTGGAGTTCCGCTCGCGAGTGCTGGGTCTGGTATTCCGAGAACACCGGCACGAAGGCTTGGGAAAACGCCCCCTCCGCAAACAACCGGCGCAGGAAATTGGGGATGCGGAAGGCCACGAAGAAGGCGTCGGTGCCGGCCCCGGCCCCGAACATCTGGGCGTAAACCATGTCCCGGACGAAACCGGTGACCCGGGACAGCGAGGTCATGGCGCTGACGATGCCGGTCGATTTGAGGAGGGCCTTGCTCATGGTAATACGATCCTGCGCCGTGTGGTTCGGGAGGCGAGGATGATAGCCGGGAACGGTCGGTACTGTCAGCGGCGGCGGTCTGGGCAATTCAACCCCGTCTCCCACTCCTCCAAACGACTCCCATCCCCACTTAACCCTCCACTCCGCTCGGCACCGTGTACAGCACGATCATCACAATGTCGTTCAGTGGATGAAGGTTATTTTGGATCTCCCAGCGAGGTTTGCGCCCCTCGGAAAATACGGACGGGGACCGACAGCATCGGCGGCATTAGTTATTTCCACCCTCTCATTATCGCCCGGTTACCGTCGGTCAGCCCGTCGTCAACCCCTCACAAAGAGCGATTGCCCTGGATGGGCGGTTTGCGTAAGCTTGCAAATCGGCCTCAAAATCAGTAATTTTCCTAATTCACTCGAAAAAGACTCCTCTATTTCGTCAGCCCTGTTTAAGGAATTATCATGAAGCGGACTTTCCAGCCCAGCATCATTCACCGGAAGCGCACCCATGGCTTTCGCGCTCGCATGGCCACCAAGGGTGGCCGCCTGGTTATCAAAGCGCGCCGCGCCAAGGGCCGCGCCCGGCTGACGCCCTGACACCGTGGCCGATGGCGCGCGCTTTCCGCGCCGCGCCCGGCTGACCGGCCGGAACGCCTTTGCCGGTGTCTTCGCCCAGCCGGTCAAATCCAGCGACCGCCATTTCACCGTGCTCGCCCGCCCCAACGCTCTCGGCTATCCCCGCCTCGGTCTGGCCATTTCCCGCAAGGTTGCCAAATCCGCCGTGGCGCGCAACCGAATCAAGCGGATCGCTCGAGAAAGTTTTCGGCATCATCAAGCGTGGCTTGGCGGTCTGGATTGCGTCGTGATGGGCCGCGCTGGGCTTGCCGAACAGGACAGCGCCGTCCTGTTTGCCTCGCTGCAACGGCACTGGCGCAAGCTCGCACAATCATGCGCGCCATCCTGATCGCCCTGATCCGCGGCTATCAGTGGTTCATCAGCCCGCTGCTGGGCAACCACTGTCGCTTCTATCCGAGCTGCTCCCAGTACGCCCGCGAGGCCATCGAGCGCCACGGCGCCCTGCGCGGCGTCTGGCTGGCGATACGGCGCCTGTCACGCTGTCATCCCTGGCATCCGGGCGGCATCGATCCCATTCCCGAACTTCCCCCGAAGGACCGTTGATGGAAAACCAACGTTTACTGCTCTTTGCCGCCCTGATGTTCGTGGTGTTTCTGCTCTGGCAAAACTGGCTGGAGTTCCAGGCCAAGAAACACCCGCCGCCGGCGCCGCCCGTGGCCACGGCTCCCGCCAGTCCGGCCAGCCCCGCCAAGCCCGCGACGACCCCCGGTCAGGACGTGCCGACCGTCGCGCCGGCCACGGGCGCGGTACCGGGTCCACAGGCCATCGGCGGCGGCCAACGCGTGCGAGTGATCACTGACCTGTTCGAAGCCGAGATTGATACCGTGGGCGGCGATCTGCGCCAGGTTGGCTTGCGCACCTACCCGGACTCCGTACAGCGGCCTGATCAGCCGTTCCTGTTGCTCAAGGATAGTGGGGCGGACATTTTCATCGCCCAATCCGGGCTAGTGGCGCTGAACGATGGCCCCGCGCCCAACCATTACGCCGCATTCGTTCCCGAGCAGACCGAATACCGGCTGGCCGACGGTCAGGATGCGCTGGAGGTGCGGCTGAACTGGGCGGACCCGTCCGGGGTGAAGGTGGTCAAGACCTACACCTTCCGGCGCGGCAGCTTTCTGGTGGAGTTGAACCAGCGGGTCGAGAACGGCGGCGCCAGCGACTGGCAGGGCGGCCAGTACCGGCAGTTCCAGCGCACGCCGCCGAAAACCAGCAGCAGCTTCTTCGGCAGCGGCGTGATCACCTATACCGGGGCGGTGATTTCCACTCCGGAACAGCGCTACGAGAAGATTTCCTTCGACGCCATCGCCAAGCAGGAGCTGAACCAGACGGTCAAGGATGGCTGGATCGCCATGATCCAGCACTACTTCCTTGGCGCTTGGGTGCCGAATCCGGGCGAGACCGAAGACTTCTACACCAAGGCGGTCGGCAACAGCCGTTACCTGGTGGGAATGCGCGGCGCGGTGCAGATCGTGCCGGTCGGCTCGACTGGCGATTTCCGTACCCGCTTGTACGTGGGGCCGAAACTACCGGACGTGCTGGAAAAGGTCGCGCCCAACCTGCAACTGACCGTGGACTACGGCGTGTTGACCATCATCGCCGAACCGCTGTTCTGGCTGCTGAAGGCCATCCACGCCATCTTCGGCAACTGGGGCTGGGCGATCATCTTCCTCACCATCCTGATCAAGCTGGCGTTCTACAAGCTGTCCGAGACCAGCTACCGCTCCATGGCCAACATGCGCCGGCTGGCGCCGGAACTGACCCGGCTCAAGGAGCTGTACGGCGATGACAAGCAGAAGATGAACGAAGTGATGATGGGCCTGTATAAAAAGGAAAAGGTCAATCCTCTGGGCGGCTGCTTGCCGATTCTGGTGCAGATTCCCGTGTTCATCGCCCTGTATTGGGTGCTGGTGGAAAGCGTGCAGTTGCGGCAGGCGCCGTTCATGCTGTGGATCCACGACATGGCGATTCCGGACCCGTACTACGTGCTGCCGCTGATCATGGGCGTGACCATGTTCGTCCAGCAGAAGCTGAGTCCGGCCCCGCCCGATCCGGTGCAGGCCAAGGTGATGATGGCGCTGCCGATTGTCTTCACCTTCATGTTCCTGTGGTTCCCGGCCGGCCTGGTGCTGTACTGGGTGGTGAACAACATGCTGTCCATCGCTCAACAGTGGGTGATCACCAAGCGGGTGGAGTCGGGCGCCGACGCCGCGGCGCTTAAGGCCAAGGGGGGATCGGGACTGGGACTGGGCGAGCAGGCCAAAAAACTGCTAACGCTTGCCAAGCAGGCATTACCCGACCAGAAGAATCCCGGCAAGCGCAAGAAGTGATGGCGTTGCAACCTTACACTACCCACACCAGCCCTCCCCCGCACGGGTGGAGGGAGCGTTCTCCCCTCTCCCCTTGAGGGAGAAGGATCGGGGGTGACGGGTATGACCGACACCATCGCCGCTGTCGCCACCCCGCCTGGAAGGGGCGGCATCGGTGTGGTTCGCGTATCTGGTCCCCTCTGCGCCGCCATTGCCGAAGCCGTTTGCGGCGCTCTTCCCGTTGCCCGTCACGCCGCCTTTCGCAAGTTCCGCGCCGCAGATGGTGCGGTGCTGGACGAAGGTCTCGCGCTGTATTTCCCCGCGCCCCATTCCTTCACCGGCGAGGACGTGCTGGAACTCCAGGGTCACGGCGGACCGGTGGTGATGGATTTGCTGCTGGCGCGGGTACTGGAACTGGGCGTGAGGCCCGCCCGGCCCGGCGAATTCTCCGAACGCGCCTTTCTCAACGACAAGCTTGACCTGGCCCAAGCCGAGGCGATTGCCGATCTTATCGCCAGCGACACCGCCGCCGCTGTCCGCGCCGCGTTGCGCTCGTTGCAAGGGGAATTTTCCCGGCGGGTGAGGGAACTGGTCGAAGGCTTGATCGAAATGCGGTTGTACGTCGAGGCGGCGATTGATTTCCCTGAGGAGGAGATCAATTTCCTCGCCGACGGTGTCATTGCCGCGCGGTTGCGGGACCTTCGGGAGCGGTTGAACGCCTTGCAAGCCATCGCCGGCCAGGGGAGGTTGCTACGCGACGGCATGACGGTGGTGATCGCTGGCCGACCGAACGCGGGTAAATCCAGCCTGCTCAACCATCTGGCTGGGCGCGAGGCGGCCATCGTTACCGCCATTCCCGGCACCACCCGCGACGTGCTGCGCGAGCACATCAGTATCGACGGGATGCCGCTGCACGTCATCGACACCGCCGGTCTGCGCGACAGCGACGATCCGGTGGAGCGGGAGGGCATCCGCCGGGCCTGGGCCGAGATCGAAGCCGCCGACCGGATTTTGATGGTGGTGGATGATCGCTTGGGCCTGACCCCCGATGAGGGGGCGTTACGAGAGCGGTTGCCACCGGACACGCCGGTAACGGTGATCTGCAACAAGATTGACTTGAGCGGTCGGGCCCCGGCGGTTGGGGATGGCGCGTGGGGAACAGAAATCTGGTTGTCGGCCAAGACCGAGGCGGGGCTGGACCTGCTGCGCGAGCATCTCAAGTCCTGTATGGGCTTTCACGGCGGCGAAGAAGGAATCTTCATGGCCCGCCGCCGGCATCTGGACGCGCTGGAACAGGCGACGGCGGCGCTGGAACGGGCAGCGTATCAGTTGGAAGTCATTCGCGCCGGAGAACTGGTCGCCGAGGAACTGCGTGAAGCACAGAACGCGCTGGCGGAGATTACCGGCGAGTTCACCAGCGAGGATTTGCTATCGCGGATTTTCTCCAGTTTTTGTATTGGGAAGTAGCTGACATTATTGCATTCGGCGTTGTGACGAAAGCGGTGCGGAGTTGGGAAAACCAGCAATCACGGCCATCAGGTCCTGCGCGGATACTGCTAAGAATTGTCTCGTGTAATCCTGATGCTCTTCGCACATTACACAGCGATATGGCCGATACAATCACCTTATCAAGGATAATCCCTTCGGGATCGGCACCCAACGAGCGATGATCCCCGCCGGCAAGCCGGCCCCGCCATCATCAGAGCAATGCTGATACAGGCTTCAAAGGCCGAAAAAATCTCAATCAGTCATGGACCGGGCAAACCGTTTGGCTGCCGTTCAGCCAGGGTCGGTTATCGTAAGGACATTCCTTGAACCGAAGGAGGCTTTATGAAGACCGTGCTGACCATCGCCGCTGTCGCCACCCTCACTCTCTCCCCGAGCCCGGCGGTCCAGGCAGGCCACCCGAACGAAACCGAAGCGTCGGATGAAATCCACCAGCGGGAGACCCGCCATCAGCGTGAAGAGCGGTTGCGCAAAGCGCATAGACGTTCCGGCCAGACGCAGCGTTTGGCTCGTCATCAACGCGAGGATCGGTTGCGCGGCCTGAGCCAGAATTCCGGATTGGAGATTTAAGTGGGACGCGATTTGAACAACATCGTGTTGAGAATCAGGCTCCCAAGCCCGAGGGTAGCCCTCAATCCTGACTGTTCAGCGCCGCCGCCAGCAGCCGGGCGGTCACGTCCACCACCGGAATTACCCGGTCGTAGGCCATTCGGGTCGGCCCGATGACGCCCAGCACCCCCAGCACCCGTCCTTGCACCGAATAGGGTGCGGTCACCACGCTGTAACCTTCCAATGCTTCGAAGCCGGATTCCTCGCCGATGAAAATCTGTACGCCATCGGCGTGCAAGCACTGGTCGAACAGGTGTAGTAAATCGCGTTTGTGGTTGAAGGCCTCGAACAATAACCGCAACTTTTCTAGATCAGACAGATCGGCGTACTGCATCAATTGAGTCTGGCCGGCGACCACGTAATCCTCGCCACTTTGTTCGATCTCGAAGGTTTGTTCGGCCATCTCGACCACGGTTTGCATCAACCGGTCCAAGCTGTCGCGAGTTTCGCGCAAGTCCCGCAGCAACGACTGCCTGACCTGATGGATGTCCTGGCCGGTGAACTGCTGGTTCAGAAAATTCGCCGCCTGCTGCAATTCCGTGGTGCTGTAGGGGCGCCGGGTCTGGATGATGCGGTTCTGCACTTCCTGGCTGTTCAACACCAGGATCACCAGCACCCGGTTCTCGGACAGGGACAGGAATTCAACCTGACGGAGGGTCGCCACCTTGCGGCGCGGCAGCATGACGACGCCAGCAAGATGGGTGACGCCGGACAGCAGATCGGAAACCGACCGCGCCAGTTCGGCGCCATCACGGACCGGTTGGTCGATGCGCCTGCGCAGGATTTCGATTTCCTGGTGCTCCAGGGGCTTGAGTCGCAAGAGCGCATCAATAAAAAACCGGTAGCCGCGGACGGTCGGTACCCGCCCGGCTGAGGTGTGCGGAGAATGCAGATACCCCATTTCCTCCAAATCCGCCATCACATTGCGAATGGTGGCTGGACTGAGATCCAGCCCGGCGTCGCGGGCCAGCGTGCGCGAGCCGACTGGCTGGCCGTTGTGGATGTAACGCTCGACCAACGTCCGCAACAAGTGCTGAGTGCGTTCGTTGAGGGCGGCAGGACCCGTTTGAGTGGATTCCGTACCATGCATCGCGATGGACTCTCCTATTTAGCACTCCCAACCATTGAGTGCTAACTCAACGTAACAATTCAACGAAAAGGAGTCAAGCGATCCAGCGCTTGGCGCGGTTTCCCGTAAAATGCTAAGTTGCATTGTGAGCAACCACCCTGTACGGAACGATGTCCACCCTGGCTTTTCACACTATTGGCCTCATCGGCAAATTCGGCGATCCCAACGTCGCGGGGACGCTGAACCAAATCGCTGCCTACTTGTGCCAGCGCCAGTTGCGGGTATTGCTCGATGAAAGCTCCGCCCGGCTGCTCCCGGGTAACGGCCTCGAAATCGCCAGTCGGGTCATGATCGGCGAGCAATGCGACCTGGCGATCGTCATGGGCGGTGACGGCACCATGCTGAATGCAGCGCGTTCGCTGGTAGATTACGAAGTGCCCATCCTGGGCGTCAATCTGGGCCGGCTCGGCTTTCTGGCCGATGTTTCCCCCAGTGAAATCCCCCACCGGTTGGAAGCGGTGTTGAACGGTCATTTCCGCGAAGCGCGCCGTTCGTTGTTGCACGCCCAGGTGCTGCGCGAGGACCGGGTGACCGGCGAGGCCGACGCGCTCAACGACGTGGTGGTCCACAAGCGCGAGGTGGCCCGGATGATTGAGGTGGACACCTTTCTGGACGGGCGCTTTCTCAACGCCTACCGCGCCGACGGGCTGATCATCTCCACCCCGACCGGTTCCACCGCCTACGCGCTGGCCAGCGGCGGGCCGATCATCCATCCTGGGCTGGAGGCCGTGGTGCTGGTGCCGATCTGCCCGCACACCCTGACCCACCGGCCGATCGTGGTCAAGGCCGACAGCGTGATCGAGGTGGTGCTGAACAGCGCCAACACCACCCAGACCCAGGTCACCTGCGACGGCCAGATCAGCCTGGCCATCGAGTCGGGAGACCGCATCGTGATCCGTAAAAAGGGGCGCAAGGCGCGGTTGATCCATCCCCTCAACCACGATTACTTCGAGTTGCTGCGGGCCAAGCTAAACTGGGGCCTGAGTCCGGAAGCCACGCCGTTTATCTGAAGGCCAGGCCGCCATGCTGACCCAGTTGCGCATCCGCGATTTCGCCATCGTCGAGGACCTGGACCTGGAGCTGGCGCCCGGGATGACGGCGGTCACCGGCGAAACCGGCGCCGGAAAATCCATCCTCGTGGACGCTATCGGCCTGCTGTTGGGCGACCGCGCCGACAGCGACGTGATTCGCCACGGAGCGGAACGGGCCGATCTTAGCGCGCTGTTCGATCTCGATGCCTTGCCGGCGGCCCGTGCATGGCTGGCCGAGCACGATCTGGACAGCGACCGGGAATGCCAGTTGCGGCGGGTCGTGGCCCGCGCCGGCCGCTCGCGCAGCTACATTAACGGCATCCCCCAACCGACCCAGGCGCTGCGGGAACTTGGCGAGTGGCTGGTGGACATCCACGGCCAGCACGAACACCAATCGCTGCTGCGGCGCGAGGCTCAGCGGCAATTGCTGGACGACTATGCCGGCAACCAGAAGCTAATGGCCGCACTGGACGCGAATTTCCAGACCTGGAACCGGCTGCGACGAGAACTTCGCGACCTGCGGCAGGCCGCCAGCGAACGCGATGCCCGCCTGGACATCTTGCGCTATCACCTCCGGGAACTGGTAGCGCTGAACCTGGCGGAGGGGGAAGTCGTGGGACTGGAACGGGAGCAGCGGCGGCTGGCTCATGCCAGCCAGTTGCTGGACACCGGCCAGCGTCTGCTGGACGGATTGACGGAAAGTGACGAAACCTCCATCGCCGAACGGCTCGATCACTGTCTGCGCGAATTGGACGTCCTGAGCCGCCTGGACGCCCGCCTCGTCCCGGTCGGCGAGATGCTGAGCACCGCGCTGATCCAGATTCAGGAAGCCAGCGGCGAGTTGCGCGCTTACGTGCAGGGGCTCGATCTCGATCCAGAACACCTGGCGCGGGTGGACCAACGGCTGGCCGCCGCTGATCAACTGGGCCGCAAGCATCGGGTAACCGCCGAGGAACTGCCGGCGTTGCGGGCGCGGTTCGAGGCGGAACTGGACGCCCTCGAACACAGCGAAACCCGCTTGGAGGAATTACAGCAGGGGGTAAAAACCGCGCGGGCGACCTATCAAGCGTGCGCCGACCGCTTGAGCGAGCTGCGGGCGGCGGCGGCGCGGGAACTGGGCGAGCGGGTGTCATCGGCGTTGGCCGGGCTGGGTATGCCGGGGGGACGCTTCACCATCGCCCTGGAACGGCTGGACCAACCCACGCCGGTCGGGCTGGAGGCTGTGGAGTTCCAGGTTAGCGCCAATCCCGGCCAGCCGTTACGGCCTTTATCCAAGGTGGCCTCCGGCGGCGAACTGTCGCGCATCAGCTTGGCGATTCAGGTCATCACCGCCCACGCCGCCCGCATCCCAACCCTGATTTTCGACGAGGTCAACAGCGGCATCGGGGGCGGGGTGGCGGAAGTGGTGGGCCGGCAGTTACGCACTTTGGGCGGCGGCAGGCAGGTACTTTGCGTCACGCACCTGCCCCAGGTCGCCGCCCAGGCGCATCAGCAGCTTAAGGTGGAAAAACAGACCGACGGCGCTACCACGCACACGCAAGTTGTGTTGCTGGAACCCGAGGGAACGGGTGACGGAAATCGCCCGGATGCTGGGCGGCCTGGAATTGACCGCGAATACGCTGGCGCACGCGAGGGAAATGGTGGAGAACGCGGCTTTATCAACGGCTGAAGGGAGTTGAGCGACCATCTTCTCGTCGTGGACGACGATCCGGGACTGCGCGAATTGCTGGCGGATTATCTGGGCCGCAACGGTTTCCGGGTGACTGGCGTGGCCGACGGACGTGGGCTGTGGGCCGCGCTGGAGCAGGCGACCGGTGGACCTTGTCATCCTCGACCTGATGCTGCCCGGCGACGATGGGCTGGTGCTGTGCCGCAACCTGCGCGCCCGCTCGCAAATCCCGATCATCATGCTGACCGCTCGCGGCGACGACACCGACCGCATCGTCGGCCTGGAAATGGGCGCCGACGATTATCTGCCCAAGCCGTTCAATCCGCGCGAGTTGCTGGCGCGGATCAAAAGCATCCTGCGCCGCGCCCGTAGCGCACCGAACGAGGGCGAGGCGCGGCGTTTCCACTTCGCCGGCTGGACGCTGGACGCGGATGCTCGCCAGCTCGTTGCTCCAGATGGCGTGCTGGTGCCGCTGGGCGCCAGCGATTACCGGCTGCTGCGGGTGTTCCTGGACCATCCGCAACGGGTGTTGAACCGTGACCAGTTATTGGATTTGACCCAGGGCCGCGAGGCCGCGCCGTTCGATCGCAGTATCGACGTGCAGGTCAGCCGGCTGCGGCGGCGGCTGCGCGACGATCCGCGCGAGTCCGTGATTATCAAGACCGTCCGCAACGAAGGTTATCTGCTGGCGGCCCACGTCAGCCGGGAATTTTGATGCGCCTGCTGCCGCAATCCCTGTTCGGTCGGCTGCTGTTGTTTCTGACCGGCGGCCTGGTCGTCGCCCAGTTGCTGAGCGCCGCGATCTTGCTCCAGGACCGCGAACAGGCGCTTTACCACGCCATCGGCGGCCACGTCGCCCAGCGAATTGCGTCTATCGTCAATCTGCTCGACAGCCTGGACGAAACCGAACGCCAACGGCTGGTGACCGCCTTTGATCTACCGCCCACCCGTCTCAGCCTCGATCTGCCCTGGCAAACCGAAACGGCGCCGGACGAGCGTTATCACACCACCTTGTTCCGCGCCCTGTTGAAGCGTCAGTTGGGGCCCGACCGGCCGTTCCAGGTGGAAATCACCGACGATCTACCGCCACCGCCACCACCGGCCGAACGGCCGCGCTGGCTGGCCCCGGACCAACCGCCGCGCCCGCGCGACTGGACCGACCGGCCGCCGCGCTGGCGGATGCACGCGATGATGCTGGGATTGCGCAATTTCGTGGTGCAGGTGCGCTTGCGCGACGGCGCGACGGTGACGTTTCAGCAGGTGTTGCCGGAGGAAGTCATCGCCTGGCCGGTTCGGTTGCTGCTGATCCTGCTGGTGTTGCTGGTCTCGGTCGCGGTGCTGGCCGCCCTGGCGGTGCGGGCGCTGACCCGGCCGCTGGCCGTGCTGGCCGAGGCCGCCGGCGAACTGGGCCGCGACATCCGCCGCCCGCCACTGGACTGAGAACCGGACCGCTGGAAGTCCGCCGCGCCGCCCGCGCCTTCAACACCATGCAGGAGCGGTTGATCCGCTACATCGAGGATCGCAACCGCATTCTCGCCGCCCTCTCGCACGACCTCAAGACCCCGAGCACCCGGCTGCGGTTGCGAACCGAACTGCTGGACGATGCTCCGCTGCGGGATAAATTTCTGGCCGATCTCGACGACATGCAGCGCATGGCGCAGGCGTCGCTGGATTTTTTGCGCGGCGGCGAGGACAGCGAACCCATCGCGCCGGTGGATCTCAACGCCTTGTTGGAATCGTTGCAGGAAGACGCCGAGGATGTCGGCCACGAGGTGGGCATCACCGGCACGGCCCACCAGCCGTTGCGCTGCCGGCCGCTGGCGCTGAAGCGTTGCTTGACAAATCTGGTGGACAACGCCCTGAACTACGGCCAGCGCGCCGAGATCGTGGTCACGGATGCGCCGACCCGGCTGACGCTGATCGTCCGCGACCGTGGCCCCGGCATTCCAGCGGCGGAACTGGAACGGGTGTTCGAGCCGTTCTACCGGCTGGAGAATTCGCGCAGCCGCGACACCGGCGGCACGGGGTTAGGATTGAGCATCGCCCGCAACATCGCCCGCGCTCACGGCGGGGAATTGACGCTGCGCAATCATCCGCAAGGCGGGCTGGAGGTGGTGTTGGAACTGCCGCGCTGATGG
>CAVOKM010000015.1:0-57141 GCA_963696515.1 uncultured Gammaproteobacteria bacterium
GGTGCTTCCTGAGTCGCCAGCCAGACTCCAAGATCATCCGGCGTCCTAAAATCCAGCAGCGCCTCCACCAAGGCTTCGGCCTGCTCCAGGGACAAGCGGCGAATCCGTTGCTCGTGGGCGGGCGCCAGCGATGCCCCGAACCGCCGCCGCAAGAGCCGCAACGCCATTTGCACGCTTTCTTCCTGACGGCCCTCCTGGCGGCCCTCCTGACGGCCCTCCTGACGGCCCTCCTGACGGCCCTCCTGACGGCCCTCCTGGCGGCCCTCAGCAAAGACTTCCTGATAAAAGCGTGTTTGCTTGAGGTCGGTGTCAATCAGTCCCAACATGGCTTGAATCTCCTCGCGGCTGAGCCTCGGTAATTTATAGACCAGAATGGTCTCCACGAAATCCGCCAGTTGTGCCGTCGGCCAGTCCGTCCAGGACGCCGTTCGCGCCTGTTGCAACAACCGGGTGGCTTGCGCCAGGCTGTCCTCCGGTACGCTGACAATCAGTTGAATCAACCCCACGCCGGCGCCCGTCACCGGTCGGCTCCGGAAATCCTCCAGATACACGCGCCGAACTTCCGGCAAGCCTACCAGCGAGCCGTAATGCCTGGGGTTCAGCCGTTCCTCGGCACGGGTCGGGTAAATCACCACCGCCCGCCAGGGATGCGGTGGCTGGTTCCGGTACAGATACAGCAGCAGTTCGGCGAAGAACCGCCCGTAAAACTCCGGGTCCGGTTGCGCCTGTACCTCCACGAAAACCACCGGCGCGTCCGGCTGTTCTGGGGGCGGTACCAGCACGCCGTCCAGCCGAAAAGCGGTTTGCTTGATTTCCTCGGCGCGGAATTGATACGCCCCGGCAGCGGGCGCTTCCAGGCCGGCCAACTCGAACACCAGCGCCGGCGCGCGTTGGAACAGACGGTAAAACAGGCTATCGGTTTTCATCGCGCTCAATTTACGACATTTCGCCTACCGGAAAGCAACCTCTCCACCGTATTCCACTCCTGCATCAAAAAAACTCCGAAAAAATTGACGATCATCAAAGCGTCCGACCTTCGGACCGCTAATTTTTTAATGTTTGGTTCGGTAACGAGGGGCGCGCGGTCATGAATGATGTGAGCGATATCGATCTCGAAACCTACGAGATCCACAATCCCGATGGTTACGAAGGGGGACTGGGCGGACTTACCCGCCGCCAGTTCCTGAAATACTGCACTGGGGTCGCTGCGACCTTAGGGCTATCGTCCCTGATGGGCATCCGGATCGCCGAGGCCGCCACCGCCGCGAAGCGACCGCCGGTGATCTGGCTGTCGGCGCAGGAATGCACCGGCTGCACCGAGTCGCTGCTGCGCGCCTACCATCCGACGCTCGAAACCCTGATCCTCGACATGATCTCCCTCGACTACCACGAGGCGCTGTGCGCGGGAGCCGGCCATCAGGCCGAGGCGTACAAGGCCAAGTCGATGAAGGAAAACTGGGGCAAGTTCGTGCTGGTGGTGGACGGCTCGATCCCCACCAAGGATGGCGGCATTTACTGCATGGTCGCCGGCAAGCCGATCTTGGAAGCGGTCAAGGAAGCGGCGGAAGGGGCGGCGGCGATCATCGGCATCGGTTCCTGCGCCTCCTGGGGCGGCATTCCGTCCAGCGACCCCAATCCGACCCATGCCAAGTCGGTGCACGAGGTGTTGCCGGGCAAGACCGTCATCAACATTCCCGGTTGCCCGCCCAATCCCTACAACTTCCTCTCCACCGTTCTCTATCTTCTCACCTTCGGCAAACCGCCGGCGCTGGATGCCAAGAACCGGCCCAAATTCGCCTATGGCCGGCTGATTCACGAAAACTGCGAACGGCGCCCGCACTTCGATGCCGGCCGCTTTGCCTTGGAATTTGGCGATTACGGCCACCGCCAGGGGTTTTGTCTCTACAAGATCGGTTGCAAGGGACCGGAAACCCACGCCAATTGCCCGGCCATCGGTTTTGGGGACGTGGGTGAAGGAACCTGGCCGGTCGGAATCGGCCATCCCTGTTTTGGCTGCACCGAGCAGGGGATCGGCTTCACCAAGCCGCTTCATGCCCTGGCTCAAGTCAAAACCTACACGCCCCCGACCGCTTTCCCGGCGGTGAATTCGGCCAAAGGGGAGGGCATCAGTCCAGCGGGGGCGGCCATCGTTGCCGGTGTGGCCGGACTGGCGGTGGGCGCGGGCGCCATGGCCATGCGCGGCATGGATGGCAAGACCGAGTCGAAGGCCGACGCGGGTCACAATAGCGGGCAGGGAGGGTAAACGCCATGGACATGAGTCGCAGACAATTCTTGCGGGGCGCCGCCGGGGCGGTCGCGACCGCCGTGGCCACGCCCGTGGCGGAAGCCGCCGCACCCTTTGCGCCACGCGAACCGAAGCAGTTGCCGCCCAGGGCGATTGGGATGTTGTACGACTCGACGCAGTGCATCGGTTGCAAGGCCTGCGTCGCCGCCTGCAAGGAGGCCAACGGCAAGCCGGTCGAGCAACCGCAACATCTGGCCCAATGGAACGAGGGCACCTGGGACACGGCGGAGGATATCTCCGGCAAGACCTTGAACGTGATCCGCGTCTACCAGAACGGCACCATGGCCGAAAAAGACCGGGAGACGAACGGTTACGCTTTCGTCAAGCGCCATTGCCTGCACTGCGTCGATCCTTCCTGCATTTCGGTCTGTCCGGTGAGCGCGATGCAAAAGGACCCACTGACCGGCATCGTGACCCACAACCCGGACGCTTGCATCGGCTGCCGCTACTGCGTCTACGGCTGTCCCTTCAACGTACCGCATTACCAGTTCGACGAGCCGTTGGGCCGGATTGCCAAGTGCCAGCTTTGCCATCACCTGCTCGCGGAGAATCCGCTGTTTTCGGGCGGGGACCTTGCATTAAAGCAAGCCGGCACCTCGGCCACGACCTTATGGAAGCAGAGTCGAATTCCGGCTTGTTGCGACGTGTGCCCGACCGGCGCTTCGCTGTTTGGCATGGTCGAGGAGTTGCAAGCCGAGGCGAAACGGCGGCTGGCCCTCAAACCCGGTGAAATGTACGAGTTCCCGCGCGGACTGCTAGGCGGCGACCGACCGGCTCAGGTGGCCCCCGTCGGCCATTATCAACCACACATCTACGGCGAGAAGGAAAGCGGCGGAACCCAGGTGCGCTACCTGACCGGCGTGCCTCACGAAAAGCTGGGTTTGCCCAAGTTGCCCGATCACTCGTTCGCAGCGGTATCGGAAGGGATGCAGCATACCCTGTACAAGGGCCTGATCGCGCCGGTGGTCCTGCTCGGCGGGCTGGTGGTCCTGGCCCGGCGCAGCGCCAATAAAGAGGAAGAGCCGAAGGACGACGAGGAGCGGCCATCATGACGGCGATCGCCCACCGGCCGCTCGGCGGCAAGATTCTCACCAAGCCCTACCTCATTCTCGGCTTTCTCGTGTTAATCGCGGCGTATTTTGTCCTGCGCCGCTTTCTGTTTGGGATGGGCGACGTTTCGAACATGAGCAATGGCTATCCCATTGGCACCTGGGTGGTGCTGGATGTGGTGATCGGCACGGCCTTTGGCTGCGGCGGTTTCGCCATGGCGCTGCTGATCTACATCTTCAACCACAAGGTTTACCACCCGCTGATGCGGCCCGCCCTGCTCGGCGGGGTGTTCGGCTATACGCTGGCCGGTCTTGCCGTGATGATCGATCTGGGGCGCTACTGGAATGCCTTCAACCTGCTGCTGCCCTGGTACGCCCAGCCGAATTCGGTGATCTTTGAGGTGGCGCTGTGCGTCATGGCTTACATCACCGTGCTGTGGCTGGAGTTCTGGCCGGCGTTTCTGGAACGGATACCCTCGGAATTCAAGCAACGGTACGGGCTGGATAAATTGCAGGCTTTTCTGAAGCGCTACATGTACGTGCTGGTCGCCTTGGGGGTGTTGCTGCCGACCATGCACCAGTCCTCGCTGGGTTCGGTGCTGTTGATCCTGGGCTCCAAGCTTTCACCGTTGTGGTACACGACCTGGTTGCCGCTGCTGTACCTGATCTCGGCGCTGGCCATGGGCTACGGGGTGGTGATGTTGGAGGCCACTCTGGTGCATCGGGCGTTCAAGACGCCCTCCGAGGTGGTGTTGTTCGCGAGGTTGTCGCGCGTTGCCGCCGGGTTGCTGGTCGGCTTCCTGGTGCTGCGCTGGGGCGATCTGGCCTATCGCGGCCATCTCGGTCTGGCCTTCGCCGGCGATTGGGACGGCAACTTGTTCCTGATTGAAACCGCGCTGTTCCTCGCGCCCATCTTCGTGCTCCTCTCGCGCCGTCGTGCCAGCCAGCGCTGGCAGTTCCTGGCGGCGGTGGGCCTGCTGGCCGCCGGTTCTTTGTATCGGCTCGACTCTTATCTGATGGCCGTGCATCCTGGCAACGGTTGGACCTACTTCCCCTCGGCGCCGGAGCTGATGATCACCATTGGCGTCGTCTGCCTGGAAATCATGCTGTATCTGCTGTTCATCAAGACTCTGCCGGTATTGCGCGGCAGCACCGCTGAATCCCATGGGAGGCCGTCGTGACCCGAATAACCATTGATCCCATCACCCGTATCGAAGGCCATCTGCGGATCGATTGCGAGGTCGACAATGGCAAGGTGAGCAACGCCTGGTCGTCGGGGCAGATGTGGCGCGGCATCGAGGTCATTCTCCAGGGTCGCGATCCGCGCGACGCTTGGGTATACACCCAACGCATCTGCGGCGTGTGCACCACGGTCCACGCCATTGTGTCGGTGCGCGCGGTCGAGAACGCCCTGAATCTGGAAGTGCCGCTCAACGCCCAGTACATCCGCAACATGATCATCACGGCGCACGGCATCCACGATCACATCGTGCATTTCTATCAACTGGCGGCGCTGGACTGGGTGGACATCGTCTCGGCGCTGTCAGCCGATCCGGTGGCGGCCGCGAAACTGGGCGCCACTCTGTCGGACTACCGGCGCAACAGTTTGCCTGAAATCCGGCAGATTCAGGAGAAACTCAAGGCGTTCGTCGGCACCGGGCAACTGGGCGTGTTCGCCAGCGGTTACTGGGGTCACCCGGCGATGAAGCTGCCACCGGAGGTCAATCTGCTGGCCGCGACGCATTATTTACAGGCGCTGGAATATCAACGGATCGCCAACCGGATCGTCGCCATCCTGGGTTCGAAAACGCCGCACATCCAGAATCTCGCCGTCGGCGGGGTGGCCAATCCGATCAACCCGGATAGCCAGTCCACCCTGACCCTGGAGCGGCTGTTCGCCATCAAGACCGAGATCGACAAGCTCGGCGAGTTCGTCAACAAGGCGATGATCCCGGACGTGGCGGCCGTCGGCGCGCTGTACGCCGACTGGACCAAATACGGGGCGGGCGTCACCGACTACCTGTCGGTGCCCGACCTGCCGCTGGATACCAAGGGGACGCAGTTCGAATTGCCGGGCGGGTACATTGCCAAAGGCGATTTGGCGACGTTGAAGCCGATCACCAGCTATCAGGACGAGTTCTTCCGCGACGGCGTCAAGGAAAGCGTCAAGCACGCCTGGTATCAATACAAGGGCGGCGGTGAGGCCCGCCATCCCTACGAGGGCCAGACGCACCCGCATCACACCGCTTTCCAGGACGATGGTAAATATTCCTGGGTCAAGGCGCCGACTTTTTACGATAAGCGGGTTCAGGTCGGACCGCTGGCGAATGTGTTGGCTATGGTCGCCGCCGGCCACGAGCCGACCAAGCGCCATCTCAACCGGGTGCTGGAGATCGCCAGCGCAGTCGCGGGCAGCCAAATTCCGGTCGAGGCGCTGCATTCGACCATCGGCCGCATCGCCGCCCGGGCGGTGCGTTGCGCGGTATTGCTCGAATCGCTGCAAAATCAATGGCAATTGCTGATCGATAACATCGCCAAGGGCGATTTTGCCACCTTCAACCGCCCGGTTTTTCCCAAGGGCGAGGTTCGCGGCTTCGGCTATCACGAAGCGCCGCGCGGAGTGCTGTCGCACTGGACCGTCATCGAGAACGGCAAGATCAAGAACTATCAGGCGGTGGTGCCGAGCACCTGGAACGCCGGCCCGCGCGACGATAACGATGCGCCTGGCCCTTACGAAGCGTCGTTGATGGATAATCCGGTTGCTAACGCCGAACTGCCGCTGGAGGTGCTGCGCACGGTGCATTCCTTCGATCCCTGCCTCGCCTGCGCGATCCATCTGGTCGATACCGAGCGGCGGCCCATCGTCCAGGTAAAGGCGTTCGGATGAGGATCGTGGTGCTGGGCCTCGGCAATATTCTGCTCCGCGACGAGGGCGTCGGGGTGCGGGTGGTCGAGGCGCTGGCCGAGCGTTACGCCATCCCGGCGGAAGTCGAGGTGGTGGATGGCGGCACCGCCGGTATGGATCTGCTGAATACCCTCGCCGGCTGCGATCATCTGCTGATTTGCGATGCGGTGCGGACCGGCGCGCCTCCCGCATCGGTGGTCAAGCTCGCCGCCGCCGAGGTCCCCGCCCTGTTTCTGACCCGCTTCTCGCCCCATCAACTCGGCTTGGCGGATGTGCTGGCGACCCTTGTTCTCACCGAGGAAGCGCCGGGCACCGTCACCCTGGTCGGCGTCGTGCCGCTCGATCTGGAGTTGGGCCTCGATCTGTCGCCCGAAGTGGCGGCGGTGGTGGGGCAGGCGGTCGAGTGGCTGGCGATGGAACTGCGCGGGCTCGGATTTACCCTCGAACCTCGATCTCCGGTGCTTTTCCCCTCACCCCCAACCCCTCTCCCGCAAGGGGAGAGGGGAGTTCCGGCCTAGCCACTCCATGTGCATTGCCATTCCGGCCCGGGTGATCTCGCTGGGCGAGACCAGCGCGTTGGTGGAGCGCTACGGCGAACGGTTGGAAGTCAGCCTGTTGCTGTTGGAGGAACCGGTGGCTCCGGGCGATTACCTGATCGTTCAGGCCCAGGCCTTCGCGGTGCGCAAGATCGATCCCGACGAAGCATTGGAAGCCTATCGCCTGTTCGACGATATTATCGAGACGATACCATCGGCATGAGCGGCGGGCTCGGGGCCGGCGAGGGCAAGCTGCGCATCCAGGTTCGAGTCGAGAAAGGCGTGATCGCGGCGGTCGCGCTGAGTTCAACGCGTCCGGTTAAAGCTTGTTCCATCCTCGTCGGTCACCCACTGGACGAGGCCATGGCCCTGCTTCCGCGCTTGTTCAGTCTGTGCGGCGCAGCTCAGGCGGTCGCCGGTCTGACTGCTGTGGAAGCCGCGCTCGGTCTTATCCCATCCCCACCTCAAACCGCCGCCCGCCAACTTCTGGTCGCCGCCGAGGCGCTCGAACAAACGGTCTGGCGTCTGCTGATGGACGGCCCGCGCTGCGTCGGCGTTCGTCCGGCGCTTGAAGACTTGAAACGGCTGCGGCGGGCGCTGGCGTCGCTGCGGCCTTTGCTGTTTCCCGATCCGGTCTGGATGCGGATCGGTGGCGCGTACCTGGCGCCGGATCGGGCCGGACTCGCCGCGGCGGTGGATGAGATCGAACGGGGTGTCGATCGGGCCGTGCTGGGACGGACGCCGACGGAGGATTCGCCTTGGCGGGATCGCAGCGATTTTGAGGCTTGGGTGCGCGCCGCTGCGTCGCCGGCGGCCATGATCCTGTGCTGGGCGAGCGAGCGGGGCTTGGCCGATTTTGGCCGCAGCGCCGTGGAGCCTTTGCCCGCGTTCGATTCCGCGTGGCTCGCGCGGCGACTGGCGAACGATGCCGATTACTCGTTTTGCGCACGGCCGGATTACGCCGGCGGGGTCGGCGAGACTGGCGCTCTGGCCCGCTGCTGGAACCATCCCGTGATCGCCGCGCTGCGGGCCGATTACGGCAGCGGCCTCCTTGCGCGTCTGACGGCGCGGGTGATCGAGTGTGGCGCGCTCGTCGCCGAGTTGCGCGAGCTTGTGCAAAAGGTTGGCGATGAGAATCCTGAAACGCCGGGCGTGGCGACCGCCAGCGGTTCCGGTCTGGGCGTGGTGGAATGCGCCCGTGGCCGGCTGGTTCACTGGCTGGCGGTGGCGGAGGGGCGGGTGAGCGCTTACCGGATTCTGGCCCCCACCGAATGGAACTTTCATCCCGAGGGTCCGCTGGCGCGCGGTCTGGCCGTCGCGCGGGTCGGGCAGGGGGGCACGGTCAGTCAAGCCATCGAATTGCTGGTGATGGCGCTCGATCCCTGCGTGGGTTTTGACCTCGCCGTCGAGGAATATTAACCCTGCTTGCGCTTCGTCGATGGGAGCAAGCAAGCCTCGCCCCTGACAAAAGCAACCGGACGGGCTAAGCTCCAATATGGGATTCAACGATAGGGGCGACCACCCGCCGTGAAGTACATTGACGAATTTCGCGACGGCGCGGCGGCGCGCGGGCTGGCGCGGCGGATCGCGGAAGAAGCGCAATCCGACCGGCGCTACCATCTGATGGAATTCTGCGGCGGCCATACCCACGCCATCTATCGCCATGGCATACCGAATCTGCTGCCGGCCAGCGTGCGCATGATCCACGGTCCCGGCTGTCCGGTGTGCGTGTTGCCCATCGGGCGTCTGGACATTGCGGTAAATCTCGCAGCCCGGCCCGAAGTCATCCTGTGCAGCTACGGCGACATGCTGCGGGTGCCGGGTTCGGGCGGGCAAAGCCTGCTCAAGGCCAAGGCGGCAGGCGCCGACATTCGCATGATCTATTCCGCCGCCGATGCTCTAGCGCTGGCGCAGCGGCATCCTGACCGCGAGGTGGTGTTCTTCGCCATCGGCTTCGAGACGACGACGCCGCCCACGGCCCTGGTGATCCAGCAGGCGGCGGCGCTCGATCTGTCGAACTTCACCGTCTTCTGCAACCACGTGCTGACGCCTCCGGCCATCGCTCATCTTCTGGCCGCGCCTGAGGCGCGAGAACTGGAAGCGGTTCCCATCGACGGTTTCCTGGGGCCGGCCCACGTCAGCGTGGTGATCGGCAGCGAGCCCTACGAGCGCTTTGCCCACGACTACCAGCGGCCGGTGGTGATCGCCGGTTTCGAGCCGCTGGACGTGATGCAGTCCATCCTGATGCTAATTCGCCAGCTCAACGAGGGTCGCGCCGAGGTGGAGAACCAGTACACCCGCGCCGTGACCCGGGAAGGCAACCGCAAGGCCCAACGGCTCATGGCCGAAGTGTTCGAACCGCGCCCGGTGTTCGAGTGGCGCGGCCTGGGACCGATCCCCCACAGCGCGCTCCAGATTCGCGAATCCTACGCCCGCTTTGACGCCGAGCGCCGGTTCCCGCTGGCGGAGCGGGCGGCGGCCGAGCCGCGCGCCTGTCTGTGCGGCCCCATTTTGCGGGGGGTGAAGCAACCGACCGACTGCAAGCTGTTCGATATCGCCTGCACCCCGGAAACTCCGCTTGGGGCCTGCATGGTGTCGTCGGAGGGCGCCTGTGCGGCTTATTACCGCTACGGGCGCTATCGGGGGGCGGCGTGAGCGCGCCGCGCGGCCGCCGGTTGTTCGCTAGCCGGCTGGATTTCGAACACGGGCAGGTCGAGTTGAGCCACGGCAGCGGCGGACGGGCCATGGCGCAATTGATCGAGGAACTGTTCGCGACGGCTTTCCGCAATCCCTGGCTCGACCAGCGCAACGACCAGGCCTGTCTGGACTTACCTCCCGGCCGCATCGCCATGACCACCGACAGCTACGTGGTCTCGCCGCTGTTTTTTCCCGGCGGCGACATTGGTTCCCTGGCGGTGCACGGCACGGTGAACGACCTGGCGATGGCCGGCGCCCGGCCACTGCATCTGTCCGCCGGCTTTATTCTGGAAGCCGGGTTTCCGCTGGCCGACCTCCAGCGCATCGTGGAATCCATGGCGGGCGCGGCGCGGGCGGCGGGAGTGAGCATCGTCACCGGCGACACCAAGGTGGTGGAGCGTGGCAAGGGCGACGGGGTGTTCATCAACACCACCGGTATCGGCGTGATTCCCGACGGCATCCAGCTTTCCGGCGACCGGGCGCGGCCCGGCGATTGCGTCCTTCTCAGCGGCTCGATCGGCGATCATGGCGTGGCGGTGATGTCGAAGCGCGCCGGCCTCGAATTTGAAACGACCCTCGAATCCGACAGCGCCGCACTGCACGAACTGGTGGCGGCGATGGTCGCGGCGGCGCCGGGACTGCGCTGCCTGCGCGATCCAACCCGCGGCGGTTTGGCGGCCACCCTGAACGAAATCGCCGCTCAGTCCGGCGTGGGAATGCACCTCCGGGAAGCGGCCATTCCGGTCCGGCCGGAAGTGGCGGCGGCTTGCGAACTGCTGGGTCTGGACCCGCTGTACGTCGCCAATGAAGGCAAGCTGGTGGCGATCTGTCCGCCCGAGGATGCCGAGCGGGTGCTGGCGGCGATGCACGCTCATCCCTTGGGCGCGGCTGCGGCGATTATCGGGACAGTTCGGGAAGATCGGCATCATTTCGTCACCATGGAGACCCTGTTCGGGGGCGACCGCCTGGTGGATTGGCTGAGCGGCGAGCAATTGCCGCGTATCTGTTGATGACCCGACAGCGCGGCCTTGGTGAGGACAACAGGCTGGGTTCGTAATTGGAAAATAATTCTTGCACTGCAACATAAGTTAATTTATAATGTTCTTAATTGGTGGCATTAAAGCGTTAAAAGTGTGGTATTAATTGCATATTAAGTGGGACGAAGCATATCCCCCTGAAAGGGCAATTGAATGCATGGACAAAGCATCCAATAAAATCGGGACTCGCACCGTGCGCCTTGCCTCCAAGCATGGATCGAACAGGGTTCGGTCTGGTCGGATACCTAACTATTGGAGGACGTGCTGATTCCCTACCTGATTAGACGGGGGTCGGTCGCGTGAAGTTCTCATGAAGGAATTTATCAAGATAGCCTTGTGTGCGATTGTGGTATTGGCGCTTTCACCGCTGGCGGGTTTCTGGATTGTCGCACTTGTAGGTGCCGGGTTGCTCCTGCTGCCGATGAGCGCTGCTATCGCGACGACCTGTCCCGAGACGTGGAAACATATCGAGGACAGTCTGTTTTCGCGAACTTCTTCCCTGTCCGCATCTTGAATAATTTGAAAAAATCTTTGATATTGAGCTGATTAAAAGCCCGGCGTCGCCGGGCTTTTTTTGTTGTGGCAAAGTGATAATTCCAGTTTTTTCCAGGTCTGGCGCGGGCGGGGTGGCCCCATGGATCTAACCACCAGCTTCCTGGCCGCCTTCCTGATCGGCCTGAGCGGCGGCGCGCATTGTTTCGGGATGTGCGGCGGCATCGTCGGGGCGCTGACCCTGGGATTACCGGCGACGCCTGGCCGGCCGCTGCTCGGGCGGTTGCCGTTTCTGCTGGCCTACAACCTGGGCCGGTTGCTCAGCTACATGATCGCCGGGGCGCTGGCGGGTGGGGTCGGGGCTTGGGCAACGCATCTGCTGGCTGTGCACCAGGCCCAGTTGGCGCTCCAACTTCTGGCCGGGCTGTTTATGATTCTGTTGGGGCTGTATTTGGCCGGCTGGTGGACCGGGCTGGCGCGGCTGGAACAGGCTGGCGGCCGGCTGTGGCGACGGATCGAGCCGCTGGGCCGGCGGTTGTTGCCGGTGCGCACCCCTGGTCGGGCGCTGGGCATTGGGCTGGTGTGGGGCTGGCTGCCATGCGGGCTAGTCTACAGCGTGCTGGTGTGGGCGATGGGCGCCGGCGGGGCGTTTAACGGCGGCTTGCTGATGATGTGCTTTGGCCTGGGCACGCTGCCGGCGCTGCTGGCGATGGGCGCGTTCGCGGCGGCGCTGGCGGGCTTCATGCGCCAGCCATGGGTACGCCGGGTCGTCGGTGCGCTGGTCATCCTGTTTGGAATGTACGAGATCGCTTTGGTGGCGAGGATGATTGTTCAGGGTTCGTGAAAATGCGGCGGCGGCGGTAGCAGCGAACCGGTAGGGAAGTGTTCCAGCGCCGCTGGATGGTCCTGAAACGGCGCGTGCCGGTCGGCTTGGCTGGGATGACGGGTGTAACGCGCCTCGGTAAACAGGCTGAGATCGCTCAGCCCAAGTTCCCGGACCAGCGCCCGGCTGGTGGCATGATCAACCATGCGTGAGCGCCACGTGGCATCCGCCAGCGTCAGCCCGAACAGCAGCAGCAGAATCGCCAGCAGGGTCAGGGCGATGTCCGCCTTGCGTGGTCGATGCGGGTCTAACGGAGAGCGCATGGGGATTCGTTCCTCGTGTGCGGTTAGAATGCCAGCACCTCAAGGGTAATAGAAGAGTGACCTTGCTCATGTCCCGTGTCCAGACTGGCCTGGAATTGCTTATTGCAGACTATCCCCAAAAAATTCGCGGCGCGCGGATCGGAGTGGTTTGTCACCCCGCCAGCGTTGATGCCGAATTGCGCCACGCCCTTGACCTGTTGCAGGCGGCTGGCGCCCTCATTGTCGCCATCTTCGGTCCCGAACATGGCGCGAGGGGTGAGGCGCAGGACATGGAGGGAGTTGAAGACTTGACCCTCGATCCCCGGTTGGGAGCGCCAGTTTATAGCCTGTATGGCGCGACCTTAGACAGCTTGACGCCCGGCCGGGAACAACTTGCGGGTCTCGACGCGCTGGTGATTGACTTGCAGGATGTGGGGGCGAGGTATTACACCTTCGTCTGGACCATGGCGTTGTGCATGGAAGCGGCTGGCAAGGTCGGCGTGCGGGTGTTGGTGTGCGACCGCCCGAATCCTCTCGATGGCCTCACCATCGAGGGCAATCTGATCAAGCCCGGTTTTGAATCCTTCGTCGGCCTTCACCCATTGCCCAACCGCCACGGTCTGACGCCCGGCGAGATCGCCCGATACCTCCAGCGCCGCCGAGGCGTCGAATGCGAATTGGACCTAATGCCCATGCGGGGCTGGCGACGCGAGATGGTTTTCGAGGATACCGGACTGCCCTGGGTCTATCCCTCGCCCAACATGCCCACAGTCGATACCGCGCGGGTGTATCCCGGCATGTGCCTGGTGGAGGCGACCGAATTGTCGGAAGGGCGGGGGACCTGCAAGCCTTTCGAGGTCGCTGGCGCGCCGGGTATCGACCCAGAGGCGCTCGCCGCTGAATTGTCCCGGCAAAATCTACCCGGCTGCCGGTTCCGTCCGTTGTATTTCCGTCCCCAGTTTCAGAAGCACGCCGGTAAAACGTGCGGCGGCGTGCAAATCCACGTTACCAACCGCTGGCTTTTCGATTCCTGTCTGACCGGGGTTGCCTTCCTGCAAAGCGTCAGGCGCGTTGCCCTGGATGCGTTCGCTTGGCGGGCGAGACCTTACGAATTCGTGGCCGATATCCCCGCCATCGATCTGCTGGCGGGGGATGACAAGCTGCGCCTGGCTCTGGAATCGGATACTGATCTGACCGCGCTTGCCAGCCAGTGGTCGCAAGAGCGGGTGGAGTTCGAGGAAATTCGCCGGGAATGCTTGCTGTACTGATCAGTTGTCCGCCAACTCCGGCTTGGTGTGATAGCCGCGCGGGGTGTAGACCCACTTGCCCGCCCGCCGGGTTTCGCTGTTGCCGACCATGACCAGCGACAGCATGTTCAACGGTTCCGGGTCCAGTTCGCCCAGGGTGGTGACGGTGATCTGCTCGCCTTTGCGGGTAACGTTGAAGGCGACGATCACCGGCGTTTCCGGCTGACGGTGATGCAACAGGATTTGCCGGGCTTCCAGGAGTTGCCAGGACCGTTTGTTCGATACCGCATTGTAGAAGGAGATGGCAAAATCGCCCTGACCGGCCAGGTCGATCCGCTTGGCGATCAGCTCCCAGGGCGTGAGCAGGTCGGAGAGGGAGATCACGCAGAAGTCGTGCGCCAGTGGCGCACCGACGCGCGCTGCAGCCGCCTGCATCGCCGATATGCCGGGAATCACCTCGATTTCGACCTCCGCCCATTCCGGCTTTGGCTTGCGCGCCAACAGTTCGAACACCACCGTCGCCATGCCGTAGATACCGGCGTCGCCGCTGGACACCAGCGCCGTGGTCCGACCACTGGCGGCGAGGTCGAGCGCCAGCTCGGCGCGGGCGAGTTCCTCGCCCATCGGCGTCTTGTGTGGGGTCTTGCCCTCGCTCAGAGGGCCGAGCAGGTTCAAATATAAGCCGTGACCAGCAAGGTCGGTGCAAGATTCCAACGCAGCACGCGCAGCGGGACTGAGATGCTTCAGCCCGCCGGGGCCAGCGCCGATGATGTAGAGTTGTTTCATAAGAAGAATATTTGATCTGTTTCCCGATCATTTATATTTGAAATCATAAGGCTGATTACAGGACGAAATCAGCCATGATTTCGATTTATTATATGCCTATCCGGTTGGCTCAGGAAAACACCATGAATAGTACTAGGCGACAAGGCCGCACACTACCCGTAGGGGATACCTGAGCCAACCGGATAGGCACGTATTATTATTACGAAGTGAAAACATACGGTGCATCATTGGGGGGAGCTAGCCAGCTTGATCTTAGCTCTTGTTGAAGCTGAGCAGGCGCCTTTCACAGGTTTCCCACTGACCTATTGGACATTCGGGTTTGCGGCAATCGAATTCACAAGCTGCGACCTCTTCGGTAACATTTTGAATCAATTGATTTAAAATCATTCGCCATAGGCAGTGACAGTAGCTGGACTTTTCTTTCGGCGGATTCATTGGTTTTCTCCACGGCCGCCTGGCGGCCAGTTGGGCCATGTGGTTTATTCCCAGCTTCCGCGCTGCTTTATTGGGCTGCTTGCCAATCTCAAACTCATTTACATCGTTCTCCTTATCCATTATATCTTGAAGCGTTAGATGGCCGCCATCCTGCCCGATGGCATGACAGGGCAATCGTACCCTGGCCCTGCATACAACCGGGGCCACGCTGATCACCGCCGACCGGCGCTACTTCGACAAGGCCCAGTCCATCGGCCAGCTCGCGCGGCTGGGCGATCTGCCCCAGTTTTGCTCCGAATGAACTACGAGTATTTTACTAAACATTATCTTTTGAGAACATTGCTTTACATTGCAAATAAGAATATTTATCATTTAACAGGTGTTAGCTGATTGTCGCCATGTTACTGATACCCAAGTCCAAGTTTCCGGAGCCCTTGATGCCCAAGCCGATAAAACCCCGTGTTCTGATGTCTGCGTTCTGGCTGTTGTCCAGCCTGCTGGCCATGCCCGTGCTGGCGGGTGGGGAAGTCAACATCTATTCGGCGCGCAAGGAAGACCTGATCAAGCCGTTGCTGGACGATTTCAGCAAGCAGACCGGCATCACTGTCAACCTGGTGACCGGCAAGGAAGAAGCCCTGTTGCAGCGGCTTCAGAGCGAGGGCGCCAACACTCCCGCCGATCTGTTGCTGACCTCGGACGCCGGCCGCCTGTCCGCCGCCCAACAGGCCGGCGTGCTGCAAGCGGTGAAATCCGACACCCTGACGGCGCATATTCCGGCCAGCTATCGGGATCCTGAGGGCTACTGGTACGGGCTGTCGCTGCGCGCCCGGCCGATTATCTACGCCAAAGACCGGGTCAGGCCTGCCGACCTGTCCACCTACGAGGATCTGGCCGCGCCCAAGTGGAAGGGCAGGATTTGCCTGCGTTCGTCGGGCAGCGTCTACAACCAGTCGCTGGTCGCCGGCATGATTAGCCATCACGGTGAAGCCATGACCGAGACTTGGGCCAAGGGTCTGGTCGCCAATTTCGCCCGGCCGCCCACGGGCGGGGACCGCGACCAGATCAAGGTCGTCGCCGCCGGCGAATGTGACGTGACCTTGGCCAACACCTACTATCTGGGCGGTATGGTCAACTCCAGCGATGAAGCCGAGAAGCAGGCCGCCGCCAAGGTGGCGGTATTCTGGCCCGACGCCAAGACCACCGGCGTCCACGTCAACGTCAGCGGGGCCGGGGTCACCGCCCACGCCCGCAATCGCGACAACGCCGTCAAGCTGCTGGAATTCCTGGCCGGCGACTCGGCCCAGCGCTGGTATGCCGAAACGAACAACGAATATCCGGTCAACCCCGCTATTCCGCCCAGCGCCGTACTCAAGTCCTGGGGCGAATTCAAGGCTGATACCCTCAACGTCGCCAAACTGGGCGAACTGAACGCCGCCGCCGTTCAGTTAATGGACCGGGCGGGGTGGAAGTAGACAGCCCTCACCCCCAGCCCCTCTCCCGCTGGGAGAGGGGAGTTTGGGCGTGGGCAGCGCGAACCGACCGCTGGACGTTGCTGGTGGTCGGGGTCGCTTTGTTGCTGGCATTGCCGGTGCTGACGGTGTTCGTCACCGCTCTGCAACCGCCCGGCGCGGTCTGGCGGCATCTGGTCGATACCGTACTGGCGGATTACGTCCGGGATTCCGTGCTGTTGATGCTCGGAGTCGGCGCGGGCGCGCTGCTGATCGGCGTACCCGCCGCCTGGTTGAGCAGCATCCACGAGTTTCCCGGCCGGCGGCTGTTCGAGTGGGCGCTGCTGCTGCCGATGGCGATTCCCGCCTACATCATCGCCTACACCTACACCGGTCTGCTGGATTTCGCCGGGCCGGTGCAGACCGCGTTGCGCGAGGTGTTGCACTGGACCCGCCAGGACTATGGGTTTCCCGAGATCCGCTCGCTGCCGGGGGCGGTGGTCATGCTGGCGCTGGTGCTTTACCCCTACGTTTATCTGCTGGCGCGGGCCGCGTTTCTCGACCAGTCGGTCGCCGTGCTGGAAGTCAGCCGCACCCTGGGGGCGGGACCGTGGCGACGCTTTTTCGCGGTCTCGCTGCCGATGGCCCGGCCGGCGCTGATCGCCGGGGTGTCGCTGGTGCAGATGGAGGCGCTGGCCGATTATGGCACGGTGCAATATTTCGGGGTCGGTACCTTTACCACGGGCATTTTCCGGGTCTGGTACGGCATGAACGACAGCACCGCCGCCGCCCAACTGGCTGCGTTGCTGCTGCTGTTCGTCTTCGCGTTGCTGACGTTCGAGCGGCTGTCGCGACGGCGGGCGCGCTTCCATCACACCGGCAACCGGCAGTATCGTCCCGCGCGGCTCTCGTTCGGAGGCCAATGGGGATGGCTGGCGACCGTGGCCTGCTTGCTCCCCTTGCTGTTCGGTTTCCTGATCCCGGCCGGCCAGTTGACGTTCTGGGCGGTTCGGACCGCGCCGCGGGTGATGGACGCGCGGTTTTGGCATCTGCTGGCGAACAGTCTGTTGCTGGCGCTGGGCGCGGCCCTGTCGATCCTGGCGCTGGCGGTGTTGCTGGGCTACGGTCAACGCCTGCGCCCCCGCCCGCTGGTGTCGATTGCGGTACGCGGTGCCGGACTGGGCTACGCGGTACCCGGCACAGTGATCGCCATCGGCGTGATGCTGCCGTTCGCCGCGATTGATCGCAGCGTGGATGGCTGGACACGCGAATGGCTGGGCATCTCCACTGGACTGTTGCTGAGCGGGACGCTGTTCGCCCTGCTGTTCGCCTACTGCGCCCGGTTTCTGCCGGTGGCGCTGCACAGCGTCGAAGCCGGGTTGAGCCGCATCCGGCCGAGCATTGACGATGCCGCCCGCTCGCTGGGTTCGACGCCCCGGGCGGTGTTGTGGCGGGTGCACATCCCGATGCTGCGCGGCAGCCTGTTAACCGCCGTGTTGCTGGTGTTCGTGGATGTGCTCAAGGAATTGCCGGCGACCCTGATCTTGCGCCCGTTCAATTTCAACACCTTGGCGGTGCGGACCTACGAACTGGCCTCGGACGAGCGACTGGCGGACTCGGCCAGTTTCGCGCTGGCCATCGTGCTGGCCGGCATCGGGCCGGTGATCCTGCTCAGCCGCGCCATCAGCCGCGCGAGATCTGGCTATGACGCCGTTCCTTGACTTGACCGCCATCGACATCGCCTATCCGCCCCGGCGGGTGATTCAGGATCTGTCGTTACGGATGCACTGCGCCGGCATCGGTTGCCTGCTCGGGCCCAGCGGTTGCGGCAAGACCACGCTGTTACGCGCCATTGCCGGCTTCGAGCCGGTACGCCGAGGCTCCATTCGGTTGGAGGGCGTCGAACTCAGCCGGCCCGGCTGGGCTCGGCCGCCGGAGCAGCGGCGGATCGGCATGATGTTTCAGGACCTGGCCCTGTTTCCGCGTTTGACCATCGCCGACAACGTCGCCTTCGGCCTGCGCGGCTGGAAGGCGGCGGAACGGCGGGCGCGGGTCCGCGATCTGCTGCGGCTGGTTGGGCTGGACGAGTACGCCAGGCGTTATCCGCACCAGATTTCCGGTGGCCAGCAGCAGCGGGTGGCGCTGGCCCGGGCGCTGGCCCCAAGGCCAAGGCTGTTACTGCTGGACGAGCCATTCTCCAGTCTGGACGTCACCCTGCGCGAGGATCTGGCGCGCGAGATCCGCACCATCCTGTTGCGGGAGGGCATCGGCGGCTTGCTGGTTAGCCACGATCAATTCGAGGCGTTCGCCTTCGCCGACGAAATCGGCGTGCTGCACCAGGGTCGGCTGTTGCAGTGGGACAGCGCCTACAACCTCTACCATCGCCCGGCCGACCGCTTCGTCGCCGATTTCATCGGCCAGGGGGTGTTGTTGCCCGGTCGGATCGGGGAGGGTGGACGAGTGTGTACGGAGCTGGGCGATGTTAACGGCGCATTGCCGGACGATTACCTGCCGGGCGACGAGGTGGAGGTGCTAGTGCGGCCGGATGACGTGATCCACGACGACGCCAGCCCGCTGAGCGCGGAAGTGGCGGAGCGGACGTTCCGGGGCGCGGAGTTTCTGTACACCCTCAAGCTGCCCAGCGGCGCGAGGTTGCTGTGCCTGGCGCCCAGCCATCACAATCATGCGCTGGGGCAGCGCATCGGTATCCGGCTGGATATCGATCATCGGGTGATGTTCCGCCGGGGGGAGGGTTAGAAACCGCCGCCGGGTGACGCCGGCAAGCCAGTTTCCACACCGCTTAAGCCATGATGCTCGTGAGCCGCCGGCCTGTGGAAGCCTACCGGGGAAGCGTATCGACCATGGCCCGTCGGACGCTGGCGATTTCGGCGGGCGTGAAGCGGCGACTCTCACTGAGGGCAAACTTCACGGGTAAATCCAGCCGCTGCACCAGCGCGACCACAGCCAGATCGCAGAGCCGTCGCTTTGGTTCGGCGCCGGAGGGCAGGCCGCTGCTGATTTCGCGCGTATCGTTGAGAGATTGCGCCAGCGCGTGCAACAGTTCGGGAGCGTCAATCTCGCGCAGCACTGAAAGCAGGAATTCCAACTCCGCCAGCGTGCCACTGGCGCTGGTTTTCAGCAAAGCCAACCGGGCTTCGGCGTCGCCCAGCCGGGATTGGCTCACCTCGATGACGAGCCGGACCGGCACCACGGGCGTCCAGGCCGCCAGTTCGGTTTGTCCGTCGGCGGCGCGTTCGCGCAGCGCCGTCAGCGCGGTTTGCGTGGCTTTGCCGGGAAAGTAACTCAGCAACAAGATGGCGGCGGCGGCGTCATTGCCCTGGTTCACGCTGGCGCGCAGCGCTTCGCCCAGTTCGGGCCGAGTCGCCAGTTGCACGGGATCGTGCCGTTCGTAAAGCCCCAGCGCGGCGCGGGCGCGGATATCCTGCGACGAATCGGTCAGGGCGATCTCCAGCAGCGGCACGGCGCGCGCATCCGTGGATGCGGTCAGGAGGGCGACGGCTTGCAGGCGCACCATCTCGCTGGTGTCCTGCACATAAGGCCGCAGGTAAGGGATGACCTTCGCGCCCTGCTCGCCGAGCTGCGAGATCAGTTCGTAGTGGCCCTCGCGGGCGGCGGTGAAAGCGGTATCGACCTGTGCGGCGATGTCGTCGGTCATGGTATGTCCTCGCATGGGTTGAATGATGAGCAGGAGCGCCGCGCCCAACACGGGCAGCAAACGCGCGCGACTAAGGTTCATGGCAATCAACCCTCTTATGGGTTCATGATGTTGGCGTGCGCCTTGGAGATACGGTGATCGGTGCGATGGGGCGACATCAACAGATCAAGACCCGGTGCTGGGTGATCGACGCCCAGGTGATGACCTATTTCGTGCGCCAGCGTTTCGTGGGTCTGATAACCGATATTGTCCTCAAAGATGCAATTACCGCCAGCCGTGCCGGCTTCCGCGGAATCATCGATATTGGGAGTCTCGTCCTGTTCGTACTCCCAGACAAAGAACACATTGAAGTCCGCCGCATTGTCGCGTTTCGCCACCACAACGTCCCATTCGTGCTCTTTGGGGTCCACACCCCTGAGATGTTTGGAGTAGCGCACCACGGTGCCCAGATCCTGGTCGATCTTCACGTTGCGAGCGTTCTGCTTGATAACTTCGACATTGGCTTGCTTGAGCAAAATATCGTTGGCGTTCCTGACCCAGGTATCAACGTCGCCAATGCTACGTGTGGTTTTATGTCCGGCTTTATCTTCGACGAAATTGAACGTGACCCGAAGGGGTTTCTTGTTTTTCACCGCGACTTCGAGACTTGCAAGAATTTGCGCTCCATTCTTGACATCAATGAAGGTCACCCCTTTCATCTTGCCCCGGATAATCAGTTCGCGGCCGCCGTGAATAAAGCATTTGGGGACATCCTCGACCGTGGCAATCGCGGGGTTGCGACTAACGACATCGAGGTTGGCGGCGTTTTTCAGGATGACGGTCTTGTTTCCGTTGATCGGTACCATTTGCCAAGGTGGAATGATTGTGCCGTCGAAGCCGTCTTTGGGCTGCTTCTGCTCGAATAGCAGTTTGCCGGCGGGAGCCGAAGGGATTGCGCCAGGTCCCAGGTAGGTCACGCCCAGCGCCGGCCAGGTTTTAGGACCCACGATGCCATCCACTTTCAACCCTTTCATTTGCTGGAAGGTGCGCACGGCCGCATCGGTTTTCGTTCCGAAAATTCCGTCTTCCTTAAGTTTTTGACCTTGTGGCAATTTCGCCAAGGGCACCTTCTGATTGAGCAATCCCTGCAACATCTTGACATCAGGTCCCGTGTGACCTTTTTGCAGCATGCGATTTGCGGTTGCCATTCGTTAATCCTCCACCTTGGTAAGCTGATCATTTTAGATTCGGCAATAAACATGCCAGTGAAAACTTGGCATCGATGTTGAAGCTTTTGTCACATCAGCACTGTCTTTGCTGCTATTCAACGTGAAACGCTCAAAGCTTTTTACACAATAGCGAACCATTTTGATCGGTTTTGCAATCCATATTGGCCCGATGAATTTGGACCCCCTTTCGATAATCGTTTGCTGCGCTGCGGCAATCAAAGCCGGTGGTATTGGGAAAACGAGGCCGGGCGTTTGCACGTCGCTTGCGATGCCGCTAATGTTGCGTTACCAAAATAATCCGTAGAATTTTACCGGAGACGCCCACCCGTTGGTACGCGGCGGGGTCTTGGGACGGCGATCCTGCCGGCGCGAGTTCGGCCGCCCGCAGCTCTACGCGCCGGGCGACCGCAGCGGTGGCTTCAGTTCTCGGGTGTGGTGCTCGTCCCCCATCTGAGCCACTGTTCACTGGTCGCCGCATGGGTGGCGCAAGCGCGCGTAGCGTGTGGGTTCAGGGATCGAGATGTTGTGAAATGCGCAGTAGGCGGGGGCCACCATTCCCGCAAATGCTGAGTGAATTAGCGAACGTTGCGGCCCTTGACGCGCCGATGGGTGGGATAGACGACAAAGCCGAGCCAGGGCTGGCCATCCAGGGTCGCGACCGATGCTTCGATTGTCCTGGGGCCAAAATTCCCCGTTCTTGACATAAGTGACTTGTCTCCATATAGTTCCGCGTCTTTGCAGACCCGGATGCTCGACCAGCGCAGGCCCGCTGCCGGGTTCACCGAATTTCCAAAGTACGATTGGAGTAGGGGCAATGGCCACAATCAACCAGTTGGTGCGCAAGCCGCGCTCCAGCAAGAAAGCCAAAAGCAACGTGCCAGCGCTCGAAAGCTGTCCGCAGAAGCGCGGCGTCTGCACTCGCGTTTACACGACGACGCCGAAAAAGCCCAACTCCGCGCTCCGCAAGGTGGCGCGCGTGCGCCTGACCAACGGCCAGGAAGTCACCAGCTACATCGGCGGCGAGGGCCACAACCTGCAGGAACACTCGGTGGTGCTGATCCGCGGCGGTCGCGTCAAGGACCTGCCCGGCGTGCGCTACCACATCGTGCGCGGCAGCCTGGACACCTCCGGCGTCACCAAGCGGCGGCAGGCGCGTTCCAAGTACGGCGCCAAGCGGCCCAAGTCCTGAGTTTCGAGTTAGCCGATTGAGATTGAGGCGGTCATGCCGAGAAGAAGAGAAGTTCCCAAGCGCGTCATCCTCCCCGATCCCAAGTACGGGAGCGAGATGCTGGCCAAGTTCGTCAACATGATGATGGAGCGCGGCAAGAAGTCCGTGGCCGAAAAGATCGTCTATGGCGCGCTCGACACCATCGCCGAGAAAGGCAAGGACAATCCGATGGGCTTGCTGGAGCAGGCCCTGGACAACGTCCGCCCGGTGGTCGAGGTGAAGTCCCGCCGGGTCGGTGGCGCCACCTACCAAGTGCCGATCGAAGTGCGCTCGGTACGCCGCACCGCTCTGGCGATGCGCTGGATCATCGACGCTTCCCGCAAGCGCGGCGAGAAATCCATGGCCCGCCGGCTGGCTGGCGAACTTCTGGACGCCGCCGACAGTCGCGGCTCCGCCGTCAAGAAGCGCGAGGATGTGCATCGCATGGCGGAAGCCAACAAGGCTTTCGCCCATTATCGCTGGTAAGTTTCGAGGGTTTGTTTGTGGCTCGTAAGACGCCCATCGAGCGCTATCGCAACCTCGGCATCATGGCCCACATCGATGCTGGCAAGACCACTGTGTCCGAGCGTATCCTTTTCTATACGGGCGTCTCACATAAGCTGGGCGAGGTGCACGATGGCGCCGCCACCATGGACTGGATGGTGCAGGAGCAGGAGCGCGGCATCACCATCACCTCCGCCGCGACGACTTGCTTCTGGGATGGCATGGCCGGCCAGTTCGACGACCACCGCATCAACATCATCGACACCCCCGGCCACGTGGATTTCACCATCGAGGTCGAGCGCTCGCTGCGAGTGTTGGACGGCGCCTGCGCGGTGTTCTGCGCGGTGGGCGGGGTCGAGCCGCAGTCCGAGACCGTCTGGCGGCAGGCCAATAAATATGGAGTGCCGCGGCTGGCGTTCGTCAACAAGATGGACCGCGCCGGGGCCGATTTCCTGCGGGTGGCGCAACAGATTCAAGACCGGTTGGGCGCCTGTCCGGTGCCGATCCAGCTTCCCATCGGCGCCGAGGACAAATTCAAGGGCATCCTCGACCTGGTCAAGATGCAGGCGATCTACTGGGACGAGGACAGCCTCGGCATGAAGTTCGAGTACGGCGCTATTCCCGCCGACTTGCAAGCCGACTGCCAGACCTGGCGTGAGAAAATGGTTGAAGCCGCCGCCGAGGCGTCCGATGAATTTATGGAGAAGTACCTGGAAGGTCACGCCCTCAGCGAGGACGAAATCAACGCGGGTCTGCGCGCCCGTACTCTCAAGGGCGAAATTGTGCCGGTGCTTTGCGGGTCCGCGTTCAAAAACAAGGGCGTGCAGGCGATGCTGGATGCAGCCATCCGCTATCTGCCCTCGCCGCTGGACAAGCCCCCGGTCAAAGGCGTGCTGGACGACGCCGCCGAGAGCGAGGGCGAGCGGCGGGCCGACGACAGCGCGCCGTTCGCGGCGCTGGCGTTCAAGATCGCCACCGACCCCTTCGTTGGCACCCTGACCTTCATCCGTTGCTATTCCGGCGTGGTCAATTCCGGCGACTCGGTCTACAACCCCGTCAAGAGTCGTCGGGAGCGCATCGGCCGGCTGGTGCAGATGCACGCCAACAGTCGCGAGGAGATCAAGGAAATTCGGGCCGGCGATATCGCCGCTTGCGTCGGGCTGAAGGATGTGACCACCGGCGATACCCTGTGTGATTCCGGCAGCGTCATTACCCTGGAGCGGATGGAATTCCCTGTTCCGGTAATCGCGGTGGCGGTTGAGCCCAAGACCAAGGCGGACCAGGAGAAAATGGGTGTTGCCCTGAGCAAGCTGGCGCAGGAAGACCCCTCATTCCGGGTCCACACCGATCAGGAATCGGGCCAGACCATCATTTCCGGCATGGGCGAATTGCACCTGGAAATCATCGTGGATCGCCTCAAGCGTGAGTTCAAGGTGGACGCCAATGTCGGCAAGCCCCGGGTCGCCTACCGCGAAACCATCCGCAAGGGGGTGGAGCAGGAAGGCAAGTTCGTGCGCCAGTCCGGCGGTCGGGGCCAGTACGGCCACGTCTGGCTGCGGCTGGAACCACAGAAACCGGGCGCGGGCTACGAGTTCGTTAACGGCATCGTCGGCGGCGTGGTGCCGCGTGAATACGTGCCAGCGGTGGACAAGGGCGTGCAGGAACAGATGGAGAAGGGCGTGCTGGCCGGCTACCCGGTGGTGGACGTCAAGGTGACCATCTTCGACGGTTCCTATCATGAAGTGGACTCCAGCGAAATGGCGTTCAAGATTGCTGGCGCGATAGGGTTCAAGGACGGCGCGCTCAAGGCCAGCGCGGTGCTGCTGGAGCCGATCATGAAGGTCGAAGTGGTCACGCCCGAGGACTACATGGGCGATGTGATGGGCGACATCAACCGCCGCCGCGGCGTGTTGCAGGGCATGGACGATTCGCCTTCAGGCAAGGTCATTCGCGCCGAGGTGCCGCTGGCCGAGATGTTCGGCTACGCCACCGACCTGCGCTCGGCCACCCAGGGCCGTGCGACCTATTCCATGGAATTCGCCAAATACAACGAAGCCCCCGCGACCATCGCGGAGGCGGTGATCAAGAAAGCATCCTGACGGTTGCCGAATTTACGAGTTGATGGAGCAAGACGGTGTCCAAAGAAAAGTTCGAGCGCAGCAAGCCGCACGTCAACGTGGGGACGATTGGCCACGTGGATCACGGCAAGACCACGCTGACGGCGGCGATCACCAAGGTGATGGCGGCCAAGTTTGGCGGCGAGATCAAGGCCTACGACCAGATCGACTCCGCCCCGGAAGAGAAGGCGCGGGGCATCACCATCGCCACCGCGCACGTGGAGTATCAATCGCCCAAGCGGCACTACGCCCACGTCGACTGCCCGGGGCACGCCGACTACATCAAGAACATGATCACCGGCGCCGCGCAGATGGACGGTGCGGTGCTGGTGGTATCCGCCGCCGACGGGCCGATGCCGCAGACCCGGGAGCACATCCTGCTGGCGCGCCAGGTGGGGGTGCCCTACATCGTGGTCTACCTGAACAAGGCCGACATGGTGGACGACGCCGAATTGCTCGAGCTGGTCGAGATGGAAGTGCGCGAGCTGCTGTCGAGCTACGACTTTCCCGGCGACGATCTGCCGATCATCACCGGCAGCGCGCTCAAGGCGCTGGAAGGGGATCCAGGCGAACTGGGCGAGCCCTCGGTCGTCAAGCTGGTGGACGCGATGGACGCCTACATCCCGCAACCGCAGCGCGAGATTGACAAACCGTTCCTGATGCCGATCGAAGACGTATTCTCGATCTCCGGGCGCGGCACCGTGGTGACCGGGCGGATCGAACGCGGCCGGGTCAAGGTGGGCGAAGAAGTCGCCATCGTCGGCATCCGGCCGACGGTCAAGACCGTGTGCACCGGCGTGGAGATGTTCCGCAAGCTGCTGGATCAAGGCGAAGCCGGCGACAACGTCGGCGTGCTGCTGCGCGGCACCAAGCGCGACGACGTCGAACGGGGCCAGGTGCTGGCCAAGCCCAACACCATCACCCCGCACACCGAATTCGAAGCCGAGGTGTACGTGCTGAGCAAGGAAGAAGGCGGGCGGCACACCCCGTTCTTCAAGGGCTACCGGCCGCAATTCTACTTCCGCACCACCGACGTCACCGGCTCGGTCGACCTGCCCGAGGGGGTCGAGATGGTGATGCCGGGCGACAACATCCGGATGCGGATCAGCCTGATCGCCCCGATCGCCATGGACGAGGGCCTGCGCTTCGCCATCCGCGAGGGCGGCCGCACCGTCGGCGCCGGCGTCGTCGCCAAAATCATCGAGTGAGCGCCATGACCACCTCCGCCAGCCAGCGCATCCGCATCCGCCTGAAGGCGTTCGATCACCGGTTGATCGATCAGTCGGCACGGGAGATCGTCGAGACCGCCAGGCGCACCGGCGCCCAGGTCCGCGGCCCGATTCCGCTACCGACCAAGATCGAGCGCTTCACCGTGCTGGTTTCGCCGCACGTCAACAAGGACGCCCGCGACCAGTACGAGCTGCGCACCCACAAGCGGCTCATGGACATCGTTGATCCTACTGATAAAACGGTCGACGCGCTGATGAGGCTCGATCTCGCCGCTGGCGTGGACGTGCAAATCAAGCTGAACTAGGCGCCTGCAATCCGGGCCACGAGGGGCGGCCTTCCCCTCCTCTGGCCAAAGTCGCCAATACCCGAGGTTATTAATAAATGGCAATAGGACTCATCGGCCGTAAGGCCGGTATGACGCGCCTGTTCACGGAGGATGGCGTTTCGATACCCGTCACCCTCATTGAGGTCGAGCCTAACCGTGTCACCCAGGTCAAGTCCGAGGAAACCGACGGCTACCGTGCCCTCCAGGTGACGGTCGGCGCGCGCCGGGCCAGCCGGGTGACCAAACCCATAGCGGGCCACTTCGCCAAAGCCGGTGTTGTTCCAGGTCGCGGGCTGTGGGAATTCCGTTTGGTGGAGGGCGAAGGCGCTGAAATCGGCGTTGGCTCCGAACTGACGGTCGATCTGTTCCAGACCGGTCAGAAAGTGGACGTGACCGGCACTACCATCGGCAAGGGCTTCGCCGGCGCCATCAAGCGCCACCATTTCCGCAGCCAGCGCGCCACCCACGGCAACTCGCTGTCCCATCGCGCCCCCGGCTCCATCGGCCAGAATCAAAGTCCGGGGCGGGTGTTCAAGGGCAAGAAGATGGCCGGCCATCTCGGGGCGGCCCGACGTTGCACGCAGAACCTGGAAGTAGTCCGGGTGGATGCCGAGCGCAATCTGCTGGCGATCAAGGGGGCGGTGCCCGGCGCCAAGGGCAGCGATGTGATGATTCGGCCCGCCGTGAAGGCGCGCCGTTAAGGGAGGCGATATGGAGCTTCAGATCAAGAATGCAAGCGGCGTGGACTCGGGCCAGATCGCGGTCGCCGATGTTACCTTTGCCAAGCCCTTCAACGAGGCGCTGGTGCATCAAGTGGTGGTGGCGTATCGGGCTGGGGGGCGCGCCGGCACCCGTGCCCAAAAGAACCGTTCCGATGTTCGCGGCGGTGGCGCCAAGCCCTGGCGGCAGAAAGGCACCGGCCGCGCCCGCGCCGGCTCCATCCGTGGTCCGATCTGGCGGGGCGGCGGCGTGACCTTCGCGGCCCGGCCGCAGGATCACTCGCAAAAAGTCAATCGAAAGATGTATCGCGCCGCCATGCGCGCCATCTTCTCCGAACTGCTGCGTCAGGATCGGCTGTTGGTGGTGGACTCGCTCGACATCCCTGAAATCAAGACCCGGCGCATGGTCGAGCAACTGGCGGCGCTTGGCCTGGCCGATCAGCGGCGGGTGTTGCTGGTGGCCGAGGACGTGGATATGAATTTGTACCTGTCGGCGCGTAATTTGCCGGGCGTGGCGGTGAGCGACGTGCATGGTCTGGATCCGGTCAGTCTGGTCGGATCGGATGCGGTGGTGATGACGGTGGACGCGGTTCGGAGCGTCGGGGAGTGGCTGGCATGAATCAGGAACGCTTGCTGAAGGTCCTGCTGGCTCCGCATCTCAGCGAAAAGAGTAACCGCCTCACCGAGCGGTATAACCAGGTGGCGTTCAAGGTGAGCCGCGACGCGACCAAGCCGGAAATCAAGGATGCCGTGGAGTTGTTGTTCAAGGTTAAGGTCAAGGGCGTGACGGTTCTCAACGTCAAGGGCAAGCGCAAACGGTTCGGCGCCTTGTCCGGGCGGCGTTCGGACTGGAAAAAAGCTTACGTCTCCCTGGAAGCCGGCCACAAGATCGATTTCCTGGCGGCGAATTGAGCGGGCGTTCGGTGCCCCTGCATACGAGACCAAGGTGAATCCCCATGCCAATCGTCAAGACCAAACCAACCTCCCCCGGCCGGCGCTTCGTGGTCAAGGTCGTCAACCCTGATTTGCACAAGGGCCGGCCCTACGCGCCGCTGTTGGAAAAGCAGACCCGGAACGGCGGTCGCAACAACATGGGCCGCATCACCACCCGGCATCAGGGTGGCGGCCACAAGCAGCACTACCGGTTGATTGATTTCAAGCGGGACAAGGACAATATTCCCGCCAAGGTCGAGCGGCTGGAATACGACCCCAACCGCAGCGCCCATATCGCGCTGCTGCTCTACGCCGACGGCGAGCGCCGCTACATCATCGCCCCGCGCGAGGTGAGTGCCGGCGCGATGCTAATGTCTGGACCGGCGGCGCCGATCAAGCCAGGCAACGCCCTGCCGTTGCGCAACGTCCCGGTCGGCAGTCAGGTGCATTGCGTGGAGCTTCGCCCTGGCAAGGGCGCGCAACTGGCCCGCAGCGCCGGCGCTTCCGTCCAACTGGTCGCTCGCGAAGGCAGCTACGCCACCCTGCGGTTGCGTTCCGGCGAAATCCGCAAGGTTCACGCCGACTGCAAGGCCACCATCGGTTGGGTTGGCAACGAGGAACACAATCTGCGGTCCCTCGGCAAGGCCGGTGCCAAGCGCTGGCGCGGGATCCGGCCCACCGTGCGGGGCGTGGCCATGAACCCGGTGGACCACCCGCACGGCGGCGGCGAGGGCCGAACCTCCGGCGGCCGCCATCCGGTGTCGCCGTGGGGTGTGCCGACCAAGGGCTACAAGACCCGCTCGAACAAGCGCACCGATCAGTACATCGTGCGTCGGCGTAAAGCAAAATAATGCGTAGGCCGTCCCGCCGAACCGCGGGGCGCGCAACCGAGAGGAAACAGTCAAGTGCCACGTTCGATCAAAAAAGGGCCGTTTGTGGACCTCCACCTGGCCAAGAAGGTGGAGCAGGCGGTCGCTACCCATACCAAGCGGCCGATCAAGACCTGGTCGCGGCGGTCGATGATCCTGCCCGATATGATCGGGTTGACCATCGCCGTGCATAACGGTCGCCAGCACGTGCCGCTTCTGGTCACGGAGAATATGGTGGGCCACAAGCTGGGCGAGTTCGCCGCCACCCGCACCTATCGCGGGCATGCGGCCGACAAGAAGTCCAAGTAAGGAGCAAGCCATGCAAGCCATCGCGATCATGAAGGATGCCCATATCTCGCCGCAGAAGGCCCGGCTGGTCGCCGACCAGGTTCGCAGCCTCCCCGTGGGCCGCGCCCTGGATCTGCTGAAATTCAGCAACAAGAAAGCGGCCCCACTCATCCGGAAAGTGCTGGAATCGGCTATCGCCAACGCCGAGCACAATAAGGGCGCCGATGTCGACGAGCTGAAGGTGGCCACGATCTGCGTGGACGGTGGCCCCGTGATGAAGCGGATGCACGCCCGCGCCAAGGGCCGTGGCAACCGCATCGTCAAGCGCACCAGTCATATCACTGTAACCGTGGCCGAGCGATAGGAGCGAACAAGACATGGGTCAGAAAGTCAATCCCACGGGGATCCGACTGGGCATCGCCACCGACTGGGCGTCCAAATGGTATGCCAGCAGCAAGAATTTCCCCGAACTGCTGGAAACCGACCTGCGGGTGCGCCAATTTCTGAAACAGAAACTGGCCAATGCCTCGGTCAGCCGGGTGCAGATCGAACGCCCGGCCCGACTGGCGCGCATCACCGTTCATACCGCCCGGCCCGGCGTGGTGATCGGCAAGAAGGGCGAGGATATCGAAGCCTTGCGCAAGGCGGTCGCCAAGATGATGGAACTGGACGTGAAGGATTTGCAGATCAACATCGAGGAGATCCGCAAGCCGGAACTGGACGCTCAGTTGGTCGCCGAAAGCGTGGCCCAGCAGTTGGAGCGGCGCATCATGTTTCGGCGGGCGATGAAGCGCTCGGTGACCAACGCGATGCGCTTGGGAGCGCTCGGGATTAAAATTAAGGTTTCCGGCCGCTTGAACGGCGCCGAAATCGCCCGCAGCGAGTGGACCCGCGAAGGGCGGGTACCGTTGCATACCCTGCGCGCCAACATCGATTATGGCTTGGCCGAAGCCCAAACCACCTATGGGGTGATCGGCATCAAGGTCTGGATTTTCAAGGGCGAGGTTTTCGGTTTCAACCGGCCGGGCGAGGCGAGGCCCGAGAAGGCGATCGCGAACTGAACGCCCGAATACTGTAGCGGGAGTCCGCGGCCCGTCGCTGACTCCCTAAGTTTATAGACGAGACGGAACATGTTACAGCCGAAAAGAACGAAATTCCGCAAGCAGCGCAAGGGGCGCAACACCGGCGTCGCCACCAGCGGCACCCAGGTGAGTTTCGGCGAATACGGGTTGAAGTGCTCTACCCGGGGGATGCTGACCGCCCGCCAGATTGAAGCCGCCCGCCGCGCCATCAACCGCTACATCAAACGCGGCGGCAAGGTGTGGATTCGCATTTTCCCCGACAAGCCGGTCACCAAGAAGCCGTTGGAAGTGCGCATGGGCAGCGGCAAAGGCAGCGTCGAGTTTTGGGTCGCCAGGATCAAGCCCGGCCGCGTGTTGTATGAAGTGGAAGGGGTGACCGAGGCCATCGCTCGCGAGGCGTTCCGCCTGGCCGCGGCCAAGCTCCCGGTGCGAACGGTCTTCGTGACCCGGACGGTGATGTGATGAACGCGAGCGAACTGCGACAGAAAAGCGTGGATGAGCTGAAGCAGGAACTGCTGGCGCTGCTGCGCGAACAGTTCAACCTCCGGATGCAGAAGGCCACCAACCAAGCCAGCAAGCCCCATCTGTTCCGGCAGGTGCGACGCAACATCGCGCGGGTCAAGATGGTGTTAGGCGAGAAGGCGAAACAGGCATGACGACGGACACCCAGGTGGAGCGCACCCTGAGCGGGCGCGTGACCAGCAACAAGATGGACAAGACCATCACTGTGGCGATCGAGCGGTTGGTCAAGCATCCCGTTTACGGCAAATACGTCCGCCGGACCAGCAAGCTGCACGCCCACGACGAACACAACGAATGCCGCGCGGGCGACCTGGTGACGATTAAGCAGTGCCGGCCCCTGTCCAAGACTAAGGCCTGGACCCTGGTCGCGGTGGTCGAGCGCGCGCAATGACCACCGCAAGCGTGCCGGGCTGGCCCGGCAAGCCGGAGTTTTCCACCATCCGTGAACGGAATGTAGAACCATGATTCAGATGCAAACGATGTTGGAAGTCGCCGATAACAGCGGCGCCCGCCGGCTGATGTGCATCAAGGTGCTGGGCGGCTCCCACCGCCGCTACGCGCAGATTGGCGACATCATCAAGGTTAGCGTCAAGGATGCGATACCACGCGGCAAGGTCAACAAGGGCGAAGTCTACAGCGCCGTGGTGGTGCGCACCCGCAAGGGCGTGCGCCGGCCGGACGGCTCCCTGATTCGCTTCGACGGCAATGCCGCGGTGCTGCTCAATAACAAGTTGGAGCCGATCGGCACCCGTATTTTTGGCCCGGTCACCCGCGAATTGCGCAGCGAACGATTCATGAAAATCATTTCCCTGGCCCCGGAAGTCTTGTGAGGCAGGAGGAAGGCGGCAATGCGCAGAATACGAAAGGACGATGAAGTCATCGTCATCGCCGGCAAGGACAAGGGCCGGCGCGGCAAGATCATGCGGGTGATGGACGGCGAGCGGGTGTTCGTGGCTGGGGTCAACCTGGTCAAGCGGCACACCAAGCCCAATCCGGCGCGCCAGGTGGCGGGCGGCATCGTCGAACGCGAGGCGGCGGTTCACATCTCCAACGTGATGTTGTTCAACCCGCTCACCAGGAAGGGCGACCGGGTTGGTTTCCGGGTCTTGGAGGACGGTCGCAAGGTGCGCTACTTCAAGTCCAACAACGAAGTCGTGGATGTTTGAGGAGACGCCCGTGGCCCGATTGCAACACTATTATCGCGAGACCGTGGCGCCCAAATTGCGCGAGCAGTTCAGCTATCGCAACGTCATGGAAGTGCCCCGGATCACCAAGATCACCCTGAACATGGGCGTCGGCGAGGCGGTGGCCGACAAGAAGATCATGGAGCACGCGGTCGGCAATCTGACCCAGATCGCCGGCCAGAAGCCGATCGTGACGCTGTCACGCAAGTCCATCGCCGGCTTCAAGATCCGCGAGGGCTGGCCGATCGGCTGTAAGGTGACGCTCCGGCGCGACCGGATGTACGAGTTCCTGGATCGGCTGGTCAACATCGCCATCCCGCGCATCCGCGACTTTCGCGGCTTTAGCGCCCGCGCCTTCGACGGCCGTGGCAACTACAGCCTGGGCGTGCGCGAGCAGATCATCTTTCCGGAAATCGACTACGACAAGATCGACGCCATCCGCGGCCTCGACATCACCATCACCACCACCGCGCGCACCGACGAGGAAGGACGAGCGCTGCTGGCGGCGTTCAATTTCCCGTTCCGGAACTGAGGACCAGGCTGTGGCCAAACTGAGCATGACCAACCGCGAAATCAAGCGGGCGCGCATCGTCGAGCAGTATGCCGCCCGGCGAGCCGAATTGAAGGAAACCATCCGCGATCTGAATAACAGCGACGAGCAGCGGCGGGATGCTCAGAAAGGCTTGCAGACGCTGCCTCGCGACGCCAGTCCGACCCGGCTGCGCAATCGTTGCCGGCTGACCGGCCGACCGCACGGCTTTTATCGCAAGTTCGGCCTGGGCCGGAACAAGCTGCGCGAAGCGACCATGCGCGGGGACGTGCCCGGCCTGCGCAAGGCGAGCTGGTAAAGAATACTCCGGCTTTTGGAAGCCGGACGACGACGCCTTAAGTTCCGGGTTTGCCCCGCCCCCGGCGGAGGTCCCGAGACTGACCACGTGGAGTGATTGAGAGCATGAGTATGACGGACCCCATCGCGGATATGCTGACGCGCATCCGCAATGCCCAGGCCGCCGCCAAGACCCAGGTCAGCATGCCGTCTTCGAAGGTGAAGGCAGCCATCGCCCAGGTATTGCGCGATGAGGGCTATATCTGTGATTTCGCGGTTGCGCAAAGCACCCCCGGCAAAGCCGAGTTGACGATTGCGCTCAAGTACTTCGAAGGCCAGCCAGTGATCGACCGGATCGAACGGGTCAGCCGTCCGGGCCGGCGGGTATTCCGCGGCAAGGATGAATTGCCCAAGGTCATGAGCGGCTTGGGAGTGGCCATCGTGTCCACGCCCCAAGGCCTGATGAGCGATCGCGCGGCCCGCGCCGCTGGCCACGGCGGCGAAGTGCTGTGCATCGTGGCTTAGAGGAGCGATCCCATGGCAAGCGTCGTCAAGGAACAGAAAATTCGCACTTCGCGCGTCGGTAAAAAGCCGATCCCCGTGCCGGCTGGCGTGAGCGTGACCATCGAGGGCCAGCATGTCGCGTTCAAGGGCGTCAAGGGCGCGGCCGAACTGCGCGTTCATCCCTGGGTCGTAGTCCAACGCGAGGGCGACGAGATCAAGGTCGCTCCACGCCAGGTCACCAACGACGGCAAGCATAGGGCCATGACCGGCACCATGCGCGCCCTGCTCAACAACATGGTGATCGGCGTCACCCAGGGCTTCGAGCGCAAGCTGCAACTGGTCGGAGTCGGTTACAAGGCCCAAGCGCAGGGTGCGGTACTGAATCTGACTCTCGGGTTTTCCCATCCGATCGAGTTCAAGACGCCTGTGGGGATTTCCATCGAGACCCCCACCCAGACCGAAATCAGAATCCGAGGCGTGGACAAGCAGCAAGTCGGTGAAGTCGCCGCCCAGATTCGCGCCTACCGACCGCCGGAACCCTACAAGGGCAAGGGCGTGCGTTATTCGGATGAGACCATCATTTTGAAAGAAGCCAAGAAGAAGTAAGGAGCCCCCATGGACAAGAAAGCAGCCGACAAGAAGGCCGCGCGTCTGCGGCGGGGATTGCGGGCCCGGCACAAGATTCGCGAGCTAGGAATCTACCGTTTGTGCGTGCATCGCACGCCCACGCACATTTACGCCCAGCTGATCAGTCCGGCCCCTACCGGTGACCGGACCTTGGCCGCCGCCTCGACCCTGGAGCCGACGCTGCGCCAGACTCTCAAAAGCACTGGCAACATCGAGGCAGCCAAGGCGGTGGGCAAGGCGATTTCCGAAAAGGCCAAGGCCATGGGTGTGACGCGGGTGGCGTTTGATCGCTCCGGCTTCAAGTATCACGGCCGGGTCAAGGCGCTGGCAGACGCCGCCCGCGAGAACGGTTTGGAGTTTTAGGAGCAGATATGGCGACGAACGTGGAAAGTTCCCAAAATAGCGACGGTTTGCAGGAAAAGCTGATCACTGTCAACCGGGTGGCCAAGGTGGTCAAGGGCGGCCGGCAGTTCGGCTTCACCGCGCTGACCGTGGTGGGCGACGGCAACGGCCGGGTCGGCCTGGGTTACGGCAAGGCCCGCGAAGTGCCGATGGCCATCCAGAAAGCGATGGATAAGGCTCGCAAGAACATGCGTGGCGTGCCGCTGAACGGCACGACCTTGCAATACCCCGTGACGTCCGAGCACGGTGCGGCCCGGGTGTTCATGCAGCCGGCTTCCGAGGGCACCGGGATCATCGCCGGCGGCGCCATGCGCGCCGTTTTCGAGGTGGTGGGGGTCAAGGACGTGTTGGCCAAGTGCATCGGCTCGCGCAATCCCATCAACGTGGTTCGAGCGACCATCCGGGGCCTGAGCGTCATGAAATCGCCCGATTACCAGGCCGCCAAGCGCGGCAAGACCGTGGACGAGATTCGGAGCTGAGACCATGACCGACAAGCTGAAAGTCACTCTGGTGAAGAGCGCGCATGGCCGGTTGGCCGCGCACCAGGCCTGCGTGCGCGGGCTGGGTCTGCGGAGGACGCACAGCAGCGCGGTGGTGATCGACACCCCGGAAAACCGTGGCATGATTCGCAAGGTGTCGTATTTGCTGAAAGTCGAGGAGGCCTGAAGCCATGCGTCTGAATACCCTCAAACCGGCGCCGGGCAGCCGGCCGGACAAGCAACGGGTCGGGCGCGGCATCGGGTCCGGCCTCGGCAAGACCGGCGGTCGCGGGCACAAGGGCCAGCACGCCCGGGCCGGCGGCTATCACAAGGTCGGCTTTGAAGGCGGCCAAATGCCGTTGCAGCGGCGCCTGCCCAAGCGCGGGTTCCGCTCGATGACCGCCAAGAACACCGCCGAGGTGCGACTGCACGATCTGGCCAAGCTCTCCGCCGAGGTCATCGACCTGGCGGCGCTCAAGGCAGCCAATGTCGTGCCGGTTTTCGCCAAAAAGGCCAAGGTGATCCTGTCCGGCGCGCTGGATAAGCCCGTGACCCTGCGCGGCCTGGCGCTGACCCAGGGCGCCCGGGCCGCGGTGCTGGCGGCCGGCGGCGTGATCCACGAGTAAACGACGATGGCCGCCGCCCTGCCGGATCTCGGCAAAATGACCGAATTGCGCCAGCGCCTCCTGTTCCTGCTGGGGGCGCTCGTGGTGTTCCGCATCGGCGCGCACATTCCGGTACCGGGCATCGACCCGAACGCCATGGCGCAACTGTTCGACCAGCAGCGCGGCACCATTCTCGATATGTTCAACATGTTTTCGGGCGGTGCCTTGGGTCGCCTGAGTCTGTTCGCGCTCGGGGTGATGCCCTATATCTCGGCCTCGATCATCCTGCAACTGATGTCCATGGTGGTTCCGGCGCTAGAGCAGTTGCGCAAGGAGGGCGGCGCGGCGGGTCGCCATACGCTGACTCGCTACACCCGCTATCTAACCGTGGTGCTGGCGGCGTTCCAGGCCATCGGCGTCAGCATCGCCCTCCAAAGCCAGATGGCGGGCGGTACCTCGGTGGTCATCGCGCCAGGCATCGGCTTTATCCTGACCTCGACCATCAGCCTGGTGACGGGTACCATGTTCCTGGTCTGGCTGGGCGAACAGATCACCGAACGGGGCATCGGCAACGGTATCTCCATGCTGATTTTCGCCGGCATCGTCGCCGGCCTGCCGCAGGCGGTGGGGGGCACGCTCGAACTGGCCAGAACCGGTGAATTGCACGTCATGCTGGTGCTGTTCCTGCTGGCGCTGACCGTGCTGGTCACCGGCTTCGTGGTGTTCGTCGAACGCGGGCAGCGACGGATCACGGTCAACTACGCCAAACGCCAGCAGGGCCGGAAGGTGTACGCCGCCCAGACCACCCATCTGCCCCTGAAACTGAACATGTCGGGGGTGATTCCACCCATCTTCGCATCCAGCCTGATCCTGTTCCCCGCCACGCTGGGCAGTTGGTTTGGCAACGCACCGAACATGGAATGGCTGCGCGACATCAGCTCGACCCTGTCGCCCGGGCAGCCACTATACGTGCTGCTCTACGCCGGCCTAATCGTCTTTTTCTGTTTTTTCTACACGGCCTTGGTCTTCAATTCCAAGGAAACCGCCGACAATCTGAAAAAGTCCGGCGCGTTCATTCCGGGAATCCGGCCGGGGATGCAGACGGCGAACTATATCGACAAGGTGCTGACCCGGCTGACCCTGGTGGGGGCTGTGTACATCACCGGCGTTTGCCTGCTGCCCGAATTCCTGATCCTGTACTGGCGGGTGCCGTTCTATTTCGGTGGCACCTCGTTGTTGATCATTGTGGTGGTGGTCATGGATTTTATGGCCCAGGTCCAGGCGCATCTGATGTCGCATCAGTACGAGAGCCTGCTGAAGAAGAGCAGTTTCAAGGGCCAGGGTCTATCGCGCTGAGCGAAAACCGTTTATCGAGCGCCGCCATCGCGGGGCGTCCTGAATCTGGAGAGCAATGATGAAAGTGCGTGCCTCGGTGAAGAAAATCTGTCGCAACTGCAAGATCATTCGCCGCGACCGCGTGGTCCGGGTGATTTGCACGGACGCCCGCCACAAACAGCGGCAGGGCTAAAAACAACGGTCATTATTGATTTACATCGCCGAGTGAATTAAATTCTCGCTTCTTTGCGTGGCGAGCGCCCGGCGCGATAGGAGGAATACCAAGGCATGGCCCGTATTTCAGGTATCAACGTTCCGGTCAACAAGCATGCGGTCATCGCGCTGCAGGCCATTTACGGCATAGGCCAGACCCGTGCCAAGCAGATTTGCGCAGCCGCCAGCGTCGCCCAGAACCTCAAGGTTCGCGATCTGAGCGAGGCTCAGGTGGACGCCCTGCGCGCCGAGGTGGCCAAGTACACCGTGGAAGGCGACTTGCGTCGCGAGGTATCGATGAGCATCAAGCGGCTGATGGATTTGGGCTGCTATCGCGGGCTGCGCCACCGGCGGGGCCTGCCGGTCCGGGGTCAGCGTACCCGCACCAACGCCCGGACGCGCAAGGGTCCGCGCCGCGCGATCCGCAAGTAAGCGGTCGGAGAATTTCGGAGTTCCCTTGGCATAGGTCGGAGCATGGCAAAACCGGTTACCAAAACGCGCAAGCGCGTCAAGAAAAACGTCGTGGATGGCATCGCCCATATCCACGCCTCGTTCAACAATACCATCATCACCATCACGGACCGCCAGGGCAATACGCTGGGATGGGCCACCTCGGGTGGTTCGGGTTTTCGCGGTTCCCGCAAGAGCACGCCGTTCGCGGCGCAGGTCGCTGCCGAACGGGTGGGCGGAGTGGTCAAGGAATTCGGCGTCAAGAATCTGGAAGTCAATGTCAACGGTCCGGGGCCGGGTCGGGAATCCGCCGTGCGAGCCCTGAACGCCGCCGGTTTCAAGATTATCAGCATCATGGATGTCACGCCGATTCCGCATAACGGCTGTCGTCCCCCGAAGCGCCGTCGCGTTTAGTTCAGGAGTTATACCGTGGCGAGATATCTCGGTCCCAAGTGCAAGCTCAGCCGTCGAGAAGGCGTCGACCTGTTCCTGAAGTCCGCGGCCAGGGCGCTGGAATCCAAGTGCAATCTGGAGCGGCCGCCGGGCCAGCACGGCGCGCGTCGGCCCCGGCTGTCCGATTACGGTTTGCAGTTGCGCGAAAAGCAGAAGCTGCGTCGCATCTACGGCATCCTGGAGCGGCAGTTCGTCAACTACTACAAGGAAGCCGCCCGCCGGAAGGGATCGACCGGCGAAAACCTGTTGAGGCTGTTGGAATGCCGGCTGGATAATGTGGTGTACCGAATGGGTTTCGGTAGCACCCGCGCCGAGGCCCGACAACTGGTTTCGCATCGGGCGATTACCGTCAACGGCCAACGGGTCAACATTCCTTCCTACCAGATCAGGCCGGAGGATGTCGTGGCGATTCACGAGAAGAGCCGAACCCAAACCCGCATCCAATACGCCTTGCAACTGGCCCAGGGCCATGGGGGTTTCGTGGACTGGGTGGACGTGGACGCCGGCAAGATGAGCGGGGTTTTCAAGCGGGTTCCCGACCGCGCCGACCTGCCGCCGGATATCAATGAATCCCTGGTGGTGGAGCTGTACTCCAAGTGAGCGATTCGGAGGGCAGACGGATGGTGGGCGCATTTGATTTGCTGAAACCGACCCGCGTCGAAGTGGAGAAACTCGATCCGCGTCGGGCGCGGGTGACCGTGGAGCCGTTGGAACGGGGTTTTGGCTACACCCTCGGCAACGCCCTGCGGCGGATTTTGCTCTCCTCCATACCCGGCGCCGCGATCATCGAGTGCGCAATCGAAGGGGTGCTGCACGAGTATTCGACTATCGAGGGCGTGCAGGAAGATGTCATCGATATCCTGCTCAATCTGAAAGGAGTCGCGGTTACCCTGCAGGAAGGAGCCTTCGAAGCCACTTTGACGCTGACCAAGAAAGGACCGGGGCCGGTGCTGGCGGGCGATATCGAGCGGACCCATAAGGTCGAGATCATCAATCCACAGCACGTCATTGCGCATTTGACCAAGAGCGGCGAACTGAGCATGAAGCTCAAGGTCGAGCGGGGACGCGGCTACTGGCCGGCCACCCAGCGGGAAAGCGCGGACAGCGAAAGCCGACCGATCGGGCGGCTGCGGCTGGATGCTTCCTTCAGTCCGGTGGCGCGGATCAGCTATCGGGTGGAAAACGCGCGCGTCGAACAACGGACCGATCTGGACAAGCTGGTGCTGATGCTGGAAACCAACGGCACCATCGATCCCGAGGATGCCATTCGCACGGCGGCCCGGATTCTGCTTGATCAGTTGTCGGTGTTTGTGGATCTCAGGGGCAAGAAAGACGAGCCGGTTCCACCGCCGCCAGTGGACATTGACCCGGTGCTGATGCAGCCAGTGGATGATCTGGAATTGACCGTGCGTTCGGCCAACTGCCTGAAGGCGGAGAATATCTACTACATTGGCGATCTGGTGCAGCGGACCGAGGCGGAATTGCTGAAGACCCCGAACCTTGGCAAAAAATCTCTGACTGAGATTAAGGATGTGCTGGCCAAGTTCAAGTTGGCGCTGGGTATGAAAGTTGAGAACTGGCCGCCGCCGGGCCTGAGCCTGGAACAGTCCGAAGAGCGGGCCGCCGCGCGGCGTGCGAGCTTGGCCCTCGAGGCGGCGGAAGCAGAAAAGCTTTCCCCACGAACGGGACAGCGGACCGCGGCGGGCAGCGAGGATGCCGACGACGAATAGGAGGCGCGGCTCCGACTGGGTTCCCCTTCATCCCTTGCATTTTTTCGATTTCGAGTTTCAAGGAATCATTGTCATGCGCCATCGCAACGCCGGTCGCAAACTTAATCGCACCAGCAGCCACCGCAAGGCCATGCTGAGCAACATGGCTACCTCACTGTTTACCCATGAACTGATTCGGACCACGCTACCCAAGGCCAAGGAGCTGCGGCGGGTCGCCGAACCGCTGATCACCCTGTCGAAGGAGGACAGCGTGGCCCGGCGCCGGCTCGCGTTCGCCCGCCTGCGCGATCGGGACGTGGTGACCAAACTGTTCAACGAACTGGGACCACGCTATCAGGCGCGGCCTGGTGGTTATCTCCGGATTCTGAAGTGCGGTTTTCGCAATGGAGACAATGCGCCCATGGCCTATGTCGAATTGGTGGACCGGCCCCAAGCGGCCCTTGACTAGTCAGCGGATAGCGATTCAGTCGTGATGCCGGGCTCTGGCCCGGCTTTTTTGTGTCTGCGCGAGCGTGCGTTCTCAGCTTAGGGCGCGAGTCGCGGTTTGCAACAAGTCCCACAAGTCGAAAACGCGTGCGACGTAGGCATCGTGCAGCAGGTAGCCGCTGCCCTGGCCGGTCAGCACCTGTTCGAGCGCATCCAGCAGTTTCATCAGCTTGCGTCGGTGCAGCCCCAGCGCCTGCTGGAGAGGATCGGCGATCACGCCAGCACCGGCCGTCAGCACGCCCAGCGCCAACATCAGTCCGCCCGTGGTGGCGATCAGCAGACCGGTGGAGGCCGTGGCCGGGAAAAAACCGTAATACAGCGAGCCGAGCGTCGGTCCCAGCATGAAGTTGGCGATGGCCAGATGGTTGGCGATGGCGGTCGCGGCAACGCCGCCGATGGCCATGGCGCCCGGGGTGAATTGTTTGAAGGCGGCGATGCCGGCCGCCAGGCTGAGCAACGAGCAGGATAAATCGGCGGCCGCCGCGCGGTTGCTGGTATAGGTGAGCAGATAGTCTTCGAGCCGCCGGCTAAAATCCTGGCGCTGCGCGAGTTCGTCCAATCGGAGCAGTTCGGGAATCAGCAACTGGCTGATGGTCGGATGCGCCAGGATCGTTTCCAGCAGCGCATCCCGGGTACAGCGCCGCCCTGCCTGTTCAAAGGGCAATTCCAGCAGTTCGCTATAGATCAGCCACTCGATTTCGCGTTCTACGTCGGTTTTGAAACCGGGGGGCAGGCGGTCGAGGCATCGGGGGAGCTTGTCCAGTCCCAGCTTGCGGCCCAACCGCGCGCCGCCGCGAGCGAGCAGGTGCGGGATGGCCCAGAGTATGTTGGCGGGGGTGCGCAGCAGATCCAGGCCAAGCGCGCGACGGTTGACGCGCAGCGCGCCCGGGAAAGAATAATGCCTGCGCGCGAATGCATCAACGCGCGCCCGGCGTTCGGCCAGGTATTGGTAGGTGGCCTCGATGACGGCGGCGTGAATCCGGGCCGCCAATGCCTCATCGGTCATGCCCCGGTCCCATACCCACCTTCCCTGGCGGTTGCAAGGCCTGGATCAGGCCTGACCGGACAGAACTTCGCGCAGTTGCCGGCTCAAGCCCTGGATGACCAACAGTTGGTAGCGGGCCTCGACCAGGTCCGGATAGGGGCCAAAACATTCGCTGAATACCTTGAACCACCAGCCATCGCGTTCGAACCAGATAAATGGATGTTGAAACTTGTGGGCGCCACGCATGGTTTTAACCTCTCACCTGTTAGAAGCAATTCGCAGGCCAAGCGCGCCTGACTAAATAGTCTGAATCCATATTGATTTTGCGTGGATGCCACCCTAATTCCGACCGCCATACTAAACATATTAGTTGAAGGTTTGCCGTTCTGTAGAGTTAAAAAGAACCGGTAATGGGCAACGGTCCATCCACGAAGATCAGTATAGACGATTTTTGCTGCGATGCAGAATGATTTGGTCAATGCGAACAACCCGGAGCAACGGCTTGCGAACGGGTTATAATCGGCCTGTCCCGAACGTTCAGTTCTAGGAAACCGGTACCGCAATGAGCAATACTCTCGCCGAACTTCGTCAGGAATACGCCCGTGGGGCCTTGAACAAGGCCGACGTCGATCCCGATCCCCTCAAGCAGTTTCAACGCTGGCTGGGGGAGGCGATCACCGCCCAACTACCCGAACCCAACGCCATGACCCTCGCCACCGCAGACCGGACCGGTCGTCCCTACGCGCGGGTGGTGCTGCTCAAGGATTGCGATGCCGACGGCTTCGTGTTCTACACCAACTACCGTAGCGACAAGGGCCACCAAATGGCCGCAAGCCCGCACGCTGCCTTGCTGTTCCTATGGTTGGAACTGGAGCGGCAGGTTCGGGTGGAAGGCACGGTCGGCAAAATTCCACCCGCTGAATCCGAAGCCTATTTTCGCACTCGGCCGCGAGAAAGCCGGCTGGGTTCGCTTGCCTCTCGGCAGAGTCAGGTAGTGGCCAGCCGGCGGATTCTGGATGAGCGTTTCCAGATCCTGGATGCACAATATCCCGACGAAAACATTCCAATGCCGCAACACTGGGGTGGTTACCGTGTCCGACCAGAACTGCTGGAATTCTGGCAGGGCCGGCATGGCCGAATGCATGACCGTCTGCGCTATCGACGGCGCACAGATGGCGGTTGGCTGTTGGAACGGCTGGAACCCTGATACGCCGACGCCAGGCCGCGTTTTATCCCGATTGGATGGTTGCTCGGCCTTTTTTTGTTTGGACCTTGGGATAGGGATTTCTACTGGACCTGGATTTGCCCGCACTACTGGTTTGTGCGGCCCTTCGTCCAGGCGGGCCGACCTTTCTGTTCTGCTGATGGATGATGACCTGCTTCGGCTGTCTCGAAACCGCCAGTTGGCAATGGGTTCAGCAATTGGAAGATGGCCACCGCCGATTGATTCAACCCGTCTCTGGGCCAGAATCGGCTCCGACTGTCGCACCGGCCGTCGCTAAAACTGCCGCTGATCGGTCAACTGGACCCCCGGGGTTTGTCGCTGTCGGATTGACCCGTGACCCTGGCCGGCCTTGACGCCTTCCATCCCTGCATCTTTTTTCTGCTGTTCCTGCATAGCCCGCTGGCCCATGTCCGCGACCGGAGGCGTATTCGTGTTCTGCTTGGGACTGGGGTATGGCGGAGTTCGCCCTGAAAAGGTTGCAGAATCAGGCGAGGTGGGTATAATTCGCCCGGTCTCACGGGTACGCGCCTAAGAATCTGCGGCGATTTTCGTCGGTAAGCGTGTTTTCCGAATTCCAGAGGGTTAAAACAATAAAAGGCCGAACAATGATCCGGCCCAAAACCACCAAAGGAGAATGTGTCAAGAATAAGGGACAACAAACCCTACTGCACATTCAATTTAGCATTTGGATTAGGACAAACGCCCTAATCCCTTTTCACATGATGACCGGCCCAAAGTGGTCGGTTTTTTTTCGGGCGCGGCTTACCTACCTGAACGCCGGGGTGGGGCAAGGGGATCTTACCGTTGGAGGGGCCTGTCCCTGCTGATGGCCCTTGGAATAATCGAGGCATGTCGCGGATCCGCGCCGAACTGCTTGGATGGTGGTTGCTGACCCTGGTCGTGCCCTCGCGTGCTGACCATGCGTGCGATTTCGAATATCTTCAGCCTTTTCGTGGAGCTAAAGGTAGAAACTCCGCTGTCGGCCAGTCTCTGCAATGCCGTGGAATGGGATAACTGGCAAGCCGGGCCTGTGGGAGCGCCCGGCGTAGTTGTTTGCGCTGTCAGCGGTCGGAACTCATTGCGGTTTTCATGATGCCGCGCGGACGAGTCGTTCAGGCCGTTGCCAGTCGTGCGGTCAGGTAGTGCTCGCACCCCTTCAACGTGGACAATTTCGGATAGTCGAAATCGAAAATGGTCACATTGGTCTCTTTTTCCAGGCTCATCATGAGCCGCAAAAAGTCAATTGAGTCCAATTCGATCTGATCGTGAAAGCTGATGTCGGGGTTGATCGCCTGGGTATCGGCGTTCGGTGCGACATCGCTCAGGACGCGGAGGATCGTCTCGCGAATTTGCTCTTGGCTCATGGCGTTCATGGGATTTTCCTTGAATCTAGTAATTAAAGCTCAAACCCTGTTATTGCATTATGGTCAGCATGTTGCGCCGCAACATGATTTTGACATCGCTGCGGTTATAAAGCAAGCGATTTTCATGCCGACATTGTTGTCGCTTTCAATTATTAATTATGCCTATCCGGTTGGCTCAGGAAAACACCATGAATAGTACTAGGCGACAAGGCCGCACACTACCCGTAGGGGATACCTGAGCCAACCGGATAGGCACGTTATTAATTTATTCGCGGGAATTAGAACAAACCAACTAATTGTTATCAGTTTTTGCCTTCATCATTTTCCAGCATCGACAGGTCGCCCAGCGGTAGCTCCATCTCCCGGGCCCGCAGCAGGCGGCGCATGATTTTGCCGCTGCGGGTCTTGGGCAAATCGGCCATGAACTCCAGCTCGCGTGGCGCCACCGCCGGTCCCAACCGGGTGCGGGCGAAACCGATCAGCTCCTTGCGCAGTGCGTCGCCGGGAGCATAGCCGGGCTTCAGCGCCACAAATACCTTGACGATCTGGCCGGCGAAATCGTCCGGTTTGCCGATCATCCCGGCTTCGGCCACCGCCGGATGCTCCAACAGCACGCTTTCGACCTCGAACGGCCCGATCAAGTGGCCCGCGGATTTGATCACGTCGTCGGCGCGGCCCAGGAACCAGTAATAACCGTCCGTGTCGCGGGTGGCCAAATCGCCGCTCAGGTACCAGCCATCGGCGAAGCATCGTCGGTAGCGTTCCTCGTCGTCCAGATAGCCGCGAAACAGCGAGGGCCAGCCGACCCGCAGCGCCAGTTCGCCTTCCTCACCGGGACCCAGAACCTCAACGCTGTCTTCTGGCCGGCGCAGGACGATGGCGGCTTCTATGCCGGGCAACGGTCGCCCCATCGAGCCGGGACGGATGTCCCCGGCGCGGGTGTTGGCGATCATGATGGCGCCGGTTTCGGTCTGCCACCAGGTATCATGAAAAGGTTGGCCCCAGGTTTCCAAGCCCCAGACCACGCCTTCGGGATGCAGCGGCTCGCCGACGCTGGCCGCGAAGCGCAGCGCGCTCAGATCGTGGCCCCGGGCCAGGTCGGCGCCGGCTTTCATCAGCATGCGGATGGCGGTCGGGGCGGTGTACCAGACGTTCACCCGCTCCCGTTCGAGGATGGCGTACCAGCGGCTGGCGTCGAATTCGGCCTCATCCACCACCAGGGTCGCGCCGTTGGTCAGAGGAGCGATGATGCCGTAGGACACGCCGGTAACCCAGCCGGGATCGGCGGTGCACCAATAGACGTCGCCGGGGCGAAGATCGAGCACCCGCCGGCCGGTCAGCCGGTGGGCGACCACCGCGTCGTGAACGTGAATCGCGCCCTTGGGCGTGCCGGTCGTGCCGCTGGTGAAATGCAGCAGCGCCCAGTCCTCCGGATTAGTATAAGGGATGGCGAACTGGTCGGACTCGGCCTCCAGCAGGGCGTGGAACGAACCAACGCCCGGTTCTGTGCCACCGCCATCGGTCAGCAGCACGTGCTCCAGATCGGGCAGCGCACCGCGCTGCGCCCGCACCTTGCGCTCGTACTGGAGCGCGGTGGTCACCAGCACCCGCGCCCGGCTCTTGCTCAGCCGCACCCGCACCGGCTCCGGACCGAAGACGGAAAACAGTGGGCAGAACACCGCGCCGGCTTTCAGCGTGCCCAGCGCCGCGATGAACAACTCAGGTATCCGCCCGGCCAGCGCGCAGATCCGGTCCCCCCGGCCGACGCCCAGTCTATGTAAGCCGTTGGCGAAGCGGTTGCTCAACCGGGCCAGGTCGGCATAGCTGAACTCGCGCCGCTCGCCATTTTTACCCAGCCAGCGCAGGGCGACTGCTTCACCCCAACCTGCCCGGACCTGCCGGTCCACCGCTTCATAAGCGATGTTCAAGCCACCTCCGGGAAGGCCCTCCAGTTCGGCGCGGGCCGCTTCCCAGGGAAAACTGGCCCGCGCTGTCTCGTCGTCAGCTGAATGAGGCGCTGGTTCGTCCGGTTCCGGGGTCTTGCGTATCGTCGTCCAGCTCATGTCGGTTCCTCACGTATGAATCATCGTCATTGGTCCGCATATTGTTAGGGAAAAACCGGAGGGCTGCCATGTCCAGCGACGCCAGTCAAGCCGCCGTAGCCAAATCGCGTTACCATAAGACCTTCCGACTCGACCCGCCGGCGGATCCCGGTGGTCTTCCTCGCGCGAGAAGCACCTCATGACCATTCGCAACCTTGAATATCTGTTCAAGCCCCGCTCCATCACCGTCATCGGTCGCGGCAAAGCCGCCGGCGGTCCCGACGCCACTCTGGAGTTCAACCTGATCGAAGGCGGCTTCAAAGGGCCAGTGATGCCGGTCAACCCGGATCACAAATCCATCTCTGGCGTATTGGCCTACAAGGACATCGCCAGCCTGCCGGTCGCGCCGGACCTGGCGATTCTGACCACCCCCCTCGACGAGGCGCCAGCTCAGATCGGCGAATTGGGCAAACGCGGTGCCAAGGCCGCGCTCTTGCTCAGCCGGGATGTCTTGCAAGACCACCGCGGTGTCAAGCCAGCGCTGCTTAGTCCCGAGATGCTGCGCAAATACCCGGATGAGGGTGAATCCCTAAGACAAATGATCCTGGAAGCCGCCAAGCCTTATCTGCTCCGCATCATGGGTCCAGACCACTTCGGTTACTCGGTGCCGTCGGCCAACGTCAACGCCAGTCTGAACGCGACCCGGCCGCTGCCGGGCCACATCGCGTTGCTGTGCCAATCCGCCGCGATCACGCGCAGCGTCATCGACTGGGCCTCTGGCCGTAATATTGGCTTTTCGCATGTCATCTCTGTGGGCGTCCGCTGGGACGTGGATTTGGGCGATCTGCTCGATTACCTGCTGCGGGACGGCAATGCCCGCGCCATCCTGATGTATATGGAAAACACCCGCAACCGTCGCAAGTTCGTGTCCGCCGCCCGCGCCGCTGCCCGGGTCAAGCCGGTGATCGTGCTCAAGCCACGCGACTTCCGGGCCGGCCCGATTGAAGACGCGGTGTACGACGCCGTGTTCCAGCGGGCTGGCATATTGCGGGTGAATAACATCGAGCAACTGTTCACCGCTGCCGAGACCCTGGCCACCGCCAAGCCGGTGCAAAGCAACCGGTTGACTATCCTCAGCAACAGCTACAGCCTGGCGCAGTTGACCAGCGATACCCTGCTTCGGCATGGTGGCCATCTGGCCGAAATCAGCGATGCCACCCGCGAGGAGTTGGCGCGGGCCTGCCGTCCCGATTATCCGATCGAGAATCCAGTGGATCTGGGCGACATGGCCGGTCCCGAGGAGTATGGCAAGGCGTTGGATTTGCTGTTGCGGGAGCCGGGCGCCGACGCGGTGCTGGTGGTCCATGCGCCCGCCTCGGTGAACCGGTCGGTGGAGTGTGCCCGGGCGGTGGTCGACCGGGCCAAGAGCCGGCGGATGATCATGACCTGCTGGGTCGGCGAGTCGTCGGTGGAGGTGGCCCGCGATCGGTTCAAGGACGCGCAAATCCCGACCTACCAGGCGCCCGGCGAGGCGGTGGAAGCGTTCATGCGGCTGGCCCAGCACCGGCGCAATCAGGAACTGCTGATGGAAACGCCACCCTCGATCCCCGAGGAGTTTACCCCCGATCCCGAGACGGCCCGCCGCATCATCCAGATTGCCCTGACCGCTGGCCGCCGCCGGCTGAACGCTTACGAAACCAGCCAGGTGTTGAACGCCTACCAAATCCCGACTGCGCCGCTCCATTTCGCCTCGACGCCGGAAGCGGCTTCCGATATGGCCCTGGAATTGCGCGAGCCGGTGGCGCTTAAGATTTTGTCGCCCGACATCGCCAACAAGTCGGAAGTCGGCGGCGTGGCCTTCGGCCTGAAGAATCCCCTGGAGGTGTTGGTAGCCGCCACCAGCATGTTGGAACGGGTGCGCGAACTCGCGCCCGAGGCGGTGATCGACGGCTTCGCGGTGCAACCGATGCAATCCCGGCACGGCGCTTACGAATTGATGATCGGGGTGCGCACCGGCCAACGGTTCGGGCCGGTGATCTTCTTTGGCCAGGGGGGCACCGAGGCCGAGGTGATCGACGACGTCGCCTATGCCTTGCCGCCATTGAACATGCATCTGGCCCGCGATTTGATGTCGCGCACCCGGCTGTACCGCCAGCTCAGCACCAATCGTGGCCGGCCGGTGGATCTGGACGACATCGCCCTCACCCTGATCAAGGTCTCGCAGATGGTGGTCGATCTGGCTGAAGTGGTGGAGATGGACATCAATCCGATCTGGGTCTACTCCAATAATATGCTGGCGCTGGATGCCAACATCCTGATCGAAACGGGCGCGGCGCCGGCGATGCAACGGCTGGCGATCTCCCCCTATCCGAAGGAGCTGGAGCAACTCTATGATCTGCCGGACGGCCGCGCGTTCCTGATCCGGCCGATCTTGCCCGAGGACGAGCCGGAACTGCGCCAACTGGTCAAGCGCCTTCCCTCGGAAGATGTGCGGATGCGGTTTTTCCAGCCGCTGCGGGAACTGCCCCACGAAATGGCGGCGCGGCTGACCCAGCTCGATTACGAGCGGGAGATGGCGTTTATCGTCACCCAACCCAATTGTTTGCCTGGCAAGGGTAAAATCTGGGGGGCGGTGCGCTGCAATGCCGACCCCGACATGGAGAAGGCCGAGTATTCGATCCTGGTGGACCGGAACATGACCGGTTTGGGCTTGGGACCGATGCTGATGCGCTATATTATCGATTACGCCAAGAGTCGCGGAATCAAGGAGCTGTACGGTGAGGTTTTGCGGGAGAACGAGCCGATGCTGCGCCTCAACCGCGCTCTCAAATTCAGGATTCATGCTACCCCCGATGACCCCGGGGTGTTGCATGTAACGCTGCCGCTGGCCTGAGAGGCTGAAGGTGTGGCGACAGCGGGGGGGGTTGTGTGATGGCCGACCCCCAAGCCCTGGTGACCGGCGTCCTGCTCGCCGGAGGCCGCGCCGGGCGGATGGGTGGCCGGGACAAGGGATTGCTGCCGCTGGCCGGCGAGCCACTGATCGCTCACGGCGTTCGCCGGCTAAAGCCCCAGGTCGCGGAGCTGCTGATCAGCGCCAACCGCCATTTGGAGAGTTACCGGCGGTTCGGCTGTCGGGTGATTCCCGACGGTGCGGACGAGCGATTTCGGGGTCCGCTGGCGGGGATGCTGGCGGCGCTGCGCGTGGCGGCGAAGCCCTATGTTTTGACCGCGCCCTGCGATTCGCCCCTGTTGCCTTCGGACTATGCGGCACGGATGCTGGCGGCACTGGAACAGGCGCAGGCGGTGGCCAGCGTGGTTTACGGCGAAGGGCGCTGGCAACCGGTGTTTGCCCTGGTGTCTGCCGAGTTGCGCGATGATTTGTCCGCTTGGCTTGCGGCCGGTAATGGTGGCGTTGGCTGCTGGCTGCAACGGCAGCGGCCGGCGCGGGTGGTATTTCCCGACGGACCGGGATCGTGGCGCAACGTCAATACCCCGGCGGAACTGGCGCGATTGGCGGCCGATTGGGCGAACCTGGGAGGTGCGACATGAGTGCAGGGGATGACCATGGCTGACGTCGACGCCCGCGCGACGGCCCGCCACCATACCGCGCATTTGCTGAAGATGCTCCGCGGCTACTGGCCGGTCGCCAAGTCCGAACCGGTTTCAGAGCCACCCGCTGTCGCCCCGAAGCCAGCCGTGGTTGCCGAAGCAACACCCGTTTATGGCCGATGGGTGGACGTGGTCTCCAACCCGTCGGCGTCATCGCCAGTAGTCCGGGCCGCGCCAACCCCCTTACCGCCACGTCCGCGAGCCGAGGTAAGTTCTATCCCGACGGTGGGCGAGGTTCTGCGTCGCCCGCCCGGGGTGTTGGGCCAGCTCATGGCGCGGGCCGGTAGACTGACCCAGCTTAATCAACTCTTACAAGCCTATTTGCCGTCGCATCTGCACGATCACGTTGTACTGGTTCGGCTCGATGCGGAGGGGTGGGAGGTCCAGACCGATTCAGCGAGCTGGGCCACCCGACTGCGCTTCGCTTTGCCCACCATCCGTCAGGCGCTGGGCCAGCAACTCGGCATTGCGCTACCCAAGCCGCGGATTCGCGTGGCGCCGAGGGCAGCGACGCTCCAGCCCCGGCGACCGCGCCTGACGCTGACTCGGCGCAACGCCGAGATGCTGGAAACCGCCGCCCGCACGCTGACGGATCCGAGACTGGGCGCTGCCCTGCGCCGGCTGGCGAAGCATGGCCAGCCGGGGGCTGCGTCTAAAGCCTGATGGATCCGATTCGATACCGCAGACCCACCTGACCTTCGGTTCGTCATGGCCTTTTACAGCTACCAGAGCAACCGCCTCGAAAATTTGGCCGACCGGTTGGCCGAACTGCTGAGCCAGCCCTTGCGGTCGCCGCTGGCGCGCGAGGTGGTGGTGACCTCGGGCAGCGGCCTGGCGCGCTGGCTGAGCTTGCGGCTGGCCGGGCGGCTGGGGGTTTGCGCCAATCTCGGCTTCCAGTTGCCGGCGACCTTCCTGTGGACGATGGCCCGGGCGGTATTGCGCCATCTGCCGCCGACCTCGAAGCTTCGATCAGCCGGTGATGCACTGGAGGCTGATGGCGCTGTTGCGGGATCTGGAGGAGACGCCGTGCTTCGCGCCGGTGCGAGCCTATCTGGATGGTGGGCATGACGAATTTCGCCGTTATGAACTGGCAGGCCGCATCGCCGACTGCTTCGACCAGTATCTGGTTTACCGGCCCGACTGGATTACCTGCTGGGAAGCGGGCGAGGAGGACGACTGGCAAGCGGAATTGTGGCGGCGGCTGGCGAGCGGCGGGGAGGCGCATCGGGTGCGAGTGCAGGCGCGGTTCCATGCGGCGCTGAAGCAAGGATCGCTCGACCGCCGCCAGTTGCCAGAACGGGTCAGCGTCATCGGCGTGTCCGCGCTGCCGCCGCTGGATGTGGATCTGCTGGCCGCGCTGGCGCGGCATATCGATATCCATCTGTTCTTGCTTGACCCCTGCCAGGAATATTGGGGTGACATCCAGGCCGAACGCGATCTGGCCCGGCTGGGGGAGGAGGTCGATCCCGACGAAGCGTATCTGACGGTCGGCCATCCCCTGCTGGCCTCGCTGGGCAAGCAGGGGCGGGATTTCCTCGACTTGCTGAACGCCCATCCGCGCGACGAATGGGAGGGCTTCGTCGAACCGGAGGGCGACGATCTGGTGCACCGCCTGCAAGCCGACATCCTGCATTTGCAGGAGCGGGGCGGCGACGAACATCCCCCGTTGCCGCTGCGGCCCGATGACCGTTCGCTCCAGATTCACGCCTGCCACGGGCCGATGCGCGAGGTCGAGGTGTTGCACGATCAGTTGTTGGCATTGTTTGCGGCGAACCCGGAGTTGCGGCCAACCGACGTGATCGTGATGACGCCCGACATCGCCCGTTACGGGCCGCTGATCGAGGCGGTGTTCGCCAGTGCGCCGCGGGAGAGGCGGATTCCGTTCAGCATCGCTGACCGGGGAGCACCCGCCGAGGAGCCGCTGGTCGAGTGTTTCTTCGCATTGCTGGATCTGGGTGTCGGAAGGTTCGACGCCAGCCAGGTGTTGAGCCTGTTGGAATTGCCCGCGGTGCGGCGGCGGTTCGGACTGGACGAGGCTGATCTGGAGCGGATTCGCTGGTGGACGCGGGACGCAGGCATCCGCTGGGGTCTCGATGCCAGAGCGAAAGCGCACTGGGAGTTGCCGGCCACCCCCGAACACACTTGGCGGATGGGGCTGGACCGGTTGCTGCTCGGTTACGCGCTACCGGGGGGCGAGCGGGATTTGTACGCCGGCATCCTGCCCCATGACGAGGTGGAAGGCGGAGAGGCACAGGCGCTGGGCCAGTGGTTGACGTTCGTCGAGACCCTGTTCGGGTTGGATGCCCAAGTGCGGGAAGTTCGGCCGCTGGCGGCATGGGTACAGAGCCTGCGCGCGGTGCTGGACCAGTATTTCTCGCCCAGGGAACGCGAGGAGAACGAAATTCAACGACTACGCGACGCGCTGGAGACGCTGCGCGCTCAAGCCGAACAGGCGAATTATATTGAACCGGTGGGGCTGGCGGTGGTGAAGTCGGCCCTGCGCAACGTGTTGAACACGGCTGAAAGTCCGGCGGGGCGGTTTCTGAGCGGCGGTGTGACCTGCTGCGCCCTGGTCCCGATGCGCAGTATTCCATTCCCGGTGGTGGCCCTGCTCGGGATGAGCGACGATGCCTTTCCGCACCCACACCGGGCGGTCGATTTCGACCGGATGGCGACCCGGTTCCGACGCGGCGACCGCGCCCGCCGCCACGACGACCGCTACCTGTTCCTGGAAACGCTGTTGTCGGCCCGCTGCTGTCTGTATCTGAGCTATGTTGGCCAGAGCATCCGCGACAACACGCCGCTCCCCCCCTCGGTGCTGGTCAGCGAGTTGTTGGATGTGGTGGATCGGAGTTTCTATCGTCCAGACGGTGGCCGGCCCCGCGAACAACTGGTGACTCGCCATCCCCTGCAAGCCTTCAGTCGCCGATATTTCAGCGGCGACGACCGGTTGTTCAGCTTCGCGCGAGAATTGACCGAGGCCAGCCGTCAGGCTGGACGGGGCGAAAGGGAGCCGACGCCACTGCTGACTGCGGAACTGCCCGAGCCGGACCCGGCCCTGCGGCGGGTGACGCTGGAGAATCTGGCGGGGTTCTTTCGCAATCCGGCCAGGTGGTTGCTGAGGGAGCGGCTCGGCATCCGGCCAGACGATGGCGAGGACGCACTGGACACCCGCGAGCCGTTCGTACTGGATGGGTTGGAGAACCATCAACTGCTCGGGCGGATGCTGGAACTGCATCGTGATCGGCGGCCGGCGGCGGAGATTCAAGCGGTGGCGCGGGGGAGCGGGGCGCTGCCGCACGGTCGGGTTGGCGAGTGCGTGTTCGCCCAGGCCCAGGAACGGGTAACACGGTTCGCCGGCCGCCTGGGGCGGGTAATGCCGGACCGGGACCCGGAGCCGCTGGATCTGGTGCTGAAGTTGGGCGAGTTCGAACTCAGCGGGCGATTGACCGGGGTGACGCCGGTCGGTCGGGTGGGGTATCGGCTGGCGTCGATCAAGGCTAATGATTACCTGAATTTATGGCTGTATCACTTGGCGCTGAACGTTGCGGCGCCCGAGGGAACGGTGTTGTGTAGTCATTGGGTGGCGGAGGATAAAACGGTGCTGCAGGAACCGGTGGAGGAGGCCGCCGCGCACCTGCGGGCGTTGCTGGAATGGTACTGGCGGGGAACGCGGCGCTTGCTGCACTTCTTCCCCAAGAGCGCGCTGGCTTATGCTGAAACGCTCCGCAAGGACAAGTATCAGGATGCGGAAAAAGCCTTGCGGGCGGCGCGGCGACAATGGGAAGGGGATGATTTCCAACAGGTCGCTCCGGAACGCGAGAACGTCTATTACCGCCTGGCGTTCCGGGATACCGATCCGCTGGACGCGGAGTTCATGGAATTAGCGGTGGCGGTGTTTATGCCGGTTTTCGAGGCTCAGAGTCAAGGTTGAACGGAAGACGGATTCAACTGCCGTAGCCGCCGCAGGTCAGCCGGCGTGTCCACGTCCCAGCCGGGCGGCAGCTCGGCCCAGTTCATCCCAGCTTGCTGAAGTCGCCGGCGGGTGGCCGCCAGCACCGTCGGCGTACTCCAGGCGATGCCCCGGAACAGCGCCGGACCGGGCCGATTCAAGCCGATCAGCACGTAACCGCCATCCGCCGCCGGCCCCAGCACCGCTTCATGGCCGGTGGCCAGCAGGCCGAAAGCGGTGCGCAATTCCGCTTCCCCCAGGGACGCGCAGTCGCCGCCGATCAACACCGCCGGGTGGCCATCGGCCAGCGTGCGGTTTAGGGCGTGGTTCATCCGCCGGCCCAGATCGCCCCCGCATTGCCGGCGCAACCGCGCGCCGTACTCCCGACGGCAGGCGACGAAGAAGCCATGCCGCGCATCCGGCGCGCACCAGAGTTCGATGGGGCACAGCCGGGCGGCATGGGCAATGTGCAAGGTCCGGCGCAGCAGCTTTTCATAGAGGGTCGCCGCGCCGCGCGTCCCGATCTGTCCCGCGAGCCGGGTTTTCACCCGACCCTGGATCGGGGTCTTGGCGAAGATGAGCAGCCGGGCGTCTGGGAAGGCAAAGCTCATGTGCGGTAGTAAATCCTGGCCAGCCGTTCGGGATCGGCGCCGAAGAAGTACGCCAGCCGCAGCCGCCACATCAGCAGAATCGTACGAAGGATGCCGTCTTGTTCCCAACGCCGGCTGGAAGTCGTCAGCCGCTGGCGCAGGCAGACCGGCCGTCCCTGAATCTTCAACAAGCGGCTGAAGGCGATGTCTTCCATCAGCGCGATGGCAGGATAGCCGCCGACGCGCTCGAACAAGTTGCAGCGCACGAAAATGCCCTGATCGCCGGTGGGGATGCCGGTGAGCCGGGAGCGGAGGTTCATCAGGGTTTCCACCACCCGCAACAGCGGATGGCGGCCGGACAGCCGCACGTCGAACCGGCCCCAATGTCGGCCTGGTTGGGCCAGGGCCGCGCGGATCAGGGTGGCCGCGGCCGGGGGCGGCAGGCTGTCGGCGTGCAGGAACCAGAGAATGTCGCCGCTGGCTTGGCGCGCCCCGGCGTTCATCTGTGCCGCCCGGCCCTTGGGGCCAAGGATGACCCGGTCCGCCAGCGGTTTGGCTAGCGTCACTGTTCGGTCGTTGCTGCCACCGTCCACCACGATCAACTCGCACTCCTGTCCGCGCAGCGGTTGCAGGAGGCTCAAACACGCGGCGATTTGCGTATCATCGTTGAGAACCGGCAGGATGATGGCAATGCGGGACATGATTTTCCGGCGCGAGGGTCTAGCCAATGACAGCCGATAATTGTAGTATTCACATCCTCATTTCGTCATGGGGCAGTAGCTCAGCTGGGAGAGCGCCGCGTTCGCAATGCGGAGGTCGAGGGTTCGATCCCCTTCTGCTCCACCAATCCTAAAAGGCCTGGAAATGCTCCGGACCTTTTTCTTGCCTGGAAATACGGCCCAGGAAGCGATCGTGCGGAGTTTGGGCGTTTGCTTTCTCCGACTTCACGGGATGTCCTTGCGCACGTAATCCCGGATATAGGGCCAGCGGTATTCCCACTTCTGGGTGCGTTCGCCGGTAGCGAACCAGTCTTCGACGATCTGCGCCTTCTGTTCCGGGTTGAAGTTGGACCAGGGATCGTTGATTCTCGACGAGCAGACCAAAAGGACCATTGGTGAAGGACGATGTCCTATGATTCCGAGCCCGACGCCCGACCGGGCGCCTACGCGCTGTTGCTACGGATCGCTGTGACGGATTTCGTGACCATTGGTCGTCACCATCAATTGGTGCTGGCGCCGGGCTGGATGATTTATGCCGGCAGCGCCTTCGGGCCGGGTGGAGTGCGGGGCCGGCTGATGCATCATCGCCGGCTGGCCGAGCGACCGCATTGGCACATCGACTATCTGCGGCAATATGCCCTGCTCGAAGCGGTTTGGTTCAGCCATGATCCGATCCGCCGTGAATGCCTGTGGGCGGCGGTGCTGGCCGAGGATCTGGGCGGTTCGCCGCCGCCGCCGCCGCCGCCGCCGTTCCGCTTCGGCGCTTCCGACTGCCGCTGTTCCGCCCATCTGTACGGTTTCCGCAACCGACCCACATTGGTCGTGTTCGCCGCCGCGCTGCAAGCCCGCTGTCCCGACCACGCGGCGGTGGTGGAGCAGCGCATTGTTTCGCAGCAGTAATCGTCCGGCTGGTGTTGGCTCATTGCTCCGGTTCTCCGAACAGCGCATCGAGCAAGCGTTCCGACTCGCGAAGACCCTGTTCCGTGAACGCCACCAACTTTGCCTTGCCCACCGGATCTGTTATGTAACCTTTTTCATGCAGTCGCGCCATCGCGTCCCAATCGAATGACTTCCATGCCCTCATGCCGTCGTTAAGTCCTAGATGCAGGAGCGCCAGAACTTCCTCGTCAATCCGATCCATAATCCGACATTCCGCACACTAGAGCTATAGTTTAGCAATTTTAATTATCTTTTAAATTCAATTGTTTAAAATAACGCTTTCGCTGATCCTTGGCAACAGCTCTAGATCGTGTGGTTGAATCCCCCCGTGCCAATATGACCTGAGACACCTACCCCTCGTAAATTAGAGTAGAACGACAGGTCGAAAATCATGATCGAATTGAAGGAAGAAAGGATGGAAGCAACCCAGTTCTCTGCGTCAGAGGGGGCGTTTCCAGCCGCCCTACGGGCAGCTTCCAACGCCCCCTCTGACGCGCGGCCCGACCCGGAGGTGGCCGCCACAGGCCGGCGTCGGCAGTTTTCCAGCAGCGAAAACGCCGCATTCTGGAGGCTGCGGATCGCTGCACTCAGCCAGGCGAAATCGGCGCTCTGTTGCGCAAGGAAGGGATTTACTCCTCCCATTTGAACACCTGGCGACAGCAACGTGCCGCAGCCGAGCGCGCCGCGAGGAGCCCGCCGAGTGCCGGGCCTTGCGGCGGGGGAACAGCGAGTTGGAGAGTGAATGGCGTCGTAAGGAGAAAGCCTTGGCGGAGGCCGCGACGTTGCTGGTGCTCCAAAAAAAAGGGCGGGTGCTTTTGGGGGAGCCCGGGGACGGAAACTGGACCTCGGGGAGCGACAGACCGTGATCGCCCTGATTCGCGAAGCCGGTGCTGCGGGCGCTCGCCTGGAGGCGGCCTGCGCGGTACTGGACGTGAGTCCCCGCACCTGGCAACGCGGGCAGACCGAGGGCGGGGTGAAGGTCGACGGCCGCCACGCGGCGGCGCAGGCCCGGACGCCGGCCAACGCCCTGAGCCCGGCGGAACGGCAACACCTCTTGGGGGTCGCCAACAGCCCCGAGTTGGCCGGCCAGCCACCGAGCCAGAGCGTACCCCGACTGGCCGACTGCGACTGGGGCGCGTATCTCGCCTCGGAAGCCACGTTCTACCGGGTCCTGCGCGCCGCCGACCAACGCGCCCACCGCGGCAAGGCCAAGGCGCCCAGCCACCACCGCCCGCAGGCCTGGGTCGCCACCGGTCCCAATCAGCTCTGGAGTTGGGATATCACCGACCTGGCCTGCGCCGTGGCCGGGCTGTTTTTCTACCTTGACCTGATCCTGGAGGTGTTCAGCCGCAAAATCGTGGGTTGGGAAATCCACACCGAACCGACCAGCGACCACGCTGCCGTCTTGTTCCGCCAGGCGCATCTGCGCGAAGGGGTGGCGGCTAATACCCTGGTCCTGCACTCCGACAACGGCTCCCCCATGAAAGGCGCCACCCTGCGGGTCACCCTGCAACGGCTGGGCGTCGTGCCCTCGTTCAGCCGGCCCGCCGTCCGTAATGACCACCCGCACTCGGAGGCGCTATTCAAGACCGGCAAGTACCGCCCCGGCTTCCCCGAACCGCCCTTCGCGAGCTTGGAACAGGCCCGCACCTGGGTGGCCGGCTTCGTCCGCGGGTACAA
>CAVOKM010000016.1:0-116523 GCA_963696515.1 uncultured Gammaproteobacteria bacterium
CGGTTCGAGGGTCGGCATCTCCAGCCGTGGTTCCGGCAGACTCATCCGCGCGCCGAGTAAATCGACGACGAGATTGCACAGTTCCACCGGTTCCAGCATTCGGCCAGCGCCGACCTCGCCGCACGCTTGCTCTCCCACACCCGGTCCCCAGATTTTCAGGCCGCGCCGTGCCAGCAAGCGGCAGTTGTCCTGGGTCGCGGCGTTTTGCCACATCAGCCGATTCATCGCCGGAGCGATGGCAATCGGTCGATCGGTAGCCAGGCACAGGGTGCTGAGCAGATCGTTGGCCATGCCGTGCGCCAATCGGGCGATGAAATCGGCGGTAGCCGGTGCGATGAGGACCAAATCGGCCCAGCGCGCCAGTTCGATATGGCCCATGCCGGCCTCGGCGTTGACATCCAGCAGCTTGGTGCGCACCGGCCGGCCGGACACAGCCTGAAAGGTCAACGGCGCGACGAAGGCGATAGCTGCCGGAGTCATGACCACCTGCACCTCGACGCCCGTCTCGTGCAACCGGCGGGTCAGATCGGCGCTCTTGTAGGCGGCGATGCCCCCGGTGACGCCCAGCAGAATGCGTTTGTTGACGAGAGGTTGCAGCATGGCGGAACTCCACGCGGGATGGGGATTCACGGCAAGCTTAGCCCAGCCTAGACCGGTGCGATAGCCGGCTGGTTTCCAGGAGTGGCAGACATAAAAAGGGCGTCCGAACCGCGCATCGAGATGCCGCGAGATCGGACGCCATGGTCCGCGACGGCGGCCCCCGTTAGCCGCCCGGATTCGGACTCTCGCATGAACCTGTGAGCGCGAATCCTTGATGTACCAAAGCAATTTTTTTGCCAATTTATTTTATGTTTATGGTTTAATTGAATTAATTATTTTCGTTTATCAAGAGGCTCGGGCTGGAGAGCGGTCATTCGCCTCAATCTGGTGCTTTGATTGGGCTGATTGCCTCACAATGGAACGCAGCGAGCGATGATCTCGATACATGTGGAACGCTCGCCAAATTCGCTATGATGCTTTGCTATACGTTATCCACTGAGGAAAGCCCGATGTCCATTCGCGACTGGCCCGACGACGAGCGTCCTCGGGAAAAGCTAATCCAACGCGGCGCCGCCGCCCTGTCCGACGCCGAATTGCTGGCGATTTTTCTGCGGGTCGGGATACCTGGTCGCAGCGCGGTAGACCTCGCCCGCGATATGCTTAAACAGCACGGCAGTCTACGCACTCTGCTGGGACTCGATCAGGCTGCGTTCTGCGCGACGCCGGGGTTGGGTCCGGCTAAGTACGTGCAATTGCAGGCAGTGTTGGAACTGGCCCGCCGCTATCTGGAAGAGACTTTGCAACGCGGCGACGGCATCCAGGGCGTGGCCGACACCCGCAGCTATTTGATGGCGCGGATGCGCCACCATCCGCACGAGGTATTCGCCTGCCTGTTCCTGGACACCAAGCATCGGGTGATCCAGTACGAGGAACTGTTCTACGGCACCATCGACAGTTCCTCGGTGCATCCGCGCCAAGTGGTCAAGCGAGCGCTGTATCACAACGCCGCCGCCGCCATCGTGGCGCACAATCATCCCTCCGGCATCGCCGAACCCAGCCGCGCCGACGAAACGATTACCCTGAGGCTGAAGGAAGCTCTGGCGCTGGTGGATGTCCGCCTGATCGATCACATTGTGGTCGGCGATGGCGAGGTCGTGTCTCTGGCGGAGCGGGGCATACTCTGAGGGCCGGAAAACAGCCAAGCCCGAATCAACCCGGTGTTTCTAAATCTTTCGCCTTTCGCTCCGTCTCAAAACCCGCGCGTTTCCCGGATGCGTTCGTAGGCGGCGGTGAGTTCGCGGGTTTTCTCGGTGGCCCGCGCCAGTTCCGCCGCCGAAACGCCCTTGGCCGCCAGTTTGTCGGGATGATGGCGCTTGAGCAGACGGCGGTAGGCCAGCTTGATTTCATCGGGGCTGGCATCGCGTTTCAGCCCCAGCACTTCAAAGGCGTGAGCGAGGGAGTTGACGGCGGTGGTCGGCCGCCGGCCTTGCCTCCGCTGGTCGTGGGACTGATCAGAGCCGGCCTGGTGGCCCTGACCCTGTTGCTGGGTCCAGCGCTGGGCGCGGAACAGGGTATGCAGGGCTTCAAACTGCAAGCGAACGATGCCCAGCCGCTCCGCGATGGCGATGAGCCGGGCTTGAGTTTGGGGATATGGGCCGCCGCCGGCATAAGCGATGTTCAACAACATATCCAGCAGCCGCTGCACAAGCGCCGGGCGGCCGCGGCAGGCGCTGCGGAAGGCGTCGATCGCGACATCGGCTACAAAGCCCGGCTGTTTTCCCTCGGTAAAGCAATCAATGGCGGCGCGGCGCTGGGCGGCGTTGAGTTGCAGGTGGTCCATTATGGCGCGGGCAGCGGCGATTTCCTGTTCCGAGACCCGGCCATCGGCCTTGGCAACATAGCCCATCAATTGAAAGGCGGTAGCGAGAAAGGCCGCGCGCGCCCGTTCGTCGTCGACGGCGTCCGATCCAGAGGTCGCCTTCTGGGTTCCTTGATCGAGATTGTGGCCAACCGCCGCGCCGAGCAGCGCACCGAGTGGACCGCCGACCATGAAGCCGAAGGCTCCACCCAACATTTTTCCCCACACGATTTATTGCATACCTCGCTGGCTTTGCCCGTCGCGGATGATCTGCGCGGGCCTTGATTCTCGGACAGGGATTGAACCCGACCCTACCTGCCGTTTTTCAATCAGCTCTTCAGGTAAATCTCGTCATCATAGGTTTTCAGCCAGTCGGGTTTGAGGCCGATCAGGGCGGTGGTCATCATGCCGTTGAGCAAGCCTTCCGGAAACAGGTACAACGGCACGAACGGCAAATAGTCGTTGCTGATGCGGGCGAAACTATAAGTGTCGGTGACCACGAGCAGGATCACCAGGGCCAGCACCGCCACGCCCGCCGCCAGCATGGCGTTGAAAAAGGCGCACAGGAAAATATAGATAAAGAGGTGGTGGGGGAGGTAGCGGTGGACCAGGGCGTAGACTCCGAAACTGATCGAGACTGGCAACACTCCGAGCAGCAGGGCGTTCATGGCCAGCGCCGCCCAGTCGCCACTCGCGGAAGTCACCGCCACCGCCGCCAGGCTGGCCCCGATTACGCCCAGCGACCAGCCGAACATCAGGGTGTACACCGTCACGCACAGGAAGTGGAACCCCAACGCCGGCCGGACGCCGACCTCGAAGATCCACATCAGGAACAGCACCACCAAGGCTCCCAGAAAGACATGCTGAAGTTTGGAACTGGTCAGAAACAGCCGCCATGGCGCGGCGCGCAGGGCCTGCAATAACACCAGCAGCCAGACGAAGTTGGCGAATAACAGCAGATCGCCGGGGAGAAGAGCATCAGTGAGATTCATGATTCAAGCATACCGTATCGGCGGGATGGGGAACACGGCGGATAGCCGGCGCGGTCGGGGCGTTGGATGGGCGCTTTCTCCAATTCCGAACGCCACCGGTGTAGGTAGAATGTGCGGCTTGATTGGTTCCCCCTCCAGGAGTAGACCGCCCATGTCCAAATCCACCATCGCTCCGCCCGAAATCGCAAGTCTGCCGATGGTCTATCGCGGTAAGGTCCGTGATTTGTACGCTGTGGATGACCAGCATCTATTGATGGTGGCGAGCGACCGGCTCTCAGCCTTTGACGTCATTTTACCCACCGCAATTCCCGGCAAGGGCGCGGTGTTGACGGCGGTTTCCAACTTCTGGTTCGCCCGCACCCGCCACATCGCGCCCAATCACTTGCAATTGGCCGAAAAGACCCTGGAACAGGCGCTGCCCGATCCCGCCGAACGCGCGTTGGTCGCGGGTCGGGCGGTGGTGGCGCGGCGGCTGAAGGGCCTGCCGGTGGAGGCCATCGTGCGCGGTTATCTGATCGGTTCGGGCTGGAAGGATTATCAACGCACCGGCCTGGTCTGCGGTATCCCCCTGCCGGCTGGGCTGCGGCTGGCGGAGCGCTTGCCGGAACCCATTTTCACGCCGTCCACCAAGGCCGCGCTGGGGAGCCACGACGAAAACGTGAGCTTTGACACCATCGCCGGGCAAATCGGGGGGGGGATGGCGGACCGGGTGCGTGAAACCAGCCTGCGCCTGTACCGGGAAGCGGCGGACTATGCCCTGGAGCGGGGTATCATCATCGCCGACACCAAATTCGAGTTCGGCTTGGACCCGCGAGGCCAACTGGTGCTGATGGACGAGGCGTTGACTCCGGATTCCTCGCGCTTCTGGCCAGCGGATCAATACCAACCCGGCGTTAATCCGCCCAGCTTCGACAAACAGTTCGTGCGTGATTATCTGGAAACGCTGGACTGGGACAAACAGCCGCCAGGACCGGAGTTGCCGCCCGAAATCGTCGCCCGAACCGTAGCCAAGTACCGCGAGGCCCTGGAGCGGTTGACGGGGTCGCCATGAAAGCTCTCTATCTCCCGGCGCAAGGTGTGGCTCCACGCCGGTTCCCCCAGCGCTTCGCGTCACCCCCTTCAACAGGAGGAAAAAACCGTTCGGTTCGGGCTAAATCGCCCCCCGTTTGAAGGAAAGCAGGTCTGGAGTCAGTCGGCGGCGCGGTTCAGAATCGCCTCCAGATCGGCGATAATTGGAATGGCCTGTTCCGGCGGCAGGCGGGCGGCATCAAAGTTGACGTGGAGGGTCATTCGACCGTTGAAGGTGCCGACCGCGGTGAACAGCACGTGGCTGAACATCGGGCACAGGGCGAAGGATAGCGCCTCGACTTGAAAAGGCGTCGCGCCGGGCAGCGGCGGCAGGCGGCCGACATTGCTGACCATGGATACTTGTGGCGCTATCTCCATCATCTTCTTGAAAGCGGCGATGCCATCCGGGGTGGCGGGAAACTCGGCAGGCGGCGGAAACAGGGTAAAGAAAAGATGCCCGTCCCCGCGCTGTAACTGGCGCTTGAGATCGTCGGACACGGCCCGGGCCAGCGCCCAGAAATCACCGTTCGCTTCCAGTCGGTAAACGCTGGTAACCAGGGTCGCGCACAGCAACGGCGAAGCGTCGTCCAGCGGTTCCCGCAAATGTGGCCGCAGATCGGCCGGCGTAGTCAAGCCCAAGGTACGGGGTTCGGCGTCCCCAAATCCCCGATGCAAGGCCAGCAATTGCGCGGCGCTGATCGCACCGTGAATTGTGGCTCCGGCGGCGCGGCAGCGATCCGCTAGCTGGTTCAGCCGATCCGGCTCGACCCTCAGGGTTTGGAAACGCGGTTGCGTCGCCGAGGCTTGGCGATTGAAACCAGGAAAATCATCGAATTTGCCATAGCGCTGCAACTCACCTTTGCGTTGCGTTTTAAAATTCTGAACAGCTTCCGCGCCCGTCGCGCCAGCGTAGGCCGGAGGATAGAACGCGTGCAGGGGCGGGTAGCCAGGATGTGGCGTCGAAGGCCGATGCGGCGTAGCGGCGTTGACCAGGATTTCCGCCAGCAACCGGCAGCCGGAGCGCCCGTCGCCGGCGCTATGATGAAAGATCAGCGCCACCACCCAACGCCCGTCGTCCCCATTCAGCCGCACCGCCCGGACCAGCGGGGCGCTGCCCAGCGGGAACGGCCGTACCATGGCTTGGGCCAATGGGGTTTGCCAGTCCGGTCCAGGATTCAGCACCGTGTAGGTCATGGGTGAATCGGGTGCTGGAACCCAGATCAGCCGATCTTCTTCGTTGGTGGCAATTCCGGCCCGCAACAGTACATGTTCCTTTTGGGCGCGGACCAGAGCCACCCGCAGAGCGTCATCATCGAGGGCGCCACGCCCTTCGGCGATCACCGTAAAGTTCATTGAGGAAACATGGTCGAGAAACCAAAAGAAGGCTTCGGCGGGATCAAGCCGGCGGGGCAGGGCGGCGGGATGGGAATTGGGAGAGTGCGATTCGCTCATGGCGGTATGGTCTGGCAAGGTTAAAGGCTAAAAGTAAACGGTAAAAGGCTTTATGGCTTGTGTATTTTTGCCTTTAGCCTTGCACCCTTAGCCTTGTGCCACCCTTCACCGCCAACGCCACAACGAAGCCGCCATGGCGATCCCGCCGCCGCTGGCGCAGAACAACACCAGCGATCCCGGTTCGGGGCCTTTGCCCTGGGTGATGGCGTCGTCCAGGGCCATCGGAATGCAGGCTGAACCGGTGTAGCCCCACTTGTCCATGATCCAGTGGGTTTTGGCGAGCGGTTGCCCGAGCGCCGCCATGGTGGCTTCGATGGCGCGCAGGTTAACCTGGGTGAAGTAGTAATAATCCACGTCGTCGGGTCCCAGTCGCGTTCCGGTTACGGCGCTGGCCCTGGCCAGCAGGCGCTCGATCAGCGGCGGCCACTGCTCGGTGTTGAAAGTGGCCGGGAACTTGCGCACGAACTGGACGCGGGGCGGCCCGTATCGAGCGAGGTTGGCTGCGGTGGCGGGTCGATACGTCCCGCCGGTATAGATGCCGAGCGCGTCGTGATACTCGCCAGCGGCGGCCATGACCGTGGCCAGCCAGCCCGGCTGGGCATCGGCCCCGACCACCACCGCCCCCGCGCCGTCGGCGAACAGGGTGACGGTTTTCTTGTCCCCCCAGTCCAGAAACCGGCTCATGCCATACGCGCCGATCACCAGCACGAAGCGTTCCTCGGGTTCGGTGATGATGGTTTTAGCCGCCACATCCAGAGCAGTAACCCAGCCCGCGCAGGCCGTATTCAGGTCGAACACACCGGCGCGTGACGCGCCCAGCTTGGCCTGCACCACCGCCGCCGTGGCCGGACTGAGGTAATCCGGCGTGTCAGTAGCGACGATGATCCGGTCGAGATCGTTCGGTTCCAGCCCGACCCGTTCCAGCGCGCAACGTCCAGCGGCAACCGCCAGGTCCGAAGTGACCTGATTTTCGGCCATGAAATGGCGCTTGCGGATACCGACGTTTTCCACCAGCCAGTCGCCAACCGGCTCCCCCAGCAGCCGGTCGAAGTCGGCGTTGGTCAGCAGCCGTTCCGGGACATAACTCCCGGTGCTGAGGATTTGGGCATGGCGCATCGCGATATTCCACCCGTTGGCGGCTGAAATCTCAGGAGGCGTTCAACCGGCGTACCGGATGCGCATCTCGACGGTAGAGTTCGTTCAGCGGTTCCGAGCGACCAGGACCAACCACGATCCGGCAGTGCTCGCGCCGGAGTTGCCGAGGGTCCGACGCGCCGCAGGCATGGGCGATGATTTCGACCTCGCGCCGCATATTCTCCACAAAATGCCGCACCCGCTCGGCCTTGTCTTCCGGGTCCAGACCCCGTTGCAGGCGGGGATTGTGGGTGGTAATGCCAGCCGGGCAGGTGTTTTTGTCGCATTGCATGGACTGAACACAGCCAAGCGCAAACAGGAAACCGCGCGCAGAATTGACGAAATCGGCCCCCACGCATAACGCCCAGGCAACCTCGCCAGGGTTGATCAGTTTGCCGGAAGCGATCACCCGGACACGCTCGCGCAAACCGTATTCGCTTAGCGTATCCACCACTTGTGGCAAGCTTTCCTGGATCGGCAAACCCACATAGTCCAGCAAACTCATCGGCGCCGCACCGGTGCCGCCGTCGGCGCTGTCCACGGTGATGAAATCAGGTGCGCTGTTCGGACCCCTTTGATCGATTTCCCGGCACAGTTCGTCGAACCAGCGCGGATCGCCGACCACCAGCTTGAAGCCGGTGGGTTTGCCAGTGATAAAGCGAACCCGGGCGATGAAATCCAGCAGCCCCGCCACGTTGGCGATTTCGGGGTGGCGGTTGGGACTGCGGGAATCCCGGCCCACCGGGATGCCACGAATGGCGGCGATCTCCGGCGTCACCTTGGCCGCCGGAAGGATGCCCCCCTTTCCCGGCTTGGCGCCCTGACTGAGCTTGATCTCGAACATCTTGACTTGAGGGCGAGAAGCCACCGTCCGCAGTTTGGCTTCGTCCAGTTCGCCTCGCGCGTCGCACACCCCGTACTTTGCCGTGCCAATTTGAAAAATCAGGTCCGCACCGCCTTCCAGATGATAGGGCGACAAACCACCCTCGCCGGTGTTCATCCAACACCCGGCCAGCCGCGCTCCGTTTGACAGGGCCAGGATGGCGGGTTTGGAAATCGCTCCGTAACTCATGGCCGAGATGTTGAAGAAACTCGGGGATGGGTACGGCTGAGCGCAATCGGGGCCAACGACCAGCGGCGCGGTCGCGGCCGCTTCGGCGTCGAGCGCCGGAAACGTGGCATTGGCGAACAGGAGCGTGCCGGGCGGACGCAAGTCGCGAGTAGAGCCGAACGGCTGGGTGGTGTCCAGGTTTTTTGCCGCTCGGTAGACCCAGGCCCGTTGCGCCCGGTTGAACGGCATCTCCTCCCGGTCCATGGCGTAGAAATACTGGCGGAAGAACACCCCCAGATGCTCCATCCGGTAGCGCAACCGCCCGATGACTGGAAAGTTGCGGCGAATGGCGTGCTGGGTCTGAGTGATGTCGATGAGGTAGAGAATGGCGATTAGCAGCACGCCAACGCCGACGGCGAACACAAACAACGCTGCCATCGCGGCTAAAAAGGTCGTCACAAAGCCAGGCAGATCGAGGATCATCTTGGTAAACCTCTCAATTGACGCCGGTACGATCCGTTGGCCATCTTAGCGCGTTCGTCCGCCAGAAAATCGGTAAAATCCATTAAGTAGGCAGGGTTTTGCACGGCATTACCCCGTTTCAGGACGATAAATTGCGTAGTGCCCGACGAAAGTCATCGCCGGCTCGCCGTCGGCGCGAACGATGACTTCGACCGTCCAGCGGGCCTTGCCGCGCTGGCGGTAGCGCTGGATGAATTTCTCCACCGCCGCCGTGTCCGGCGGAACGCATTCGGCGACGATGGTTTCCCGCACCGGCCGCAGGTATTTCAGCGTGCTGTCGATGATCACGATCTCGGCGGTCTCGCCGTGCTCGCGCAGGGTGATCGTGGTGATCGCCCAGCCGGTCAGGGCGGCTATGGCCGCCATCGCGCCGCCGAACGCAGTGCCCTTGTCGTTGAGGTTGGGCTCCAGCGGCGCGGTCAGGGCCAGTCGGTTATTGTCAGAGTGGTCCACGCGCGCCTCCATGGCCCGGAACAGCGGGACATGGCGGGTAAGATAATCGTTGAGTTCCTGTAGGTAGGACATGGGGGATTCCTGGTGGCGTCAAAACAGGGAGCGGGTGAAAAAATTTGGGTCTTATTTTTGCTCTTTTCGGGCCGGCGTGGTCTACAGAATCGCAAAACCCTTACTTGGAGAAGCTCATGCTCGAAAAACCCGCCCTCACCCAACCACCCATCGCCGAGTTGATCGCCCGCCGCTGGAGTCCGCGCGCCATCGCCCCCAACCAGCCCGTCAGCCGCGAGCACCTGCTGGCGCTGCTGGAAGCGGCCCGCTGGGCGCCGTCCTGTTTCGGCGACCAGCCGTGGCGCTATCTGGTCTGGGACCGGTTTCGCGATCCTGACCGTTGGCAACAGGCGTTCGAGTGTCTGGCCGAAGGCAATCAGGACTGGGTCAAGAATGCGCCGATCCTGTTGCTGTCGCTGGCTTCCCCGAATTTCGGCCACAACGATAAGCCGAACCGTTGGGCTCAGCACGACACTGGCGCGGCCAGCGAAAATCTCTGCCTGCAAGCCACTGCGTTGGGCCTGGTCGCCCACCAGATGGGGGGATTCGATCCCGACAAGGTCAAGGCGACATTCAATATCCCCGCCGGTTATACCTGCATGGCGATGATCGCGGTCGGTCAGCCGGGGTCGGTCGAGGTGCTTTCGGAGGCGTTGCGGGAGCGGGAACTGGCCCCCCGGGAACGCAAGCCGCTGGATAGTTTGGCGTTCGAGGGCGGCTGGAACCGGGGCCTTCAGCAGTCCTAGAGGCCGTTCAACATCAACCCCGTTGATTGTGGGAGCCCGCTTGCGGGCGATAGCAGGCTAAAATCGCCCAAAAGTGGGCCGGGCTCCCATATCACCCACATCTAGATGGGCAAAGAGTAATTTTTTTACAGCTTCTATATACAGCTTCTAACATTAACGTGACTATGCTTTAACCGATCACTGCTTCGTCTGCAGAAACCCCGGGATCAGGGAGCGCAACATGCAAGCTGCTTGGCGGATAACCACTATCGTAAGGAAGGCCAGGATTGTCATCCTGTCCGGTTTATCATCCCTGGCGCTGCTGGCCGCGACTGACGCGCATGGTCAGGAATGGCTTTACACCGTGCGTCCGGGTGATAATTTGTGGAATATAACCACCGATTATCTGACCAGAATGGACTACTGGCCAAAGTTGCAAACGCTGAACCAGGTTGCCGATCCGGAACACCTGCCTCCGGGAATGAGGCTCCGCATTCCCATCGCCTGGCTCAAGCGCTTGCCGGCGACGGCCCAGGTCCTGAATGTGCGGGGCCAGGCGCAGGCCGTGATCGCCAACACTAACCGAACGATCCCGGTCGAATCCGGCTTGTACCTGCAAAGCGGCGACGCCCTCAGCACCGGCCCCGACAGCAATGTCACCCTGGAATTCGGCGATGGCTCCCGCTTGTTGCTGCAAGCCGACAGTCAATTGAGCATGGACGCCTTGCGCGCCTATGGCCAAACCAAGGTGGTGGATACCCACCTGAGCTTGCAGCAAGGTCGGGTGGAGAGCCAGGTCACGCCTCGAACGGCGCCTGGCCCCCGCTACGAAATCTGGACGCCCGCCGCCGCCTCGGCCGTGCGCGGCACTCGTTACCGTCTGGGCATGGACCCCGCCACCGCAACGGCGCGAGCGGAGGTGCTGGAGGGCGTCGTTGCGTTCCAGGGCCGCCGAAAGAGTCGAACAGTCGTGAAAGGGTTCGGCGCCCTGGCAGAAGCCGGCCAGCCGCCAACCCCGCCGGCGCCGTTGTTGGCGCCGCCAAACACCGCTACTCTGCCGCCGGTCGTGACGCGCGTGCCGATTCAATTGGCGTTTCCCGCCTTGAAGGGAGCGGCGGCCTATCGCGCCCAAATCGCACCCGATGACCGCTTCGAGACCTTATTATTCGACGGCGTTGCGCCAGCGCCGGCCATCCGCGGTCCGGACTTGCCGGATGGCGACTTCGTGCTGCGCCTGCGTGGCATCGACTCCAGGGGACTGGAAGGACGCGACGCCCAGCATCGGTTCCGCCTGCACGCCCGCCCCGAACCCCCTTTCCTGATCCACCCCCCCCACCAGGGCGCCGTACTCGAACAATCGCTTGTCTTCGAATGGTCGGAACCGCAAAACGCGGCGGCCTATCATTTCCAACTGGCCACGGATGAACACTTTGCGACGCCGCTGCGCGACGTGGTCGATTACGCCAAATCGCGCCTGACCCCGGATCGGCCGCTGGAGCCAGGGCGCTATTACTGGCGGGTCGCTGTCCGCGATTCGGCCGGACGGGAAGGCCCGTTCGGCGATCCCCAATCCTTCCGGTTGCAACCGACGCCGAAAATGCAGCCTCCCGAGGTCACCGCCGAAGCCATGACTTTCCGCTGGAGCGCGGGGCTTCCCGACCAACAGTATCAATTCCAACTGGCCAGGGATTCCAATTTCGAGGCTATCGTGATCTCGACCCAGGTGTCCGAACCGCAACTGACTATCCCCCGCCCCGAATCCGGCTTTCATTACCTGCGGATGCGGGTGATCGAGGCCGATGGTTACCTGGGACCCTTTGGTCCGGTGCAACGGATCGAGGTGCCGCCGGCCAGCTATTGGCAGTATGGCATGGTCCTTTTACTGACGCTCGTGCTGGTCTTATGACGCCCCGGTTTCAATCTGGCGCCGGCTGGTCGAGCAAGATCGGCCTGTTTCTGTTGTTGCCGGTATTCGCGCTCGTGCTGGTCCACACGAACTGGTTATACCGCTGGGATTTGCTGCTTTACGATTGGACTCTGGCGACCTGGTCGCGAGCGCCGGCCGATGACATCGTCATCGTCGCCATCGACGAACAAAGCCTGCGGGAACTGGGCCGCTGGCCGTGGTCGCGCCGCACCCATGCCGAACTGGTCCGCAAACTCAGCGCGGCCGGCGCCAAGGCGATTGCCCTGGACATCGTGTTCGCCGAACCCGATGCGACCGATCCCGCGGCGGACGCGGAACTGGCGGTCGCGCTGGCGGACCACGGCCGCGTGGTGTTGCCGGTGCTCAACGAACAGAATCGCCTGGGCGGCCAGTTGCTGGAAACCCTGCCCATTCCGGTGCTGGCGGCGGCGGTCGCCGGCATGGGGCATATCGATGTGGAACTGGACCAGGACGGCATCGCCCGCAGCGTCTATCTGAAAGCCGGGCTGGGCTCGCCCTATTGGCCTACCCTGGCGCTGGCGCTATTGGAACTGGAATCAGCCAGTCCCACCGCCCGGCAAGCCCTGCCGGGCCAACGGGCCGCTGCCAGCAACCCATCGTCTCCTTATGTCTGGCGGCGCGATTATCGAGTCCTGATCCCGTTCGCCGGCCCGCCGGGACACTTTCGCCATTTTTCCTACCGCGAGGTGCTGCGCGATGGGATTGCCCCGGCGACCTTTCGTGATAAGTTAGTCCTGGTCGGTTTGACGGCGACCGGCATGGGCGATGCGCTGCCGACTCCGGTTTCCGGCCAGGCGCAGCCGATGTCCGGCGTGGAATTCAATGCCAACGTGCTCGACGCCCTGCGGCAAGGCTTGACGATTCGGCCGTTAGCTCCCGGTTGGGCCCTGCTGCTGACCGGGATGCTCGCTCTGTTCCCCCTGGCGCTGTATGCGGTTTGTCCACCCCGCTGGACGTTGCCGCTGGCCGGGCTGGCGCTGTTGCTGACCCTGACCGGTAGCTTCATTTTGCTCCATGGTGCTCACCGCTGGTTCCCGCCGGCGGCGGCGCTCCTCGTCCAGGGCTTGAGCTATCCATTGTGGAGTTGGCAACGGCTGCGCAATGCGATTCGTTCCCTTTTCGAGGAAGAGGAGCTCGCCCAGGCCACCTTGCAATCCATCGGCAATGCAGTGATCACCACGGGCGCGCAGGGCGCCGTCCAATACCTGAATCCAGTAGCCGAATTCCTGCTCGGCGGCACGCTGGCGGAGCTGCGGGGGCGGCCGTTGGGCGCGGCGTTCAAGGTTGCCGATGACCAAGACCGCTACTCCGTAGTGGACTTGGTCGCCTTATGTCTGGAGAACAACCAACTGGTCAAACTGCCCGAGCCCAGCGTTCTGCTCAACCAGATGGGTCAGGAATACGCCATCCGCGCTTCCGCAGCCCCCGTCTGCGACCCCCAGGGTGGGATTTCGGGAGTCGTCATCGCGTTCAGCGACATCACTGAAACTCGCCGGCTGACCGAGCAGATGGTTTACCAGGCGACTCACGACGCGCTGACGCATCTGCCCAATCTCAGCCTCCTCCGGGACCGGCTCCGGCACGCCATTGCCCGCGCCCAACGCGCCGGTTAGAGCCTGGCGCTGTTGTTCGTGAGCTTGGATCACTTCAAAAAGGTCAAGGAGGGCCTGGGCCATACTGCCGGCGATGCGTTGCTGCGGGCTGTGGCGGCGCGCTTGCTGGATTGGGGGCGCCAGGAGGATACCATCGCCCGCGTGGGGGGAGATCAATTCGTCTGCCTGCTGGAGGACTTGCCCCAGGAAGGTCAGGTGGCGGACTCCGCGTACAACATACTAAAAATCCTCGAATCTCCCTTCAAAATTGCCATGCATGAGTGTTTTGTCACTGCCAGCATCGGCATCTGCATGTTCCCAAAGGATGGCGAGGATGCGGAAACCCTGTTGAAACACGCCGATACGGCCATGTATCGCGCCAAGGACAATGGCCGCGACAACATTCAATTTTACGCCCGCGACATGCATGTCCGCACTCTGGAAAGGCTGACGCTGGAACAAAACCTGCGCCATGCCCTGGAGCGTCGGGAACTGGAGTTGCATTACCAGCCACAGATGGATTTGCGCCAGAATCGCATCATCGGCGTCGAGGCCCTGCTGCGCTGGCAACATCCCCGGCGGGGCCTGATAGCGCCACTGGAATTCGTGCCGCTGGCCGAGGAAACCGGCCTGATCGAAACGATCGGCGAATGGGTGCTCAGGACGGCCTGTCAGCAAGCCAAAGCCTGGCAGCGGCAGGGACTGCCCTCGCTGCGGATGGCGGTGAATATGTCGCCCCGCCAGTTCCTGCGACCCGGCATGGCGAACATGATTGCCCGGATCCTGCGGGAAACCGGCTTGGAGCCCCGGTTCCTCGATCTGGAGATTACCGAAAGCCTGCTGATGAAGGATGTCGAAGGCGGCATCGCGACCATGCGTGCGCTCAAGGCCATCGGGGTAAGATTATCCATCGACGATTTTGGCACGGGTTATTCCTCCCTGAATTATCTGAAGCAATTTCCAATCGATCAAATCAAAATTGATCGGTCTTTCCTGCACGAAATTGCCGCCAGTCAGAATGACGCCGCCATCACGCTGGCGATGATCGCCATGGCGCACAGCATGCGGCTGAGCGTGATCGCGGAGGGCGTGGAAAACGAGACGCAACTGGCGTTCCTGCGCGCCAATCACTGCAACGAAATTCAAGGTTATCATTTAAGCCCTCCGGTGTCGCCGCGCGAAATCCCGGCCCTGTTCGCTAGAGGGTTTGCCTAAGAGGTTGTTTTAGAACCACCAATTGATTGTTGGAGTCGGTATGCCTGCCTCTACAGGCAGGGTGTTGTTGCACGGGATGGTTTTATATTGTTTCAGAGAAGCGTTTTTCACCACTAACCACCGTGGCCCTGCTTGGGGCTATCGTATCCATCGCCCGCCGGATTCCGGTAAAGTGCCCTCCCTTGTTGGGTGACACGATGGATAGTCCATGTCTATGCCTATGATCCAGTCCGCACAGCGCTCGTCCCGGGGCGCCAGCCGTTATCTGTTGCGTTCCCTGCTGTTTCTGCTGGCGCTGGCGGCGTTGGGCATCTTTTTCCAGGAGCCTCTGACCGCCGCCTTTCTGACCAATCCCTATCTGAACGGCACGATTGCCGTGGCCTTCCTGTTCGGTGTGGCTTACACCTTCAAGGCGATGATGGGTACGCTGCTCGATGTCCGCGCCGCCGACCAGGCCGCCGAAGTGGCGCTCAAGGCCCGCCGCCGCGAGCTGCCCCTCAAACAGGCCGATGAAGCGTTGCTGGATAAGACGAGCCGGCGCGGGGTAAGTGATTTTCTGCACAAGGTCCACCGGGTCATCGGTCACGGCGACGCTGCCGCGACCCTGCCGTATCTGCTGGATTCGCTCGCCACCCGCGGCGACGACCAGCGGGCGCTGGTGCGTTATCTGGTCGGGGCGTTGGTGTTGCTTGGCCTGATCGGCACCTTCTATGGCCTGCTCCTGACCATCGCCGGCGTTCGCGACGTGATCGGCGGTTTGGCCACCGATCAGGCCACCGACACCATGACCCTGATCGCCCATTTCAAGGATCGGCTGGCCGCGCCGCTGGGCGGCATGGGCACCTCGTTCTCGGCCTCGCTGTTCGGCCTGATGGGGGCGCTGGCGCTGGGCTTCCTGGAACTGCAACTGTTCCACGCCCAGAACGATCATCACGCCCAGTTGGAGGCGCTGGTGGTCAGCGATCTGGTGCCGCTGTGGCAGCCGGTGGTCACGGTCACCGCCCAAACTGAAACGATTTCGCCGCGCCATCTGGCCGCGTTGCTGCAATCCACCGTCGACCGGCTGGAGCGGGTGGCGGCGACCACGGAGTACATGGCCAATCGCGGGGAAGGCGTGACGCGGGTGGCGGAGCAGGTGGCGAATCTGGGCGAACGGATCGAATCGCTGCGGACGACGCTGCAAAACATCGAGAACGACCGCACCGCTGATTTGCGCCACGAATTGCGCATCATCGCCCGACTGCTGGCGCAACGGTCCGCACAGCCACAGGACACGGACCATGCCCCGCCGGCGTGATTCGCTCAGCGAATTCAACATCTGGCCCGCCTTCACCGACGCCCTGGGCGGGTTGGTAATGGTGCTGGTGTTCCTGATCACGGTATTCGTCATTACCGAGGTGCTGATCGGCCGCGAAATCATGGGCAAGGACACCGCCATCGGCCAGTTGCAGCGGATCATCAGCCGTCTGGAAGGGCTGGTCGGCGACGCCGACAAGGAAGCGGCGCGGCTGCGCGGTCGCGTCCAGGGCTTGGAAAACGCGGTCGGCGAGCGGGACAAGCTGCTGGTGCAGTTGCGCGCCGAACTAGCGGCGGTCCAGGCCGCGCGGGAAGCGTTGAACGCCGACAAGAGCAAGGCCGAACAGACCGCGACCAGCATCCAGGAACAAGCGGCGCTGCTCGACATCCGCGCAGAGCGGCTGGCAGCGGAGTTGGAACGGCTCAACCGCGCCCTTACAGCCAACCAGCAGGAACTGTCGAAACGCGATGCCGTGATCGTCGAGCAGAAAGGCCGGATCGAGGCCCTGGACAGCGCACTCAAGAAGAAGTTGCTGGAGAGGGTCGAGGAGTTGGAGAAGTACGCCAGTGATTTCTTCGGCCGTTTGCGCGAGGTGTTCGCCAACAATCCCGATATCAAGGTGGTGGGCGACCGCTTCGTTTTCCAGTCCGAGGTGCTGTTCGCTTCGGGCGAGGCGACGCTCTCGGCGTCCGGCGGCGGCGACCTGGACAAGTTCGCCATGGTTTACCAGCAATTGGCTACGCGCCTGCCACCGGATTTACCAGTCATCATCGAAGTGCAGGGCCACACCGACCGGGCGCCGATCCGTAGCGGCCGGTTTCCCTCCAACTGGGAGCTGTCCACGGCGCGGGCGCAACAGGTAGTGAATTACCTGATCCAGCAGGGCATCCCGCCGGAGCGGCTGGCCGCCGTCGGCATGGCTGAATATCACCCAATCGATCCGGCCAATAACCCGGAAGCCTATCGCCGCAACCGCCGAATCGAACTCAAGATCACCAGCCGCTAGGGCGCGAATCGAGTGTGATAAACTGCCTTACCCCTGTTCCCCCCTCCGCGAGACTACCCCCATGGACTTCAAGACGACCGATCTGTGCGATGAATTTTTTGATCTGTGCAACCAGTTTTCCGACCGCCTGCAGATCGCCGAACCGCTTTTCGGCGATTACGGCGGCGAGGTGATGTTCTCCGGCCCCATCGTGACTCTGAAGGTGTTCGAGGATAACACCCTGGTCCGCAAGGTGCTTGAGGAGTCGGGCGATGGCCGGGTATTGGTGGTGGACGGCGGCGGTTCGACCCGCTGCGCGCTGCTGGGCGATCAGCTCGCCGAGCTGGCCGAGGCAAATGATTGGGCCGGCGTGGTGGTCAATGGCTGCATCCGCGATTCCGCCGCGATCAACGACCTCGGCATCGGCGTCAAGGCGCTAGGGGTTCATCCGCTCAAGACCGTCAAGCGCAATACCGGCGAACGGGACATTCCAGTGCGCTTCGCCGGTGTGACCTTTCTGCCCGGTCATTATCTCTACGCCGACGAGGATGGGCTAATCGTATCGCAACAACCGCTGAACTGAACACGGAGCGTTCATCACGAAATAAGGGGAAGACCGGAGGGTCTTCTCCTTTCATTTTGGGAGCGGAAAATTCCGTCGCTTAATAAGGTGGTTTCGCCGGACCGTCGTAACCACACATGCCCAGCCTGGGCGAATTGACCAAGGGGATAGGTTCCCCATAGTCGTCGTGAGGATGCCGCTGCGCGTGCTGGTCGCACAGCGTTCCCCACTCGTCCTCTTCGATTAGACATTCCATGCACAGCCAGGCCGCTGGTTGGCCGCACTCGATGCATTGGGCTTCCGGCATCCGATTGCGCGCCATGAGTGCAATAGGATGCTTGGTGGTGGGCTTGCCTTCCCGCGTTCCCACGACGTTGATCTGCGTTTGCGATGTGGTGCCGAAATCGTAGATGTGGGTGAGTTCGACGCCGGGAGCGAAAATTGCTTTGGCTTTGAGGTCCTGGGAAATTTCCTCGCCCCATCGCTTACCCATGGAAAACTGGCTCAAGTGTCCGCAGCATTCCAGCCAGATGGCTCTCAGATAGTGATCCAAATCCGCCAGCTTGGCGCCGCCGCGCATTTCCAAATCCAGCCAGAAGTCGCCGCTACCGGCGTCCTGAACACGGAGGTGGAACAGGGTTTCACCGGCGCCTTTCTGGCCGTCCGCCTGCTCGATGACGGCCAGGCGCCGCGCGCAGGCGGACAGGTGCTTACTCATGCCGCTCTTGGTCGTCTCTAGGCCGCAGTAGGCGCATTGGCCTTTCGTTTGGGGTCGGCGTGGCATTGGAATTTCCTTGCTTGGGTACGGCGATAGCTCGTCTTCGGTTTGAGTGTATCAATGTCCATCCTCAGGAACTTGAGATGGGTATGGTCTCGACCACGGCGGGTGTCAGCGACGCCCGCCGCGGTTTTTCCCCTTGGCGCCGGGCGACCCGGCTCCGCACCGGGTCACACAGCCAGGGTTTGCTAGTGAGCGGCCGCGCCAGCGGCGCCAAAGCCGGTCTGGGCACGCACGTACTGATCCTCGAACGCTTCCTTCTCCTTCGCCGCGCGGGCGCTGCTGTCCGTCACCGAACCCAGCCACGCCATGAAGAACGCCAGCGGCATGGAGAAGATCGCGGGTTGCTCATACGGGAAGAGCGGCTCTTTGTTGCCGAGCACGACCACCCACACCGCCTTCGACAGCACCACGATCAACACCGCCGCCACCAGTCCGGCAATGCTGCCCCAGATCGCGCCGCGCGTGGTCAGCCCCTTCCAGTACATCGACAGGATCAGCACCGGGAAATTGCACGACGCGGCGACGCCGAAGGCCAGACCGACCAGAAAGGCCACGTTCTGCTTCTCAAAGGCGATACCGAGCAGGACCGCCAGCACCCCGAGAAACAGCGAGGAGCGTTTGGAGACCCGCACCTCCTCGGATTCGGTCGCCTGACCCTTCCTAATGACGTTCGCGTAGATGTCATGGGAAATCGCCGAGGCGCCAGCCAGCGCCAGGCCCGCCACCACCGCCAGAATCGTGGCGAAGGCCACCGCGGACAGGAAGCCGAGCAGCAGATTGCCACCCACCGCCTGGGCCAAGTGCATGGCCGGCATGTTGTTGCCGCCGAGCAGCTTGCCAGCGATATCGCCACCCTCGAAGTATTGCGGATTGGTGCCGACGATGGTGATCGCCGCCAGCCCCATCAGCGCTACCACGGTGAAGAAGAAACCGACGCAGAAGGTGGCGACGAACACGCTCTTGCGCGCTTCCTTGGCGTTGGGCACGGTGAAGAAGCGCATCAGGATATGTGGCAGGCCGGCGGTGCCGAACATCAGACCGAGCGACAAGGAGACCGCCGTCACCGGATCGGCCAGCAGGGAACCTGGCCCCATCAGCGCGATCCCTTTCTTGGAATTCTCGACCGCCTTGGTCGCCAGCGTCTCGAAATTGAAGCCGAACTGGGAAAACGCCAGCAGCATCACCAGCGTGCCGCCGCCGAGCAACAGGCAAGCTTTGATGATTTGCACCCAGGTGGTGGCGATCATGCCGCCGAAGGTGACATAAACCACCATCAACACGCCGACGATGACCACCGCCAGCCAGTAGTCCAGACCGAACAGCAGCTTGATGAGCTGCCCCGCGCCGACCATTTGCGCAATCAGATAGAACACCACCACGGTCAACGAGCCGATGGCCGCGACGGTGCGGACTTGCCGCTGATCCAACCGGTAGGAGGTGATGTCGGCGAAGGTGAACTTGCCCAGGTTGCGCAGCCGCTCGGCCATGATGAACATGATGAACGGCCAGCCCACGTAGAAGCAGATGCAGTAGATGTAGCCGTCGAAGCCCTGGAAATAAGTCAGGCTGGTCAGACCGAGCAGGGTGGCCGCCGACATGTAGTCGCCGGCGATGGCCAAGCCGTTTTGGGTGCCGGTGATGCCACCGCCGGCGGCGTAGTAATCGCTGGCCGTCTTGGTGCGCTTGGCCGCCCAATAGGTGATGCCCAGGGTCGCGGCCACGAAGATGAAAAACATCACGATGGCATGGACGTTGATCGCCTGTTTTTGGGCTTGGCCGACATCCGGGGCGGCCATGGCCAACCCCACCCAGCTCAGCGTCAACGCGGCGGCGGCGAATTTCAGCATTGGACGATTCATTCGATGGCTCCCTTGACGATTTCCGAATTGATGTCATCGAATTCGCTGTTGGCGCGACGGACGTAGAGGCCGGTCATCAGCCAGAACAGCAAGATCATGCCCGCGCCGATGGGCCAGGCGATGGAGGCTTTGCCGCCTTCCCAGATAGGGGTGGCCAGCAGCGTCGGATTGAACGCCACGACCATGATGAAGGCAAAGTAAATTCCCAGGACTACGACGGTCAGCGTCCACGCGAAGCGGCTGCGTTTGGCGACGAGTTCGTCGAATTTCGGATTTTTTCGGATCCGCTCATACACGGCGGTTGACATTATTTTCCTTCCTCTTTGTTGGTGGATTCAAGCGACCATCCCGCAAACCACGGAGCATGGCCTAGGAAATGTATAAGCCTTGACCGGTCTTGTCTATGATGTACAACCAATCTTGCAATGCTTTGGTCTGATTGTGAACGAAATGCTCAAACTCACTCTGGCCCTGGTCGCCTTTCTCTCTTTGGTGGCGGTACTGGAACTCGCGGCGGGCTATGCGACGTATTACGTTCTGGAACCCGAAAACCAACAGCGCCTCGCGGCAATGCTGTCCCCACAGTCGGAGTTGCTGGTGGAACTGGGGGTGTTGCGCCTCGCGATTCTCGGCATCGCCTTCGCCGCTGCGTATCAGCTCTACGTGAAAGGCCCGCTGAAAATCGCCGAAGGCATCCACATCATCCTCAATGCTCATCCCAGCCATCGCCTCAAACCCGCCGGCCCGCCCGAGGTCCGGCGGCTGGCGCGAGCGGTGAACGAGCTGGCCGAGCACAGCGAGACGCTGACCCACGATCTGGAAGCGAAGGTGGCCCAGGCAAAATCTTCGGTGGAGGAAGAGAAAAACCGTCTTGCGGCGCTCATGTCCGAACTTTCCCAAGGCGTGCTGGTGTGCAACCGCAATGGGCGGATTCTGCTGTATAACGAGCGCGCCCGCCAGGCGCTGGGCGCCTCGGCCGGCGCCGGCTCGGCCACGCTGATCGGTCTGGGGCGGCCGATTTTTGCCCTCATCGACCGCAGCCTGCTGCGGCACGCGCGGGAGCGGATTGAGGCGCGGCTGGAAAAGGGCGAAACCGATTCAAACGCGCAGTTCGTATTCACCACCTCGACCGGCCAGTTCATCCGGGTCCACATGGCGCCGATCCTGACTCCCGCGTCGCTTCCGACCCAAGCCGGCGGACCACCCGGCCAGCCCACCGGGCAGGGGACGGTCAGCGGTTTCGTGATGACCGTGGAAAACATCACCCGCGGCTTCGAACTCGACGCCACCCGCGACATGCTGCTGCAATCGTTTACCGAGGGCAGCCGGGCATCGTTGGCGGGCATCCGCGCTGCGGTCGAGATGCTGACCTTACTATCCAGACTGCGAGCCGACCCAGCACGATCGCTTCATTCGAATCATCAGCGAGGAAGTCAACAACCTGAGCGGCAAGCTGCACAAATTGACCGCCGACCACGCCGATTCGCTCAAGACCCGCTGGCCGCTGGAGGAAATGCTGGGCGCGGACGTGATCGACGCGGCGCGCCGTCGGATCGAAACCCGACTCGAATTGGCGGTCCGGTCGGACGATCTCGACCATTCGATCTGGGTCAAGGTCGACAGTTACACGTTGGTCCAGGCTGCTGGACTATCTCGCCGGCCGGTTGAAGGAGGAATGCGGGGTGGGCGAACTGCGCTTCGATCTGTCGCGGCACGGGCGGATTGTCCAGCTCGATCTGATCTGGCCGGGGCCGGCGCTGTCGCAGCGGGTTTTGCAGGAATGGGAGGGCGACACCCTGCGCGCCGGCGGCGAGGACAGCCCGCTGACGCTGCACGACGTGCTCGAACGGCATGGAGCGGAGATCGTGTACATCATGGACAAAGAGTGGGAACAGCCTTTGTTCCGGCTGCTGTTGCCGCTGGCCGAGCCGCTGCGGCCGATGCTCGGCGCGCCGATCCGCTACGGCGAGAGCCGGCCGGAATTCTACGATTTCGACCTGTTCCATCAGGCCGGCCAGACACCCGAACTCGATCAGCTTCCGCTCGCGGAACTGACCTACACGGTGTTCGATACCGAGACCACCGGTCTCGATCCTTCTGACGGCGATGAGATCATTTCCATCGGCGCGGTGCGCATCGTCAACAACCGCCTGCTCCGGTACGAAACCTACGAGCAGTTGATAGATCCGCGGCGGCCAATCGCGGCCTTCTCGCAGACCATTCACGGCATCTCGAACGAGTTGGTGCGCGGGCAGCCCACCATCGACCAGGTGCTGCCCCAGTTCCATGCATTTTGCGAGGAGACGGTGCTGGTGGCTCACAACGCCGCCTTCGATATGCGGTTCCTGCAGATGAAGGAAGAACCAACCGGCATCCGCTTCACTCAGCCGGTGCTGGACACGCTGTTGCTGTCGGAGGTACTACATCCGAACCAGGAGTCCCACGCGTTGGAAACCATCGCCGAGCGGCTGGGGATCAAGGTGGTGGACCGCCATACCGCCCTGGGCGACGCCTTGGTGACCGCGGACGTGTTCGCGCGGATGATCCCACTGCTGGCCGCTCACGGTATCCACACCCTGGGCGAAGCCCGCACTGCCGCCGAAAAGATCTATGCCAAGGTAAAGTATTAGCGCCCCCGGCGTAATTACCTTCCTCTTCATCGCCAACCCATCCATTGCCATCACCATGTTCCTCACCCAAACCCTCGCCCGCGAACTTGCCGTCCAAGTACGTCAGATCGAAGCCGCAGTCGCCCTGCTGGACGGCGGCGCCACCGTGCCTTTTATCGCCCGCTACCGTAAGGAAGCCACCGACGGACTGGACGATACCCAACTGCGCCTGCTGGAGGAGCGGCTCGGCTACCTGCGCGAACTGGAAGACCGGCGCAACGTCATCTTCGCCAGCATCCGCCAACAGGGCCAGCTTACCGCCGAACTGGAAGCCGCCCTGCTCGCTGCCGACACCAAGACCCGGCTCGAAGATCTCTATCTCCCCTATAAGCCCAAGCGCCGCACCAAGGCCCAGATCGCCCGCGAAGCGGGCCTGGCGCCGCTCGCTCGCGGTTTGTTGGACGATCCTACCCAGGCGCCCGAACTCTTGGCCGCCGGCTTCGTCGATGTCGAGCGCGGCGTGCCCGACGTGAAGGCGGCGCTGGACGGCGCGCGGCAAATCCTGATGGAGGAATTCGCCGAGAACGCCGAACTGCTGGCCCGGCTGCGCGAATGCCTGTGGGACAACGCCGTGCTGCATTCGCAAATGGTCGAGGGCAAGGCCGAGGAAGGAGCCAAGTTCCGCGACTATTTCGACTATCGTGAAGCCTTGCGCCAGATTCCTTCGCATCGCGCCCTGGCGCTGTTCCGGGGCCGCAACGAGGACATCCTGCAACTCACGCTGGAAATCGGCGATCCCGCCGCGCCTGGTCCCGACCCCGGCGAACGGTGGGTCGCCGCCCAGTTTGGTATCCGCGACCAGGGTCGGCCCGCCGACGCCTGGCTGCGGGAAACCGCCCGCTGGGCCTGGAAGGTCAAGCTGCTCCCGCATCTGGACACTGAACTGAAACAGCGCTTGCGCGAAGCGGCCGAGGAGGAGGCGATCCAGGTCTTCGCCCGCAACCTCCGCGACTTGCTGCTGGCCGCGCCTGCGGGCGCCCGCCCGACGCTGGGTCTGGACCCCGGCCTGCGCACCGGGGTCAAGATCGCGGTGGTGGACGCCACCGGCAAGCTGGTGCAGACCGCGACGATTTATCCGCACGTCCCGCGCAACCAGTGGGACGAGAGCCTGCATGTTCTCGCCGAACTGTGCCGCCGGCATCACGTGGAACTGCTCAGCATCGGCAACGGCACCGCCTCCCGCGAAACCGACCGGCTGGCGACTGAGTTGATGCAGCGTCATCCCGAACTGCGGTTGCACAAGCTGGTGGTGTCGGAAGCGGGGGCCTCGGTCTATTCCGCCTCGGAGCTGGCGGCGCGCGAGTTTCCCGAGGTGGACGTCTCGCTGCGCGGTGCGGTGTCCATCGCCCGCCGCCTGCAAGACCCCCTGGCGGAACTGGTCAAGATCGAACCCAAGGCCATCGGCGTTGGCCAGTACCAGCACGATGTCAGCCAGACCCGATTGGCGCGGATGCTGGACGCGGTGGTCGAGGATTGCGTGAACGCGGTCGGCGTGGAGGTGAATACCGCCTCCGCGCCGCTGCTGGCGCGGGTCGCCGGCCTGAACGCGACCCTGGCCCGCAACATCGTCGAGTTCCGGGATGCGAACGGCCCGTTCCGGCGGCGCGAGCAGTTGTTGAAGGTGACGCGGCTGGGCGACAAGACTTTCGAGCAGGCCGCCGGTTTCCTGCGGATTCTCAACGGCGATAATCCGCTGGACCGCTCCGCCGTCCACCCGGAAGCCTACCCGGTGGTCGAACGCATTCTCGCCACCAGCGGGCGCGGTCTGCATGAGGTGCTGGGCAATGCGGCGTTCCTCAAGACGCTGGAACCGGCCCGGTTCACCGATGACCGTTTTGGCTTGCCGACGGTGCGGGACATTGTGGCGGAACTGGAAAAGCCGGGCCGCGATCCCCGGCCGGAGTTCAAAACCGCCGCGTTCAAGGACGGTGTGGAGAAACTGACCGATTTACAGCCGGGGATGGTGCTCGAAGGGGTGGTGACCAACGTCGCCAACTTCGGCGCGTTCGTGGACATCGGCGTCCACCAGGACGGGCTGGTGCATATTTCGGCGCTGGCCGACCGCTTTGTCAAAGACCCCCGCGAGGTGGTGAAGACCGGCCAGGTGGTGAAAGTCAAGGTGCTGGAGGTGGACCTGAAGCGACAGCGGATTGCCCTGACGATGCGGCTGAGCGAACCGGCGACCGGCGCTCCAGCCCGGCAACCGGAGAGCGCTCAGCGGCCGGAGCGCCCAGAGCGGCGGGAACGGGGACAGCGCCCGTCGCCGCCACCGGAGAAACCGGAGAAACGGGGGCAACCGGAAAAACCGGAGAAACCGGAGAAGCCGGAGAATCGCCCGGGCGCGTTGGCCGAAGCCTTCGCCCGGGCGCGGCGGGAACAGTGAAAGGTCGGAAAATGAACAACAATTCCCAATTCCTACCCTTGTCCGATCAAGTGGCGTTGATCACCGGCGGCGGCCGAGGCATCGGCGCGGCGACCGCCGAGGCGCTGGCGCACAAGGGCGCGGATGTCATCATCGCCAGCCGTACCGCAACGGAACTGGCGGCCACGGTCGCGCAACTGCGAACCGCCGGGTTGAGCGCCTCGTCGCTGGTGTTGGATGTCGCCGATGAGGCGGCGGTGGACGCCGCGTTCGCTGGCATCGTCGCCGAGCGAGGCCGGCTGGACATTCTGGTCAACAACGCCGCCATTCTGCTCGGCGGTCCGTTTGCCGAGATGGCGATGGCGGACTGGGACCGGCTGCTGGCGGTCAATCTGCGGGGGGCGGTGCTATGCGCGCGGCAGGCGTTCCGGCTGATGCGGGAGCGGGGCGGCGCCATCGTCAACGTGTCCTCGCTGGGTGGAGTGCCAGGGACCGAAAAATTCCCCGGTTACGCCGCCTACACCGTCAGCAAATACGCCCTGACCGGCCTGACCGAAGCGCTGGCCGCCGAGGGCAAGGAGCACCACATCCGAGTCAACGCGGTGGCGCCGGGCGCGGTGGATACCGCCATGCTGCGCCAGGCCGCGCCCCACTTGCGCACCCGCACCGGCCCCGCCGACGTGGCTAAGGTTATCGCCTTCCTGTGCGATCCGGCCGAATCCGGCTGCATGACCGGCGCGACCCTGGTGATTAACAGCAACCTCTGAGTTTCGTGATGCGCCGGCAGCATTACCCGATTCGCACGAAATTTTTAAAGATCATTAGGGCGGGGTAGTTGACAACAACGCGGCGGTGATTTCTTCCTGCATGGCCTTAACGACAGCAACCGGGTCTTTCGCGTTGCGAATGGGACGCCCCACCACTACATGATCGGCGCCGTTGCGAATGGCGTCGTAGGCGGAAGCGATGCGTTTCTGGTCATCGTCCTTTATGACATCGTTCGTGCCAGGGCGGATACCGGGGGTCACAATCAGGAATTTGTCGCCCAACCCATCCCGTAGCCTTGAAACTTCCAACCCCGAGGAAATCACCCCGTCGCAGCCAAGGTCGATGGCTTTTCGAGCACGATGGTAAACCAGTTGTTCGATGGTTCCGGTAAAGCCCATCTCTCGCATGTCGGATTCGTCGAAGCTGGTCAGTACGGTTACGGCTAAGATCTTGGCGCCGTTCCGTTCCTGCACGGCGGCGCGCAAGATCGGGTCGTTGCCGTGGACGGTGATGAAGGTGGCTCCCCGGTTTTTCAGTGCCCGAACCGCTAGCGCCACGGTTTCCGGTATGTCGAAAAACTTCAGATCGACCATGACCTTGTGGCCGCGATCTAAAATGAGGTCGATCATCGGAAACCAGCCGGCCAAAAACAGTTGCAGGCCGACTTTATAAAAATGCACCCGATCACCCAGGCGATCCAACCAGCGTTCGGCTTCCGCTGCAGAATCGACGTCCAATGCAAAAATAATACGCTCTTTCAGTGGGATATCTTTTGCCATAATCAAGACCCTTGGAATGGTGGCACGAAAGAACAGTGCGCGCGGGCGCGATCACCGCGCGGCTGGCCGCATGTTGATAGAGTAGTCTTTGCAAGCAACCGGAAGCAATGCATCAGCTTCCGGCATCCAAGGAATGAGTGAGTCATGGATGGCGGGCGACCCCGCCGGCTTGAGCGGGTGCGTAGGGACCGGAATCGCCAGCCACCCCGGCGATGCGATTCCACTTACTTGAATGGCCGTAAGTTCGAAGCGCCTCGGTGGTATCGGCGTCTGCAAAAAACACCTTGCGGAATCGAAGCGGAAACACCGCTCCCTGCAGGCCCGAACCCTACTGAGTCAGGAATCCCCGGCCTTCAGCCCGGGGAGGATGTCAACGTTCCCCGCCGGCCGCCGCCGCCCGCACCGCGCCGCGTCGGCGCAGCAGCAACCGCGAGACGAACACCCCGACCTCGAACAGCATCCACATCGGCACCGCGAGCAGGGTCTGCGAAATCACGTCCGGCGGCGTCAGCAACATGCCAATGACGAACGCGCCGACAATGACATAAGGCCGCTTGGCGGCCATGGCCTCGGGGGACAGGATGCCGGCCAGCGCCAGAATCACCGTGGCGACCGGCACCTCGAAGGCGACGCCAAAGGCGAAGAAGATCGTCATCACGAAATCGAGATAGCGATTGATGTCGGTCATCACCGCCACCCCTTCCGGAGCGGTGGCGGTGATGAAGGCGAAGAAGATGGGCATGATCGCGAAGTAGGCAAAGGCCATGCCGCAGTAGAACAGCAGCGTGCTGGAAGTCAGGATGGGCAGGACCATCCGTTTCTCCCGTTGATACAAGCCAGGCGCGACGAAAGCCCAGACCTGGTAAAGAATCCACGGGATGGTGATGAAAACCGCCAGGATTAGAGTGAATTTGAGCGGGGTCAGAAACGGCGACAGCACATCGATCGCGATCATGCTGCTCTGGGCCGGCATGTGTCGGGTCAAGGGTCCGGCCAGCGCGCTGTAGATCGGATTGGAGAACGGTGAAAGCGCCACGAACACCACCAGGACTCCGCTGACGATGCGCAGCAATCGGGTGCGCAGTTCGATCAAATGGCTGATGAAAGGTTGTTCGCGATCGGTGGCGGACACGGGTGATCAGTTCGCGTCTGGAGAAGGAAGAGGCTGCGGAGCCGGCGCGGCGGAGTATGGAACCGTCGGAGCGGGAAGGGGTGTCTGGACCGATGCGGTCGAAACCGGCTTTTGCAAACTAACCGGCGCTGGCGCGGTGACGGTTGCCGGCAGCTCCGGGCTGGAGGCCGGCGGAGTCCAACCCGGCGGCGGCGCGGCACTCGGCATCCCCGGCCGCCAGCCTGGGGGTGGGCCGGGATCGTCAAACTCTTCCTCGATCTCCCGGCGGAACGACTTCACCTGGTCGGCCAGATCCTTCACTTCACCGAGATCGGCCTGCTGGCGCAAGGTCTGCTTGATTTCCTCCAGATGCAACTCGCGGTCTACCTCGGCCTTGACTTCGGCGATCATGCGGCGAGCCTTGCCCAGCCAGAAGCCCGCCTTGCGGGCCAGTCCGGGCAGTTGCTCGGGTCCGACCACGAGCATCGCGACGATGCCGACCACGATCAGTTCCCAGAAGCCGATTTCGAACATGCGGGCGCGATCCCGTGATCAGACTTTTTCGCGGTCCTTGGCCAGGGGATCGTGCATGCCCGCTGCGGCGCCGCCAACAGTGCGTTCCTGAGCGGCGGGTTGTTCGAGTTTCTTGGGATCTTCCTCGGCGGTTTCCGATTTGCCACCTTCCTTCATGGCATCGCGGAAGCCGCGGATGGCCGAACCCAGATCGGAACCGAGATTGCGCAGCCGGCTGCCGCCAAACAGCACCAGCACGATGACTAGAATGAGCAGGAGTTCCCAAATACTGAAATGCATGACAGGTTGCCTCTAAATTAGGGGAAGGGCGGCGCCTTAGCGGGCGGCGCGGGCCGCTTTTTCGGTCAGGCCGGAAGTGCCAAAACGGCGTAGCAGTTCGTCGAGCACCGCATCCGGGCCAAGCCCCTGATGGGCCAGCATGACCAGGGTATGAAACCACAAATCGGCAGTTTCGCGCACCAGAGATTCGGGGTCGCCGTTTTTGGCGGCCAGCATGGTTTCGGTCGCTTCCTCGCCGACCTTCTTGAGGATGGCGTCCAGACCTTGGGCGTACAGCCGGGCAACGTAGGAACTGGCGGGGTCGGCCCGCTTGCGCGCTTCCAGAATCGCCGCCAGCTCGCGCAGGATGTCCTCGCTCATTCGCCGTACATCTCGCGTGGGTCCTTCAACACCGGGTCGGTGACGATCCACTCACCGTCGCGCAGTTCCTCGAAGAAGCAGCTCTGCCGGCCGGTATGACAGGCGATGCCGCCGATTTGTTCGATCTCTAGTAGCAACACGTCGTGGTCGCAATCCAGCCGGATGCTCTTCACCTTTTGGGTATGGCCGGACGTTTCTCCCTTGTGCCAGATCTGTTTGCGGGAACGGGACCAGTACACCGCCTCGCCGCATTCCACGGTACGCCGCAAGGATTCCCGGTTCATCCAGGCCATCATCAGCACCCGGCCGCTGCCGACATCCCGAGCGATGGCGGGAACCAGCCCGTCCGCAGTCCAATTAATCCATTCCAGCCAGTCTTCAGTCATGAATTCCCTCACCCCAACTCTCTCCCAGCAAGAAGAAGGAGATTTACAGAATAGGCTTGGTTTCTAATGATACGTTCGTAATCATCATGAACGCCTATCCAAACCCAAATATAATCATCGCCGTCTTCGATAGCCAAGGCTCGGTGATTACTTCCTGCTCGAACTGACCAGAGTTTGCCCACTCGCTTGAAATGCAATGATGGGTGTGTCGGATCCGTTCGGAGGAGTTCAAAATTCTTTTTGGCTACCTCTTGAGCCGGGGCGGGCAAGTTCTCGAAATGCTTCCAGAAGCGTGGCGTGGCGCGGTGCATTCAGAGTTCCCGCAGATTTCCCTGGGCTTTTTCGGCAAGCGCTTCTTTAATCAAAAAATCCAGTTTTCCCGCTTCGACGTCAGCTTCGATTTGCCGGTCCCATTGCTCCCAGTCCCGCTCTGAAAACCACTGCCTCAATCGAGCATACTGATCGGGAGGGAGCGATTCAATCGCAACTTGAATTTCCTCTATCCCCATAATTGCTTTCCTCGGCGCGGATTATCACAATCTCACTTCAATACCCCGCGCCTGCATGTGGCGCTTGGCCTGTTCGATGGTGTATTCGGCGAAGTGGAAAATGCTGGCGGCCAGCACTGCGTCGGCCTTGCCCAGCAGGATGCCGTCGGCCAGATGATCCAGCGTGCCGACCCCCCCGGAGGCGATGATCGGAATGGTGGTCGCCTCGCTGATGGCGCGGGTGAGTTCCAGGTCGAAGCCGCGCTTGGTACCGTCACGATCCATGCTGGTCAACAGGATTTCCCCGGCACCGTAGGCGTTCATCCGCCGCGCCCATTCCACGGCGTCGATGCCGGTGGGCCGGCGGCCGCCGTGGGTGAAGATTTTCCATCGCGGCGGTTCGGCCCTCACCCCCGCCCCCTCTCCCGGAGGGCGAGGGGAAGCGACGGATTTGGCGTCGATGGCCACCACGATGCACTGATTGCCGAAACGCTCGGCGGCTTCGCGCACGAATTCGGGCCGGGTGATCGCGGCGGTATTGATGGACACCTTGTCGGCGCCGGCGTTCAGCATCCGCCGCACGTCGTCCAGGGTGCGAATGCCGCCGCCGACGGTCAGCGGGATGAACACCTGACTGGCCACCTGCTCGACGACGTGCACCATGGTCTCGCGGTCGTCGGAACTGGCGGTGATGTCGAGAAAGGTCAATTCGTCCGCGCCCTGCTCGTCGTAGCGGCGGGCGATTTCCACTGGATCACCGGCATCGCGAATATCGACGAATTTGACGCCCTTGACCACCCGCCCCCGATCCACGTCCAGGCAGGGGATGATGCGTTTGGCCAGTCCCATCAGCCGTTCTCCCTCGTCGCGTCAGCCATTTGCTGGGCGGCGGCGAGGTCGATGGTTCCCTCGTACAACGCTCGGCCGATGATCGCGCCCATGATGCCTTCCTGTTCCACCGCGCATAGCCCTCGCACGTCGTCCAGGGTGCTGACCCCGCCGGAGGCGATGACGGGGATGGTAATGGCTTGCGCCAGTCGAACCGTGGCTTCGACGTTGACGCCCTGCATCATGCCGTCGCGGCTGATGTCGGTGTAGACGATGGCTTCCACCCCGTGGCGTTCGAAAATCCGTGCCAGATCGACCACGTCGTGCTTGGACAGCTTGGACCAGCCATCGACCGCGACCCGACCGTTCTTGGCGTCCAGCCCGACGATGATGTGGCCGGCGTATTCCGCGCACAGATCGCTGATAAAGCCCGGCTCCTGCACCGCCTTGGTGCCGATGATGACGAACTGGACGCCAGCGTCCAGATAGGTCTCCACAGTTTGCTCGTCGCGGATGCCGCCGCCGACTTGAATGGGCAAATCGGGAAAGGTTTGGGCGATGCGGCGAATCACCTGGGCATTGACCGGCTGACCGGCAAACGCGCCGTTCAGATCGACCAGATGCAGGCGGCGGGCGCCCGCTTTCACCCAGCGCTCGGCCATGGCCACCGGGTCGTCCGAGAAGACCGTCGAGTCTTCCATGCGCCCCTGGCGCAGTCGAACGCATTTGCCATCTTTCAAATCAATCGCGGGTATGAGCAACATAGCGGGGTTCTACATTGATTGGCTGACCACTGACCACTGACCACTGACCACTAGGGGTTCCAGTCCACGAAATTGGCGAGCAGCCTCAGTCCCGCATGGGCGCTCTTTTCTGGGTGGAATTGCACGGCAAAGATGTTGTCCCGCGCGATGGCCGAAGCGAAGTCGAAGCCGTAGCAGGTTCGGCCGGTCACCAGCGACTCATCCGCGGGTTGTGGATAGTAACTATGGACGAAATAGAAGCGGCTGTCCTGGGGAATGCCGCGCCAGAGCGGATGTTCGCGCGCCTGATGGACTTGATTCCAGCCCATGTGCGGCACCTTGAGCCGCTCGCCGGTGGCGGGGTCGCGGAGATCGCCGAACCAGACCACCCGCCCCGGCAGCACCTTCAGACATTCGGTGCCGCCGTTCTCCTCGCTGAACTCCAGCAGCGCCTGCGGTCCCAGGCAAAGGCCCAAAAACGGTTTATCGTTCGCCGCCGCGCTCACCACGTCCACTAGATTCCAGTGGGCCAGTTCCCTCATGCAATCACGGATGGAGCCCTGGCCGGGAAACACCACCCGGTCGGCGTGCAGGATGTCCTCGGGGTTCTGGGTGACCATCAGCCGGGCGCCTGGGGCGACGTGTTCGAGCGCCTTGGCGACGGAGCGCAGATTGCCCATGCCGTAATCGATGATCGCGATGCTGGTCATGCGGAGGACTCGCGGGAGCGGGAATTGGGGCGCGGCGTTACAGGCTGCCCTTGGTGGAGGGAACGCCGGTCGCGCGCGGGTCGGGTTCGACCGCCATGCGCAGGGCTCGCCCGAATGCCTTGAATACGGTCTCGGCGATATGGTGAGCGTTACGGCCGCGCAAGTTGTCGATGTGCAGGGTCACCAGGGCATGGTTGACGAAACCCTGGAAGAATTCGCGGAACAGGTCCACGTCGAACTCGCCGATCCTGGCGCGAGGGAAGTCGACGAAATATTCCAGGCCGGGCCGCCCGGAACAGTCGAGCGCCACGCGGGAGAGGGCCTCGTCCAGCGGCACGTAGGCGTGGCCGTAACGGCGGATGCCACGCTTGTCGCCCAGCGCCTGTCGCACCGCCTGGCCCAGGGTGATGCCGATGTCCTCGACCGTGTGGTGCGCGTCGATGTGCAGATCGCCCTGGGCTTCGATGTCCAGGTCGATCAGGCCGTGGCGGGCGATCTGATCGAGCATGTGGTCGAGGAAGGGCAGGCCGGTTGCAAGCTGGGCGTTGCCCGCGCCATCCAGATTGACGCGCGCCTGTATCCGGGTCTCCAGCGTATCGCGCTTGACCGTTGCGATGCGTGCCGACATGGTGGCTGGTATCTCTGCGATTCCGCGGCGGGAATGGAGGTATTTCGCAGGATTATAGATGATTGGGTCGAATAAGCGAATTCAAGCCAATCTGAGCGCTAATTCGATAGGGAGGGTCACCGTTGTCCGGGAGTGACGAGCGGAATCACCTGGCGTCCGTGTTTCCGGTAGATAATGAAATCGGAATCCAGGGTGCAGATCGCGTGATCGTCAAATTTCTCGGCCATCCGAACCAGACAAGCGTCGGCCAGCGACATTGGAACGTCGCGGTATTGCCGGCACAGGAGGCGCACCGGTTTGATGTCGTCGGCCAGCGCGAACTCGATTTGCAGCAGTCCAGTCTCGACCATTTCCAGCAGGGCGTCCTGAGCGCCCGGCAGCCTGCGCAACAGGTGCCAGGATTCGGCCAAGACGGCTTCGCACAGCAGCCAGGGCACGGCCAGCGTCCCGGCTTGTTCGGCGATCCAGCGGTGGTGAGCTTCGGCCCGGTCGAGGAATGCGACCAGAGGCCCCGTGTCAACGATCACCCGTCGAGTCACGACCGAAATCCTCGAGATATTTCGGGTTGGTGGCCAAGTCGGTCACCCCCGAGTCCGCAATCCCGCAGTAGCGCTGCATCCGTTCGGGTAATGAGGGCGGCTGGGTCGTGTCCGACACGGGCAACTCGCCGAGCCAGTTACGAAACAGTTCCACGGCCACCACGCGCATGGGCCGACCTTCTAGGGCGCTCTTGGCCTTTACTTTGCGGTACAACTCGTCGGGAATCTCAAAAGTCGCTTTCATAGTAAAAACAGGTTAGCTGTATTCCTGTATTTCCGTCAAGCTGGTAATCTTGTGCTTAGCCGGCCCGGGGTCCCGATCACAGGAAAATTTACAGGACAAACTGATGGGTGGCGGGCTCGAGGAGAGGAATCCGATTAAGCCCTTGCGTAGCGCAGCACTATCTCTTCTTCGAGCCGATCCAGGCTGCTGCCGTGGTCCAACACCCGCCCCCGGATAGGCACCAGATCCGCAAGGTCGCGGTAATCAACGACAGACCGACTGCCGAACAGCTCTGACTGGACCTCCACCGCCCACCAACCCGCAAAGTCGTGCTTCCGCCGGGGCCGGAAGCAGGTCCGTGGATCGGCGTCCAAATCCATCGGGTATCCGGTTGGCTCGATGCGCCCGTGAACCCAAAAGGCGAGTTGGCCCAGTTTGTCGCGGGCGTCGTCCTCAACCCGGTCGCCGCCGGCCCCGGCGCGGGCCAACAAGGCGCGTCCGGCCCCGAGGAAGAAGATCGGCTCATAGTGCTTGTCCAGCCGCAACAAACGTCGCCAGGGGCTGACCGGGTCGCCCTGGGCCGCTTCCCGTTCGGCGCGGGCCAAAGCATAGCGCACCCTGGCACTACCCGGAAAGTGCGTAACCGCTCGGCGCAGCAACTCTAAAGCATGATCGAGCTCGCCCCGGTCCAGTTCGAGCAGTCCTGACTCCCCGGCCGCGAAAGAATCCGAATCCGCCGCCGGGAGCAGCCTGGCCAGCAGCGTCTCCGCCCTTTCTCGGAAGAATCCCTGTGCCCGGTCGGGCCGGAATTGATGCGTCGACCGCGCCCAGCCGCGCACCAGGAAGGCATCGTTGGCGATGATGTCGATCTCGCGCCGGTTCAGCCCGAGACCGGAATCCGATCGGCCGGGAGCGACGGCGGGCTTGGTGTTCTCGCCGGACTCATCAACCGACCCAGACGCGAAATCCTCCGATCCTCCAATCGCGGGCTGTTCGTCGCTGTCTTCCGGGAAGAGTTCGGCCTCGTTTATGTCCTCGGAGACGAATGAATCCGGAGTGAGACCGATGCGCTCGATGAACTTATCCGGAAAGCGCGCCTTGGCCTCGCGGTATTCCGCCTCGGCCTCGGCGAGTCGATCCTGGGCCTTGAGGACCTCGGCGAACACGTCGTCGGGGAAGCGCGCCTTGGCCTCGCGGTATTCCGCCTCGGCCTCGGCGAGCCGCTCCTGGGCCTTGAGGACCTCGGCGAGCCCGGTGCGGGCGAACACGTCGTCGGGGAAGCGCGCCTTGGCCTCGCGGTATTCCGCCTCGGCCTCGGCGAGTCGATCCTGGGCCTTGAGGACCTCGGCGAGCCCGGTGCGGGCGAACACGTTGTCGGGGAAGCGCGTCTTGGCCTCGCGATAAACGTCCAGGGCGGCCGGCCGATCCCCCAGCGCGAGCAGGCTCTGGCCCTCGTTGGTCCAGGCATAGCCGTTCCAAGGTTCGACCTCCTTGGCCAGACGCGCCCAAGCCAGCGCCTGGACCGGACTGCGGCTGCGGACCGCGCGGGAGAAGTTGGTCGCGGATCGCACCAGGCGTCCGCCATCGCCGCTCTGCTCGAAGTAACACCGCTGCTCGGACAGCAGTCGTTCGGCCTTCTCGATGGCGCCCGTCTCACCCCGGACCAGAGCGCCCGCGATGGCCTTGGCCCGGTCGGTCCAGCTCGGATCGTAGTTCGCCCAGGTCTGACGCCCACGCCACTGGCCCCTCGGCTCGCTCCCGATCTGGGGTAGAGGTCCCCGAATCCAGTCGGCGATATCGCCCCGACCGCGATCACGTCCGAGCGCGTGCCGCCAGAAGGACACCCAGCGGTCGGGGAAGGGGTAGGCCCCCAAGACCAGGCGAAGGGCGTCCTGAAATTCCTCGCGCGCCAGGTCGGTCCCCACCCAGCCCTCGTCCTGGAGGCGCCACAAGGCAAGCCCGAGGCGGTTCAGGCCCTCGGCCACCTCCTTCGGAAAACCGCCCGCGCGGGCGGCGGACTCCGGCGGCATCCCGCGCAGCCCGGCGATGCCGCAATGGCCGCGGTACCAGGGTTCATCGGGCGGGAGATCGCACAAACCCCACCAGGTCGCCCGCAGGGAGCGGTCCCGTTGATGCGCGGCGAGGGCGCGCCAGGCGCTGGCCTGGGGGTCGCGGCTGCGTCCCTCGGCGAGGCTGTTCAGATAACGCCGATCGGCCGTCACGCGCCGGGTCAGGGTATCGCCGGCGGCCACCAGCGCGGGGGCGGCGGCCAACAGGTCCGCGGCGCGGGTCCACGCGGCGGTGGTGAGCGTGGCGCTGTCGAGCCCGCCCGGCAATTCGGTCTTGCCCCAGTGGTCGTCGATCCAACTGCGGAGGCTGCGATCCAACAGGCCCGAGAATCCGCCGCTGTCGCCGAAGGTCCGCAGCCAGCCCAGCAACAGATCGACGGGGTCCGCGATCGTCAGATGGCCGAGTTCGGCGCGACCGAGCAACAGGTCTTGGAGCGCGGTTCGGGGATCGGCGTCGAAGGCGCGGAGCCAATCGGGCACTCGGCCGCCGCCGAAGAGACGATCCAGATCCAGGTTCACAACGGGCCTCCGTCCAACAGGTCTCCGTCGGTGTCGGCTCCATACGCCGAAATGCCGGTACGGTCGCGCAACCACAGGAGGTGAAGCCCACTCAGGGTCTCAAACAATCCCGGATCCACAGGCGCGGAGATGGTCCCGACCCGCCACAGGTGTCTTGCGCCGAAGCCCAGGGTCGGGTGCAATACCTCTCGCGGCGGATGATCGTTATCTCCTCCCAGGTCCAAGGTATGACCCGTCCGCGCGCCCGGCGGGGCCGGGCAGAAGGCTTCGGAAAACCCGCCATCCAAAACGGTGGGAGGGACCAGGGCGCGGGTATCCGCGCCGAGTTCCTCGATCCAGGCAAGGGCGCCGACCTCGTAGCGGAAGACCAGGATATCGATCGGTCCGCCCCGCGCCGCCGGGTCGTACTGAGCCAGACCGAGCCGATCTCGCAGTCGGTTCGGCCAGCCCGGTGGATCGTCGCGGGGATAACCGCCGAACAAATCGGCCAGATCCTCCCAGAAGCCCGTGAAGTTGGTCTCACCTCGACCTGTTTGGCCCAGGTTCTCAGGATGCTGTCAAGCTCGGAGAGACCCGCTGCGCTGCCGCCTTGGGACGCGACATCCTCGGCCAATGCCGTGAGTCGGGCCGGGGCGATACCGGCCCGCCGGGCAACAAAGGCAACCTCTTCGGTGCGCAACAGGTGCAGAGAGCGGTCGCTACAGAGAAAGGGCGAGGCGCGATCCACGAAACGAAAGGTCTCCGGGCAAAGGTCGTCGTCGGACTGCTCCAGCTTGCTCGGAAGCCCGTCGCTGGGACCCGGACGAAAGACCCGTTGTCCGAGGTATTTTTCGTGTGATGCTTGCCAGGTTGCGCGGTCAGGGTGTGCGGCCGCACAGCCGCTGCTCTTATAGCTGTCGCAGCGGGGGGCTGCCACGCCTTCGTCGAGCAGAAAATTACGCGCGGCCATCCGGTGTTGACCGCGTGTAGCGGCGATACCCTCGAGGAAGGTACGAAATCCTGCATCCAGTTTGCCGAGCGGTCCCATCTCTGTCTCTTAACTTGGTTTGGTTCGGGGCGGATAAAGTATGACAGCTAACGGTGGTCGACGCATCGCTTGACCATAGGTTAACGGTCAAATCCAGCGCGCACATCGCCCCTTCCTGGCTATGCTTACCGAAGCCGCCTGACCTACTGATCCCACTCACAGGCTTACGCTTCCCGCTCCTTCTTCGCCGCCGGGAGGCATGGCCTTCACCAACGCAACAGGACACCCAAGTTGATGGTCCCTGAACAATCCCCCCTGGAACCCGAACGCCTGGATCGCCGCAAGGCCGTTTCCTGGGCCTTTTACGACTGGGCGAACTCGGCTTTCGCCACCACGGTCATCGCCGGGTTCTTTCCGATCTTTTTCAAGCAGTACTGGAGCGCGGAGGCGCCGGTCACGGAAAGCACCTTCTGGCTGGGCGCGGCCAACTCGCTGGCCAGCCTGCTGATCGTGCTGATCGCTCCGCTGCTCGGCGCGATCGCCGACCGGGGCGGCGCTCGGAAACGGTTTCTGCTGGCGTTCGCGGCGCTGGGCATCGTCATGACCGGCGCTCTGTACGGGGTGGGGCGGGGCGAATGGGCCTGGGCGGTGACCCTCTACGTCCTGGCGCTGATCGGTTTTTCCGCCGGCAACATCTTCTACGATGCGCTGCTGGTGGGTGTGGCTGGCGAGCGCAAGCTGGACATCGTGTCGGCGCTGGGTTACAGCCTGGGTTATCTGGGCGGCGGTCTGCTGTTCGCCCTGAACGTGCTGATGACTCTGTATCCCGGCTGGTTTGGCCTGACGGATGCCGCGGAGGGGGTGCGGGTCTCGTTCCTGACGGTGGCGTTGTGGTGGGCGCTGTTCTCCATTCCCCTGCTGCTGTTCGTGCCGGAACCGCCCGCGCCGGGCCGGGTGAGTGGGCTGGCGGCGATCCGGGCCGGCTTGACCCAGTTGCGCGGCACCTTTCGCGAAGTCCGCCGGCTGCGGGTGGTCGGTACCTTCCTGCTGGCCTACTGGCTGTACATCGACGGCGTCGATACCGTCATCCACATGGCGGTGGACTACGGTCTGGCACTCGGCTTTCCCGCCGATAGCCTGATCGTCGCCCTGCTGCTCACCCAATTCGTGGGGTTTCCGGCCGCCATTGCCTTCGGCCGGCTGGGCGAGCGCTGGGGGTCGCGCACCGGGATATTCATTGCCATCGCGAGTTTATATCCTGATCACCATCTGGGGTTATTTCATCCGCCATCCCTGGGAATTCTACGCGCTGGCGGCAGCCATCGGCCTGGTGCAGGGAGGGGTGCAGTCGCTGAGCCGTTCCCTGTACGCCCGGCTGATCCCGGCGGAGAAGTCCGGGGAATTCTTCGGCTTCTTCAACATGCTGGGTAAGTTCGCGGCGGTGCTGGGGCCGGTGTTGATGGGTGCGGTCAGTCTGCTGACCGGCAATCCACGGCTGTCGATTCTGTCGCTGCTGGTGCTGTTCGTCTGCGGGGCGCTGCTGCTGGCGCGGGTGGATGAGGCCGAGGGACAGCGGATGGCCAAGGGGTTGTGAGGGGCGTACAAAGGGCGCATCCGGTTTGGCATGTTCAAGCGGATGATCGCCGAACGGAAAAAAACCGCTCATACGCCTATTCAATCAGCGTCCGGGATGCAGCACGATTCAGTGGAGAGAGATCATGTGTAACAAGCATGATCGGCGGGCTGGTATTGGCCGCAGGGCTGGCGCTGGGTGGCTGTTCGGGCGGGAGGCCGCCCTCGAACCTGGGCGTGGCCGAGGGCCGGCTGGCTACTTGTCCCAGTTCGCCGAATTGCGTTTCGTCGCGAGCGGAAGCCGCCGAGCAACGCGTGGAACCACTGCGCTACGACGGCGACGCCGCGCAGGCGCGAATCTGGTTGCTCGGGGTGCTGAACGGCATGGAACGGGTCCGGATCGTTCGATCCGGCGAGGATTACATCCACGCCGAATTCAGTTCGGCCATGTTCGGCTTCGTGGATGACGTGGAGTTCCAGTTCGGTCTACTCGGTGTCATCCATTTGCGTTCCGAATCCCGGACCGACTATTACGATTTCGGCGCGAACCGCGAGCGGGTGGAAGCCATCCGAGCCCAGTTCGACGCTTCTTCCTGAGCAGCCAGGACATTAGCGAATTGAATCCATGTGGTTGTTAACTCAGTCGGACCGTGTCCGGGGCGCTCTGTATTTGGTTCGGGTGAACGTCGGGTGCGCCAGCTCCCGCCCGACGGGACCAGCAATTAGCTGGCGTCGCCCAACAGCCAGCGCAGCCGAGCCCAGTCGAAAGCCGGCCCCGGGTCGGTCTTGCGGCTCGGCGCGATGTCGGCGTGGCCGGCCAGCCGGTCGGGAGTGATTGCCGGATAAGCGGCCCGCAGCGCGGCGATGATCGCGGCCAGCCGTGGATATTGACGGTCGTCGTAAGGCAGGTGATCGGCGCCTTCCAGTTCGATGCCGACGCTGAAGTCGTTACAGCATGAGCGGCCAGCGAAGCTCGACGCGCCGGCATGCCAGGCCCGGTGGTGAAACGGCACGTACTGCACCACCTCGCCATCGCGGCGAATCAACAGATGCGCCGACACCCGTACCCCGGCAATGACCTGGAAATAGGGATGGGCGCCCGGATCGAGCGCGTTGGCGAACAGCGCGTCGATCCACGGTCCGCCGAATTCCCCCGGTGGCAGGCTGATGCCGTGAACGACGATCAGATCCACCGCAAGATTGGGTGGCCGGTTGTCGCTGTTCGGCGAGGGCCGCTGCCGAGCGGCGTCGAGCAATCCAGTCGCCCGATCAACCCGCATCGCTGCTCACAGCACCATGTTTTCGAAGTCGTAGCTCATGTCGGTGTGCGGCCGCTGCAGGAAATATCCTTGCACGTAGTCGATGCCGCAGGACCATAGCGCCGGCAGGGTCATGGCGTCCTCGATGCCCGTCACGATGGTGGTCACGCCCACAGTGGCCAGCTCGCGAGCCAATTCGCTCAATTGCTGTTGGCGGTCCTTGTCGTTGAGCAGGTTCTGGGTGAAACCAATGCCCAGCTTGACATAATCAACTTGTAGGAACTGAACCAGCGCCTGGGCGCGCTCGTGACCGCTGAAATGATCCAGCGACAGCCCGCAACCCAGTTCCTTGAGGCCCCGCAGGAACGGAAGCAGGGCTTGCTTGTTCAGTTCGGCGGTGGTTTCCGCGATTTCGAACACCAGGCTGGCCGCGGGCACCCCGGTCTTGCTCAGCCCACCTTGCAGCCAGTTCAACAGTTCCTCATCTTGCAGGATGGTAGGGGAGATGTTGATGAAAAGAATGGCCGACTGCCCGCGCGCCTTGCGCTCGCGCAGCACACGGATGGAATGGGCGATCACCCAGCGGTCAAGTACCATGCCGATCCGATGGCGTTTGACCAGGGCGAACACCGTTTCGGGCAACAGTTCCCAACCCTCGTGGTTGCGCATCCGCAGTAGAACCTCGTAGCGCTCGGTGGTGTCGCCGCGCAGGCTGACGACCGGTTGAAACAGCAGGGTCATCCGCTGCTGTTGCACCGCTTCCCTTATCTCTTCCATTAACCGCCGTTGCCGGGAATGGTCCGCGTCCTGGTCGGCGCTCTTGCCATGATGGACGTGAATCCGGGCGCCTTTGCTGTCTCGCGCCATGCCACTGGCCAGATCGGCTTGCTGGATCAGAGTGGCGGCTTCGCGCAGGGTGGGGCTGGCGATGCTGATACCGATGCTGGTGCGCAATTGGACATTGCCGCTGACCAGCCGGTAAGGGTCGGTCTCCAGGCTCGCCTGCACCGAGTGCGCCGTAGCCAGCAAGGCTTCCTGAGTGGTGAAGCCCAGCAGCACCATGAAAATGGCGTCGCCGAAACGGGCCGCGATCGGATCTGGACCCAGGGCGGTTTTCAGGCGCCGGGCCGCTTGTTCGATCACCTCGTCGGCCCCGGCCACGTCCTGGTTTTCGACGGTGCGCAGGTTGTCCAGCGCGATCAGCATGATCGCCACCGGCTGGGCATTGGCCGCGGTGGCAACCAGAGCCCGTTCCAGACGGGCGAGGAAGAACGGGCGGTTGAACAGACCGCTGACGGTATCGCGGTTGCTGAGCTGGCTGAGCTTGCGATACAGGCCGTGCCCCTGCCGCAGCCGCTTGGCGATAGCGGAGAACAGGGTTTCAGGATTCATGGGCTTAACCAGCAGCGTCTCGCCGCTCAGACGGCCGACGGCCAGCCGAGGGCCGATGTCGTCCTGCGCCGACATCAGGATCAGCGGCAGTCCCCTGAACAGTTCATGTTGGTGAACGGCCTGGGCCAGCGCCAGCCCATCGGTTTCCTTGAGGTTAAGGCTCATAACCAGCAGGCTGGGCTGGAAATTGGAAAGCGCCTGCAGGACCAGCAGGGGCTGGGCCAGCACCTGCGTGACCATGCCGCGACTTTCGAGCCAACGGGCGATCTCGCGAGCCGAGGGCAAAGAATCGTCCACGATCAGAATGCGGTGGTGGAGAGGCTTCAGCACCCACTCGTCCAAGGCTTCCAGCAGCAGCGGCAGATCCACCGGCTTGAGGAAATAGCCCGCTGCTCCGGCTTCCACGGCATCGAGCCGGGCGGTGATATCGCCACGGTCGGCCAAAAAAAACAGTGGAATATCTGGGGACAATACCTGACGTAGACTGGAGACCTGTTGCAGGGTCGTCTGACTGTCGGCGGCGTAATCCAGATCGACCAGGAGCGCCGCCAGTTGCTGGGCCTGGGCCAGCAGGGCATGTGCTTCGGTCAGATTGGCCGGACGCCGAACCTGATAGCCCCCCCGCTGCTCGAGCTTGCGCGCCAGGTCGCGGGCCGATTCCGGGGCCACCAGCCACAGAGGCGGCGCTTCGGCAGCGGGAGCGCCGTCCGCCAGTTTCAACTGATCGCTTTTCTCCCAGCGGGAAAACAGCGGCACGGTACGGATCTCGGCCGGCGGCTTCGCGCCTGGCGGGGGTTTGCCGGCGCTGCCATCGGGGCTGGGCGTCGCACGGCAGAGTGTATCCACCACGGCGATCAGCCGTTCCCGTTCCGCGCCGCGGGGAAGTTCGCCTTGTTCCAGGCATTCGCTAATTTGCTGCTCCAGCCGTTCGGCAAGCACCACGATCTTGAGGCAATCCGGTCGCGGCCGAGTCAGGGTCAGCACATCCTGCGCCGCCCGTTGCAGCATGACGAAGAACTCCCGGCTCCATTTGATGTAGACGAGTTTTTCGGCGAGGTCTTCAACGCGCCTGAGCTTGCCAGCAAGCGATTCCGGGGGAGGGTTTTTCGATTCCATGGCAGATGGTCTTCTTGCGGTTCCGACGACCGGGTGGGTAGCGGGAGACAGCACCGGGTGCTGACATAAATCAAATACTAGCAAGAAATGAAACTTATGAAAGAGGCGGAACGCGCGAGAGGCGCCGTTCTCGCGTTCCGCCTCTCCTCAACGCAATGGTTATTGTGGTTTTAGGCTGGGCGCCAGCGCTTGCCGCCAGAGGCAAGCGCTGGCGCCCCTAGGGGATCACTGGGCATCGAGATGGTAGGAGATGACCCGCTCGACCTCGTTTTTGGAACCCATGATCACCGGGCAACGCTGGTGCAGGTTGGTCGGTTGCAGTTCCATGATGCGTTGGGCGCCGGTGGTGGCCAAACCGCCGGCCTGTTCGACGATGAAACTCATCGGATTGGCTTCGTACATCAGGCGCAGTTTGCCTTCCTGGTTCTTGGAGCGCAGCTTGCGGTCGATGGGATACAGGAACACGCCGCCCCGGCACAGCACCCGATGCACGTCGGCGATCATCGCCCCGGCCCAACGCATGTTGAAATCCTTGCGACGCGGGCCTTCCTTGCCGGCCAGGCACTCGTCGATGTAGCGGCGCACCGGCGGATCCCAGAACCGCAGGTACGAGGCGTTGACCGAAAATTCCTGGGTTTCCTCGGGTATTTTCATCTTGGGGTGGGTCAGGATGTATTCGCCGATCCGCTGGTCCAGGGTAAACCCATTGACCCCGTGGCCGGTGGTCAACACCATCATCGAGGAGGGCCCGTACAGAGCATAACCGGCGCAGACCTGATGGGTGCCCGGTTGCATGAAGTCGTCCTCGGTCGGCTCGCCGGTCGCGCCCTCGGGGCGGCGCAGGATCGAGAAGATAGTACCGACCGCGCCGTTGACGTCGGTGTTGGAAGAGCCGTCCAGTGGATCGAACACCAGCAGGTACTTGCCGCGCGGATACTGTACCGGCAGATGATAGACGTCGTTCATCTCCTCTGAAGCCAGGGCAGCGACGTGACCGGCCCATTCATTGCGCGTGATGAACAGGTTGTTGGAAATAACATCCAGCTTTTTCTGGGTTTCGCCCTGGATATTCTCGGTGTCGGCGCTGCCCAGCACACCGACCAGGCTGCCGTAGCGAACGGCGCTGGAAATGGCCTTGCAGGCGATGACGATGTCGTTGACCAACGCGGTGAAATCGCCCGAAACACCTTTGATTTGCCGCTGTTCTTCGATGATGAATTCAGTGATGGTGGTACCGATAGGCATGGTGGTTATCCCTGGGTTGTGCGAAATCGGCGCGGCGGGGCGGCGCGCAAGCGCGTCGATCAAGCCGCAATTTTAAGTATATCATTGGACATAAGCATTTCAGGGTTTATCGCTGCGCAAGCAACCCGAAGTTTTATGTCGCAACGCAGCATTTTTTGCTATAATTTTCTTGTTCGCAATACCAATTCGGGAGAAGGTCATGAACGAGATGCTTGCGTTGTTTGGAGATTGGGTCGCGCCGGTACAGCGGACCAATCAGTTCTTGGTCCAGCGACTGGAGCAATGGGCCGCGTTGCAGATGGAGAGTCTTAGGGCATATGTCGATCTTGGGGTCGCGCAGTGCAAGGTGGCGCTCAAGGTGACCGACCCGCACGGCCTGCACGAATTCACCGACAGCCAGTTCGCCGTACTCAGCTTTGTCGGCCACCGGATGATGGACGATGGCCGGATGTTGGCCGAGTGGAATGCCGATGGCTACCGCCAGGCCGTCGGTCTGGCCCGGCAAAACCTGCTGGGGCTGCTGTTCAAGTAGTCGCCGCCCGCGCCTGAGCACCAGCCGAAACGCCGCCTCCAGGCGGTGTTTCTTATTGCGAGAGCGATCGGCAGCGCGGTTCACCACCCAGCCAGAAAACCGAGGGGATGGCGGGTCAGGGCGACGCTAACCATGTAGCCGAACACCGCCAGGGCCGCGACCCAGGCGGCGGCGCGGATCGGCTTGGTCCGACCTCGCTTGAGGGCGATGCTGCCGAGGATGATGTAGCCGATCAGCGCCAGCGCCTTGGCGGTTAGCCAGCCGTCGACGAGTGGGTATTGCTGGAGAATCAGGGTCAACCCGATGGCGCCGGCCAGCAGCACGGTATCCACAAGGTGCGGAACGATTCGGACCCAGCGGCGCTGAAGTTGGGGTGAATCCGCCAGCATCCACACCCCGCGCACCGTGAACAGAGCGAAACTGAGAATCACGGCCCCCAGGTGCAGATGTTTGAGGGCGAGATAGGTGGGCATGTTCAAAGTTCCTTGGCCATCACCAGGCCGTCTTCCCGCCCGTTGGCCGATGGATAGTAGCCGAGCCGCAGGCCGACCTCGCAGAACCCGGCCGAGGCATAGAGTTGCACGGCACGGGTATTGGAGAGGCGGACTTCGAGAAAGATCGTCTTGACTTGTTGCGAGTGCGCCCATTCCAGCAGGTGATCGAGCATCCGCCGCGACAGCCCGCGCCCTTGCAGTTCCGGGCGCACGCAGAGATTCAGGATATGGGCCTCGCCGACCGCCGCCGACATCACCGCGTAGGCCTGGATGAAGCCGTGCGGGGTTTCCAGCACCTGACAATGATAGCCGGCCCGGAGGCAGTCGCGCAGGATGCCATCGGTCCAGGCGAAATCGTAGGCCCGTCTTTCGATGGCAAGCACTTCCTTCAAATCGGCGTACAACATGGGTCGGAACCGGCCGATGCCTGGTTCCCGCAGGGCGCTCATGGTTCGACGGGGTTCCGAACCGGGGCGGGAGGTTCATCTGCCAACGCGCTCCGCGCCAACCGCAAGTCATCCCAAACCTTGCGTTTCTCGCGCGGCGAGCGCAGCAGGTAGGCGGGGTGGTAGGTCACTACCAGCGGGATGCGGGCTGGCCCGAAGCGATGCACCTGGCCCCGCAGCTTGCCGATCGGGGTGTCGGTCGCCAACAGGTTCTGAGCGGCGATGCGGCCAACCGCGAGGATGATACGCGGTCGGATCAGCGCGATCTGCCGATTCAGGAACGGCCGGCATTGCGCCGCTTCCACCGGGGTCGGGTCGCGGTTCTCCGGCGGGCGGCATTTCAAAATATTCGCCACATACGCCTGCTCGCGTTTCAGGCCGACGGCCAGCAACATGGGATTTAGCAGCTTGCCGGCGCGGCCGACGAACGGCTCGCCGAGCCGGTCCTCGTCGGCGCCGGGCGCCTCGCCGATGATTAGCCAGACCGCCAGGCGGTCGCCGACCCCGAACACGGTCTGGGTACGGCTGGCGCATAGCCCGCAAGCGGTGCATTCCCGCACCGCCACCGTCAATTCTTCCCAGTCCATTTGGGCGATGGTCACCGCCCGGCGGTTGGGGGCGGCTGGGGAAAAGTCGGCGGCAACAGTGTCAACCGGCAATTCCCGGTCGTCAGCCATGAGCGGAGTCCACATGAGGGGAGGTAACGGGTCGCATTCTTGTCCCTCAACCTGGCTGGCCAACAGAGGGGGATTTGGCTGATTCCCCTCCTTGGATAAGGAGGGGTGGCACGCGGCGACGGGGTGGTTCGGGCTTTCAGGCGGGCAGACCATTACTGGCGCCCCCGCCAACGGTCGGCGCGGCAACCAGAGCGGAATGCCCAGCGCGGCCAGATAGTGGCGGCGAAGGTCGTTATCCATGCGGAATGGTTACAGTGATTGCGGATGCGCCCGTTCGGCCGGTTGCAATACTTTGTTGAGCGCGTTCACATAGGCCTTGGCCGAAGCGATCACGATGTCGGTATCGGCGCCCTGCCCGTTGACGATCCGCCCGCCCTTGGAGACCCGCACCGTCACTTCGCCCTGTGAGTCCGTACCGCTGGTGATGTTGTTGACCGAATACAGCAGCAGATCGGTTCCGGTTTGCAGAATACTCTCGATGGCCTTGAACGAAGCGTCCACCGGACCGCCACCGTCGGCCGTCGCGCTGAGTTCCGCGCCGTCCACCGCCAGCGTCACCTGCGCGCGTGGGGTCTCGCCGGTTTCCGAGCAAACCCGCAGATAGCGCAGTTTCACCCGTTCGTTCGCCGTCAGATTGGCGTCGGTAACCAGCGCCTGCAAATCCTCATCGTAGATTTCGTGCTTTTTGTCGGCCAGTTCCTTGAAGCGGGCGAAAGTGGCGTTCAACTCCTCCTCGGAGGCGAAGCTGACGCCCAGCTCTTCCAGCCGGGTGCGGAAGGCGTTGCGGCCGGAATGCTTGCCCAACACCATGCGGTTGGTGCTCCAGCCCACATCCTCGGCGCGCATGATCTCGTAAGTTTCGCGGTGCTTGAGCACCCCGTCCTGATGGATGCCGGATTCGTGGGCGAAGGCGTTGGCGCCGACGATGGCCTTGTTGGGCTGCACTGGAAAGCCGGTGATATTGGCCACCAGCCGCGAAGCGGGCACGATCTGGGTGGTGTCGATGCCGGTTTCGAGCTGGAACACGTCGCGGCGGGTGCGCACCGTCATTACGATCTCTTCCAGCGAAGCGTTGCCGGCCCGCTCGCCCAGACCGTTGATCGTGCATTCCACCTGCCGCGCCCCAGCCAGCACCGCCGCCAGCGAGTTGGCGACCGCCAGCCCCAGGTCGTTGTGGCAATGAACCGAGAAGATCGCCTGGTCGGCATTGGGTACCCGCTCGATCAGGCTGCGGATGGTGTGGGCGAACTGGTCGGGGACGTTATAGCCAACCGTATCGGGGATATTGATGGTGCGGGCGCCGGCCTCGATCACCGCCTCGGTGATCCGGCACAGAAAATCCAGTTCCGAACGACCGGCGTCCTCGGCGGAGAATTCCACATCGTCGGTCCAGCGTCGGGCGCGGCGCACCGCCTCGACCGCCCGCTCCAGCACTTGATCCGGTTCCATCCGCAGCTTCATTTTCATGTGGATCGGCGAGGTGGCGATGAAGGTATGAACGCGGCAAGCCGCCGCTTCCCGCAGCGCCTCGCCGGCGCGGTCGATGTCGGCATCGGCGGCGCGCGCCAGACCGCAGACCACGCTGTTCTTGACGACTCGCGCCACCGCCCGCACTGCCTCGAAATCGCCGGGGCTGGCGATGGGAAAACCAGCTTCGATCACGTCCACCCGCAACCGCTCCAGCATCTTGGCGATGCGGACTTTTTCTTCCTTGGTCATGGATGCGCCGGGACTTTGTTCGCCGTCGCGGAGGGTGGTGTCGAAGATAATCAGTCGGTTCATGACGGTCGCTCGGGATCAGAATGCGGTCGGTAGGCGGCGTTGGCCCAGATGGCGGGAGGTCGGTATTCCTTGAGAATATACCAAACCGCCCGGTTAAGGATCCGGGTGGCGCGGAGGATTGCCTTGATGCCGCCAAGCGGGACCGGCCCTCAATCTTCGTCACGGTCGGCAAGCAGGTCATCCTCGTCGCTGAGTTCGTCCTCGTTCTCGATCTTGACCTCTTTCCCGCCCTCGTCCTCGTCATAGCCCAAATCGTCCGGCTCCATTTCATCGAAGGGGCCGGACCAGTCTTCCGGAACCTCGATGGACTCAATTGGCAACTCGTACCAGGCGTCCAGATCAAGTTCCTCCAACTCGCCGTCGAAGTACTGGATTTCGATGGTCTGGGCATCCTCATCCAACGCGACGACCTCGAAATCGTTGCCGGTTTCCTGGTTGCGATACCAATTGCTGATAATGGGATCAACATCGCTCATGGCCGGTCTCCTACTCAAGGGTGGGGTGGTCTGGGCGCCGGTTGGAAAGCCGGCTACATTCCGATCGTTCTTAATGAATTTTGAACAATGAACCTCGCACAATTCAACCTTAGTATTGCGGAAATCCGCGATGATCGCATTCGCGGGGCCAGCGAACTGGCCCGCCGCGGTTTGGAATTGCTGGCGGCGGCGGCGGGATCGCTGCCGGCGGCGGATGCGGTGGAGCTGCGGGAGCGCCTGTTGGCCCTGGCCACCGAAATGAGCTTGGCCCGGCCCAGCATGATGCCGATTCAGAATCTGCTTGAGCGCTGGCGGGAAGGGTTGACGATCCCGGCTGCCTTGAATCTGTCCGCCGCGCGCCGCTTGGCTGCCGAGCAGGCGGAAGCTTTGATCGGAACGTCGCGGCGGGCGGTCACCGAATGCGCCGCCAAGGCGGCCGGCCTGCTTGGCCCGGGGCGGACGGTGATGACCCACAGCCTCAGTTCGACGGTGGTGGAGGTGTGCCGGCTGCTCAAGGACGTGGGTTTGCGGATGATTGTCACCGAGTCGCGACCCCTGGAGGAGGGGCGCCAATTGGCGGAGCGGCTCTCGGCCTGGAACGTGTCGACGACCTACATCACCGACGCCCAGATGGGGCTGTTCGTCGCAAAAGCCGACGCCGTGCTGGTCGGCGCCGACAGCGTGCTGGCCAATGGCGCGGTCGTCAACAAAGCGGGAACCTACCCGCTGGCTCTGGCGGCGCGGGACCAGGGCGTACCGTTCTACGTCTGCTGCGAAAGTTTCAAATGGCGCGCGGCGGATCAACCGCCGCCGGAACTGGAGGAAATGGCGCCCGCCGAGCTGGGGTTAACGGGCTGGCCGGGCGTGACGGTCAGAAATGTCTATTTCGACATTACTCCGGCGCGGCTGGTGAGCGCCTGGATCGATGAGACCGGGGTACGTTGGCCTGATACCAGGCCATGAAAAAACCCGGCCGCCTTCAGAGGGGCCGGGTCCAGGGTAGCATCCTGTCGTTGTTATGGTCCTGACGAACGGCTACTTGACCGCGCGGTTGTCGACCAGGTCGGTGACCACATTCGGATCGGCCAGCGTCGAGGTATCGCCCAGCGCCTCCAGTTCGTTGGCGGCGATCTTGCGCAGGATGCGGCGCATGATCTTGCCGGAGCGGGTCTTGGGCAGACCGGGCGCCCACTGGATGACATCCGGGGTGGCGATTGCCCCGATTTCCTTGCGGACGTGGGCGGCCAGTTCCTTCCGCAGCGCTTCAGTCGGTTCGACGCCCAACTTGAGGGTCACGTAGGCGTAGATGCCCTGGCCCTTGAGGTCGTGCGGATAGCCGACGACGGCGGCTTCAGCAACTGCGGGGTGAAGCACCAACGCCGATTCGACCTCGGCGGTACCCATGCGGTGGCCGGAGACGTTGATCACATCGTCCACCCGGCCAGTGATCCACCAGTAGCCGTCTGTGTCGCGCCGCGCGCCATCACCGGTAAAGTACAGGCCCTTGTACATGGTGAAGTAGGTCTCAATGAAGCGTTGATGATCGCCGTACACGGTGCGCATCATCCCCGGCCAAGGACGGGTGATGACTAGGTTGCCATCGGTGGCGCCTTCCAGGAAATTGCCCTCGGAATCCACCAGGGCCGGCGTCACTCCGAAGAACGGCCGGGTGGCTGAACCCGGCTTCAGGGCGGTGGCGCCCGGCAGTGGGGTGATCAGGATGCCGCCGGTTTCGGTCTGCCACCAGGTATCCACGATCGGGCAGCGCGCGTCGCCGACGTTGTGGTAGTACCATTCCCAGGCTTCGGGGTTGATCGGCTCGCCGACCGTTCCCAAAAGGCGCAGCGATTTCCGACTCGTGCGCTTGACCGGCTCTTCACCTTCGCGCATCAACGCCCGGATGGCGGTGGGTGCGGTGTAAAAGATGTTGACCTGGTGCTTGTCGACCACCTGCCAGAACCGGCCGGAATCCGGGTAGGTCGGGATGCCTTCGAACATGATCGTCGTCGCGCCGTTGGCCAGCGGTCCGTAGACGATATAGCTATGCCCGGTCACCCAGCCCACGTCGGCGGTACACCAGAAGATGTCGCCATCGTGATAATCGAAGATGTACTTATGACTGCAGGCGACATGCAGCAGATAACCACCGGTGGTGTGGAGCACGCCCTTGGGCTTGCCGGTGGAGCCGGAGGTGTAGAGGATGAACAGCGGATCCTCGGCATCCATGTGCTCTGGGGGGCAATCCGGGGAAGCGGCGGCCACTAGATCGTGATACCAGACGTCGCGGCCCTCGGCCCAGTGGATTTTGCCGCTGGTGCGCTGGACGACCACGACATTCTTGATGCTGGGGCATTCGGCGCAGGCTTTGTCGGCGTTGTCCTTGAGCGGAACCTTGCGACCGCCGCGCAGGCCTTCATCGGCCGTGATGAGCGCGACGCACTCGGAGTCGTTGATCCGATCCTTGAGCGAGTCGGGCGAGAAACCGCCAAAGACGACCGAATGCATCGCTCCGATGCGCGCGCAGGCCAACATGGCGACGGCGACTTCCGGAATCATCGGCAGGTAGATGCACACCCGGTCGCCCTTCTTGACGCCCAAGCCCTTCAGGGCATTAGCGAAGCGGCAGACCTGCTCGTGCAGTTGGCGATAGGTGATTTTCTTATCTTCGGCGGGATTGTCGCCTTCCCAGATGATGGCGACCTGATCGCCGCGAGAGGCCAGATGACGGTCCAGGCAATTATGGCTGACGTTGACCTTGGCGCCCTCGAACCAGCGGATGTGGCCCTTGGTGAAGTCCCAATCAAGCACCTTGTTCCAGGGCTTGAACCAGGTAACGAACTGGTTGGCCTGCTCCGCCCAGAAGCCCTCCGGGTCATCGACCGAACGGTGGTACATCGCCAGGTATTGATCGTTGTTGATCCAGGCGTGGGCGGCGGCGGAGGCGGGTACAGGATAGATCTTGCCTTCGGACATTATCGTGTGTCTCCTTTGGTGGGGGTGATCTGGGTGACATGTTCGGCGCGGGCATCGTTGGAACTTCCATTCGCACTCGCTCAGTAGCTTATTACTTCTAGTCTATGGCTTTGGCGTTGTCTACACGGTCGGGAATTAGCGGCGGACGAAAAAACGCAGGTGACCTGCCTGGACCGCTGGCGCCCGTTCCAGCCGCCAGTGAGAGCGCGCCCAGTCCAGAAGGAGCGCGGGCCGTTCCCGCGCCAGGTCCGGCGGCGGTTGCTGCCCCAGGAAGCATAGCGCGGCCCATAGCGCGGGACCGGGATTGCGCTCGTCCAGCGGTCGAGCGCCGGTCTGCTTGCTCAGCTTGTCGCCGCGGGCGTCCACAGCCACCGGCAGATGGGCGTATTCGGGGGTGGACAGCTCCAGCAACCGTTGCAGAAAAATCTGCCGGGGGGTGGAATCAAGCAGATCGGCGCCGCGCACCACCTGGGTGATGCCCTGCTCGGCGTCGTCCACCACGACGGCCAGTTGATAGGTAAACCGGCCATCGGCGCGGCGGATCACGAAATCGCCGACCTCGCGGTCCAGCCCTTGGCGGTATTCGCCCTGGATGGCGTCCCGAAAGTAAATCTGCGCATCGTTGACCCGCAGACGGAGGGCGGAAGGCCGGTTGGACGGGCGAACACCGCCGCGGCAGGTTCCTGGGTAGATCGGACCGCCGTCGCGACCGCGCGGGCAGGACGCCAGCTCGCGCCGGCTGCACGCGCAGGGATAGACCAGCCCCGCGCTCGACAAGCACTCCAGCGCCGCCTGGTAAAACGCGGTCCGCTGGCTTTGGTAGACCTCCGGCCCATCCCAATGCAGCCCGTATCGTTCCAAGGCGCGCAAAATAGCCGCCGCCGCCCCCGGCGCGGTCCGCGGCGCATCCACATCCTCGATGCGCAGCAACCACTCGCCTTGGTTCCGCCGCGCCTCCAGAAAACTGCCCAACGCGGCGATCAGCGAGCCAAAGTGCAGTGGTCCGGTGGGGGAGGGCGCGAAACGACCACGCGCCACACGCCGTTCCGGCGTGCAACTCGGGGTGGAACTGGCCGCCGCCATGGCGAGGGTGAGGCGGCGCGATGTTCGATCCGGTGGTTAACCGCCTTGTTTTTCGCGAATCTCCTCCAGCATTTTGCAGTCGATGCACAGCGTGGCGGTCGGGCGAGCCAACATCCGTGGCAGACCGATCTCCACGCCGCAGGCTTCGCAATAGCCATATTCGCCGCTGTCGATCTGGGCCAGGGATTCGTTGATCTTCTTGAGCAGCTTGCGCTCCCGGTCGCGGGTGCGCAGCTCCAGGCTGAATTCTTCTTCCTGGGTGGCGCGGTCGTTGGGGTCGGGGAACGTGGTGGATTCGTCCTGCATGTGATTGACCGTTCGATCCACTTCGTTGAGCAGACTTTGTTTCCACTCCAGCAACACCCGGCGGAAGTGAGCCAACTGTGCATCACTCATGTATTCTTCGCCGGCGGTGGGCTGGTAGGCAGGCGCTGCCTGCGCGAGCGAATGGTTAGCGACCATCGCGATTCCCTCCTCAAATGCAGCCAAACCAACGCGGCGGCAATTGCCGTTTAGAGCGTCCGCCGCGATGCTGACATCCGCAAATCGTGATGCCATCGGTGAAAATGTACAGCAGCGGTTTTCCCGTGGCAAAAATATCAAGCATAAATGCGAGTAGCCTTTCGCGCCGACGCTTTTTCCGTTCCAACGCGCCCCCTGCGAATTCAAAATAAACGCGGGTTTATCCGCGCCCATGCCATCGTTATAATCCATATTTTTCCAAACCCCAAAGCCAAAACTCTGGATCAAGAACCACGGTTTCCGTCCAGCCAGGTTCGGCGTTCGCCCCGGGTGGCGCCGATGTTCCAGGCCAGGCGGCGCGGTGAATGGTCCCGACCGGAACCCAATGATTAGAACAACCAATGTGGCCGCCCGCGCAACCACGCCACGCTCCAAGAAAAAACACGCCCATGGCTATCGTTCATGGGCATCCTCCACCACCGGGGAGTCGTCCATCGTCAATGAGCACACTCATCGAGCAATTTCGCCAAAGTTCGCCCCTGTTCGGCGGCAACGCGGCTTTCATCGAGGAATTGTACGAAAGTTTTCTGAGCGATCCCGAGGCGGTTAGCGATAACTGGCGGCGCTATTTCCGCGACCTGCAAGCCCAAACCGTGGGCGCCCGCGATGTCGCGCACGGCCCGATCCGAGACTCCTTTGCCCAACTGGCGCTGCGCCCGCAAACCGGCGTGGGCCGCGCTCTGGGACTAAGTCCCGAGGCCGCCGAGAAACAGGCGGCGGTGCTGCGCATCATCAACGCCTATCGCACCCGAGGTCACAAGGCCGCCAATCTCGATCCGTTGCAATTGCGCGAGCGGCCGCCAGTGCCGGAACTGGACCTCGGTTACCATGGCTTGAGCCAGGCCGACATGTACGCCTCGTTCAACACCGGTTCGCTGGTGGCACCCTCGCAATGGCCGCTGCGCGACATCATGAGCCTGATCCGCGATGCGTACGTCGGCACGATCGGCTCCGAGTACATGCACATCAATGAAACGGCGGAAAAGCGCTGGATTCAGAAGCGTCTGGAAGGTCAGCGCGCCCGGCTGGAGCTGAGTCCGGCGCAGCGCAAGGAACTGCTGCACTGGCTGGTGGCCGCCGAGGGGTTGGAACGCTATCTGCACACCCGCTATGTCGGCCAGAAGCGGTTCTCGCTGGAAGGCGGCGATAGTCTGATCCCGATGATGGACGAGATCATCCAGCAAGCCGGCGCCCAGGGCGTGCAGGAAATAATCATCGGCATGGCTCACCGCGGCCGGCTCAACGTACTGGTCAACATCATCGGCAAGTCGCCCAGCGAGCTGTTCGAGGAGTTCGAGGGCAAGCGCCGGATCGGCCGCGCCGGCGACGTCAAATATCACATGGGCTTCTCCTCGGACGTGCAAACCCCGGGTGGATCCTTGCATCTGGCGCTGGCCTTTAATCCCTCGCATCTGGAAATCGTCAATCCGGTAGTCGAGGGTTCGGTGCGCGCCCGCATGGAGCGGCGGCGGCAACCCGGCGCGGAAACCCCGCCCTTCAATACGGTGATGCCGGTGCTGATCCACGGCGACGCCGCCTTCGCCGGGCAGGGCGTGAACATGGAAACCTTCCAATTCTCGCAGGTGCGCGGCTACCGCACCGGCGGCACCGTGCATATCGTCGTCAACAACCAGATTGGTTTCACCACCAGCAACCCGCTGGACACTCGCTCGGCGCTGTACTGCACCGACGTGGCCAAAATGTTGCAGGCGCCGATCTTTCACGTGAACGGCGATGATCCCGAAGCGGTGCTGTTCGCCACCCGGCTGGCGGTCGAGTACCGGATGACCTTCAATAAGGACGTGGTCATCGATATGATCTGCTACCGCCGCCTGGGTCACAACGAGGCCGACGAGCCGTCCGCCACCCAGCCGATGATGTACAAGAAGATCCGGGCGCGGAAGACCACCGCCACTCTGTACGCCGAGAAACTGGTCGCCGAGGGCGTGATCGCAGATTCCGATGTCCAGGAGATGCAGGCGAAGTACCGCGCCGACCTGGATGCCGGGCGGCAGGTGTCGCGGCCGACGCTGCCGCACGCCAAGGGACCCTATTCGATCGACTGGTCGCCGTTCACGCACGAGGACTGGAGCGTGCCGGTCCGCACCGCCGTGTCGCTGGAAACCCTCCGCGATCTGTCCGACCGGCTGCTCAAGGTGCCAGAAGGGCTGGAATTGCACCCCCGCGTGGCCAAGATCATGGACGACCGCCGCAAGATGGCGGCCGGCGCGTTACCGCTGGACTGGGGCTTCGCCGAGAATCTGGCCTATGCCACCCTGCTCAAGGAAGGCTATCAAGTGCGCATTTCCGGCCAGGACTGTGGGCGCGGCACCTTTTTCCATCGCCATTCCGTGCTGCATAACCAGAAGGATGGCACCAGTTACGTCCCGCTGATGCACCTCTTCCCCGGCCAGCCGACCTTCATTGTCATCGACTCTATCCTGTCCGAGGAAGCGGTGCTGGGCTTCGAGTACGGCTACGCCACCGCCGAGTCCATGGGTCTGATCGTCTGGGAAGGGCAGTTCGGCGACTTCGCCAACGGCGCCCAAGTCGTCATCGACCAGTTCATCACCTCCGGCCAGACCAAGTGGGACCGGCTGTGCGGATTGGTGATGCTGCTGCCGCACGGCTTCGAGGGCCAGGGTCCCGAGCATTCCTCGGCCCGGCTGGAGCGCTACCTGCAACTGTGCGCCGAGCAGAACATCCAGGTGGTGGTGCCCTCGACCCCGGCCCAGTGTTTCCACATGTTGCGCCGGCAGATGAAGCGCGCTTTCCGCAAGCCGTTGATCGTGATGAGTCCGAAGAGCCTGTTGCGGCACCGGCTGGCGGTGAACATGCTCGAAGACCTGACCGAGGGCGGCTTCCAGGAGATCATCCCTGAGATCGATCCACACGATCCGGGCAGGATCACCCGGGTGGTGGCCTGCGGTGGCAAGGTGTTCTACGACCTGCTCGAAGCCCGCCGCGAGCGCAAGCTGGAGCATGTCGCCATCATCCGCATCGAGCAGCTCTATCCATTCCCGCAGGCGCATTACAACCAGATCCTGAATCAGTATTCGAATCTGACCGACATCGTCTGGTGTCAGGAAGAACCCAAGAACCAGGGCGCCTGGTATCAAAGCCTGCACCACCTGGAGCGGGGGTTGCAGCCGCGCCAGAAGGTTCGCTATGCGGGCCGCGACCCGTCGGCTTCGCCCGCCGTGGGGTATTACAGCGTCCATGTCGAACAGCAACAGAAACTCGTCAACGAGGCCTTGGGCCAGTAACCACCATGGCCTAGGCTAAAATCACCCGGAACCCCGAAGGGAAACGAATAAAATGACCGTAGAAGTGAAAGTTCCCACCCTGCCTGAATCTGTCGCCGACGGCACCTTGGTCAACTGGAAAAAAAAGCCGGGCGATCCGGTGAAGCGGGGCGAGAACCTCGTCGACCTGGAAACCGACAAGGTCGTGCTGGACATTCCCGCCCCCGCCGATGGCGTGCTCGGACCGATCCTGCGGCAGGAAGGCGAGATCGTGACCACCGGCGACGTGATCGCTACCTTGGAGGAAGGCGCGGTCGCCCAAGCGGTGGCTTTGGCTCCCGCCCCAGTCGCCGCCGCCCCAGTCGCCGCCGCCCCCGCCGCGCCTACTGCACCAACTCCAGCGGGGGCAGTGACCGAGGTCGATCTGGAAGGTCTTAGTCCCGCGGTGCGCCGGCTGGTCGCCGAATACGGTCTGGATGCCAGCAAGATTCCGAGCAGCGGTCGCGGCGGTAGGGTCACCAAGGCCGACGTGTTGGCGTACCTCGACGCGCGAAAAGCGGGCGCTCCAACCGCCGCCGCGCCCCCGCCGATAGCCGCGCCCACCGCAGTTTCGGCCACGGCTCCGGCCCCTGCCGCTCCGCTGGCGCCCGATGCACAGGGCCGGGTGGAGCAGCGGGTGCCGATGACCCGGCTGCGCGCCCGCATCGCCGAACGGCTGCTGATGGCCAAGAACACCACCGCCATGTTGACGACTTTCAACGAGATCAACATGAAGCCGGTGATGGACCTGCGCGCCCGCTACAAGGACCAGTTCGAAAAGAAGCACGACGTCCGCCTGGGCTTCATGGGCTTCTTCGTCAAGGCGGTGGTCGAGGCGCTCAAGCGCTTCCCGGCGGTCAACGGCTCGATCGACGGCAACGATATTGTTTACCACGGCTACTACGACATCGGCATCGCGGTGTCCTCGCCGCGCGGCCTGGTGGTGCCGATCCTGCGCGACGCCGACCAGATGAGCCTGGCTGACATCGAGAAGACCATCGGCGAGTTCGGCAAGAAGGCGCAGGAGGGAACGCTGACCGTCGAGGAGATGACCGGCGGCACATTCACCATCACCAACGGCGGCGTGTTCGGCTCGTTGCTGTCCACCCCGATCCTAAATCCGCCGCAAAGCGGCATTCTGGGCATGCACGCCACCCGGGATCGTCCGGTGGCCGAGAACGGCCAAGTGGTGATCCGGCCGATGATGTACGTGGCCCACTCCTACGATCATCGCATCATTGACGGGCGCGAGGCGGTGACCTTCCTGGTCGCCATCAAGGAAGGCATCGAGGACCCGGCCCGGATGCTTCTGAACGTGTGACGGCGGATTCACCCCTCACCCCTAATGTCTAAGGTGTAAGCAATGGCTAAGACTTACGATGTGGTCGTCATCGGCGGCGGTCCGGCCGGCTATGTGGCGGCGATCCGCTGCGCGCAGCTCGGCCTGGAAACCGCCTGCGTGGAAAAGTGGATCAATTTCAAGAACGAGCCGGCCCTGGGCGGCACCTGCCTGAACGTGGGCTGCATCCCATCCAAGACCCTGCTGGAATCCTCGGAACAGTACTATCACCTCATGGAAGGCTTGGACAGTCACGGCATTCATGTCGAGAACGTCCGGTTGGACCTCGACAAGATGATGGCGCGCAAGGAAGACATCGTCCTGCAGTTAACCAATGGGATCAGCGCGCTGTTCAAGGCCAACGGTGTCGAGTGGCTACGGGGTCACGGCAAGCTGCTGGCCGACCGGCAGGTCGAAATCACCCATCACGACGGCTCGGTGGACGTGGTCGGTGCCGATCACGTGATCATCGCCACCGGCTCCAAGTCGATCGACATCGGCGCCGCCCCGGTGGACAACGTCGAAGGGCTGATCGTGGATTCGACCGGCGCGCTGGATTTCCGCGCGGTGCCCAAGACCTTGGGCGTGATCGGCGCGGGTGTAATCGGGTTGGAGCTGGGTAGCGTCTGGAACCGGCTGGGTTCGAAGGTCATCATGCTGGAAGCGGTCGAGGATTTCCTCGCCCTGGCCGATCAGCAGATCGCCCGCGATGCCCTGCGCCAGTTCAAGAAGCAGGGGTTGGATATTCGCATGGGTACCCGCGTGACCGCGACCCGGAAGACACCGGAGGGCGTCGTGGTGTCCTTCAAGGACAAGCACGGCGATCACCAAATCACGGTCGACAGGCTGCTGGTCTCGGTGGGCCGCCGGCCCAACACCGACAACATCGCCGCGCCCGAGGCCGGGCTGCTGTTCGACGAGGGCGGCTACATCCACGTCGATGGCGAGTGCGAAGCCAACCTGCCCGGCGTTTTCGCCATCGGCGACGTGGTGCGCGGGCCGATGCTGGCGCACAAGGGGTCCGAGGAAGGCATCATGGTGGCCGAGAACATCGCCGGCCAGCACGGGCATCTGAACTACGACGCCATTCCCTGGGTGATCTACACCAATCCGGAAATCGCGTGGGTCGGCAAGACCGAGCAGGCGCTGAAGGCCGAGGGCATTCCCTACAGGATCGGTACGTTCCCGTTCAGCGCCAACGGTCGCGCCAAGGCCATGGAAGCCGCTTCCGGCATGGTCAAGATGCTGGCGCATACCGAGACCGACACGCTGTTGGGCTGCCACATCATCGGCCCGTTCGCGTCCGAACTGGTCCAGGAGGCGGTGCTGGCCATGGAGTTCCACGCCAGCAGCGAGGATCTGGCCCGCACCATCCACGCCCATCCGACCCTGTACGAGGCCATGCACGAGGCCGCCCTGGCGGTCCATGGCCGCGCCTTGCATAAGATCAATACCTGATTCCGTCGGGCGTCGATCCACGAATAAGGGCGCGATGAGCGCCCTTTTTAATTCCAAGGTAAGTCATTGATTAAGAATGCTTACCTTGAAATTTCTTGTAACATCCTGACTCAGCGGACAGCAAAATGAACAGTTAATTTGTGATCCGCTGGATCGTGGTGTTAAACATTGCTGAACACTGCATGGTATTTTACCGTGCCGGATACGCCATATAGATAACCGGATTGAAGCTCCAGTACCATGAATGCTTCCTCTGGCGCTTGGAATTCGCAGCCTATGCCAAAGCGTGCGGCGGGTAGGAAACCGAAGCGCGGGTAATATTCAGGGTGCCCCAACACAACAACAGCATCGAAGCCAAGTTGTTTGCACTGTTCAAGGCCGGCGCGCACCAAGGCAGACCCGATGCCTTCACGTTGCTGTTCAGGGATAACGGCCATGGGTGCGAGGCCCATGATCTTTAGCGCGGGAAACCCGGAAAGTGAAACGGGGGAAAACATGATATGCCCCACGATCACGCCGTTGGTTTCCGCGATGAGCGAAATAACAGGGGCTGCTTGTTCGCGCAGAGCGTCGACTAGGTTGGCCTCGGCTGGTGTTTCAAAGGCGGATGCGTTAACCGCATGTACTGCACCCCAGTCTTGTTTTTCTTCAGCTCGAATTCGCACACGACTTCTCAGGTAAAAGCTCATTAACGGCGGGGGGAGCCGATTCAGGATGTTGCGGCCCGACGAATCAACTCCCCGAGTGACGGGATCCCGTTCCGGCCGGCCACCCGATCTTGTAGGTACTCCTAAACGAGAGTCCGTGGTTGCGGCAGGTCTTCTTGAGGCTGGCGAAGGTGTCGCGGCATTGGCGCCCGACCTCGCTGCAGGTGCCGGCGCTGATGTTGCGTTTCTTGACCATGTCCCGCAGGTCGGTCTCGCTGCGGTTGTTGTGGATCGGCAAGTCGGGGCGCTCCAGCACCCCGCAGCAGTTCGGCCTGGTTGCATTTGAACCCCTGCAGCACCTGGTCGAGCGGTTCGCAGGTGGTGTCCGTGGCGCACAGCGCCTCGAAGCCGGCGGTGATCCGGTTTTTGGCATCCGGGTCGGGATATGCCGGCGCTTCCCCTAAACCCCTCGCTGGCCTTCTCCAGCAACGCGTTTTTCCAGTGGCTCACTTGGATGGGATGAACCCCATGTTCTTGGCTGATCTGGGTCAACGTCTTGGTCTCGAGGACCGCTTCCAAGGGACTTTGGCTTTGAACCTCGCAATGTGGACCTTCCGTGTCTTGGTTTCGCTCATCATCTGGACCCTCATGTTCATCGCTTTTCCTTAGCTTAAACCCCTGTCCGATTTTCGGGGTCCACTTTATCATTCCAAATTATTCCTTGAAGGATCGGAACCGGACACCACCTTGCGCTGGAGTCAAAATCCCGCCTGCTGATTCTAGACGAGCCGGCGGGCGGCTTGATCGGGCAGGTTGCTGGAACTGAAACACGTCTATCAGGAAGTCAACCCCGTCAACTCCCCATCGTTCGAGGCCATGATTTTCTCGTTGGTAGATCTTTGGGCGTGACGGCGGTGTCGGCCGCGCGTACCGCGGCCGATTCTTGCAGTGAAATCAGCGCACCACGACGTGATACACGCCCTCGGTGTAGGCCGCCACGTTATCCCAATTGTATTTCTCCTCCACCGCCTGGCGGCCGTTGGCCCCGAGTGCCCGGCAATGATCGTGATCCGCCAGCAGCGAGCCGATGCCGTGCGCCATGCCGCCCGCGTTGGCGTCCACCAGGAAGCCGTTCACATCGTGCCAAACAAATTCCCGCGGCCCACCGGCGGTGGTGGCGACCACTGGTTTGCCGGCCGCCCAAGCCTCCAGCACCACGATGCCGAATGGCTCGTTGCGACTCGGCACCGCCACAATGTCGCAGGCGCGCATCAGGTCGATATATTGCCAACGGGGCAAGGTGCCAAGAAAAACAATTGCGCCGGCCGCCCCGACTTCGTAGGCGCGACGCACGACCATGTCCTTATCGGGTCCCTCGCCGGAAATGACGAACCGGGTTTCCGGATAGGACTCCAAAATCATCGGCACGGCCTCGACCAGCATGTCCATGCCTTTCTGCACCGTCATCCGGCCCGGCGAGAAGATCGTCGGCGCCAGCGGGCCGATGCCGTAACGGCCCTTGACCTCGGCCGGATTGATGTAGCCGTCGAAGGCGTGATAGTTGACGCCGTTGGGGACGACGTGAATTTTCTCGTTCTGGACCTGGTAGATGCGGCGCAGTTCGTCGGCGAGGAAGTGGCTGACCGCGATCACGAGATTGGCGTTGTGGCAGCCGGCGGCCTCGGCGTCGCGGACCCAGCGGGCGAACCCCTCGTAGAACACGTTGCCGTCGCGACCATACTCGGTGGAGTGCATGGTCAGCACGCCCGGCGTGCCGAAACCATCCATCGCGTATTTCATGGCGTTGGCGGTGAGCCAGTCGTGGGCATGCACGATTTCAAATTTGCCGACCATGGAGGTCACTTCGTGGAAGCGATGGGCCATGGCCTTGCACATATAGTCCATACACTCGACGTCATTCTCGCTCAGGCCATGGTCGACCCGGTGATGATGCACGCCGTCGATGCAGTCATAGTAGTTCTGGTCTTCCTTGCGCCGGGTGATGACGTGAAGGTCGTGTCCCCGCCGTTGCAGGCCGGCGGCGAGTTCCGTCACGTGCACGCCGAGGCCGCCAGACGAAATGGAGTGCAGGGATTCCGAGGAAAACATAGCGATACGCATGGGTTGACTCCCAAAAACTGCCCGCGGAGCGGACTTGTTGTCATCTGAGGCCAGTACGCGCGGCCTTTATCTGAATCGGAAGTAGAGAACTCGGTCCGAAACGACATTGACCACCGGGTCTGGAGTTGATTAGAATCGTTTTGCTGCATTGCAATAAGGCACGATCATACACGTGATCGGCTGCAAGCAGAAAGCGAATTTAGAGAATTTATGTAAAATATATTTAAATCAATTGGTTAAATTAAAAAAGCCCACTTGCCGGCGATTGATCGCCGGCAAGTGGGCTTCCAAACCTTTGGATTCGGTAAAAGCTCGCGGTTTTCTAGGCTTCCCCAACCAGCCGCGGTTCGTCCAAACCCCGCTCCGCCAATGCGGCTGCCCGGAACAGCGCTCGGCCCTTGTTCATGGTTTCCTCCCACTCGCTGGCCGGGATGGAATCGGCAACGACGCCGCCACCCGCCTGAATATGCAGCATCCCATCCTTGAGTACGGCGGTTCGGATGGCGATGGCAGTGTCCATGTTGCCTGACCACGAAAGATAACCGACCGCCCCAGCGTAAATGCCGCGCTTGACCGGCTCCAGTTCGTCGATGATCTCCATGGCGCGAATCTTGGGCGCTCCGCTGACGGTGCCCGCCGGGAAGGTGGCTCGCAGCGCGTCTATGGCGGTCAGACCGGGACGCAACCGCCCAGTCACATTGGAGACGATGTGCATGACGTGCGAGTAGCGTTCGACCACCATTTTCTCGGTCAACCGCACGCTACCGATCTCGCTGACCCGGCCCACGTCGTTGCGTCCCAGATCGATCAGCATCAGATGTTCCGCCAACTCCTTGGGATCGGCCAGCAATTCCGCCTCCAATGCCTGATCCTGTTCCTCGGTCGCCCCGCGTTGGCGGGTGCCGGCGATGGGGCGGACGGTTAGCAAGCCATCCTCCAGCCGGGTCAGGATTTCCGGCGAAGAGCCGACGATGTGCAAGTCGCCCAGGTTTAGGAAATACATGTAGGGCGAGGGATTCAGGCCGCGCAGCGCCCGGTACAAATCCAGCGGCGCGGCCCGGAACGGCGCCGACAGTCGCTGCGACGGCACCACCTGCATGCAGTCGCCGGCCAGGATGTACTCCTTGATCCGTTCGACCGCGTTCTCGTAACCCTGCTGGGTGAAGCCGGAGACGAATTCGACTTCCCCAACGGCCTGGTTGGGGCGGTGCGGTGCATAAAGCGAGCGAGCGGCGCGTAATTGCTCGCCCCAATCGTCCAGTCGCTGCTGGGCGCGAGCATAGGCGCGCTCCACCGCCGGGTCCACCAGGGTGATCAAGTACAACCTGCCGGCCAGATTGTCGAACACCACCACATCCTCGGAGACCAGCAGCAGGATGTCAGGGTTGTCCAGCGGGTCTGGGTTGGGGCAACGGGCCAGCCGGGGTTCGATGTAGCGAATGGTGTCGTAGCCGAAGTAGCCGACCAGACCGCCGATGAAGCGCGGCAGCCCTTCACCAGTAGCCGGCACCCGGTAGCGGTTCTGGAACTCCTGAAGCCAGGTTAACGGATCGGAGCAGTCCAGCGACTCAACGATTTCACCGGCGTGTTCGACGGTCACGCGGTGGCCGCGCACGCGGATGATCTTGCGGCAGGGCAGGCCGATGATGGAGTAGCGGCCCCATTTTTCGCCGCCCTGCACCGATTCCAGCAGATAGCTGTACGGCGCGTCGGCCAGCTTGAGATAGGTACTGAGGGGTGTGTCGAGGTCGGCCAGCACTTCGCGGGCGACCGGAATGCGATTGAAGCCTTGCTCGACCAGACGCTGAAACTCGTTCTGATTCATGGGTTGGGACAACCTTGTACTACGGAAACGGAGAATGGTGGGTATTGGAATGGCGTCAGGCTAGCCGCGCCATCGGAAATCAGGGGCAGGTTTCACGCGGGAAAGGGAGTAAAGAAGCAGGTTTCCAGGTCCGGGCATCAGGCGGCCTTGCGGAGCAGGGGCGGCAGTTGGGCGATGGAGTCGATCACGGCGTCCGGCTTGGCGTCGCGGATGTCGCGGCCATGATTGTAGCCGTAAGGGACGCACACCACCGGACAGCCGGCGTTGCGGGCGGCGCCCACATCGTTGACAGAATCGCCGACCATCAGGCCTTGGGCGACGGATACGCCCAGTCGTTCCGCGCTGAGCACCAGCGCATCGGGCGCAGGTTTGGGATTGGGGATGCACTCCCCGCCGATCACGGTGGCGAAGAAATGGCCGATGCCCAGCCGTTCCATCAGTGGCAGGGCGAACTCTGCCGATTTGTTGGTGACACAGGCCATGGGGAATCCGGCGCCGTGAAGTTCGGCCAAGCCTTCGCGCGCGCCGGGATAAAGGCAACTGTAAACGCTGATGTGTTCGGCGTAGGCGGCCTTGTACAGTGGTCTGGCACGGGCGAACAGGTCGGGATCAGTCTGTCCGGCCATGTCGTTGGCCAGGGCGCGGCGGATGAGGTTGTCCATGCCGTTGCCGACCCAGGTGCGCACCTGCGCTTCCTCGCGCGCGGGCAGGCCCAGTTGCCGCAGCATGCCGTTCACCGCCGCGGTCAGGTCGGGGACGCTGTCCACCAGCGTGCCATCCAGATCAAAGAAAATCGCGGCGATGTTCTCAAACATGGTTGCAGCAGTCGGCCTTGGCGAGTTCCGCATGCATGGCGGCGATGGTGGCCCGGTAATCGGAGGTGTTGAAGATGGCCGAACCGGCGACGAAGGTGTCGGCGCCCGCCTCGGCGATCATCCGAATGTTGTCGATCTTGACCCCGCCATCGACTTCCAGCCGGATCGGGTAACCGCTGTCGTCGATCATCCGCCGGACCTCGCGCAGTTTGTTCAGCGTGCCGTTGATGAAGCTCTGGCCGCCGAAGCCGGGATTGACCGCCATCAGCAGCACCATGTCCACCTTGTCCATCACGTATTTGAGGTATTCCAGCGGGGTGGCGGGGTTGAACACCAAGCCGGACTTGCAGCCGTGATCGCGGATGATTTGCAGGCTGCGGTCGATGTGTTCGCTGGCTTCCGGATGGAAGGTGATGTAGCTGGCACCGGCCTGGGCGAAGTCGGGAATGATGCGGTCAACCGGTTTGACCATCAGATGCGCGTCGATGGGCGCGGTGACGCCGTGCTTGCGCAGCGCCTCGCACACGATGGGTCCCACCGTCAGATTGGGGACGTAGTGGTTGTCCATGACGTCGAAATGGACCAAATCCGCGCCAGCCGCCAGCACGGCATCCACTTCCTCGCCGAGCCGGGCGAAATCGGCGGAGAGGATCGAAGGGGCAATCCAGTAATCCCGCATGGTGCGGCAATACCTCAAGTAAAATCCCCGGACGCATTGCCGGGGAGGGTCGGTCGGGGAAAATAACTTTACCTGAATCGGGCCAGCTTTGGCAGCATCCGCTCAAGCGCGAGGCTATCCAGCGCGACCGGCCGCGAAAAACGGTCCGAGCAACCGGGCGCAGGGTTCGGGATCTTCAAGATGGGGATGATGTCCGCCAGGCAGGATCTTCACCGTCAGCCGGGCGATGCGGGCGTAGCGCTCCCGCATGTAGGCCCGTTTGACCAGATAGCCGTCCGCACCGCAGATCAGCAGCGCCGGCGCCTCGATGCGCGCCATGTAGGCCAGGATTTGCTGTTCGCTCAGATACAGAGGCGACACGAAGCGTAGCCGGGGATCGGTGCGCCAACCGAATCCCTCGCCGACCGGCTGAATGCCGCGCTCGACCAGGGTGGCCGCCGCCGACCAAGGAAGGCCGCTTGCCTCGCAGCGGGCGTGAATGGCGGCTTCTACGTTCGGATAGACCGGCAGACGCTTGCGCGGCAAGGCGTTCATCTGCTCGATGGCTTTGCGCAGGTTGGCCGGGCCATCGTTGGGATTGCTGGTCGGCGGCCCCAGCCCTTCGATCATGGCGAGCCCGTTTATCCGTTCCGGCAATATCGCGGCGATGAAACTGGCGATGCCACCGCCCATGGAATGGCCGAGCAGGGCGAAGTGGTCCCAGCCCAGCGCATCGGCGGCGGCCACCACGTCGGGGATGAAATCGACGAAGTGATAATGTACGCCCGGCGGTCGGAAGTCGGAGTAACCGTGCCCCGGCAGATCCAGCGCCACCAGCCTGACTTCGGGTAATAGCGGTGCCAGCGCGTCGAAACTGGCGGCGTTGTCGAGCCAGCCGTGCAGTGCCAGCACCGGGATACCGTCTGGTGGTCCCCAGAGCCGGGCGGTCAGTCGCAGGAACGGCGTCCGCAACTCCAGTTCTTCGGCCATCGGCGCCGCATCCTGGGATTTAGACGCCCTAGGGATAGTCCCAGCCGGGGTCGGCCGGAAACAGGTTGGCGTATTTCACGCTGGAGCGCGGTTCGGCCATCATCTCGGCCACTGTGTCGCGCCAGCGGGCGTAATGGGCCATTTCCTTGTGCCGGGCGGGAGCTTCGGCGTCGCGATAGGCCTCGACCAGCACGAAGCGGGTCGGGTCATCGGCCTGCTGGATCACGTCGAAGCGGGCGATGCCGGATTCCTGGACGCTGTGGCGGGCGTTATCCAGCGAGGCGGCCTTGAAGGCTTCGACATAGTCCGGCTTGACGTGAACGAAAACGTGGACGATCAGCATGATGTTCTCCTGACCTCAGAGACTGTCTAAAAACTCCCCTCTCCCCTCGGGAAGGGGTTGGGGGTGAGGGCGCTTTTTCAACGGTTTAGCTGGCCACCAGCGGTATGAAAACCCTTCAAAGCAGTGTTTCTTGTGCAACATCGGTTCGGCTCACTGATTGAAAAACTCCCCTTACCCCTGCCCCTCTCCCACAGGGAGAGGGGTTTTTGGACAGCTTCTCAAAGTTGAGCGGCGCTTCAGGGCGGACCGGCCGGCAGAAAGTCCAGCAGCAGCCCGCAGAAGATGACCAGCCCGAACCCGTTATTGTTGAGAAACGCCTTAAAGCATTCCTCCGGCCCGCGGTCGCGGATCAGGTATTGCTGGTACAGAGCGAACCAGGCCGCCACGAACAGGCCTAAGTAGTAAATCCAGCCCCGTTCGGTCAGCAGGCCGATCCCCACCAGCACGGCCAGCAACGTCAGTTGCAGGTAGCCGATGATGCGCTTGTCCCGCTTGCCGAACAGGATCGCGGTCGATTTCACCCCGATCTTGCGGTCGTCTTCCCGGTCCACCATGGCGTACTGGGTATCATAGATCACCGACCACAGCACATTGCCGAAAAACAGCAGCCAGCAAACTGGGGGCAACGCGCCGGTGACTGCCGCGTAGGCCATCGGAATCGCCCAACCGAAGGCGGCGCCCAGATGGAACTGGGGCAGGGAGTGGAATCGCTTCATGAACGGATAGCTGAGCGCCAGCGCCAGCCCGGCGAAGGCCAGTTGGACGGTCAGGGCGTTCTGGGTTAGCACCAGGGCGAAGGCCAGCAGGCACAACGTGGTCATCAGGCCCACCGCCTCGCCCAGGCTCACTCGGCCCGCCGCCAGCGGCCGGTCGCGGGTGCGGGCGACGTGCGGGTCGTATTTGCGGTCGGCGATATCGTTCATGACGCAGCCGGCCGAGCGCATCAGGATCACGCCCAGCACGAACACGAGCACGATGCCGCGCGGCGGTTGACCGTTGCCCGCCAGCCACAGCGCCCACAGCGTCGGCCAGAGCAACAGGTAAATCCCGATGGGGCGATGCAGGCGCATCAATTGAGCGTATTCGCCCAGGCGGTTTTCAAAACGTTCGATAGTCATGGTGTCAATCAGTCCGGTCGGTGACAGGCGGATACCGGCAAACCAGGCAGGAAAATCTCGCAGACCAGCAACGGGCGTTCCTCGATCCAGAACACCGAGCGACGGCCCCAGATGGCGTCCGGCGGCTCGGCGAGACCGGCGAACGCCTGTTGGTGCAAACGCTGGCCGACCGCGATGCGGGCGATTTCGACCGGGCCGCGGCGGACGCCGGGATCGGTGAACAACACCTGACCCAGCGGGCGGGTTCCCAGTTGGGTCAGCCGGCGACCCCGGCCGCGCAGGGTCCGCGCCGGGATCAGGCTTCGGGCAAAGACCCAGGGTCGTTCATCGCACAGCAGTTGCACCTCGCGGGTCCAGGCCCAGGCGTCCAGGCGCAAGCCCAGGGCAAGCGACTCGTCGCGGTTGGGCCGCGTCCAGCCTTGGCGCAGCACGCGCACGCGGAACTGACCCGCGCAGGCGCAACGCAGCCGCTGGGTCAGCGAGCCGCTATTCAGCAGCCAGTCGGCTATTCCGGGGGGCAGGTCGCGCCAGGATCGTTGCAAGGGGGAATGCCAGCGCGGCGAGGAATGGGGCAGGATGGAGGGATCGACAGGCACGGTGGTTGTTTGGGTATTGGGTGAGATCGACGCCGGTTCGGCGTATCGGGCAATTATGCACGGTTGCCGGGTATCGGGGGAATGGCGCCGAACAGTGCTCCCCAACCGAATAGCGCTGGGGCGCGGATTTCGGCATCATTGTGGGCTACACGACTGAAGTCAGGTTCTTTCGCCGCAAGGCTTCGAGAATGCCCCTCTCTCATCAGGAATTACGCCAGCGCCGGCTTGCCCTGCTTGCCGCCCCGACGAAGGCGGCGCCCGATGCTCAGGCGCTGCTGGATGCCGCCAATGATGCCTCCCAGACGGTCGCCGTGCTCCACGTCGCGTTCATGGCGGTATGCGCTTACGTGCTGGTGATCGTGTTTGGCACCACCGATCTCGACCTGCTCATGGGCGGCAATAACGTCAACCTGCCGGTGATCGACGTGGCGGTGCCCATCGTCGGCTTCTACGCCGTAGCGCCCTATCTGGTGGTGCTGATGCACCTCAACCTATTGCTGCAGCTGCAACTGCTCTCGCGCAAGCTCTTTGCTTTCGATGCCGCAACGCCGGCCGAGGAAGGCGTCGGGGGGTTGCGCGACCGGCTGCACATTTTTCCCTACACCTATTATCTGGTGGGTCGCCCCGGCGCGGTGGTCGGCGGTCTGCTCGGGTTGGTGGTGTCCGTCACCTTGATCATGCTGCCGCTCGCCACCCTGCTGGCGCTGCAACTCACGTTCCTGGCTTATCAAGCGGAAGGCATCACTTGGGCGCAGCGCTTCGCGGTGTTTCTGGACGTGGGGCTGCTGGTTGCGCTGTGGCCGGTGATTCTGGACCCGAGCGACGACTGGAAAGCGTGGTGGCACAGAACGATTGCTGCTCATCTGCCAAGAAAACGGGCTTGGCTGGCAGTGATCGTGCTGCTTATCGGCGTGGCACTCGTCCTGTTCGCGGCCACGCCAGACCTTTTCACTGTCGGGTTGATCCTTGGCGTGGCCGCGCCCCTGCTGCTGTTCGTGCTTGGTGGCGGCTTCCCGGATAAGCGGGTGCGTCGCACCATCGTTTTGTTCGCAGTGCTCTTGGGTTTGCTTGCGGTGATCTGGGTGCTGATGTGGGGTTCCGCGAACTCATTGCCAACCCTACAACCCGCAATCCCGGTTGCGTTGTTCCTGGGCGCGCTGCCGCTGGCGTTCTTTTGGCACCCAACGGCTCCACATGCGCGCGGCAATCTGGCATTGCTCTCGGCGTTGGTGCTAGCGCCCTTGCTGACGCTGAGTTTGATGGTGGATGGCGAGGGCTGGGAAACGGCGGCGGTGGCGGCGCAGAAACCGTTGCTCGCTTGGCGGTGGTTTACGCATTCGTACAAGCGAGACAGATGCACGTCCATCGATGGCACCGCGCTGTCCTGCTTCATCCTCGCTGAACAACGGCGTCTCGATCTCAATGAGCAGGTACTGTTCGCCAAACCGCTTAACCCCGAACTCCGTGCTGCTCTGCGTGCGGGTAATGGTCTAGAAAATAAAGATAAGCTGGAGCCTATTTTCCTTGTGAACCGCAGCTTGCGCCATGCACAAATGAGGTCAGCGCTGCTCGTCGGAGCTGATTTGCGCCGAGCACAGCTTCAGGGCGCGGATTTGTCAGGGGCGCGGCTTCAGGGCGCGGATTTGTCAGAGGCGCAGCTTCAGGGTGTGGAGTCGCGTGCGGCGCAGCTTCAGGGCGCGGATTTGTCAGAGGCGCAGTTTCAGTTGGCGGATTTGTTAGTGGCGCAGCTTCAGGGCGCGGACTTATCAGGGACGCAGCTTCAGGGCGCGTTTTTGTATGAGGCGCAGCTCCAGGGGGCGGACTTGAGAGGGGCGCGGCTTCAGGGCGCGGATTTGTCCGAATCGACGCTTTACGTAAATGACGATCCCGCGCAATCCGATCTCATGGATGTACGTGGGGCGAACGTAACTCCGCTCTCGCCGGATGATCTCTCAAAAATCCAGGCGATGCTCAAATCCATTCCCTTCTCTGGTCAAACAGACAGCCTGAAACAAAATAGACTGCAAAATCTGGAAGCGGCAACCAAACCCGGCGCCAAAGCACCAATGTTCGCCTCTTGTCTTACTGATGGAGAAAGTCAGCCGAGGTGTCAGCAGGCTTATGATGCAACCAATCTCAAGCAGCGGCGTGAGTTCGTGGTGCGCCTGCACAAGACGCTGACGACGCTGTCTTGCGAAGATCCTCACATCGCAAGCGGCATTCTTGGACAAATATCGAATGCTTACGGAAACTCGACCCGCGCTGGCTTGGCAACAGTGCTACTCACGCGGATGAAAGCGAACGAACCCTGCCCTGGCTTGGCCGGTCTGTCCGTGGAGGACAAGACAAAGTTGGAGAAACTGGCCAAAGAGGAAGCCGAGCAAGAGCAAACGGCAAAGGTTGGCCGCCCGGACCGGCGGTGAAGGTGTCGGCGGCCTCAGCCCCTAATCTCCGGCACCTCGACGACCTTTGCATCTTGGGCCGGGTTCTCGACCGCCCGCACCAGAGCAGCGACCATCTGATCCAACGTCACCAGCCCCAGGCGGCGCGCTCGTTCCCGCGTCGCTGGCAACGCTTCCAAAACGCGGTAGATGGGCACCAACAGATACGGCCATCGATGGCCCGGACCCAGCACGTACCAGGGCCGCAGAATCGTGGCCGCCAAACCGCTGGCCCGCACCAACGCCTCTCCCTCCATGCGCGCCGCGATGAACGCCTTCATCACCGGCGCCGGGTGCGTCACGCTCAGGTAGATCAAGTGGCGCACCGTGGAATTTTCCACTGCCGCCACGGCGGCGCGCACGGAAACCAGATCGACCTCTCGAAACTGCCGCGCCTTGAGCGGACTCGGATGCGGCGTTCCGACCAGATGCACCAAGGTATCGGCTGGCGGAACCAATGCCGCAAAACTGGCCGCGTCCAGCGCATCCCCGATGGCCTCCTCCACGCCCGCCGGCAATTTGCCCGTCGAACCGGGGCGGACGAGGGCGCGCACGGAATGCCCGCGCGTCAACAATTCCTGGATCAAGGGCCGGCCCATGTAGCCGGTCCCGCCGGTGACGAAAACAGAGTGCGTGCCCATGGCTGGATTCTAACGGTTAACCAGGCTGTGGAAGATCGAATTCGAGTATAGGTGGTCAGGGACGGCGCTGGGCGTCGTAGCCGCCTGCGGCGTCGCCGAATGCTGTTATAGTTGCAGACTGTCGGCGGTGAATTTGGTGCGCTATCGCCGATGTGTGGCCGGGAATCAATAAGAATGCACGAAGCCCAAAACCCCATCATTTTTTCGCTGTTCCTGATTTTCACCGGCGCGGCGCTGTTCGCCACGCTGGCGCTGTATGCCCGCCAAGCGCTGCCGATCGCCTACATCGTGTTGGGGATCTTCATCGGACCTTATGGCTTCAAGCTGATCGCCAACGCCTCGGCCATCGAAGAAATGGCCCAGATCGGCATCATGTTCCTGCTGTTCCTGCTGGGGCTGGACCTGTCGCCGCAGCGGCTGTTGCAGATGCTGCGCAAGGCCACCCTGATCACTCTCGGCACCTCGCTGGTGTTCGCGCTGATGGGTGGGTCGGTGGCATGGCTGTTCGGTTACACCCCCGGCGAGAGCCTCCTGGTCGGCGCGGCGATGACCTTCTCCAGCACCATCATCGGCCTCAAGCTGCTGCCGACCCGCACCCTGCACCACCAGCACACCGGCGAAGTCATCATCAGCATCCTGCTGCTGCAAGATCTGCTGGCGATTGCTGTTTTACTGCTGCTGGAAGGGCTGGGCGGGCGCGGATCGTCGTTGCAGGGGCTGGGCCTGTTGATCGTCACCCTGCCGCTGTTGCTCGGACTCGCCTTTATGGCGGCGCACTACGTGCTGATCCCGCTGATCCACAGGTTCGACAAGATCCGCGAATACATCTTCCTAACCGCCATCGGCTGGTGTCTGTGCATCTCGCAGATGGCGGCGTTGCTGGACCTGTCCTACGCCATCGGCGCTTTCATCGGCGGAGTGGCGCTGGCCACCAGTCCGATCGCGCTGTACATCGCCGACAGCCTCAAGCCCCTGCGCGATTTCTTCCTGGTGCTGTTCTTTTTCTCGCTGGGCGCTGGCTTCGACCTGGGGATGCTAGGGGCGGTGTTCCTGCCCACCTTGATCTTGGGCACGCTGCTGATGGTGGCCAAGCCCTGGGTGTTTCGCGGCTTCCTGCAATGGGCCGGGGAACGGCCGCGCATCGCCATGGAGGTCGGGGTGCGACTGGGCCAGGTCAGCGAGTTCGCCCTTTTGATCGCGGTGCTGGCCCAACAGAACCAGTTGATCGGCCGGGAAGCCTCTTACCTCGTGCAGGCGACCACCCTGCTGACCTTCATTGCCTCCACGTATTATCTGGTGCTCAAGTATCCGACTCCAGTCGCCATCTCCGACAGCCTGCGCCGGGATTGAAGGATTTGGAACTCTTCACCAATTCCCTCGCTTTCGCTCCTGGTGTCCTCGTTGCACTTTCCCGCAAGCGGGAGAACAGCGCAGCGCACAAAAAATTGGCGTTTACGCCGGTTTTTCCTATAATCGCGGCCATTTTTCGGCCGAACCGAATCCCAAAGGGGGTTTTGGCGCGACCGGACATCCCTCGTGATCTCTCCGGTGAACGTCCCAGCAAGAGCGACGCGCGCAGCCGGGTCGCGGCGTGCCTCAAGCGGCGCGTGTTGTTCCCGGCATTTCCCCGTTATTTTTGATGTAGGAGAGAGAGTTAATGCCCTCGCGTAGTGAAGTGGCCGCCCGCCGCCTGGTGGACAACATGACCGTGGAGTCGGTCGCTTCCGGCCCCGCCGGCCGGGAATCCTCAACCCCCTCGCGCCGCGAACTGGCCAACGCCATCCGCGCGCTCAGCATGGACGCCGTGCAGCGAGCAGAGTCCGGTCATCCCGGCGCGCCGATGGGCATGGCCGATTTCGGCGAAGTGTTGTGGAACGACTTCCTGCGGCACAATCCCGCCAATCCCAAATGGTTCAACCGCGACCGTCTGATCCTGTCCAACGGCCATGGTGCGATGCTGTTGTACTCCCTGCTGCACCTGAGCGGCTACGATCTGACGATTGAAGACCTGCGCGACTTCCGGCAGTTGGGTTCCCGGACGCCGGGACATCCCGAATACGGCCGCACGCCGGGGGTGGAAACCACCACCGGGCCCTTGGGTCAGGGCTTGGCGAACGGGGTCGGCATGGCGCTGGCCGAGCGGGCGCTGGCGACCCGCTTCAACCGTCCCCGGTTTTCCATCGTCGATCATTTCACCTACGTCATCCTGGGCGATGGCTGCCTGATGGAAGGGATTTCCTACGAAGCCTGTTCCCTGGCCGGTCTCTGGGGGCTGGGCAAGCTGATTTGCCTGTACGACAACAACGGCATTTCCATCGACGGACCGGTGCGGGGCTGGTTCAGCGAGGACATGGTCCAGCGCTTCCAGTCCTGCGGCTGGCACGTGATTCCGAACGTGGATGGCCACGACCCCGCGGCCATCCACGAGGCCATCGCCCAGGCACGCGCCTATTCCCAAAGTCCGACTCTGATTTGCTGTAAGACCACCATTGCCTGGGGTTCGCCGAACAAGGGCGGCAGCGAGAAATCGCACGGCGCCCCGCTCGGCGCCGCCGAGGTCGCCGCGACCCGCGTCAATATCGGCTGGCACCACGAACCCTTCGTGATTCCGCCGGAGTATTACCGCGCCTTCGACGCCCGCGCCAAGGGCGCGGCGTGGGAAGCTGAATGGAACGAACTGTTCGCCCGCTATCGGGCCGAATACCCGGGACCGGCGGCGGAATTCAAGCGGCGGCTGGCCTGCGGTTTTCCGCCCGACTGGGAGGAATTGGCCTGGAACTTCATTCAAGCCATGCAGGAGCGGCGCGAGGATCTCGCCACCCGGGCCGCCTCCCAGCGCGCGCTGGAGACGTACGGTCCCTATTTTCCCAGCCTGGTCGGCGGTTCGGCGGATCTCACCGAATCCACCGGCATCCCCTGGGTCGGCTGCCGGCCGGTCGATTTCGAGAATCCCGATGGCAACCTGATCTATTACGGCGCCCGCGAATTCGCGATGAACGCCATCATGAACGGGCTGGCCCTGCACGGCGGCTACGTGCCCTTCGGCGGCACCTTCCTGATGTTCGCCGACTACTGTCGCAGCGCCATCCGCATGTCATCGCTGATGAAGCTGCGCTGCGTGTTCGTGCTGACCCACGACTCCATTGGCGTGGGCGGGGACGGTCCGACCCACCAACCGGTCGAACAGGTCGCCAGCCTGCGGATTATTCCCGAACTGTCGGTGTGGCGCACTTGCGATACCACCGAAACCACCGTCGCCTGGAAAGCGGCGCTGGAGCGGGTCAACGGCCCGACCTGCCTGATTTTCACCCGCCAGAAGTTGCCGCATCAGGAGCGCACCCCCGAGCAGGTGCGGGCCATCGCCCGAGGTGGCTATGTGCTGTTGGACTGCGGGGACGATCCGGAAGCGATCATCATCGCCACCGGTTCCGAGGTGCAACTGGCGATGGCCGCCGCCCGGCAACTGAACGCGCAAGGCCGGCGCGTTCGGGTGGTGTCGATGCCGTCGGTGGACGTGTTCGACGCCCAGGACGCCGCCTGGCGCGAATCGGTGTTGCCGGCGACGGTGATCCGGCGAGTCGTGGTCGAGGCCGGCGTGACCGCGCCCTGGTACAAGTACGCCGGCCCGAAGGGCGTGGTGATCGGCATCGATTGCTTCGGCGAGTCCGGTCCGCCGGAAATCATCTTCCAGCATTTCGGCTTCACCGCCGAACGGGTGGCCGCAACCGTGGAGGCGCTATTCCAGTCCGGCGCTGCTTTTTAATGAATAAGGTTTACACTTAATAAGGTTTACACTTGATCGTGCTGGGTGGGCGACGCCCGCCCGTCTTTTGATGAAACCACTCTGATGGAGGAAAAAATGGCTATAAAAGTTGGCATCAATGGGTTTGGCCGCATCGGTCGCATGGTGTTTCGCGCCGCCGTCAAGAACTTCCCCGACATCGAGATCGTCGGCATCAACGACCTGCTCGAACCCGACTACCTCGCCTACATGTTGCAGTACGATTCCGTGCACGGCAACTTCAAGGGCGACGTCGCGGTCGACGGCAACACCCTGGTCGTCAACGGCAAGAAGATCCGCCTGACCGCCGTCAAGGATCCCGCTGATCTGAAGTGGAACGAAGTCGGCGCCGACATCGTCGTCGAGTCCACCGGCCTGTTCCTGACCAAGGAAACCTGCCAGAAGCACATCAATGCCGGCGCCAAGAAGGTCATCCAGAGCGCGCCCAGCAAGGATGACACGCCGATGTTCGTCTACGGAGTCAACGACAAGACCTACGCCGGCCAGACCATCATCTCCAACGCGTCCTGCACCACCAACTGCTTGGCTCCCATCGCCAAGGTGCTGAACGACACCTGGGGCATCAAGCGTGGTCTGATGACCACCGTCCACGCCGCCACCGCCACCCAAAAGACGGTCGACGGTCCCTCCAACAAGGATTGGCGCGGCGGGCGCGGCATCCTGGAAAACATCATTCCGTCCTCGACCGGCGCCGCCAAGGCCGTCGGCGTGGTCATCCCAGAACTGAACAAGAAGCTGACCGGCATGGCCTTCCGCGTTCCCACCTCCGATGTGTCGGTGGTTGACCTGACCGTGGAGCTGAACAAGCCAGCGAGCTACAAGGACATCTGCGCCGCGATGAAGGCCGCCTCCCAAGGCGCCATGAAGGGCGTGCTGGGCTACACCGAGGACAAGGTCGTCGCTACCGACTTCCGTGGCGAGACCTGCACCTCCACGTTCGATGCGGAAGCGGGCATCGCTCTGGATGACACCTTCGTCAAGGTGGTGGCCTGGTACGACAACGAATGGGGCTACTCCTGCAAGGTTCTGGAGATGGTCCGCGTCATCGCCAAGTAAGAAGTCGCCACCCCGTGGCGGTTCCTTGCTGAGCTGAAACCACTCGCCCCCGCCGCCCTGGCCCCGCGCCAAGCCGGACGGGGGTTTTGTTTGGAGGGAAAGAAGCATGAATTTCAAGCGCATGACCGATCTGGATCTCGCCGGCAAGCGGGTGTTCATTCGCGCCGACCTGAATGTGCCCGTCAAGGATGGCAAGGTCACTTCCGACGCCCGCATCACCGCCTCGATGCCGACCATCGAATTCGCGATGAAGGCCGGCGCCAAGGTGATGGTGACGTCCCACCTGGGCCGCCCCACCGAGGGTCAATTCTCCGAGGAGGACTCGCTCAAGCCGGTGGCCGATGTGATGTCCGCCAAGCTGGGCAAACCGGTGCGGGTGATCCGCGACTGGGTCAACGGCGGTTTTGAAGTCGCCAATGGCGAAGTGGTGCTGCTGGAGAACTGCCGCGTCAACAAGGGCGAAAAGAAGAATGTCGAAGAGACGGCGAAGAAATACGCCGCCCTTTGCGACATCTTTGTCATGGACGCCTTCGGCACCGCCCATCGTGCCGAAGCCTCCACCCACGGCATCGCCAAGTTTGCGCCGGTCGCTTGCGCCGGCATCCTGCTGACCGAGGAACTCGACGCGCTGACTAAGGCGCTGGCCAAGCCGGCCCGGCCGCTGGTCGCCATCGTCGGCGGCTCCAAGGTCTCGACCAAGCTGACCGTGCTGGAGAGCCTGTCCGAGAAGGTCGATCAAATGGTGGTCGGCGGCGGCATCGCCAACACTTTCCTCAAGGCGGTGGGGAAGAACGTCGGCAAGTCGCTGTGCGAGGACGATCTGGTGCCCACCTCACAGGCGCTGCTCGAGAAAATGAAGAAGCGCGGCGCGAACATCCCGATCGCGGTCGACGTGGTCTGTGGCAAGAGGTTTGACGCCGCCGAGCCGGCGGTTCTGAAGGACGCCGGCGCGGTCAGCGATGACGACATGATTTTCGACATCGGCCCGAAGAGCGCCCAGGAACTGGCCGACATCATCATGAAGGCCGGCACCGTGGTGTGGAACGGCCCGGTCGGCGTGTTCGAATTCGACCAGTTCGGCGAGGGAACCAAGACTGTCGCCATGGCCATTGCGAATACCAAGGCGTTTACCCTGGCCGGTGGTGGCGATACCATCGCCGCCATCCAGAAGTACAACATCTACGACAAGGTGTCCTACATCTCGACCGCCGGCGGTGCGTTCCTGGAGTTTCTGGAAGGTAAGGCACTGCCCGCTGTCGAAATTCTGGAGGCACGGGCCAAGGGCTGATCGCCGAACTCCGGGCTGATACCCAACGGGCGGCCATGGGCCGCCCGTTTTCGCTGGAAGGACTCACCGGCTCGCTAACACTCTGCTCCTCGCCTTTGACAAAGCACGCCTCCTAAAAAGCCCGGCGCGAGAATCCCAATTTTGCCATAATAATTAGTCTATCCGCTTACCGTGTGGATGGTTAGGTGAAACACACTTAACATTAAACTCGATATTTGAAAACCTATATGACTGTTATTCTTAAATCTCATGCCAAGGTTGGCGTTTATGTGGACGCCGCCAATATTTCCCGCAACGGCGGGCAGCGCATGCAATATGACGTCTTGCGCGAGTTCGCCTGCCGCGATCATGCCGAACCCCTGCGGTTGAACGTTTATCTGACTTACGATGAGGAACGAGCTGAAACCAACGCGGTCTATCGGGACAAGGCCCGCGCCTATCAATCGGCCTTGCGCGAACTCGGCTACAAGGTCATTGAAAAGCGGGTCAAATGGTTTCAGGACGAAGCCGGCAACCGCTACGGAAAAGCCAACGCCGACCTCGACATGGCCGTCGATGTGCTGCTGCAATCGGAGAACCTGGACCGGGTGCTGCTGGCGACGGGCGATGGCGATTTCGTGCAAGTGGTGCGCGCTTTGCAGAACAAGGGCTGCCGGGTGGAAACACTGGCCTTCGACAACGTGTCCGAGGAGTTGCGCAGGGAATCGGACATGTTTGTGTCCGGCTACCTGGTGCCCGGCTTGCTGCCGACGCGGGGCGATGACTACTTCGCGCCAGCCTGGGGGGCGATGGGATCGAGGGTGCGGGGTTACTGCTATCACCACGACGATAACAAAAGCTTTGGTTTCATGCGGTTTCTAGTCAAGCTGTCGCCGTATTTATGGAAAACCGACTCGCGCGATTCCGATTCCCCTTATCGCACGGCGTTTTTTCACGATTCAAGCCTGCCTGATGGTTTTAATGTGATGAAGCTGCCGTCCCGTAACCATATCTTTGAATTTTCCCTGGCCGAACCGAACGGCAAGCAACCGGTCGCCACCGATGTCATCCTGGTTCATCCCACCTCGTCCTGAGCGGCTGGCCGGATGGGGTGGCGCCTCGAAGCGCGTACCTGTCGAGAAGCATCATGCGTAATTTCCGAATCCTGAAGTCCCTGGCCCTGTGGCCGCTGTTTCTCGGGTTGAGCCTGACGGTGGTGTTCGCCAAACCGGCTGATCAAGCCAGCGCGGATACCGCAGTCACGGCCTTGGCCCCAACCGCCCGGCACACCACACTCGACAAAACCATCGCCGAGTTGCTGTCCCGGCACCATTACCGGCAGAGCAAACTGGACGACCGCCTATCGGCGCTGGTCCTGACCACCTATCTCGACGACCTCGATTTTGGTCGCGCCTACTTTTTGGCCAGCGACGTCGCCGGTTTCGAGAAATACCGCGATACCCTGGACGATGCCCTGAAAAAGGGCGATTTGCAGCCGGCCTACGAACTGTTCAACGTTTACCTGCGCCGGCTGGCCGAGCGGACCGCCCGGATTCAGACTCTGCTCCAGCAGGATTTTCGCTTCGACGCGAACGAGTCGCTGGAAGTGGACCGCAAGAACGCGCCCTGGGCCAAGACGCCCGCCGAACTGGATGATTTCTGGCGCAAGCGACTCAAGCACGAGATGCTGACGCTGATGCTGTCCGGCAAGGATCGGGCCGCCGCCCACGAATTGTTGGTCAAGCGTTACGACAACCGTTTGCGGCAGGCTCAGCAAACCACCAGCGACGACGTGTTTCAGTTGTACATGAACGCGGTCGCCCAGGCTTTCGATCCCCATACCGCCTATTTTTCGCCGCGCAACACCGAGAACTTCAACATCCAGATGCGACTGTCGCTGGAAGGCATCGGCTGCGTGCTGCGGATGGATGAGGAAATGGTGACGGTGGTCGAGCTGGTCGCTGGCGGTCCCGCCGACCTCAGCCAGCAGATCAAGGCTGGCGACCGGATCGTGGCGGTGGCGCAGGGCGACAAGGATCCCTGGCTGGACGTGGTGGGCTGGCGACTGGACGATGTGGTGGACCGCATTCGTGGCCAGCGCGGCACGGTGGTGCGCCTGAAGGTGCTGCCCGGCAAGGCCGGCGCGACGGCGGCAGAAAAAACCGTGCGGCTGGTGCGCGACACCATCAAGCTGGAGAAACAGGCCGCCAAGAGCGAGATCAAAACCCTTCACACCGCCACCGACCGCGACCTGCGGATCGGCGTCATTGCCATCCCGGCGTTCTATAGCGACTTCGAGGCCGCCCGGCGCGGCGATCCCAACTATCGCAGCACCACTCGCGACGTTCGGCAACTGTTGAAGGACCTGTACGGCAGGATCGACGGCCTGGTCCTGGATCTGCGCGAGAACGGCGGCGGTTCTTTGCAGGAGGCGGTGGATCTGACCGGTCTGTTCATCGAGGACGGGCCGGTGGTGCAAGTGCGCAATGTGGGCGGCGAGGTGGAGATCGAAAAAGATAGCGAACCCGGCCAGGCCTACAACGGACCGCTGGTTGTGTTGGTGGATCACGCCAGCGCCTCAGCCTCGGAAATTTTCGCCGGCGCCATTCAGGATTATGGCCGCGGCCTGGTCATTGGCGATCCCACCTTCGGCAAGGGGACGGTGCAGACCTTGGTGGATTTGAACCGGTTCACCCGGGCCAGGGACCCGCAGGGTCAGTTGAAACTGACCATCGCCAAGTTTTACCGGGTCAACGGCAGCAGCACCCAGCATCGTGGCGTTCGGCCGGATATCGCCATTCCCTCGGTGGTGGACAGCGAGGAGGTCGGTGAAAGCGCCCAGAAGAATGCGTTGCCTTGGGACGAAATCGCCGCCACCCGCTTCCGTGGCAACCGAAACATATCGTCCCTGGCGCCCGAACTGGCGCGGCGGCATCAGGCGCGGGTTGCCGACGATCCCGACTATCAGGCGTATCTTCGCGATCTCGAGTTCACCCGGCAGCAACGGGACAAGACCACGGTGTCGCTGTTGGAGAGCCAGCGTCGGAACGAGCAGGAGCGCATCGAGACTTGGCAGCGGGAGCGCGAAAACCGCTATCGCCTCGTCAAGGGCCTGACACCCCTCAAGGCCGGGGATGAAATCCCTGAAGGCAAGGACAGCGTGATTCCGGACGCGGCGCTGGAGGAAAGCGCGCGCATCGTCGCCGATCTGATCGTATTGGGTAGTTCTGGCGGCGCGCTGGTGATGAGCCACTAGCCCATGGCGCCGGTGGTGACCCTGACGCTGGACGGGGCGCTGGCTGAACGGCTGACCGCCGCGCTCGAACGACTGGAAACGCTGCTGCCGGCAACGCCGGAATCACCGGATTGGGCGCGGTATCGGGCTTTTCGCTGGCGGCGGGCGGGACCGCACGGCTACCTGCAAGCCGTGCGGCATCCCCATCGCCTGCGGCTGGCCGACCTGCGCCAGATCGAATCCCAGAAGGTGGCGCTGGACCTCAACATCCGCCAGTTCCTGGCTGGCCGCCCCTGTAACAATGTCCTGCTGTGGGGCGCGCGCGGCACTGGCAAATCCTCGCTTATCAAAGCTCTGCTCGACGAGTACGCAGAACGGGGCTTGCGCTTGATCGAGGTGGACAAGCATGACCTGATCGACCTGCCGGACATCGTCGATCCGTTGCATTGCCGACCGGAACGGTTTCTGCTGTATTGCGACGATCTGTCCTTCGAGGCCAACGATCCCAGTTACAAGGCGCTCAAGGCGATGCTGGACGGTTCGATCAGCGCCGCGCCCGACAATGTGCTGCTGTGCGCCACCTCCAACCGCCGTCACCTCTTGCCCGAGTTCCAGCGGGAAAATCAGGATGCCCGGATCATCGAGGGCGAACTGCACCACGGCGAGGCGGTGGAGGAAAAGATTTCGCTGTCGGAGCGATTCGGGCTGTGGTTGTCGTTTCATCCGTTCGGTCAGGACGATTACCTGGCTATCGCCGCTCACTGGCTGGAACAACACGGGTGGACAGTGGGTCTGGACGACGCGGCTCGCGAGGAGGCGTTGCGCTGGGCGTTACAGCACGGGTCGCGCAGCGGCCGGGTGGCCTGGCAGTTCGCTCGGGACTGGGTGGGCCGGCATAGCCTCTAATCCTCAGTGGCCGCGGTGTTGGGCGAAGGCGATCCGGTCAACCACCGCCATCAGCAGCGCCGACACCACGAACGTCAGGTGGATGACGACCAGCCAGAATAACGAATTATTCCAGAGCGGCTGATCCTGGTTCGGCGGCGGGGCGGTCATGAACGCCTTGAGCAGGTGAATCGAGGAAATGGCGACGATGGCCACCGCAAGCTTGATCTTGAGGGTTGCCGCGTCGATCTTGCCCAGCCAGGATGGCCTCTCCTGACCCTCGGTTCCCTCGATATTGGACACGAAGTTTTCGTAACTGCTCAGGATCACCATCACCAGCAGGTTGGCGACCAGTGCCATGTCGATCAGCGCCAGCACGGACAGGATCAAATCCACCTCGGCGACGGTGGTGATGATGGCGTACAGGTGAACGACCTCCTGGAAGGCTTTAACCGTGAACAGGACCAGCACGGCGGCAAGCGCGAGATAGATGGGCGCCAGCAGCCAGCGGCTAAGCAGAATGCATTGTTCGAGCAGTGTTTCAAGGGTTTTCATGAAAGATCCAAGGGGTGAAAAGCCGAAAGATGATCGGTGGTGGATGGTCGGGTTGGGTGGTTCGGCCTGCATCGCCTTTCCGCCCAGGTGCTGGCGGTGTCCGCGGTTGTACCGGTCAGCATTCCGGACTCCCGGATAAGGTTCGCAGCCAAAACGTCACGGGGCCGTCGTTGGTCAGACTTACGCGCATGTGGGCGCCGAACCGGCCGGCGGCCACTGGAGTGTGTTGGCGCTGAGCTTGTACGACCAGATAGGCGAACAGGCGTTCGCCCTCGGCTGGCGGGGCGGCCGGGGTGAAGCTGGGCCGCATGCCCTTGCGGGTGTCAGCCGCCAGGGTGAACTGCGGTACCAGCAGCAGACCGCCGCCGATCTCGCGCACGCTCAAATTCATCTTGCCCTCGGAGTCGGCAAATACCCGATAGCCCAACAGCCGCTCCAGCAACCGGTCGGCCTCGCGCTCGCCGTCACCGCGCTCGATCCCGACCAGCGCCAGCAGGCCAGGCCCGATTTCGCCGACCATGTTACCGTCTACCACGACCCGCGCTTCCGCGACCCGTTGCAGCAAGCCGATCACGTCAGCCGATCCGCGAATCCCTGGGTAGCAGTAATTAGAGCATCCACGATGCCCGGTTCGCTGGCGGCATGTCCAGCAGGGGAGACGATCCGCAGTTCCGCCTCCGGCCAAGCCCTGTGCAAGGCCCAGGCATTGTCCAGGGGGCAGACCACGTCGTAGCGGCCGTGGACGATGACGCCGGGAATGCCGCGCAGCCGATCGGCGTCGCGCAGCAGTTGCTCCGGTTCCATGAAACAGTGGTTGATGAAGTAGTGACACTCGATGCGGGCCAGGCTCAGCGCCCGGTGGGCCTCGCCAAATTGTTCGACCAGGGCCGGATTGCTCTCCAGCGTCAGCGTGGCTCCTTCCCAGATGGACCAGGCCTTGGCCGCCCGCAACCGTTCCAGCTCGTTGCCACTGGTCAGACGCCGGTAGTACGCCTGGACCAGATCGTTCCTTTCCGCCGCCGGAATCGGCACCAGGAAGTGCTCCCACAGATCAGGAAACAGGCGGCTGGCGCCTTCCTGGTAGAACCAGTGAATATCCGGGTCACGGCACAGGAAAATGCCGCGCAGGATCAGGCCGAGAACTCGTTCCGAATGGGTTTCGGCGTAGGCCAGCGCCAGCGTCGAGCCCCAGGATCCGCCGAACACCATCCAGCGTTCAATGTTCAAGCGCGCGCGCAGGGTTTCGATGTCCGCAACCAGATGCCAGGTAGTATTGTCGCGCAGTTCGGCGTGGGGGCTGGACTGGCCGCAGCCGCGCTGGTCGAACAGCACAATTCGGTAGCGCTGGGGATCGAAGAACCGCCGGTGCAGCGGCTCGCAACCGGCGCCGGGGCCGCCGTGCAGGAACAGCACCGGCAGGCCGTTCGGATTGCCACACTCCTCGACGTACAGGGTGTGCAGTTCATCCACGGTCAGGCGCTGGCTGGCATAGGGCTTGATGTCGGGAAAGAGAACGCGCATGGGGACTTGCTTCAATCCTTGGTTATTGAGGACGAGCCATTCTAGCCCGAGGCTCCGAGTGGAATTCATTGCGGACGATTCTACCCGCAATCCCCACGATTTTAGAGAATGAAGTCCACCACCGCATCCAGATCGTCGAACACCCGGCCACCCCCCGGCTCGACCTTGGCCTCGTCTCCGTGGCGGTATTTGCCGGTGCGCACCAGCACACCGCGCAAGCCCGCCGCCAGCGCGCCGCACACGTCCATTTCGGCGTCGTCGCCGACCATCACCACGTCGTGCGGCGGCAGGTCGAGGCTGTTAACCGCGGCCTGAAAGAAGTCGGCCGAGGGTTTACCCAGCACCACCGCCTCCAGTTCGGCGGCGTATTCCAGCGCCGTCATGAACGGGCCAATATCCAGATTCCAGCCGCCGCCATCGCGGAAATAGCGATTGGAGCCCATCGCCAGCAGCGGCAAACCGTCCAGCAGCAGCCGGAAGCACTGGTTGAGCGCCTCGTAGCTGAACGCCGGGCCGGCGTCGCCGAGCAGTACCGCGCCGGGGGTTGGCCCGATTAGGTCGGCGAACTCGCCCTGGATTTCGGGATGGACCAGCAGATGCGGCGTCAGTTTGCGGGCGATCAGGTAGTGGCGGGCCGCGACCACCGGTGTGAACAGATCGTGCAGCGGCGCCTCCAGGCCCATGCCCGCCAGCCGGTTGACCAGGGTGGCGTGGGTCAGGCGGGAGGTGTTGGTCACAAAACGCAGCGGAATGCCGGCCGCGCGCAGGCTGAGCACAGCCTCGCGGGCCCCGGGCAGGGGGTAGCCGCCAACGTACAACACGCCTTCTAGGTCGAGTAATACACCATGGATCATGAAATACCCACCGGATCGGAATCGGGGTCGCTGCGCAGTGCGGGCGACCGTCGTTTCCAGTGAGTATAGAAGGCGCTCGGACAAAGAGGACTCGAACTGTCCCGTTTCCTGGTTTTACGCCGCTGCGCCCTGCGCCAGCGCACGATCGCAGGTAGCGGCGCGTTCGGCGGCGAGGGCATTGGCATCGTAGTTGGGGGCAAATTCCGGCCAGCCCGCGGCATGACGGCCGATCAGTTCGGCCAGGACCGCGATGTGCGCCGGATCGTCGTTTAAGGCTGGGAGATAGCGGTAATGCTCGCCACCGGCATCCAGGAAGATCTGACGATTTTCCAGAGCGATTTCCTCCAGCGTCTCCAGACAGTCTGCGGCAAAGCCGGGGCAGGCTACATCGACGCTTCTGGTCCCGGACTTGGCCCAGTCGGCCAGCAGGACGCTGGTGTAGGGTTTCAGCCATTCGGCGCGGCCGAAGCGGGACTGGAACGCCACCGCCCATTGGTCGGACGGGAGTCCCAGGCGTTCGGCGACCAGCCGGGCGGTTTTCTGACACTGACAATAATAGGGATCGCCAGCCAGCAGGTTGCGCCGGGGCAAACCGTGGAAGGAGAACAACAGGCGTTCGCCGGGCTGATCGGCGCGGGCGAGGCGGATGTGGTCCGCCAGCGCGTCCAGATAGCCGGGATCGTCGTGGTAATGGGTGATGAAGCGCAGTTCCGGCAACCAGCGCCAGCTTCGCAGTTCGGCGGCGATGGCGTCGAAGGTCGAGGCGACCGTGGCGGCCGAGTATTGCGGATACAGCGGCAACACCAGCAGGCGCTGGACGCTGGCGGCCCGCAGTTCCGCCAGCGCGGCGGCGATGGATGGTTTACCGTAGCGCATCCCGACTGCAATCCGCACCGGACCCGAGCAGCGTTCCGCCAGCATTGCCGCGATCGCGGCCGCCTGTCGTTGGCTGATCGTCAGCAACGGCGAGCCGTCCGGGCTCCAGATGAGCTGGTACTTGCGGGCCGAACGGGCCGGCCGGAACCGCAGGATGACGCCATGCAGGATCAGCCACCACAGCAGGCGGGGCAGTTCCACCACTCGCGGATCCCAGAGAAACTCGGCCAGATAACGGCGCACCGCGGCGGGGGTGGGCGCCTCGGGGGTGCCGAGATTGGTCAACAGCACCCCGGTGCAGGTGGGCTGGTCGTGGCTGTAGGAGGGTAGATCGCTTGATTTCATCAGGAGTTCGGTTTCGAGAGTAGGAGTAGGCCACCGCCGGCGTTGGCCGGGTTGCGCCTATAATAAGGCGATTCGTCCATTGGAGGTTCGCTCGCCATGCTAGGTGTCTTTCTCGACCGCGACTCGCTGGACCGTGGCGATCTCGATTTCGGCGGCCTGGAGCGCGTGCTGCCGGATTGGCGCTATTTCCCCGCCACCGCGCCCGATCAGGTCGCCGCCCGGATCGAACCAGCCGAGGTGGTGATCAGCAACAAGGTCGTGCTGGACGCCGCCACGATTCAACAGGCTCCGCGCCTGAAGCTGATCAGCGTCGCCGCTACCGGCGTCAACAACGTGGACCTGGAAGCAGCGGCGGCGGGAGGCATCACCGTCTGCAACTGCCGGGGCTATGGCACTCCGGCGGTGGTCCAGCATGTGTTCGCATTGCTCCTGGCTCTGTGTACCCGCTGGCCGGATTACCAGCAAGCCGTGGGGGAGGGTCGCTGGCGAAGGGCCAGCCAATTCTGCCTGCTGGATTTCCCGATCCGCGAACTGGCCAGCAAAACCATTGGCATCATCGGTTATGGCGAACTGGGGCGAGGCGTGGCCCGGGTGGCCGAGGCGTTCGGGATGCCTGTGTTGCTGGCCCAGCGCCCCGGTACGGTGGAGGTGCTGGAGAATCGGACGCCCCTGCCGGTGCTGTTGCCGCAGGTGGATGTGCTCAGCCTGCATTGTCCGCTGACGCCGGCAACGCGGGGTTTGATCGGGGCCTGGGAACTGGCACTGATGCGGCGCGACGCCATTTTGATCAACACTGCCCGGGGCGGGCTGGTGGACGAGGCCCTGTTGGCCGACGCGCTGCGCCGGGGGGCGCTGGGCGGCGCCGGAGTGGATGTGCTGAGCCTGGAGCCACCGGTGGGGGGCAATCCGCTGCTGGCGCCCGATATCCCCCACCTGATCGTCACCCCGCACTGCGCCTGGGGCAGCCGCGAATCCCGCCAGCGCCTGGTCGGGCAACTGGCGGAGAATATCGCGGGTTTTCTGTGCGGCGCGCCGGTGCGGGTGGTGGGATGAAGCCTACGGCAAATGCGGCCGTTCCAGGTACTCGTGCGACTGCATTTCCTGCAAGCGGCTGACGGTGCGCTGGAACTCGAATTTCAGTTTCTCGCCGGTATAAAGCTTCAGCACCGGCGCGGCGGCGGAAAGGAACAGCTTGACGCCGCGGTCGTAAAATTCATCCACCAGGTTAACGAAACGCCGCGCCTGATTCTCCATCTGCCAGTCCATCGTTGGCACGTTGGAAATCAGCACGGTGTGATAACAGCGGGCGATTTCGATGTAATCGGCGGTGCCGCGCGGCCCATCGCAGATCGCCCGGAAGTTGAACCAGACGATGCCGTCCGCTTCGCGCAGGGTAGGGATATAGCGACCCTCGATTTCCACGTCGCCGCCGCGATGGCCCGGTTCCGGCGCGATATGGGTGAAAGCGTCTTCCAGTATCCGCTCGGCCTTGTCATCTAGCGGATAATGATAGATTTCGGCCTTTTCCAGGTAGCGCAGCCGGTAGTCCACTCCGCCGTCCACGTTCAGCACGTCCAGGTGTTGTTTGAGCAGTGCGATCGCCGGCAGGAAACGGGCGCGTTGCAGGCCGTTCTGATACAGGCCGTCCGGCTCGATGTTGGAGGTGGTGATCAGAGTGACCCCGCGAGCGAACAGTTCCTTCAGCAGCCCGTACAGCAGCATGGCATCGGTGATGTCGGATACGAAGAATTCGTCCAGGCAGATCACCCGCGCTTTTTCGGCGAAGCGCTGAGCGACCACCCGCAGCGGTTCCTGTTGACTTTGCAGTTGTTTCAGCTCGGCATGAACCGCCCGCATGAAGCTGTGGAAATGAATGCGTTGCTTGCGCTCCAGCGGCAGGGCATCGAAGAAGGTATCGACCAGATAGGTTTTGCCGCGCCCGACGCCGCCCCACAGATACAACCCGCGCACGGTCGGACTGGGACTACTCGCGGCGGGGGGCTTGTCACGCCCGGCCAACCGGGCCAACAGCCCCGGCTTCTTGCCGGCGGTCGGCTCCGACTGGGTTAGCAGTTGCTCGTAAATCTTCTGCAGGTACAGGACAGCGCGTTCCTGGGCCGGATCGTGCTGGAAACCTTCCCGTTGCAAATCGCGGCGATAGCGTTCGTAGGGCATGGCGGAACTCGACAGCTAAGGGTTCTAATGACTGGGCAGGGACAGTGGCCGCCCGCGCGGGTGGTGATGGGGCGGCGGCATATACTGCGACCAGTCGCGGGTGGCGTCGCCAAAGGCGAAGAAATCCGGGTTGATCAACCCCGGCCGCGCGTTGTAACGCAGCGGCCGGAACTGGGTGTCGGTCAGATAACCGCCGGCTTCCTCCAGGATGATCTGGGCGGCGGCGGTGTCCCATTCCCCGGTCGGACCAAAGCGCGGGTAGAGATCGGCTCCGCCCTCGGCGATCAGGCAGGATTTCAAAGCGCCACCCAGGGAAACGTGCCGGTGCGGGCCGAGCAAGCCGAGAAAATCCTGCAAACGCCGAGTGCGGTAGGAACCCTGGCTGCTGATCACGCGAACCGGGTAGTGGCACACTCGCGCGGCCCGAATCCGTTGGGCGGCCTGGCCGCCGGGTTGCTTGAAGGCGCCGCCGCCGCGCCAGGCGTAGTAGCACACCCCCCCGACCGGTGGCAGAATGAGCCCGAGCACCGCCTCGTGGCGGTGAATCAGGGCGATGTTGACCGAGAATTGATCGCTGCGCTTGATAAATTCGCGGGTGCCGTCGAGCGGATCCACCAGCCACAACCATTCCCAATGGCTGCGTTCGGCGAAGCTGACATCGGCTCCTTCCTCGGACAGGATCGGGATTCCGGGTGTCAGTTGTGCCAGGCCGCGCAGGATGCAGCGATGGGCGGTGAAGTCGGCCTCGGTGACCGGACTCAGGTCGGCTTTCTCGGTGACACTGAAACCACCGGAGTATACCTCCATAATGCGACGGCCCGCCTCCCGGGCGATGGCCTGAACTGGCTCCACCAGGGCAGCTAGATCGATGTCGGAGGCGTCGGGCATGACGCGGAGAACCTCGCGGATCGGTTGGGGCTCGCGAATGCGTCGCGGTCTGCTTTAATTCTACACAATCCAAGTCCAAGCCGGTTGCCGGCGGAGTCCTTCGTATGGCCACGAGGTTGCCCTGGCCGCTGATTCGCACCGTCCTGCTCGACATGGACGGTACCTTGCTGGATTTGCGGTTTGACAATCAGTTCTGGCGGGAACTGGTGCCGGCGCGTTACGCGGAACGCCATGGCCTGCCGCTCGATCAGGCCCGCGCCGAGGTGGCTACCCGCACCCGGGCGGTGGAGGGCACGCTGGCCTGGTATTGTCTGGATTACTGGACCCGGGAACTGGCGCTGGATATCGTGACCCTCAAGCGCGAAATCGAGCATTTGATCGCCGTCCATCCTCACGTGTTGGAGTTTCTGGATGCGCTGCGCGCTGCTGGCCGGCGAGTGGTGCTGGTGACCAATGCCCATCCGCAAAGCCTGGCGCTGAAGATGGAGAAAACCCGGCTGGCTGGCCATTTCGACGCTATCATTTGCGCCCATGATCTCGGCTTGGTCAAGGAGCAACCGGAATTCTGGCCCCGGCTGCGGGTGTGGGAACCGTTCGAACCGGCGACGACCCTGCTGGTGGATGATAATCTGGCCATTCTGCGCACGGCGCGGGCCTATGGGATCGCCCATCTGGTGTCGGCTCTGTGGCCGGATTCCGCCCATCCGCCCCACCCGCCGGGTGAATTCCCGGCGATTCACACTTTTACCGAACTGTTGCCGGTGGTTTAACGCCGGCAATGAGCTCCCCTCTCCCCTGGAGGGGTTGAGGGCGAGCGTTATTGCCTCGGGGTTAATGTCATGCAGGAACTGCAGCCTGGACAGAATCGCCCAATAGGCGGTGGACGCGTGATTATCGGAGTATCCGGCGAACCGCGAGAGGATTTCTCCGCCAGGACACAAACCGGCGGGGTGCTGCTGGCTGATGATGGCCGGGCGCGGGACTTCGCCGATCTGGTGAGCGCCGACCAGCCGCGATCCCGCGATGGCGCGGTGGCTTTCACCGAGCCGGCGGGCGAGTTTCGGATCGATTTGGACGCCGTTCCGTCAGCGGTTGCACGCATCGCCCTGGTGTTGACAATCAAGCCGGGGATGGCCCCGGGAACCACCTTCGGGGTGTTTTCCACGATCCGCGCCTGGCTGGCGGACGCCGCAGGCCTGCCCCTGCTGGTGTTTCCACTGCCCCCGGCCAGTCGCGGGGAGACTGCGATGATTCTGGCAGAGCTGTACCGGCACCGGGGACAATGGAAATTCCGGGCGGTGGGCCAGGGGTTCGCTGCTGGTCTGCCGGCCCTGGCGGCGCATTTTGGCCTGAGCCTGCCGGAACCCCCGCGGGAACGGTCCGCCGCTGGTGACTCAGGCGCGCGCCGTGGGTCGGACCGGGGGGGTGAAACCACCTTCAGCGGAACCGGGTTCTGCGTCCATCCGGACGGTTACGTATTGACCAATCACCACGTTGTTGAGGATGCGCGTGAAATTCTGGCCCGTTCGCCCCGGCACCGTTGCGCGTTGGAGTTGGTGTTCGCCGATCCCACCAACGATCTCGCGCTATTAAGGGCCGATGTGGCGCCGCCTGGCGTGGCGGTGTTCCGTGACGGACCGCAGGCGAGGTTGGGCGAAACGGTGATCGTGGTGGGCTATCCGCTCGGTGGTCTGCTCGGCTCGGGGCCGCAGGTCACGACAGGCAATGTGAGTTCTCTGATCGGTCCGGGCGACGATACCCGCTCCCTACAGTTTACTGCGCCGACTCAGGTCGGCAACAGCGGCGGCCCATTGCTGGATGGAGATGGCACGGTGGTGGGCGTAGTCAGCGCCAAGCTGAATGCGGTCCGGGTCCATGAAATGACGGGGGATGTGCCGCAAAATGTAAATTTTGCCATCAAGGCCGTGTTAGCGCGCGGTTTCCTGGAAGCGGCTGGAGTAGACTATCAGTGTCGAGCGCCGGGCCCCGCTCGAGCAGCAGCCGATATTGCCACCGAGGCCCGCGATTGTGTGATGAAGATCGAATGCCGGGGATAGTTTGGTGAATTACGATTGATTCAATAGCGTTGGATCAAGGAGAAACATGTTGGATACACAGCATAGTCTTATTGACTTATTCAACGAATATTTCGAAGTTGTTCCAGCGGATACTCCCGAAAAGCTGCGGGAGTCTTATCGACTGCGATATGAGGTCTATTACAAAGAAGGGCTTTTCCCTGGAATGAATGTTGACGATTGCCCGGAGGAACTGGAATGCGATGAGTATGACGAACGATCCGCACACTCTTTGTTAATGCATAAACCCAGAGGAGTAATTGCCGGAATGGTCAGAATAATACCGACTGATCGAAATAATCCTGATACAAAGCTCCCACTTGAGAAAGTCGCCGGCAATTTGTTTTTTCCGGACGCAATATCTTACCAAAATATCCCACGCTCTCATCTTGGTGAGATTTCGCGATTGATTCTCTCTCCGGGATTCCGCGCCCGAAGGGGAGAAAAGCAACAGCCCTATGGTATTTCTGATGATCTTAACAAGCCTTTTCAAAAGAACGAACGAAGTCAATCCAGCGCCTCATTGCAAAGTCCAGACCGCAATGGGAATTCCCAGCGTCGAATTTTTCCACACCCTATTCTCGGTTTATTCGTAGCCATCGTACGAATGAGTGTGAAGCTCAATTTGACTTGCTGGTACTGTAATATGGATCCGGTTTGCGCAAGGTTCCTGCGGTCATTTGGAATCGATCTCAAACCCATAACCCCAGTTATGGACTATCATGGTCGTCGCCAGGGTCATTTTGGATATATTGCAGATATCAGGGACAAGGTTTATCGAACCAACTTGCAATTATGGGCATTATTGACTAACAACGGAGCACTCTTTCCAAGTTCGAAATAAATTCCGACTTCAATTGACTGATTACTGTTCGGGTGCAATGATTGGCCTGAAGCTATTTATGTGATTATTCGCCATCTTACACATCTGCTCGGTGTTCTTGCAATTTGTTTTTCTAGTGCTGCGCCAGCAGAAGAAGTTCCTGTTGTCGTTGTCAATTCAGCGGCTAATCCCCAGCCTATCTTGTCGCAAAGTATGCTTTGCGCAATATTTGGGATGCGGTTAAAAAAATGGGAGGACGGTTTGCCAATCAAGGTTTTTGTTCTACCTGATGAAAATCCTCTACATATCACATTTTCAAAAAAGGTCCTTGGTGTTTTCCCTTATCAGTTACGTTCAGCATGGGACCGGCTGGTTTTTTCAGGTACAGGAGAAGAACCAATCAAAGTTCAATCAGAGCAACAAATGCGTGCTATTGTCGGTTCTACATCTGGGGCCATCGGATATTTGAGTCGGGAGATGATCGATGATTCTGTCCAGGTTCTTCCTTTGGAGTAACAGATATTTGAAATGGAAATTCCAATTACAGCATGTAAAAAAAGTTGTTTGTCTACTATTCAGGACCAGAAACCGCATGACATAGCAATCATTTCCCAACTTGCCTTCAGCAAGTCCTACACGGGAGCCTTTCTCGTGGCCGCTAGAATACCTAATATGGTATTATTTGGCATTGTTTTTGCCACGATTTGTTGGTATTTGCCTGAACGGGCGCAGGCCTTTGAATTGGCGGACGATATCCAAGTGCATGGATTCTTGACGCAGGGGTACTTTCTGACTTCGGATAACAGGATTTTTGGAACAAGCGAATCGGGGGGCAGTTTTGACTTTACTGAAATCGGAATCAACGCTTCCTGGACCCCTGTTACTGATCTTCGGCTTGCTGGACAATTATTGTTCCGACGCGCAGGCGATGGCCACGAGCATGATTTGGAGCTTGATTTTGGTTTGCTCGATTATACTATCTTTTCAAGGGCTAATTATGGTCTCGGAATGCGTCTCGGTCGCATAAAAAATCCATATGGATTTTACAATGAAACCCGGGATGTCCTGTTTACCAAACCGACGATATTACTGCCTCAATCCATTTATTTCGAGCGCACCCGTGAATTGTCTCTTTCTGCGGATGGAGGCCTGCTATATGGTGAATACCGCCGAGAAAGAGATTATCTTACTCTGGAGTTAGGTATGGGTATCCCGAGAGGGGCTAATTTGGATAGCGAGCTTGGTTTGTTGGGAGAGGATTACCCTGGAAAAACCCATTCCAAGCTCTCATACATTGGGCGACTTGGCTATGATCTGGAAAGTGGCAAATATCGCATGGCCATCAGCTCGATGTGGGTGGATACTCGGTACGATCCAAAATTACTCCCCCCTGAAGATTACACCTCCATGAAATTTCTATTCAAGCCAGTGATTTTTTCAGCACAATACAATGGAGATAAAATAAGTCTTACTTCGGAATACGCAATTCGGCCATTCGAACAAACAATTCTCGATAATCATTTCCGCAGAAGCATAATCGGTCAAAGCTATTATTTTCAGGCTCAGTATCGATTTAAAGAGGATTTGGAGGCTATTGTTCGATATGATGTTCTTTACAATAACCGGGATGATAAAAGTGGCCAAAAGTATCAAGCCTTGACTGGGAAACCAAATTATTCACAATTCGCCAAGGATTGGACATTCGGACTTCGCTACTATTACAATCCATCTTTATTAATTGCCGCCGAATACCATTTTGTGAATGGTACAGCTTGGTTGCCTTTTCAGGATAATCCTGATCCTAGTAGCTTAGAGCAAAGATGGCATCTTTTCTCCCTTGCTGCCAGTTATCGATTTTAAACCCTGGCTCCAACAAATTAACATAAATGATTCAACAGGATCAGTGGGAAGAGGGGATACTCTTTGCCCGATGGCCCAGACCGTTTAAGGTATTGTTGCGAATGAATCCGCCATCACGTCCTGCCTTCTTTCTGAGTCTCAAGTGGAAAGCCCTGCTGCTGAGCAGTATCGCGCTTATCGTGGTGACCGGCGCTCTGGTGACCATCAACCATATTGAATTGCGTAACCAGTTCGATTTGCGCCGCGCGGAATTACAGAACCAATATGCGCATCAGGTCCAGGGTTTACTGGATCAATCGGACAAGCGACTGCGAAAGTGGAGTACGACGGTCGCTTCCCTGCTTGGTGACCAGCCCGCCTTGGGGCAGAAGCGCGAAGGGGGAATGATCGTTGAATTCGAGCGACTGGCGGCGGTTTTGGACCTGAACATGGGGGTGGAAAGCATCGTGCTCATCGCGGCGAACGGGCAGCGGCTTGCCGCTCACGGCCTGGATGCTTTCTCCTCCGGACGGATTGCCCTGGTGAACGCCACCCGTCAGGTCGTGACCATGGAAAGTCCCATCAGCCTTATCGACTGCTTCGATACCTGCCTGCAATTTGCCATCGCTCCCATCCTCGGCACCGGCGACGCGGTGGTCTTGGGGGTGTCTTTGGCGGATGTTGTGCTCGACTTTCAGCGGGTCTCCGGCACCGACCTCGGCTTGATCGTCGAGCAGACGAATACACCTGCCGCGAATGGCGAGGGCGAGCGCTGGCTCCGGCTGTGGAACGCCCAAGTGGTGGCGCTCGGCAACGCGCGGACCAATCTGGGTATTTTGCGTGCTGCGGCCGAGGGGAGAACGCTGGCTGATAGTGCCCGAGAGTCGATCCAGCTCAACGTCCAGGGAAGCGAATACGAGGTTCGGCTATTTCCGCTGGCCGGTTTCGAGGAGCGGGAAAAGGCCTACCTGGTGACCGTCGCTGATATCAGCGAGGCGATGGATAAAATCCGCGCGGGGCTCCAGCGCAACATTACTTTGGGAACCGTAGGCCTGGTGTTGTCGGAACTCCTGCTGCTGGCGATCCTGTGGTCGCCTTTGTCGCGGCTGTGGCGCTCGGCGGTCAACTTGCCCTGGCTAGCCGAAGGCTCATTCGCCAAAGTACGCGCGGCCATATCCGAATCGAGGCTTACGCATTTATTCAGAGACGAAGTGGATGTCCTCAACGATACGGCAATCGCGCTCTCCATCCAACTAGAAGCGCTGAACATCGAAGTGGCAAATCGAACGCGTGATCTCTCCGAACGCATGACCGAGATCACCCGACAGCGAAACTTTGTCACTCATGTGCTGGAAACCGCTCAGGCCATCATTATGACCCAGGACAGGAACAACCAAATCCTGACGATCAATCCCTATGGCCAGGCGATTACCGGCTACTCGCTCGCGGAGTTGCGGGGCCGACCGTTCGTCACTCTGCTGGCCCGGGAGGGGAGCGTCGATAGCGTGCGGAATCGCCTGGCGGATCTGGTGGCCGGGGTCCGGGAACACGTCGAGGAAGAGTGTGAAATTCTAAGCAAGGATCACGGTACGCTCGATGTCGTTTGGCAGCATTCCCGGCTTCGGGATCAGGTGGATAACGCTTTGATGATCCTGTCGGTGGGCATGGACATCACGCCCCGGAAAAAAGCAGAGTTACGGTTGGCCTGGCTGGCGGATCACGACCCACTGACCGGGCTGTTCAACCGGCGCCGTTTTGCCCTGGAATTGAAGGATGCAATCGCTGCGGCCCGTCGGTATCGCCACACGGGAGGGTTGTTGTTTCTCGATCTGGATCAGTTCAAGTATATCAACGACACTAGCGGTCATCAGGCCGGGGATCGTCTGCTCCAGCGGCTCGGAGAGTTGCTCCCGTCTATCCTGCGCGAAGTCGATGTGATCGGCCGGCTGGGGGGCGACGAATTCGCGGTGATTCTCTACCAAGCCACGGCCGACGAAGCAGTACAAGTGACCGAAAAGATTCTGGCCCACATCCGCGCAATCGAATTTCCGGTGGGGGACCAAACTTACAAATTATCGGCCAGCATTGGCATCGCCCTGTTTCCGGAGCATGGCATTAACATCGAGGAGTTGTTGGCCCGGGCCGATCTCGCCATGTATAAGGTCAAGGACAGCGGGCGTGGCGGTTGGCATCTGCTTTCGGACCGGGACCAAAGTCAGCGGCGGATGCGCGAGCGCGTGTTCTGGAAACAGCGGGTGGAGCGCGCGCTGAAAGACAACCACTTCTTGTTGTATGCGCAGCCAATCCTCGGAATAAAAGATCGGGGAATCTCACATTTCGAGGTGCTGCTCAGGATGCGGGGCGACGATGGAGAAATCATCGGACCCGCCCAGTTTATCGAAGTGGCGGAACGGTCCGGACTTATCCACTCCATCGACCGCATGGTGATGGCCGAAGCTATCCGGTTCCAAACCCTAGCCCTGGCGCGGGGCTTGCGAATCACGCTAACGGTGAATCTGTCCGCCCATGCGTTCAACAACCCCGATCTGCTGAACCAGCTCAAACAACTCTTGCAGGAAACCAGGCTCGATCCCCAGCAAATCATTTTTGAAATGACCGAAACAGCCACGCTAGGCGACCTGACGGCCACTCGCCAACTCATGGAAGCCATCAACGCTATCGGTTGCCAGTTTGCGCTTGACGATTTCGGGACCGGGTTTTCCTCCTTCTACTATTTGAAAAACCTTCCGTTCGATTTTATTAAGATAGACGGATCGTTCATCAACAAACTCGGGGAACGCGCGGACGATCAGGTTCTGGTCAAAGCCATGGGGGAAATCGCCAGGGCGTTCGGCAAGAAGACCATCGCCGAACATGTGGAGGATGCGACAGCGCTTGCCCTGCTCGCCGAATACGGGATCGACTACGCCCAAGGTTATTATATCGGGCGGCCCTTTCCGATCACGAGCATACTGGAAGGAACAATCGCGAACGCTCTCGATGCGGCGTAGGTCCTGTGAATTCGATGGAAAATCCGCGTCTTGGCGTCGAGAGAGTCCCGCGGGGCCCGGGTACGGCGGAGGTGTGGTTTTCCTGAGCGGGGATGCTATCTTAGTCACCGCCGGTAAGGGGTGTGAGCGCCGACAAACGGTTCGCCCTGCATCCGCATCACGCCAGACCGGTTGCCATGCCTCATACGCTTCATCAACAGCGCAATCAACCCATCTCTTGAGAACTGTCCATGAATACTCCAGCAATGCTTTCCCAGCCGGCGCCGTGCGCGCAGCCACCGCTCCGCCCCTCGCCGGTTTGGGCCGTCGACGCCGTGCTGGCGCTGTTCGAGTTGCCCTTCGCCGATCTGCTGTTCCAGGCGCAGGAAATCCTGCGGGCGAATTTCGCTCCCAACGCGGTGCAGCGTTCCACCCTGCTGTCGATCAAGTCCGGCAACTGTTCCGAGGATTGCGGCTATTGTTCCCAGTCCAAACGCCATCATACCGATCTGGAAACCCAGAACCTGCTGGCGCTCGACGAGGTGGTGGCCGCCGCCCAGGCCGCCAAGGAGAAAGGCGCCAGCCGGTTTTGCATGGGCGCGGCCTGGCGCGGTCCCAAGGATAAGGACATGGGGCCGGTTCTGGACATGGTGCGCGCCGTCAAGGCCCTCGGCCTGGAAACCTGTGTGACGCTGGGGATGCTCAAGGAAGGGCAGGCTCAACAGTTACGGGAAGCCGGCCTGGACTACTACAACCATAACCTCGACACCGCCCCGGAGTATTACGAGGAGATCGTCACCACCCATACCTATCAGCATCGACTCGATACTTTACACAGCGTGCGCGAGGCGGGGCTCAAGGTGTGCAGCGGCGGCATCGTCGGCCTGGGCGAGTCGCGCCTGCACCGCGCCGGGCTGATCGCCACGCTGGCTAATCTCGATCCGCCGCCGGAATCGGTTCCGATCAACAATCTGGTCGCCATTCCCGGTACCCCTCTGGCAAACAGCGATCCAGTCGATATTTTCGAGTTCGCGCGCACCATCGCCGCCGCCCGCATCACCATGCCGCGCAGCTACGTGCGCCTGTCCGCCGGGCGCGAGCAGATGAGCGAAGCCGAACAGGCGTTGTGCTTCCTGGCCGGCGCCAACTCGATCTTCTACGGCGACAAGCTGCTGACCACCCGCAATCCGCAAATGGAGCGCGATGAAGCCTTGTTTGAGAAACTGGGCTTGCAGGGGGTTTAGCCGAATCCACTCATGAGCAACCGCGACTGGCTCGACCGCAGCCTGAAAGCCGTCTGGCATCCCTGCACCCAGATGAAGCTCCACGCCACCGGCGTCTTGCCACTGGTGCCGGTGGCGCGGGGCCAGGGGGCGTGGCTATACGATTTCGAGGGTCGGCGCTATCTGGATGCGATCAGTTCGTGGTGGGTCAATCTGTTCGGCCACGCCAACCCGCGTATCAACGCCGCGATCAAAGATCAGTTGGACCGGCTGGAGCAGGTTATTCTGGCCGGGTTCACCCACGCGCCGGTGGTGGAACTGTCGGAACGGCTGGCGGCGCAGACTGGCGACGCTCTCGGTCACTGCTTCTACGCCTCGGACGGCTCTTCGGCGGTGGAAATCGCCCTCAAGATGTCGTTTCATTTTTGGCGCAATCACGGCCGGCCTGAAAAAAACCATTTTCTCTGTCTGGCTGGCAGCTATCACGGCGAGACCCTGGGGACGCTGGGGGTGAGCGATGTCGCGCTGTACAAGGAGGTCTACGCGCCCCTGCTGCGGCAGGCGATCACCGTGCCCTCGCCCGACGCGCGCCAGGCGGAACCGGGTGAATCGGCCGCCGATGTCGCCCGCCGCGCCGCGCGTGCGCTGGAAGCGACGCTGGCCGCGCACCATGAATCCATCGCCGCCCTGATCGTCGAGCCACTGGTGCAGGGCGCGACCGGGATGGCGATGTACGACCCCGAGTATTTGCGGCTGGCCCGCGCCCTGTGCGACTGCTATCAGGTTCATCTGATCGCCGACGAGATCATGGTCGGTTTCGGCCGCACCGGCACGCTGTTCGCCCACGAACAGGCTGGTATCCGCCCCGACTTTCTCTGCCTTTCCAAGGGCCTGACTGGTGGCTATCTGCCGTTGTCGGTGGTGATGACCAGTGAAGAAGTTTTTGCCGCCTTCTACGACGACGCGGTGGCGCGCGGCTTTCTCCATTCGCATTCCTACACCGGTAATCCGCTGGCCTGCCGCGCCGCGCTGGCGACCCTGGATATCTTCACCGAGAACGACGTGCTGGCCCGGAACCGGCGCTTCGCCGAAGGGTTCACGGCCTTGTTGGAGCCGTTGGCGAACCATCCGCACGCACGGCATTTCCGCCACCGCGGCATGATCTGGGCGGTGGACATAGAGACCGACGATCCCGATTTCCGCCCGCGTTTCTACCGCAAGGCGCTGCAGCGCGAAATCCTGGTGCGCCCGCTGGGAACCACGGTCTATTTCATGCCACCCTACATTCTCAATGATGAAGAAGCCACGCTGCTGGCCGAGCGGGGAGTCGCGGCGCTGGACGCGGCGCTGGCATGATCTGGGACGAACTGGAAACGAACCTCGCCCAACTGGCCACCGATGGTTTATTGCGCCTCCGCCGCACCCTGGACGCACCCTGCGGTCCGGAAGCGGTGATCGAGGGCCGGCGCGTCGTCTCCTATTGCAGCAACGACTACCTCGGTCTGGCGAATCACCCCGCTGTCGTCGCGGCGGCGCGAGAAGCCGCCAAGTGCTGGGGCGTGGGCAGCGGCGCTTCGCACGCGGTCAGCGGCCATCTGCGGCCGCACGCGGAGTTGGAGGAGCGGCTGGCCGCCTTCGTCGGGCGGGAGCGGGCGCTGTGCTTCGCCACCGGTTACCTGGCCAATCTGGCCATCGCGCCAGCCCTGGTCGGACGCGACGACGCCATCTTCGCCGACAAGCTGAATCACGCCTCGCTGATCGACGCCGCTCTGTTGACCCGCGCCGAGCATGTGCGTTATCCGCATGGCGATGTGGACGCGATCGCCCGCCGGCTGGAACAAAGCCGTGCCCGGCGCAAGCTGATACTCACCGACGCCGTGTTCAGCATGGATGGCGACCTCGCGCCGTTGCCGGAACTTTTCGCGCTGGCCGAACGCTTCGACGCTTGGCTGGGGGTGGATGACGCCCACGGCTTCGGCGTGCTTGGCCCCGGCGGGCGTGGCAGCCTCGCCCATTTCGATTTGCCGCCGTCGCCACGCCTGATTCTGATGGGCACGCTGGGCAAGGCGGCTGGCGTGTCGGGGGCATTTGTTGCCGGTGATCGGCGGGTGATCGAGTGGCTGATGCAGCGGGCGCGCTCCTACATTTTCACCACCGCCTCCAGCCCCATTATGGCCGCCGCACTGCTGGCCAGTTTGGAACTGATCGCGGATGGCGACGAGCGGCGCGCGCGGTTGCAGAACCTGATCTTGCGTTTGCAAGAGGGACTCCGCGGTCTGCCGTGGCGCTTGCTGCCTTCGCCGACCGCGATTCAACCGCTGCTGGTCGGCGGGAACGCTGCCGCCGTGCGACTGGCCGAACAGTTGTTCGAACGGGGTCTGTGGGTTCCAGCCATCCGCCCACCCACGGTGCCGGCGGGGACGGCCCGGCTGCGGATTTCTCTGTCGGCGGCTCATCGCGAATCGCAAATCGACGACCTCATTACGGCTCTCCATGACTGCGCCGATCACGGTGATTAGCCCGCCCTTCTCGCTGCCGGCCAAGCAGCGCATTCGCCAGGCCTTCGATCAGGCCGCGACTGGCTACGACGCGGCGGCCGACGTGCAGCGCGAGATGGCCGACCGGTTGGCGGCGAACTTGCTCCAAGCCGGCCTGGATGGGGAACCCATCGCCATTCTTGACGCCGGCTGCGGCACTGGTTACAGCGCGCGCGAGCTGGCGCTACGCTGGCCACGTGCCGCACTCACCCTGCTCGACTTCGCGCCCGCGATGTTGGCCGTGGCGCGGGTCCAGTACCCCAACGCGAGAGTGATTTGCGCCGACATCGAAGCCTTGCCCTTCGGCGGTGGTTGTTTCGGTGGCTACTGGTCGAGCCTGACCTGGCAGTGGAACGATCCACGTTGCTGTTTTGCCGAGGCCGCGCGGGTGCTCCAACCGGGAGGATGGCTGGCGGTCGCCACGCTCGGCGCGGACAATTTTCCCGAATTGCGCCATGCCTTCGCTGAGGCCGACGGCTATAGCCACGTGCTGGCCATGCCGGCTCCGGAGCGATTGCTGGCGGATTGCCGGGCCGCCGGCTGGAGTGTGAGGGTTTGGGAGCGGCAAGCCGTGCGCCGCTACTTTCCCGATGCGCGAAGCGCTCTGCGCAGCGTCAAGGCGGTCGGCGCCCGCGAAGTCGAGCAGCGCCGCCCGATGCCCCTGAGTCGCGGCGCGTGGCGGGCGATTAACGAGCGCTACGAACTGTTGCGGGAGGCGGCGGGATTGCCTTTGAGCTACGACGGGGTGTGGCTGATCGCCACGCGGCCATGAACCGCGCCTTCTTCGTCACCGGCACCGATACCGGGGTGGGCAAGACCCTCGTCACCTGCGCTCTGCTGCACGCCACGCGCTGGTTGGGGTTGACCGCTGTCGGCATGAAACCAATCGCGGCGGGGATCGAGGCGGATGGGTGCAACGACGATGTCGTGCAGTTGCTGGCCGCCAGTTCGGTTCACGCCCCCGCTGGAATGGGTGAATCCCTATCTGTACGCCCCGCCCATCGCGCCGCATATCGCCGCCGCCGAAGCGGGCCGGCCTATCGATATTGAGGTGATTCGCCAAGCGCTTCGAACGCCTGCGAACGGTGGCGGAGGTGGTCTGGGTGGAAGGTGTGGGCGGATTTCGGGTTCCGCTCGACGCGCGTTACGATACAGCCGACCTGACGCAAGCCCTGGCCTTGCCGGTGGTGCTGGTGGTGGGGATGCGGCTGGGCTGCCTCAATCACGCCCTGCTTGCTGCCGAAGCGATAGCGAACCGGAATTTGATCCTGGCCGGTTGGGTCGCCAACCGGATCGACCCGGCCATGTCCCGCTTCGAGGCGAATCTGGACACCTTGCAAACCCGTCTGTGCGTTCCGCTGCTGGGCGTGGTTCCGCACGGCGCGCATCCCGAGCAGGCCGCACCGGTGCTGCGCCTGGAACGATTGGCCGGTTGGCTTGGAGATCGCGCGTAATACCATTTCCCAAAAGGGTGGAGCCGGCGTCCAGCCGGCTTCAACCGGCCGGAGGCCGCTTTCATGGTCCGGGGCGTTTAACTTTTTGTGACAGCTTGCGCAGCCAAGTCGCGATGGGCGAAGGGTGGAGTAACTGCTTGACGAACCGGGTCGCTTCGTGTTCGGGATCGATTTGCTGGAGGAGGTTGTAGTACATCTCGGCGCGGTTGCGATCCCCCTTGGCATGGAAATACCAGGCCATAGTGGAGCCAAAATTCAACACCTCGGAGGTGTGAAAACGCTCGCGGTCGGGATAAAGGAGCTTGAGGTCGAACTTGCCTTCGAAGATTTCCGAAACCTTGTCGAGATCGCCCCGTTCCAGGTAATTCCTGGCGTGAGCGAGCCGGCCGAACAGGTAATCGGGGAAACGCTCCAGCATTTCATCGAGGATCCGTTGCGCGTTCGCCTGCTCGTGGAGCAGTTGATAGGCGGAGTATAGGTAGTTGTAGAGCTGGGGTATGTCGGGGTACCGCTCGATCAGCGGCAACAGCAGGGAGACTGCCTCCTTCGGTTTTTTGCGCAGCAGGTCATAGAGCCTTTCAAGTTCGTCCTTGACCGACTCGGGCAGCCGGTCGTAGGCGGTATCCTCCAGGGGTGCGTTACTGATTTCGTAGCTGATCAATTGAGCAGCTTGGCCGGACACCCGCGCGGCGGCAACGGGTTCACGTTCGTCGAGCGCGGTCATGTAATGAAAACCATCCGGGCCGAGCCGCCGCGCCAGGGTGTCGATGATCCGCCGCGATTGCACGGCGCTTTCGTGGGGGCCGCTGATGTAGAACGGCTGGCCGTCCTTGCCGTAGGTATAGCGGACCGAACAGGCGGCAGCATCGATGTCTCCAAACAACTGGGCGGCCCGGGCGTAGTCGGGGTGCGGTGAAAAGCCGAGATCCCGGGCATACTGGACCGCCCCCTCGACCAGCTTGCGCAGGCAACTGGGATGGACGCGCTCCAGGGGGGTCTGCGCTTCGATCTGCCCCCGATAATAGTCGTACTCCGCGGGTGAGATCACATGATACAGGGCATTTTTGACCCCGAGGCAGTAGGTATCCACCAGGAAGCCCGCCACCGCGATCTCGCCGCGGGGCAGCGAGCGGGTCAGCACCACCGTGCCGATGCCCTCCTTAAACAGGTCGGTGGGTACCAGGCAATCGCCGATGGGAAACCGAGCCGCCACCGCGGCGGTACCACCGGTGGTTAGTGATTTCCTTTGGGCTTGCCTGACTTTGCGTTCGGCCGCTTTCTTGGCAAGTTTCTTCTGCCGTCTTTTTTCGTCGATGGCCATGAAATTCCTCACAAGTACTTGGATTAAAAAGATTTCCAGAAAGGATCATGCCTCCTCGCTCGGGGATGGAACATCGCTGCTCCTCTTGGCGCGGATGCTCTTTCGCCTGTTATAGGTATCGATGCGATACCGTATCGAATCAAAACCATGTGGCCGATCTCAGAGACTGTCTAAAAACTCCCCTCTCCCCCTCTCCCCTCTCCCACAGGGAGAGGGGTTTTTGGACAGCTTCTCAGGCGAACAGAATCAACAGCCACACCACGCCGGCGTTGAGCAGGGCCACGAATACCGCCGCCGAGCCGATGTCCTTGGCTCGGCCCGAAAGTTCGTGGTTCTCCGGGCCGATGCGGTCGATGGCCGCCTCGATGCCGGTGTTGAGCAGTTCGACGATCACGATCAGTAATAAACTGCCGATCAGCAACGCCCGCTCCACCGCGCTGTCGGCCAGCCACAGCGCCAGCGGCGCGAGCACCGCGCACAACAGCCCTTCCTGGCGGAACGCTTCCTCGTTGCGCCAAGCCGCCTTCAGCCCGGCCCAGGAATAGCCGGTGGCGTTGACCAGCCGGCGCCAGCCTTTATGGTTTTGGAACGCCATCGCCCGTCAGGGCTCGACCGGTCGCCAGGCCAGGTCCATGTCGCGGGCAGCCCGCACCTCGTCCAGCCGCCGGACGGGGCGATGATGCGGCGCACCCTTGACCCAGTCGGGGTCGGCCTCGGCTTCCTGCTGGATTTGCGCCATGGCCGCCACAAAGGCGTCCAGTTCCTCCTTGCACTCGGTTTCGGTCGGCTCGATCAGCAGGCATTCCGGCACCAGCAGCGGAAAGTAGGTGGTCGGGGCGTGGAAGCCGAGATCGAGCAACCGTTTGGCGAAATCCATCGCCGTCACGCCCGAGCGTCTTGGCCTGGCGCTTGAGGGTGATGATGAATTCGTGGCTGGCCCGCCGTTGCGGGAAGGCCGGATCGAAGCCGGCCTTGCACAGTTCCGCCATCAGATAGTTGGCGTTCAGGGTGGAATATTCGCCGACCCGGCCCATGCCGGCGCGACCGAGCAGGCGGGCGTAGACGTAGGCGCGCAGGATCACCCCGGCGTTGCCCATGAACGCCGACAGCCGACCGATGCTCTGGGGCCGGTCGGCTTCAGTCAGCCAGCGGTAGCGCTCACCCTCCTTACCGACGAGAGGAATCGGCAGAAACGGCTCCAGCCGGGCGTTGACCGCCACCGGACCCGCGCCGGGACCGCCGCCGCCGTGCGGAGTGGCGAAGGTTTTGTGCAGGTTCATGTGCATCACGTCGAAACCCATGTCGCCGGGCCGGGCTTTGCCGAGAATGGCGTTGAGATTGGCGCCGTCGTAGTAGAGCAGGCCGCCGGCGGCATGGACGATGGCGGCGATTTCGGTGATGTTCCGCTCGAATACGCCCAGGGTCGAGGGATTGGTCAGCATCAGCCCGGCGGTTTGCGGCCCGACCGCCTGGCGCAGGGCGGCGAGGTCCACGTCGCCGTGGGCGTCGGTGGGGATTTCCCGGACCGTGAAGCCGCACATGATGGCGGTAGCGGGATTGGTGCCGTGGGCGGCGTCGGGGACCAGGACTTCACGGCGGGCGTGATCGCCGTGGGCGACATGGTAGGCGCGGATCATCGCCATCCCGGCGAATTCTCCCTGCGCCCCGGCCATCGGCGTAAGCGAGACGGCCTGCATCCCCGTGACTTCCCGCAGCATCTCCTGCAACTCGTACAGGCAGGCGAGAAAGCCCTGACTGATCGTTTCCGGCGCCAGCGGATGACGGACCAGGAAGCCGGGCAGCGAGGCCAGCCGGTGGCAGACCCGCGGGTTGTACTTCATGGTGCAGGAGCCCAGCGGATAAAAGTGGGTGTCGATGGAGAAATTCTTCTGCGACAGCCGGGTGTAGTGGCGCACCGCCTGGAGTTCCGAGACTTCCGGCAGCGGCGCGGCGCGACGGCGGCGCAGCGTTTCAGGAATGTCGGACAGGGCGTAAGTCGGCGCGCCGGCGGGAATCACCGCCTGCCGGCCGGGACGGGACTGGTCGAAGATCAGCATGGGTGGATCACTTCAGCGCCGCCAGTGCTGCATCGTAATTCGGCTCCTGGGCGATTTCCGGGACCAGTTCGGTATGGCGTACCACATTGTTTTCATCCACCACCACTACAGCGCGGGCGGTCAGGCCGGCCAGCGGGCCAGTTTCCAGCAATACACCATAATCCTTGGCGAACTTGCGCGAACGCATCATGGACAGGGTGACCACGTTACTCAGGCCCTCGCTGCCGCAAAACCGCTTTTGGGCGAACGGGAGATCGGCGGAGATTACTAGAATAACGGTGTCGGGATGGGCCTTGGCGTGCTCGTTGAACTTACGGGTGGACAGCGCGCAAACCGAGGTATCCAGACTGGGCACGATGTTTAGCAGCTTCTTCTTGCCGGGGAAGTCGGCCAGGGTGACGTCCTTCAGGTCAGCAGTGACCAGTTTGAAGTCGGGAGCGGTTTCGCCCACGGTCGGCAGATCGCCATTGGTGTTGATGGGGTTGCCTTTGAAAGTCAGGGTTGCCATGTGAATATCCTCCAGTGGGTATCATTGGGATGGGTTGCCGGGTCCAGCAACCGGCAAGATTTTCACTACCTCCGTCAACGCTTCGGCATACCACTGCAAATCCTCTTCGTCCTTGGTTTCGGTGGCGCAGACCAGCAGCGCGTGGCCCAGTTCGGGATAGTCGCCGCTCAAATCAAACCCACCCAGAATGCCCCGCGCCAGCAGCCCGTTCAGCACTTCGCCCGCCGGACGCGGCAGCTTCAACACCGCTTCATGAAACACGGGACGGTCGAAAACCCGGCTCAAGTCCGGAACCTGAGTCAACCGCTCCACCAGCGCTCGGGTGTTGGCGTGGCAGGCGGCGGCGACCTGTCCCAGACCGCGCGGACCCAGCAGCGACAGGTACAGAGTGGCGGCAGTGACCATCAGTCCCTGGTTGGTGCAGATGTTGGAGGTGGCCTTGGAGCGGCGGATGTGCTGCTCGCGGGCTTGCAGGGTCAGGGTGAAGCCGGGTTTGCCGTCCAGATCCACCGTTCGACCCACCAGCCGACCCGGCATCTGCCGCACCAGTTCCTGCCGGCAGCACAGAAAGCCGAAATAGGGACCACCGGAGGACAGTGGGGATCCCAGCGGCTGGCCATCGCCACAGGCGATATCGGCGCCGGCTTCGCCCCATTCGCCCGGCGGTTTGAGTATTGCCAGGGCCGTGGGATTGACCACCCCAACCGCCAGCGCCTGATCGCGGTGCGCCCAGTCGGTCAGCGCGTCCGCGTCCTCCAGCACGCCGAAGAAATTGGGCTGCGGGATCACCAGCGCGGCGAAATCCTGTCCGGCATACGAAGCCAGCGCCTCGACCGGAGTCTGGCCACCAGCCGGATCGTAGGGCAATTCCACCAGTTCGATGCCCTGATGGTGGACGATGGCGTGAGCGGTTCTCCGGTACAGTGGATGCAGAGCGCGCGGTATCAGAATCCTTTTGGATTTGGACTTGCGGTTAGCGCGCACCGCCATCAGCAGCGCCTCCGCCAGCGCCGAAGCGCCGTCGTACAGCGAGGCGTTCGACACGTCCATCGCGGTCAGGCCGGCCATCATGCTCTGGTATTCGTAGAGCACTTGCAGCGTGCCCTGGCTGGCTTCCGGCTGATAGGGCGTGTAGGCGCTGTAGAACTCGCCGCGACCGACGATTTCCCAGACCGCCGCCGGGATGTGATGCTCGTAGGCGCCCGCGCCCAGGAAACACAGCGGACGGGGAGCATCCCCCGCCCGCTTTTCCATCAGCCGGCTGATTTGCAACTCGTTCAACGCCTCTGGCAGGGCCGGTAGTGGGCCGACCCGTAGCACCGGTGGTATTTCATCGAACAGCGCCTCCAAATTCGGCGCACCAATCGCGGCCAGCATCGCCTGGACATCGGCCGGGGTATGAGGAATAAACGGCATGATCGGCGTGCCCCTTTTCACTCGACCAGCTTGGGGTTGGCCAATGAGCTGTCGTCCTCATCCTCGGCGATGGCAATGGTCTCGTAGGCGCGGGCGTCCAGCAAGCCATCCAACGCGGCGGTGGTCTTGAGCCGGAAAATCCAGCCTTCGCCGAAGGGATCCTGATTGATCAGCTCTGGACTGTCGGCCAGGGCCTCGTTCACTTCCACGATGACGCCATCCAGCGGGCTGTACACGTCGGACGCGGCCTTGACCGACTCGACCACCGCGCAACTTTCGGCGGCGGCAACGGCGCGGCCCACTTCGGGGATTTCCACGAACACCAAATCGCCGAGCAGGTGCTGGGCATGATCGGTGATGCCCACGGTGATGGTGCCGTCGTCGTTGGCGCGCACCCATTCATGGGATTCGGTGTAATACAGATCTGCGGGAATGATGCTGCTCATGCTCGGTTCCTCAACAACGGTTCGGGGATGGGGTCAGTCGATCAGGGCGAGGCCATGGCGGACGAAGGGCGGTTTGACCACCCGCGCCGGAAGGCGCTTGCCGCGAATATCCACCCGACAGCGCTCGCCCACGCCGGCCTCGACCCGCGCCAGGGCGATGGCGCGATTCAAGGTGGGCGAGAAGGTGCCGCTGGTAGTCAGGCCGATTTCGCGGTCGCCGGCGTAGACGTGCTGGTGGCCCCGCAACACGCCGCGTTCCTCCAGCACCAGGCCAATCATGGTTTGCGGCGCGCCGCCGGCCCGTTGCCGTTCCAGCGCGGCGCGGCCGATGAAATCGCGATCCTTCGGTTCCCAGGCCACGGTCCAGCCCAGCCCGGAGACCAGCGGGGTGGTGGTTTCATCCATGTCGTTGCCGTACAGGCTCATGCCGGCCTCCAGCCGCAGGGTGTCACGAGCGCCCAGTCCGCAGGGCGCCACGCCAGCGGCGAGCATCCGGTCCCAGAGTTCGGGCGCCGCGGCGGCGGGCGGCATGATTTCCACGCCGTCCTCGCCGGTGTAGCCGGTGCGGGCGATGAACAAGCCCTCGGATTCCAGTGCGTGAAACGGTTTGAGCGCGCTGACCGCGGCGACAGTGTCCGCGCCGAGGACGGCTTCCAGCCGGGCCAGCGCCACCGGTCCCTGCGCCGCCAGCATGGCCAGATCGTCGCGTTCGCGCCAGGCCGCGCCGAAACGTTCGGCGATGGGAGCGATCCAGGCCAAATCCTTGTCATGGGTGGCGGCGTTCAACACCAGCCGGTAGCCGGCCTCGCCCCGGTCGTAGACGATCAGATCGTCAATCACGCCGCCGGCTTCGTTCAACACGCAGGTGTACAGCGCCTTGCCGGGGTACAGGCGGGCGACGTCGTTGGCCAGCAGATGGCGCAGCAGGGAGCGGGTCGGCCCGGGTTCGGCAAAGTCCACAATCGTCATGTGCGACACGTCGAACATCCCGGCGGCGCGGCGCACTTGATGATGTTCGTCAAGCTGCGAACCGTAATGCAGCGGCATGTCCCAGCCGCCGAAATCCACGAGTTTCGCCCCCAGAGCCGCGTGGCGGGCATACAGGGGAGTGCGTTTGGCCATGCGAAAATCCCGATGCGATGAATGCGTCATGGTAGCCTGAAATCAGCCGCTGGGGATACCTTGACCCTTGCCCAAATATTCAGTCGGCCGATGGAGTCGCGCGGTCAATCCACCGGGCAAACCAGTTCGCGTAATACGGTAGTGGCGTAGGCTCCCGCCGGCAGCTTGAAATCCACCACGGCGGTTCGCGCATCGGGGAATTTTAGCGTCGCGTCGCGCACCGCCAGCCGCAGCGCCCGCCGTTCCTGTTCCAGCCCCGCCGTTGCTAGCCCTTCCCGGAACACCGGCAGCGTCGCCGCCACCACTTCCTCCAGTTCCCGGACGGTAACGCCGCTACGCAACTCCCCAGCGCCCCACAGCGGGCCAGTCGGATGCAAGTCGAAATCGGCGACCCGCTGGCGGATCGTTTCGTCCACTTCATCGATCGCGAAGATGCTGTGACTGCCGGCCAGCATCAACACTTCTCCCGGCAAGGCCTGATTCCATGTCCCGTCGGCCACCCGCCGCGCCAGCACGGCGTTAAACAGCGCCGAGCGCGCAGCGGACAAATACAGACCCCGCTGATGCCGGTCGAGGACCTTCAACTCACCGCGCAGCATCGCCTCGGCCCGTTCCAGGTTGCCCTGTTCGTGGCCGAAGCGTTGTTCGCCGAAGTAGTTGGGAACGCCGGTCGCGACGATGCGTTGGAACCGCGCCGCCAGTTCCGCCGGATCGCCATCCAACTCGCGGATCGTGATGCGGAACGCATTGCCGCTCAGCGCCCCGCGTCGCAACTTGCGGGAATGGCGGATCGCGTTCAGCACGGTGAAATCGGGATCAGGGTTCGCCGACCAGTCGGGTTCGGCCCGGCCGGGCAGATGCACCGAGAACCACTGTTCGGTGACGGCGTGGCGGTCCTTCAGACCGGCGTAGCTCACCGCACCGGGCGGAACGCCGGCCCGTTCCGCCAGCCGCCGCGCCACCCAATCGGTATTCGCGCCGCGCTTGCGCACCCACAGCCAGACGTGTTCGCCAGCCCCGTCCAGGGTGAAAGGAATCTCCTCGCGGACCTGGAAATCCTCGGGGATGGCGCGCAGCCGGCCGGATAACACGGGTTGGTCGTGGGCGAAGGGCAGGGGGGTGGAATGCCTGGTAGTGGTGGACATTGTGTTTCCCCGGGTCTTGGGAGAGCGCAGTTTAACCCGGCCCGCGCCAACACACCGATTGGCCATGTTATGCTTTGAACGATGAGTGATCTGATAGGAGTTCGGCCATGTCTCAACTCGCGCAACGCCTTGCCTTCACCTACGACGATTACCTGGAATGGGAACAGCGCCAGCCGGGGCGCCATGAATACGTACGCGGCGAGGTGTTCGCCATGGCTGGAACCACCGACCGGCATAATGAAATTTCTGGGAACTGCTACACCCTGTTGCGCCAGCACCTGCGCGGCACGCCCTGCCGGGTGTTCATGGCCGATGTCAAGGTGCGGGTGGACGCGGCGGACTGTGGGTTCTATCCGGATATTCAGGTCACCTGCGCCGAGAGCGACCGCGCCGACCGCCTCGTCAAGCGCTCGCCGGTGCTGGTGGTCGAGGTGCTGTCGGACAGCACCGCTTCCTACGACTTGGGCGACAAGTTCGCCGCCTACCAGCAACTCGACAGCCTGCGGGAATACGTGCTGGTGGATCAGGAGCGAATCCGGATCCAAATTTACCGGCGGCGGGACGGCCAATGGTGGGTGGACAGCGTCGGTCCCGGCGGACGGCTGCGCCTGGACAGCGTCGAACTGGACTGCCCGGTGGAGGGGTTGTACGAAGACCTCAGCGAACCGATCACCGGTGAATCACGGGAACCAGTACGCAGGCCGTAGACCGCGAAGCGCTCCTTCATCAGACCAGCAGGGCCACGGCATGAACGGCAATGCCCTCACAGCGGCCGATGTAACCCAACCGTTCGGTGGTGGTGGCTTTGACGTTGATCCGATCCGGGGCGATGTTCAGGTCAGCAGCGATGCGTTCGCGCATGGCGGGAATGTGCGGGGCCATGCGTGGGGTCTGGGCGATGATTGTCGCGTCCGCGTTGCCCACCATCAGGCCCTGTTCTCCAACCAGGGCCGCCACCCGCCGCAACAGAATGCGGCTGTCGATACCCTGGAATTCCGCGCGGCTGTCGGGAAAATGTTGGCCGATGTCGCCCAGCCCCGCCGCGCCCAGCAGCGCGTCGCACAGCGCGTGCAGCAGCACGTCGCCGTCGGAATGGGCGATCAGCCCGTGGGTATGCGGGATGCGGACGCCGCCCAGGGTGATAAACCCGCCGGGCCCGAAGGCGTGAACATCGAAACCGTGGCCGATGCGCATGTTGGTCTTTCCGTCAAGGTTCAGCCGACGGCATCCCTGCGGGTGAGATAAAACTCCGCCAGCGCCAGATCCTCGGGCCGGGTGATTTTCAGATTGTCCGCCCGGCCCTCGACCAACCGGGGGGCGAAACTGGCCGCTTCCATCGCCGCCGCTTCATCCGTCACCAGCAAGCCTCTCGCCAGCGCCGCGCGCAGAGCCTCATGCAGCATCCCGAGCCGAAACATCTGCGGAGTCAGGGCGTGCCAAAGCCGGGTGCGATCCACCGTCGCCGTGATCCGGCCAGCGGCATCCGCTTGTTTCAGCGTGTCCCGCACCGGAACGGCGAGCAGACCACCCACCGGGTCATCGGCCAGGGTCTCGATTAAGCGATCCAGATCCGCGGCGGTCAGACAGGGCCGGGCGGCATCATGGATCAACACCCAATCATTCGGCGCGGCTCGTTCCCGCAGCGCCTCCAGCCCCTTCAGGACCGAGTGACAACGCTCCTCGCCACCGATTACGACCAGCAAGGGCATGGCGGTGGTGAATTCTGCGGCGACCCTCGGCCACCATTCATCCTCGGTGCTTATTGCGACGACGCCACCGTCAATCCTTGGGTGGTCCAGCAAGGTTCCGAGTGCGTGGGCGATAACTGAACGACCGGCCAGGGGCAGGTATTGCTTGGGGATGGTCGAACCCATGCGCTTGCCGACACCGGCGGCGGGGACCAGCGCCCAGTGGCGTAAGCTACTCACGGCGCTGAGACGCTCCAGGGGTTGGAGCGGGTTTGGCGGATTGTGCCGGGGGTTTGGCTGGCGGCGCGGGTTTGGGGGGTGATGTAGTGAATTGGGCCGGCGGCGTGGGTTTGGCGGCTGGCGCGGCGAGTTGGGTTGACGGCGCGGGATTGGCGGGTGAAGTGGATTTGCTCGGCGTCGCCGATGGCGACAGGGGTTTTTCGAGCAGGCGGTAGAAGGTTTCATCCCGGCGGATCATGCCCATGTCGGAGCGAGCCCGTTCCTCGATGGCCATCAATCCACGCTTCAGATCTTCGATTTCGGCCGCGAGGGCGCGGTTGCGCTCGGCCAGTTCCGCGTTTTCATCGGTCTGCGCGCGAATGCCAATGCGCAGGGTTTGGGTCTGGCGCACGCCGTCCTCCTCAATCCAGAGCAGATAGTGCAGAAACACCAGCGCGGCTATCAGCGCCACCGCCAATATTTGCAGTTTCCAACCTTGCTCTGTGGGATGGACCATTGGGCGTGCGATGACTGAATAAATCGGCGCCTTCCAGTCGTCTAGTCCCTGATCGGGATCGGTCGACGGAAAGGCGCGGTTTGGGAAAAAACGACGGAACCGGAGCAGCGGTCGCCGTCAGGGTTACAGATTCAACCTGGGAATACGTTGAACGCTTTCTTGCCCGGATAGACGGCGGCGGCGCCCAGTTCTTCCTCGATCACCAGCAACCGGTTGTACTTGGCGACGCGATCGGAACGGCTGAGCGAGCCGGTCTTGATCTGGCTGGCGGCGGTGGCCACGGCCAGATCGGCAATCGTGGTGTCCTCGGTTTCGCCGGAGCGGTGCGAGGAGATCGAGGTGTAGCCGGCGGCGGCGGCCATGTTGATCGCCGCCAGAGTCTCGGTCAGGGTGCCGATCTGGTTGACCTTGATCAGGATCGAGTTGGCGATGCCCTCGTCGATGCCCCGCTTGAGGATCGAGGTGTTGGTCACGAACAGGTCGTCGCCGACCAACTGGATTTTCTTGCCCAGCACCTGGGTCAGATAGGCCCAGCCGGCCCAGTCGCTCTCGTCCAGACCGTCTTCAATCGAGACGATGGGATAACGGTTGACCCAATCCGCCAGCTTGTCCGAGAACTCGTTGGCGGTAAAGGACTTGCCTTCGGCTTCCAGCACGTACTTGCCGCCCTTGTAGAACTCGGAGCTGGCGCAGTCCAGGGCGATGTAGAGGTCCTTGCCCGCGGTGTAGCCGGCGCTGCGAATGGCTTCCATGACCACTTCCAGGGCCGCTTCGTTGGAGGGCAGATTGGGGGCGAAGCCGCCCTCGTCGCCGACCGCCGTGTTCATGCCCTGCTTCTTGAGCACGGCTTTCAGGGCGTGGAACACTTCCGCGCCCCAGCGGAGCGCTTCGCGGAAGCTGGGCGCGCCGATGGGCATGATCATGAATTCCTGCATGTCCACGCTGTTGTCGGCGTGGGCGCCGCCGTTGAGGATGTTCATCATCGGCACCGGCAGCACATACGGACCGGTGGGGTTCAGATACTTGTACAGCGGCACGCCCTTCTCGGCGGCGGCGGCGTGGGCGACCGCCATGGAGATCCCCAGCAGGGCGTTGGCGCCAAGGCGGCTCTTGGTGGGGGTGCCGTCCAGGTCGATCATCTTCTGGTCGATGGTGGCCTGATTGCCGACCGCTTCCACGCCGACCAGGGCGCTGCGCAGTTCGCCATTGACGTTGGCGACCGCCTTGAGCACGCCCTTACCCAGATAGCGGCTCTTGTCGCCGTCGCGCAGTTCCAGCGCCTCGCGGCTGCCGGTGGAGGCGCCGGAAGGCACGCCGGCGCTGCCCTTGGCGCCGGATTCCAGGATCACGTCCACGCCGACGGTCGGGTTGCCGCGCGAGTCCATGATTTCACGACCGCGAATTTCTTTGATTTTCGACATTTATTCAACTCCTATGGGTGTTGCGCTCTTGGGGGGATAAAAAAGTTATTCTAGTCCGGTTTCGAGAAAACCGCGCTGTTTGACGACTTCGTCCAGCGCTTTGAGCGTCGCCAGCAGCGGTTCCATCCGGTCCAGAGGCCAGGCGTTGGGACCGTCGCTTAGCGCCCGATCCGGGTCGGGATGGGTTTCCATGAACAACCCGGCGACGCCCGCCGCCACCGCCGCCCGCGCTAGGACCGGCACGAACTCGCGCTGGCCGCCGGAGACGGTTCCCTGACCGCCCGGCAGTTGCACCGAATGGGTGGCGTCGAACACCACCGGGCAGCCGGTGGCCCGCATCACCATCAGGGCGCGCATATCGGAAACCAGATTATTGTAGCCAAAGGACGCGCCGCGTTCGCAGACCATGAGGTGATCGTTGCCGACGATGCGCGCCTTCGCCACCACGTTTCGCATGTCCCAGGGGGACAGAAACTGACCCTTCTTGATGTTGACTGGCCGGCCCTGACGGGCGACATTCTGGATGAAATCGGTCTGCCGGCACAGAAAGGCAGGGGTTTGCAACACGTCGGCTACGGCGGCGACTTCATTCAGCGGGGTGTATTCGTGTACATCGGTCAGCACCGGCACGCCGATCTCGACCTTGACCTTTTCCAGGATTTTCAGCCCTTCCTCCAGTCCGGGACCGCGAAAGTTCTGGTGCGAGGAACGGTTGGCCTTGTCGAACGAGGATTTGTAAAGGAACGGGACGCCCAGGCGCTCGGCGATCTCCTTGAGCCGGCCGGCGGTGTCCAGCGCCAACTGCTCGGATTCAATTACGCAGGGGCCGGCGATCAGGAACAGCGGCCGGTCCAGGCCGACCTCGAAACCGCACAATTTCATCATGCCGCAAGTGCCTCCCCACGATGCTCGCGGCGATGGCGGTAGGCCGCTTCAATGAATCCCTTGAACAACGGATGACCGGCGCGCGGCGTGGAAGTGAATTCGGGATGGAACTGACAGCCAAGAAACCAGGGGTGGCCGGGTAATTCGATTATCTCCACCAACCGGCCATCCAGCGAATGGCCGGAACAGACCAAACCCGAGGCGCGCAAGGGTTCCCGAAAGCGGTTGTTGAATTCGTAGCGGTGGCGGTGGCGTTCGGTGACGGTATCCTTGCCGTAAGTGGCGCGCGCGAGGCTGTCGGGAACCAACCAGCAGGGCTGCGCGCCCAGCCGCATGCTACCCCCGAGGTCGCCGCCTTCCCGGCGCTGTTGCAGGGAGCCGTCCTCGTCGGTCCATTCGGTGATCAGGGCGATGACCGGATGCGGGGTGTCCTTGCGGAATTCAGTGCTGTGGGCGCCGTCCAGTCCGGCAACGTGGCGGGCGAACTCGATCACCGCCACTTGCATACCCAGGCAGATGCCGAGGTAGGGAATCCGGTGTTCGCGGGCGTAACGTACGGCGGCGATTTTACCTTCGATCCCTCGTTCGCCGAAGCCGCCAGGCACCAGGATGGCATCCATCGTCTCCAGGCAAGCGACGCCGTCGCGCTCGATCTGTTCGGAGTCGATATAGTGAATGTTGACCTTGGTCCGGGTATGGATGCCACCGTGCAACAGGGCTTCGTTCAAGGACTTATAGGCATCGGTTAAGTCGACGTACTTGCCGACCATCGCGATGTCCAACTCGCCGGTCGGGCTTTCGATGGCCCGCACCACCCGTTCCCAGTCCGCCAGATGGGCCGGCGGCAGGTTTTCCAGGTGCAATTTACGAACGACGATGTCGTCCACGCCCTGGGCGTGCAGCAGCAGCGGAATCCGGTAGATGGTGTCGGCGTCCGGGACGTTGATGACCGCCTTGGGTTCGACGTTGGTGAACAGGGCGATCTTGCGGCGCTCCTCATCTGGAACTTCCCGGTCCGAGCGGCACAGCAGGATATCGGGCTGGATGCCGATGGAGCGTAACTCTTTAACCGAATGCTGGGTCGGCTTGGTCTTGAGTTCGCCGGATGATTTGATATAGGGCACCAGGGTAAGATGGATGAACAAGCAGTGTTCGCGGCCCAGTTCCACGCCCATTTGGCGGATGGCTTCCAAAAAAGGCTGCGACTCGATATCTCCGACCGTACCGCCGATTTCCACCATCGCGATGTCGGCCTCGCCGGCCCCCAGCCGAATACAGCGCTTGATCTCGTCGGTGATGTGCGGAATCACCTGCACGGTACCGCCAAGATAGTCGCCGCGCCGTTCCTTGCGGATCACGTTTTCGTAGATGCGCCCGGTGGTGAAGTTGTTGCGCCGGGTGGCGGTCATGTCCACGAAGCGCTCGTAGTACCCAAGATCGAGGTCGGTTTCCGCGCCGTCGCTGGTTACGAACACCTCGCCGTGTTGGAAAGGGCTCATGGTGCCGGGATCGACGTTGATGTAGGGATCGAGCTTGATCAAGGTGACCTTGAGCCCTCGGGCTTCCAGCACCGCCGCCAGCGAAGCGGCGGCAATGCCTTTACCCAGGGAGGACACCACGCCACCGGTGATGTAAATGAATCGAGTCATGCCAGGATGGGAGGGGCGGTTGCGAAAAGACGCTACAAGATACCAGACCCCGCCGCCGATGGCGACCGCAATACCAGGTGCAAGTGATCGACCGAGCCAGCGCCGATGGTATCGCTGACGGAACAGGTTTTGGGGTTACGGCGTTTGTTGGCAAGCAAAGCGGCCTCATCGAACGGCGATTTTGAGGACAGGTTCAAGGTGGCGGGTCGGCTGGGCGCGTTGTTCCGACGAACCCGCGCGACGACGGTAGGCAGTAGGGTTATGGTCTGCCCAGTCATTCTCGCAAGCGCTTGAAAATATGGCGCCCCGAACAGGAATTGAACCTGTGACCTCACCCTTAGGAGGGGTGCGCTCTATCCAACTGAGCTACCGGGGCCAAACTTAAGGTGGGAATTCCGGGAAAATCAGGCAACCCGTGGCCGGGTTTGTGAGTGTACGGTTAAGTCAAGCATAGCCGATGAGGATTGGCCGGAACAAGTGGATTCCAGTCGTCGACAATCAGATCTTGAAGCCGGCCAGTTCGATGGCGGCGCCAACATGCGGGTGCAGATCGACCATTACCACCAACACTTCAACGTCCAAATCGAACAATTCATTTTCGAGACGGGGATCAAGGCCTTATTCAACAACGACTCAACCGCCCCGGGGCGTGGTGGTCGCCGGCGCATGTCGAAGCGATGTTGGCCCTGCGGTTAAACCGCGCCAACCACGAATGGGAGGCCTATTGGCAACAGGCCGAAAAACAAGCGGCCGGGACCGGTCAGCCCATCGTTGCATCACTTTGAATCGCACCCGAGCGATGGTGAAATCGAAGAGTTCGACGCCGACCAAAAGATC
>CAVOKM010000017.1:0-60402 GCA_963696515.1 uncultured Gammaproteobacteria bacterium
CCGCGACTTCCAGTAACCGGGCCGTCGATTTAGATGCATGATGGCAATCACGTCCACGCGATCCTCGGTGGCGCGATAGATGATGCCATACGGGAAGCGCAGGATTCGGCACTTCCTGATTTCGCCCTCAACACAACGATAGAGCAATGGATTCCTTCTGATTCGAGAGATGGCGTCATTCAATGCTTCGAGAAACCGCACTTCAAGACCAGGCTGTTGCTCTTTATAAAAGGCAGCAGCATGATCGGCTTCTGCAAGCGCTTCTGGATGAAACCAGCACGGTTTCATAAATATTTTTTCTGAAGCTGGTCAAGAGCATCTTCAGCCGTGATCAATTCTATTTTTTTTTCATCCATTTCATGGCAGCGATGATGAATTTCTTTAATCCATTCCTCTGATACCGGAAAATCTTCTTCGTAATCTAGACTTTGCAGCAGTACCTCTGCCAAGTACGCTCTGGCGGTTGGGGATAACTTGAGTATTCTTTCAGCAATATCCTTGATTTCGGGCTGCATAACTCGCTCTCCAAGCTATTACCTTGGGATGAATTTGCCCCACAAAGCATGAAAACAAATTCATCCCCTATCCATCACATATTCCTGCCGATACTGCCCGCCGACCTCAAACAAGGCCGTGGTGATCTGCCCCAGCGAGCAGCAGCGCACCGCGTCCACCAGCACCGCGAACAGGTTCTCATTGTTGATGGCCGCCTGTTTCAATCGCGCCAGCAGCGGGCCGCTGTCCCGGCGGTTCCGGTCCTGGAATTCCCGCAGCCGCCGCAACTGACTCTGCTTCTCCTCCTCGGTGGAGCGGGCCAATTCGACGGTCGCCTGTTCATGCTTGGCGTTGGGGTTGCGGAAGGTGTTGACGCCTACGATGGGCAATGAACCGTCGTGCTTCAGGGTCTCGTAATACAGCGACTCTTCCTGAATCTTGCCGCGCTGATAGCCGGTCTCCATCGCCCCCAATACCCCGCCGCGCTCGCTGATCCGCTCGAATTCCTTGAGCACCGCCTCTTCCACCAGATCGGTCAATTCATCAATGATGAACGCGCCCTGATTGGGATTCTCATTCTTCGCCAGGCCCCATTCCCGGTTGATGATCAACTGCACCGCCAATGCCCGCCGCACGGATTCATCGGTCGGCGTGGTTATCGCCTCGTCGTAGGCGTTGGTGTGCAGGGAATTGCAGTTGTCGTAAATGGCGATCAACGCCTGCAAGGTCGTGCGGATGTCGTTGAAATCCATTTCCTGCGCGTGCAGCGAGCGGCCCGAGGTCTGAATGTGATATTTCAGCTTCTGGCTGCGTTCATTCGCGCCGTATTTGTAGCGCATCGCCGTGGCCCAAATCCGCCGCGCCACCCGGCCCATCACCGAATATTCCGGGTCCATGCCGTTGCTGAAGAAGAACGACAGGTTCGGCGCAAAATCGTCGATGTGCATCCCGCGCGCCAGATAGGTCTCAACATAGGTGAAGCCGTTAGCCAGCGTGAAGGCCAGTTGCGAGATCGGATTGGCTCCGGCCTCGGCAATGTGATAGCCGGAAATCGAGACTGAATAAAAATTCTTAATGTTGTGATGGACGAAATACTCCTGAATGTCGCCCATCATCTTCAAGGCGAATTCGGTGGAGAAGATGCAGGTATTCTGCCCCTGATCCTCTTTCAGAATATCCGCCTGCACCGTGCCGCGCACGTTTTCCAGCACCCATTCCTTGATTTTCTCGATTTCGTCGTCGGTCGGCGGGCGGTGGTTGTCGCGTTCGAACTTCTCCAACTGCTGGTCGAACGCGGTGTTGAAGTACATCGCCAGAATGATCGGCGCCGGACCATTGATGGTCATCGACACCGACGTGGTCGGCGCGCACAGGTCGAAACCGGAATACAGCACCTTGAGATCGTCCAGGGTGGCGATGGACACCCCGGAATTACCGACCTTGCCGTAAATATCCGGGCGCTCATCCGGATCGCAGCCGTACAGCGTCACCGAATCGAAGGCGGTGGACAGCCGGGTGGCCTCGGCGTGTTCGGACAATTTCTTGAAGCGGCGGTTGGTGCGGAACGGATCGCCCTCGCCAGCGAACATCCGGGTCGGATCCTCGTTCTCGCGCTTGAAGGCGAACACGCCGGCGGTGTACGGGAAACTGCCCGGCAGGTTCTCCAACATCATCCAGCGCAGCAGCTCGCCGTGCTCCTCGAAGCGCGGCAGCGCCACCTTGGGAATGCGGGAGCCGGACAGCGAACGGCTGGTCAGTTTGGTGCGGATTTCCTGGTCGCGGATTTTCACCACGTACTCGTCGCCGCTGTAGCTCTCCTTCACCTGCGGCCACATGTCGACCAGCTTGCGGGCGTGCGGGTCCACCCGCGCCTCGACCTGTTCCAGCAGAGGCTCGAGATCGGCGACCGACTTGCCCTCGCCTTCCAGCAGTCCCATAACCGCCCGCAGTTGCTGGCGCTGGCGGATCAGCTTCACCTGTTCCTCCACCTGCCGGTGATAGCCGCGCACGGCATCGGCGATTTCAGCCAGATAGCGGGCGCGGGCCGCCGGCACGATTACGGTCTTGCCGGTGGCGGCTTTGATTTCCACCCGCGGCAAGCGGCCCGGCGGCAAATCCAGCCCCTTGTCGCGCAGCAGCGCCGTCACGCCCTGATACAGCGCGGTCACGCCGTCGTCGTTGAAGCGGGCGGCGATGGTGCCGTAGACCAGCATCTCCTCGGGCGACTGGCTGAAGGCCTTGTGATTGCGCTGCACCTGCTTGCGCACGTCGCGCAGCGCGTCCTCGGCGCCCTTGCGGTCGAACTTGTTGATCGCCACCGTGTCGGCGAAATCCAGCATGTCGATCTTTTCCAACTGCGACGCGGCACCGAATTCCGGAGTCATCACATACACCGAGCGATTCACCAGCGGCACGATGGCGGCGTCGCCCTGACCGATGCCGGAGGTTTCGACGATCAGCAGGTCGAAGCCGGCCAACTTGCAGGCGGCCAGAATGTCGCCGAGCGTCTCCGGCACCTCGCTGCCGGCGGCCCGCGTCGCCAGCGAACGCATGTACAGGTTAGGGCCGGCGATGGCGTTCATGCGGATGCGGTCGCCCAGCAGCGCGCCGCCGGTCTTGCGCCGCGATGGGTCGGCGGCGATGACCGCGATTTTCAGCCGGTCGTCCTGATCGAGCCGAAAGCGCCGCACCAGTTCATCGGTCAGCGAGGATTTGCCAGAACCACCGGTGCCGGTAATGCCGAGCACCGGCACGGCCCGGATTTTGGCTTCGGTGAGGATGTGCTGGCGCAGTTCAGGCGCGACGGTGCGGTTTTCCAACGCGGTGATCAAACGCGACAGCGCCCGCCAGTCGCCGGTTTTGATCTCGTCCAGGGTCTTGGGAGCGTACTGGCCGGGGTCGGTGTCGCAAATCGCCAGCATGTGGTCGATCATGCCCTGCAGGCCCATGGCCTGACCGTCTTCCGGCGAGAAGATGCGGGTCACGCCGTATTCGTGCAGCTCGCGGATTTCCGCCGGCACGATCACGCCACCGCCGCCGCCGAACACCTTGATGTTATCGCCGCCACGCTCGCGCAGCAGGTCGATCATGTACTTGAAGAATTCGACGTGGCCGCCTTGATAGGAACTGACGGCGATGCCCTGGGCGTCTTCCTGCAGGGCGGCGGTGACGATTTCCTCGACCGAGCGGTTGTGACCGAGATGGATCACTTCCGCGCCGCTGGCCTGGAGGATGCGGCGCATGATGTTGATCGAGGCGTCGTGGCCGTCGAACAGGCTGGCGGCGGTGACGAAACGAACCTTGTGCTTGGGCTTGACCTTATCGGCGCCGGGCATAGGGGATTTGAACTGGCTGACAACCGCGGACATGAGCGGGATTCTCCTATGGAGTGTCAATAATTATGGTTGGATTATACCCCCGCGCGGCGCGTCGGGGGCAGCCGATCAACTTGCCCGCGCGCTGGTTGTGACCTAGAGTGGGCTGGCTCTGAGTTTTTGATGACGCCATTATGCCCCACCTGTCTCTGACCGACGCTCTTGGCGTCCAGCACGCTCCTATTACTACACCCGCCCGCATCGTCTCGCTGGTGCCCAGCATCACCGAACTGCTGTTCGCGCTGGGACTGGAACCACAGATCGTGGGTCGCACCCACTACTGCGTTCATCCCCAGTCAGCAGTCGCGGCCATCCCCAGCGTCGGCGGGACCAAGAAGGTGAACCAGGCCCGGCTGCGGGCATTGCGACCCACCCACGTCATCGTCAACATCGACGAGAACCCGCGCGAACTGGCTGAGCGGTTGATCGCCGATGGCCTGCAAGTGATCGTCACCCATCCGCTGACCCCGGAAGACAACGTGCCGCTTTACCGGCTGATCGGTGGCATTTTCAATCGCGCGGGGGAAGCGGAGGCGCTGGTGGCGCGGTTCGAGCGGGCTTTGGCAAAATTGCGGCAAGTCGCTTGGCCCCGGCGGCGGGTGCTGTATTTGATCTGGCGCAAGCCGTGGATGGGGATCAGCCGGGACACCTACATCGCCCGGATGTTGGCCCTGGTAGGTTGGGAGTCGCTGCCGGTAGAGACAGAGGCGCGCTACCCCGAATTGGCGCTGGACAAGGCGCTACTGGATGCCGCCGATCTAATTCTGTTCAGCAGCGAGCCGTATCGCTTTTCTGCCGGAGGATTTGGAAACCCTTCGCCCGCGATTACAACTGCCCGCTGGACAAGCTGCGGTTGATCGACGGGGAAATGACTTCGTGGTACGGCAGCCGGGCGATTGAGGGATTGCGTTATATGGCGCGACTTGCAAACGAGGCGTGAGAAAAGCGGTACAGCATATCCGTTCCTTCACTCCTGATCCGACCATATGGCAAGCTCGTTATCGGCAGGGTCTTTGAAGTGAAAGCGACGCCCGCCAGGAAATGAAAAGATTTCTTTGGTGATTGTTCCTCCAGCCGACACTATCTTATTCTGCATCGCTTCCAAATCTTCTGTGTAGATGACAGCAAGAGGATGATTCGGCCGGCTTTCCTGGTCTGCGTTGATGCCACTGTTTATGCCGCTGTTTTGCGTATCGGCATAGTCATCGCCCCAGTTTTTGTAAGACCAACCAAATACGGTGGAAAAGAAAGACTGAGCATTTTTGAGCTGCTCCTCGTTTTTAGCCGGAAACTCGATGAAATCGAATTGATTGGATCGGTTTTTAGGAGGCATTTTTACCCTCAAATCTTTTATGGTTTTGACCAATTCAACGGCATGACTAACCCCATACACGGTTTCTTAACATTATTCGTTTCCACTAAAGTTAAATTTGCAAACCGGGCACTCCCATTTTCCAAATACGGTAAAATGACCGCTAAGCTTTGATAAACGAAAAAGCTTCTTATTATTATCGTAGCAGGCAGTACAAAATGGACCATCACCATTCTGTTTCCAGTATACACCATCCTTTACGATAACATCAGAAAGCAATACGGGTACACTGGAAGTTGGATGAGTAGAAAAACCGCAAGCCTTAATTGCTTGCTTGATTTTTGTACTGACTGGCCCCAACGCAGCTTGCAAGTTATTGTCGCTACGCGGGCCAAAAGTCGCAGCTGTCACACCTGCTAAATCAGATGGCAAGTCAATCGAATCGTCGCGGCAATACACTATGAAAGTACGCTCTCGGCCGAGCGTGCCCATGAATAATCCAAGTTCGAAGATAACATTATCGCGAGGACTGTTGACGGTTCTTTCACGTTTATTTGTTAAATCATCGGGAGTGAGCACAAGTGCTGCAAAATCGAATTTGCGCGAAGCGTTTACAAGGTCATCGAGTGAGCCTTTTGATAAACCAAAAACACCTTGATGCCAGACGGTTACTTCAACATCGCAGTCGAGGCCGAGTTGTAGAAAATCAGCAATGTCCTTTCCTTCTTTTGATGAGCCGATAAATAGACGCGGTTTGCTCATTTCTTGATTCCAGATTAAAAATTAGATAGCTTCTGTAAGCTTATCAATCAAAAATAAAAAGTAATGTAGCTATCAAAAAACACTTACTCTGTAAAAGCAAACTAAAACCATCCTCAGTACTCAAAATCAGCGTTTCATGATGCCCCCCAGCACCCCGCGCAATATCTGCCGTCCGAGTTGGTTCCCCATGGTGCGCAGGGTGGACTTGGCCATCGCCTCCAGCGCGCCTTGCCGGCGATTGGTGCCAAGCAGCCAATCCTTCACCAACCCGCCGATGCCTTCATCTTCCTGCTGAGCGGTCTTACCCTTGCCTTTTGGTTCCGCCGCCGCGCCGGACGCAGCCGCCGCCTGGGCGCGTTGCTGGAGCAATTCATGCGCCGATTCCCGATTGACCGCCGTATCGTATTTGCCCCCAATCGGCGAAAGCTGGCGAATGCTGGCGCGCTCCTGGTCGGTGATGGCACCGATCCGACAGCGCGGTGGAGCGATCAGGGTTCGCTCCACCGGTAAGGGCACGCCGCCTTCTTGCAGGGTGGTCACCAACGCTTCGCCGACGCCAAGCTGGGTGATGACTTCCACCACGTTCAATCGCTTGTTCGGTGGAAACGTCTCAGCAGCGGTCCTGACGGCTTTCTGATCGCGCGGCGTGAACGCGCGCAGCGCGTGTTGAACGCGGTTGCCGAGTTGGCCGAGCACCTGATCGGGTACGTCGTCGGGCAATTGCGAAATGAAATACACGCCCACGCCCTTGGAGCGGATCAAACGCACCACCTGCTCGATCCGCTGGCGCAATGAATCGGGCGCATCGGCAAACAACAAATGCGCCTCGTCGAAGAAAAACACCAGCTTGGGCAAATCGACATCGCCCACTTCCGGCAGATTCTCGAACAGCTCCGACAGCATCCACAGCAGGAAGGTGGCGTAAAGCCGGGGTTTGTGAACCAGTTGCTCGGCGCTCAGCACGTTGACGACGCCGCGCCCGGTCATGTCCCGGCGCATGAAATCAGCCAGATCGAGTGCCGGCTCGCCAAAAAACTGGTCGCCGCCTTCTTGCTCCAACTGAAGCAGCGCCCGTTGAATCGCGCCGATGGAGGCCGTGCTGACCAAACCGTATTTCCCCGAAATCTCCTTGGCGTTCTCGGAGATAAAACCCAGCATCGAGCGCAAATCGTCCAGGTCGAGCAACAGCAAGCCGTTGTCATCCGCGACCTTGAAAGCGACCGTCAGCACCCCTTCCTGAGTATCGTTCAGCTCGAACACCCGCGCCAGCAAAGTCGAACCCATCTCGGAAACGGTGGTGCGCACCGGATGGCCGTTCTTTCCGTACAAATCCCAGAGCACCACCGGGTTGGCCTGCGCCGACCAGTCCTTGACGCCAAGCTGCTTGAGCCGGGCTTGCAACTTGTCTCCCGCTTGTCCGGGCTGGCTCAGTCCGGCCAGGTCGCCCTTGACATCGGCCAGAAACACCGGCACGCCCAGGCGCGAAAAGCCTTCGGCCAGCACCATCAACGATACCGATTTTCCGGTTCCAGTGGCGCCCGCGATCAAACCGTGACGGTTGGCGTACTTGCCCAGCAGGTAAACGCCCTGGTCGCCCTTGCCCAAATAAATATCGTTCATGGTCGTCCCTCTCTAAAGCGAGATGATGGGTAATCGGATTACAGCTTGTGGGTTTCCGGCGTCGAGCCCCGCTCGCGATACTGCCGGAATCGCTCGCGCGATTTCGCCAGCACGTCGGTCGTCTGGTCCACCAGTTCCACCACCCGCTCGTAGCGCTCGAAACCCTCGGGCAGCGTATCGGTAAAGTTAATCAGCACTTGGGCGATAACCTCCGCCGGCGAGGCCACCCCAACCAGCACCGGCGACCCCTCTGCTCCGATAAGCGGATAACGCTCGTGCGGGATGAAACTGTCCTGGCGGAAGGTCCACAGCAGATCGTCCAACTCCGCCGCCTGCGCATCGGACGCGGTCAGGATGTAGACCGTGTGGCCGAGGCTATACGCCTTGTCGGCCAGCCGGCAGGCCAGCAGCGCCCGACCCTTGTCCCGGTGGTCGGGCAGCACGTAAAAATCAATGCGTGGCACGGTCGCCCTCCCGCCCCGCTTCGGCAACCCGATCTAGCAGATATTGGGTCAGCAGGGGTACCGGCCGGCCAGTCGCGCCCTTGTCTTTGCCACTCTTCCAGGCGGTTCCGGCGATATCCAGGTGGGCCCAGTGAAACTTTTTGGCGAAGCGGGACAGGAAACAGGCGGCGGTGATGGCCCCAGCGTCCTTGCCGCCAATGTTGGCCATATCGGCGAAATTGCTGTCTAGCAAATCCTGATAGTCATCCCATAACGGCAGTTCCCACACCCGGTCGTAGGCAGCGTGACCGGCGGCCTGCAGCGCGTGCGCCAGCGGCGGATGGTTGCTGAACAAGCCGTGCAGATGGCGGCCCAGCGCGATGATGCATGCCCCGGTGAGGGTGGCAATGTCCACCACCGCCACCGGATCGTCGCGTTCGGCATAGGTCAGGGTATCGCACAGGATCAGGCGGCCTTCTGCATCGGTGTTGAGAATTTCAACCGTCTGGCCGGACAGGCTGGTCACGATGTCGCCCGGTCGGCTGGCCCGTCCACCCGGCATGTTCTCCACCGCCGGAATCAGCCCGATCACGTTCAGCGGCAGTTTCAATTCCGCGCAGACCCGTAACGTCCCCAACACACTGGCCGCCCCGCACATGTCGTATTTCATCTCATCCATGTCCTCGCGCGGCTTGAGTGAGATGCCACCGGTGTCGAACGTCACGCCTTTGCCGACCAGTACATAGGGCTTACGCGCCGCGGGCCCCTGCCGGTATTCCAGCCGGATCAGCTTGGCTGGCTGGGCGCTGCCGTGGGTCACCGCCAGCAGCGCACCCATTCCCAGCCGTTTCAAATCAGTTTCTTCCAGCAATTCGACCCGAAGGGCCGGGAATTCCCGGGCCAGCGCCTGGGCCTGTTCGGCCAGAAAGGCCGGGGTACAAATATTGGGGGGTAGATTACCCAAATCCTTGGTCAGCTTGACGCCGGCGGCTATAGCCACGGCCTCGCGCACCGCCTGTTCGCCGCCGGGCAGTTCGCGTCGACCGGGTACGCTGAGTATAATCTTGCGCAACAGCCGGCGGGGCGCGTCCTTTTTGCTCTTGAGCTGGTCGAAGCGGTAGCGCGATTCCTCGGCCGCCTCGACGATCTGGCGAATCTTCCAGTTCAGATCGCGGCCCTTGACCACGAGATCGGTCAAATAGACCACCGCCTCGGAGGCGCCGGTGTCGTTCAGGGCGCTTGCGGCATGAGCCGCGATCTTGTGGAAACGACGGTCGTCCACCTCGCGCTCCCGTCCGCAGCCGATTAACAGCACCCGTTCGCACAGGGCTCCGGGCACGTTGAACAGCAACAACGATTGGCCCGGCTTGCCTTCCAGGTCGCCACGGCGCAGCAGGTTGTTGAGGTAGCCGCCGCAGGCGGCGTCGAACTGTTCGGCGGCCGGCGTCAGCCGTCGGGATTCGTTCACGCCCAGCACCAAACAGGCGGTGCGTTGTTTTTCTGGATTGCCGCTTTTGACCATGAATTCCATTAGTGGGCTACCCCTGGTTCAAGTGGGTGTTTTTTATCACTGGGCGCATCATGAATTCGATGAGTTTAACTGGAAATCGCACCTCCTCACAGTTCGCGCGCAGGAGCGCCATCGACCGTGCCGTCCATCGTTGACCGTTACCTGATCCGCGAGATCGCCCTGACCCTGCTGGCGACCGCCCTGGTTCTCCTGGCAATAGTGCTCAGTCACCGCCTCGCCGGCTACCTGAGCAAGGCCGCCAATGGCTTGCTGGCCCGGGATTCCATCTTCCTGCTGCTGGGCTTGCAGGCGGTTGAAGTCCTGGCTGTGCTCATCCCCCTGGCGTTTCTGCTCGGCATCATGCTCGCCCTGGGACGGCTGTACCGCGATCACGAGATGACCGCGCTGGCCGCCTGCGGTTATGGGCCGCTATCGGTCTATCGCGCGGTCTTCCTGCTGGCCTTGCCGCTGGCCCTGTTCGCCGCCGGACTATCGTTCCTGGGGGTCCCGGCGATCATGGAACTCCAATTCGAGGTTCTAGCCAGGGCCCGCAAGGAAGCCGAAGTCTCGTTGTTCACCCCGGGGACATTCCGCGAGGTGTTGAATGGCCGGCACGTGGTCTACATCGGCGCCATGGACGGCCGCGAACTGCGCAACATCTTCATCCAGAGCCGCGAGCCGGACGGCGACATCAGCATCACGACCGGCGATCGGGGTCGACAGGAAGTCGGCGAGGACGGCATCCGACGCATCATTCTCGATCATGGCTTCCGCTATCGGGGCGCGCCAGGCCAAAACGACTACGAGATGCTCCAGTTCGAACGCGCCACCTTGCGGGTCGACACCACCCCCCCGCCCCAGGCCTGGCAACACCGGGAGACGCTTCCCATCCGTCAGTTGTGGGGTTCGAACGAACCCCACCTGATCGCCGAATTGCAGTTGCGGTTCAACAGTCCGATCCAGGTGCTGACCATCGCCCTGTGGGCGCCCTTGCTGGCCCGCGCCCGGCCGCGGGAGGGCCGTTTCGGCCGGGTCGTCGCGGCCGCGCTGATCTACGCGATCAACTTCAACTTGATCGGCATCGGCGAGTCCTGGCTGAGCCACGGCATCGTCGGCCCGGGCGTTGGTCTGTGGTGGGTCCACGGCCTGTTCCTGCTGTTCGGCGCCGGATTGCTGCTCCAACAATACTCCGGCAGTCGGGGCTTCCGGCCGTTCCGGCGCGCGACCCGACCGGCGGGAGTCTCATGAAAATCCTCGACCGTTACATTTTCCGAACCGTCGCTACCACCACCTTGGTCGCCCTGCTGGTCCTGCTGCTGCTCGAATTCTTCCTGAGCCTTCTGGTGGAACTGGAAGACGTCGGCAAGGGGAACTACGACTTCCTGGCGGCGTTCCGCTATCTGCTGCTGATCCAACCGCAACGCCTGTACGAGCTGTTCCCGATGGGGCTGTTGGTGGGCGGTCTGCTGGGCATGGGGGCGTTGGCAAGCGGCAGCGAACTGATCGTCATGCGCGCCGCTGGCCTGTCCCTGACCCGGCTGACCGGCTCCGCCCTGCAAGCCGCCTTGCTGCTGAGCCTGGGGGTGCTGGCTCTCGGGGAATTCGTCGCTCCGCCGCTGGAACAGATGGCCTACGAACAGCGGGCCGCCGCCAAGAGCGAGAGTATGGCAATTCGCGGCGGCCGGGGCTTCTGGGCGCGGGATGGCGATAACTTCATCCAGGTTCGGGCGGTGTTGCCCGGCATCCGCCTGGTGGATATCCACAGTTTCAAGATTGGCCCCGACGCCCGGCTCGAAACCGTCGTCGCCGCGCAGGGCGCGCGCTACGTAGCGGGACGCTGGCTGCTGGAAAGCGTCAATCGCAGCATTCTGAACGGCGACGAGGTCCGAACCGAGCACCTGCCCAACCTGGAGGTCGCCTCGGCCATCAGCCCGCGCATCCTGGATGTGCTGGCGACCAACCCCAGCGAGCTGTCCATCCGCGACCTGCTGGTTTACGTGGACTATCTGGAACGCAATGGCCTGGGTGCCCAGGACTACTGGTTGGTGCTTTGGCGCAAGCTGCTGGCGCCGCTCGCCTATATCGCCATGCTGGTGGTCGCGATGCCGTTCGTGTTCGGGCCGCAGCGCTCGGCTGGCGTCGGCCAGCGCCTGCTGATCGGACTGCTGCTCGGACTGGCTTTTTTCCTGATCAACTATCTGCTGGGCAATGTGGTGTTGCTGTACGGTTTTCCACCGCTAGTGGGCGCGAGCTTGCCGACGTTGCTGTTTTTGGGCGGGGGATTCTACGCGTTGCGTCGGCTGCGTTGAGCGGTTTTCACATGGCCTTGGGCAACACCACCAATTCCGTTTCCGACATCCGGTCGGGCAGGCGCAGTACCAGAAGCAACAGCAGAACGCCGAGGCCAGCGACCAGGCTAAGACCGACGCTGACTCCGAACACCCGATGCAGGTAGGCCACCGGCGCCAGCCACAGCCCAGCGATCAAAAACCGCAGCAGCGCCTGCCACCAGCCGATCCCCCGCCCGTCGCGCCGCTGAATGCGCAACCGCCAGGCGCGCATTCCCAGGGTCTGGCCGCCATGGGTCCAGAATCCCCCATAGAAGAAAAAACAGATCAGCAGCAAATAGGTCTGGAAGAAGGGATTGCCCGACAAAGGATTATGGACAGAAACCGTCCCGCTGCCAAACAGCGCCACAACCAATCCGAGCGCCAGCGCGGTCGCGCCAACCAGAACGCCGATCAACAACAGACCGTCGTAGACGATGGCGGCTAACCGGCGCGGCAACCGGGCGAGCAATGGCGCGGCGGCGCTCATGCGGACGCCAGGTTATTTCGGCTTAACAGTAGGCGGCTTGACCGCTGGCGCGGGTTGGATCGACTTGCTAGAGGATGGCACCGGCGGCGGTTCCCGAGCGACCGCGCTCTTGCCATTCATTTTTTTCTTGCTGGCGCCGGACTGGGCGGGTTCCTTGGCCGGCGGCGCGACGGGCTCGCCGCTGGTCGGCCGAAGACCGCCCAGCCAGCCATTGATTTCCGCTACGTCCGCCTCCGACAACTGACCGGCGGCTTGCCGCAACACCAGGTAGTTGGCGATGTAGGCATAGCGGGCGGCGGCGTAATTCGCTTCGGCCAGATAGACGTTGCGCTCGGCGTCCAGCACGTCGACGATGGTCCGGGTACCGACCTCGTAGCCGGCCTGATTGGCTTCCAGCGCGCTGCGGGTGGACACGCGGGTCTGGTCGAGCGCCTTGATCTGGCTAATGGCGGTTTCCTGGCCGCGGTAGGCATTGCGGACGGTACGGACGGTTTCGCGTTGCAGGTTTTCCAGACTCTGCCGGGAAGCCTCGTAGCTATACGCCGCCTCGCGAGAACGCGAGGATACCGCGCCACCGCTGTACAGCGGAATGGTCACTTCCAGGTTGACCTGACTGCTGGTGGTATCGGTGATGCTGTTGTCAAGGTCAACACGGTTGGCCCGCAGGTCCAGCGTCGGATAGTGGCCAGCTTTCTGCAGCCTGACATTCTCCCGCGCCTGATCGACTCCAAAGCCGGCGCTGCGCAGCTTCAGGTTGTTTTCCAGCGCCATGTTCACCCAGGCCTCGGGATCGCTCGGTTTGGGCAGCGACAACGGCATCCGCTCGCTCAGCAGGTTGAGCTGGGCGTATTCCTGTCCGGTCAGTTGCCGCAGAAATTCTCGGGCGTCGGCCAATTTGTTGAGGTTCTCGATTTCCACGGAGACGGCATTATCGAACCGCGCCTGAGCATCATAGACGTCGGTGATGGTCGCCAGTCCCACTTCGAAGCGCCGGTTGGCCTGTTCGAGCTGGCGGGCGAAGGCGTTTTTCGCGGCGGTGGCGTAGGTCAGGTTATCCAGCGCAAACAACACCCCGAAATAGCCTTGCGATACGCGTAGGATCAACTCGTTCTGGGCGTTGCGGAGGTCCACGTCGGACTGGCCAACAACGGCCTCCGCCAGCCGCTGCCGCACTTGGTTGCCGCGATTGTAGACGGGCTGCACCAAGCCGATCGCGTAGTTGTGGCTGTTGAACGACGATTGACCCTGCGGCGACCCCGCGATTCCAAAAGTACGACCCTGTTCGGCCGTAACCCCCACGTTCGGCAACAACAGGGCCCGGGCCTGTGGCTGGGCCTCCTGCGCGGCCTCGCGACTGGCGGCGGCGGCCTTGAGCACCGGATCGCTGTCCTGAGCCTGGCGGTAGACTTGCAGCAGGTCCTCCGCCCACGCTGGCTGGACGCACAGCGCGGCAACCATCCCGGCCAACACCAGACGATGCACTTTGGGCATGGCTGAAAGACTCCCCCTCAGGTATTAGTAAACGCTAATATACCAGAGCCCCGCGGCAGTGGGGAATCCGTGGGCCGCAACCACCGCTTGCGGGCACTTAGAACACGAAAGCCCTGGCCGGCTCGGCGTTGCACAACGGCGGCAACTCGGTATCGAACAGGCTTTCCCGGACCCATTCCTGCTCGCCGACCCGGGTGATCAGCAGCGCTTCCATCGCCGGCGGTTGGCCTGCCACGATGAACAGTCGCCCGCCCAGACTCAGGCTGCGCGGCCAGACCTCAGCCACCGAGGCCACCGACCCTGTGACGGCGATGGCCTGATAGCGGTGCTGGCCCCAGCCCTGGCTGGCGTCGCCGGCGTGCAACACCACGTTGGATAAACCGTGAGCCTTAAGTTTCTGGCGGGCGGACTCGGTGAACTCGGGCACGATGTCCACGCTGACCACGCTGGCGGCCAACCGCGCCAGGCAGGCGGTCAGGTAGCCGCTGCCGGTGCCGACCTCCAGCACGTTATCGGTCGGTTGCGGCGCCAGCGCCTGAAGGATGCGGCCCTCGACGGTGGGTTTTAGCATGAACTCGCCGTGGCCGAGGGGGATGGCAATATCGCCAAACGCCAGATTGCGATAGCGTTCCGGCACGAAATCCTCGCGCGGAACGCTGGCGATCACGTCCAGCACTCGCTGATCCAGCACATCCCAGGGCCGGATCTGCTGCTCGATCATGTTGTGGCGGGCCAGTTCAAAATTGAATGCGGTCATGGTCGGGGTCCTGTCAACGCCGGTTGGTTTTGAAATTCTGGCGGGGGCGGCGCCCCCTGGTTCGGAATTGGAGCCGGTGGATTTTAGCATAAGGTTTGTGGCCGCCGCGCCGGCCTATAGGAAGGTAGCCCCCACCGAGAACAGCCTTTCGACCTCCGGTACCCGCTTCTTGTCAATCAGGAACAGAATGACGTGGTCGTCCGCTTCGATCACGGTGTCGTGGTGACAGATGATCACGCCGTCGCCGCGAGCGATGGCGCCGATGGTGGTGCCGGGCGGCAGGCGAATCTCCTCGACCCGCCGGCCCACAACCTTCGAGGTCTTATAGTCGCCATGAGCGATGGCTTCGATGGCCTCGGCGGCACCGCGGCGCAGGGAATGGACCTTGGCCACGTCGCCGCGGCGAACATGAGTGAGCAGACTGCCAATGGTGGCCTGCTGCGGCGAAATGGCGATGTCGATGATGCCCGACGACTCCACCAGATCCACGTAGGATACCAGGTTGATCAGCGCCATGACCTTGCGGGCGCCCATCCGTTTGGCCTGCATGGCCGACAGGATATTGGCCTCGTCGTCGTTGGTGACGGCGCAATACACATCCACCTGCTCGATGTTTTCCTGGCGCAGCAAATTCTCGTCGGCGGCGTCGCCCTGCAGCACGATGGCGCGGCTCAACTGCTCGGACAGGCGCTTGCTGGTAGCCGGATTGCGCTCGATCACCTTGACCTGGAACCGCTCCTCCAGTCCCTGCGCCAACCGGGCGCCGATGTGGCCGCCGCCGGCGATGATGATGCGTTTAACCATTTTGTCGAGCTTGCGCAACTCGGCGACAATGGCGCGGGTATTCTTGCGGGCGGCGATGAAAAACACCTCGTCGTCGGCTTCGATGAGCGTGTTGCCCTCCGGGATGATCGGGCTGCCTTGGCGAAAGATGGCCGCCACCCGGGTTTCGATGCCCGGCATCCGATCCGGCAAGGCCCGCAGCGCCTGCCCGACCAGGGTGCTGCCTTCATAGGCCTTGACGCCCACCAGCCGGACCTGGCCTTCGGCGAAATCCAGCACTTGCAAGGCGCCCGGGTGTTCGATGATCTGGCGGATGTAGTCGGTCACCAGTTGCTCGGGGCTGATCAGCACGTCAATCGGCAACGCCTCATCCTTGAACAACCGGTCGCCATAGGCGATGTAACCGCCAGCCCGAACCCGCGCGATCTTGGTCGGCGTGTTGAACAGGGTGTAAGCAATCTGGCAGGCAATCATGTTGGCTTCGTCGTTGTCGGTCAACGCGATCAGCATATCGGCATCGGCGATCCCGGCCTGCTCCAGCACGCTCGGATAGGAAGCGGGGCCACAGACGGTCCGGAGATCCAGCCGGTCCTGCAGCGCCTGCAGGCGATCGGCATCGACGTCAACCACGGTGACGTCGTTGGCCTCGCTCGCCAGGATGTGCGCCACCGACCCGCCCACCTGGCCGGCGCCGAGAATCACGATTTTCATGCCCTGTCCTCACTCGTCCATTGCTTTCTTGGGATCGATCCCCAGGGCGCGCAGCTTGCGGTAGAGATTGGTGCGCTCCATGCCTACCCGCTCGGCCAGGCGGGCCACGTTACCCTCGCATTCGCGGAACTGCTGCATCAGATAAGTCCGCTCGAACTGCTCCCGGGCCTCTCGCAGCGTCAGGTTCAGGGGAATGCTGCCGGCATCCTGGGATTTGGCGACGGTGGCGCCGCGCACGGCGGCATCCACTTCCTCCAGCGCGATTTCTTCCTCGCCACCCATAATCAGCAGGCGTTGCACCAGATTCTTAAGTTCGCGGATATTGCCGGGCCAGGCATAGTTGCGCAGCCGGTTCTGGGCGGCCAGCGTGAAGTGGCGATAAGTCAGATTTTCCTGGTCGACAAAATAGCCGACATAGTAGTTGAGCAGTTCCGGCACGTCCTCGACGTGGTCGCGCAGCGGCGGCAACCGGATCGGCACCACGTTCAATTGATAATAGAGATCCTCGCGGAACCGCCCAATCGCCACTTCCTGCTCCAGATCACGATGGGTGGCGGCCGCCACCCGCACGTTCACCCGCACCGATTCCTTGCCGCCGATGCGTAGGAAGGAGCCGTTCTCCAGCGCGCCGGCCAGTTTGGCCTGGGCTTCGGAATCCATATCGGCCAGTTCGTCGAGGAACAGGGTGCCACCGCTGGCCTGTTCCAACCGGCCGTAGTGAATCCGGTCGCCCTGCTCGGAGCCGAACAATTCCAGGCTGGCGTTCTCGCGGGCGATGGACCCGACTCCCACGTCCACGAACGGGCCGGAGCGACGCGGGCTGTGGGCGTGCAGGAAGCGCGCGTAGACCTCCTTGCCGGTGCCGGGCTCGCCGAAGATCAGCACCGGCGCGTCGTGCTGGGCGATTTTGAGCACCTGCGACCGCAAGCGCTGGACCACCTCACTGCGCCCGACGGGTTCGGTGACGACCCGTTGCTGGCGGCGCAGGTTCTGGTTTTCCCGCGCCAGCCGGTCCGCCTCCAGCGCCCGCTCCACGGTCAGCAGCAGCTTGGCCATGGACAGCGGTTTCTCGATGAAATCGTAGGCGCCCAGGCGGGTCGCCTCCACCGCGGTCTCGACCGTGCCGTGTCCGGACATCATGATCACCGGACAGGGCAGATGATCGCCCTCGCTCCATTCCTTGAGCAGGCTGATGCCGTCGGTGTCGGGCATCCAGATATCGAGCAGGATCAGATCGGGCCGCTGGGCGCGCCGGGCCTCGCGAGCGGCGGCGGCGTTTTCCGCGGTCGCGACGGTGTAGCCTTCATCCTCCAGAATTTCCTTTACCAGGTCGCGAATATCCGGTTCGTCATCGACGACCAGAATATAGGGCGCGTTCATCCGGCCTCCTTCTCGGTATGCAGTGGCACGACAGGAACGGCGGGCGATCCGGCGCCGTCATGTAACAGCGGCAAGCGGATGACGATCCTGGCCCCACCGTCGGGCGGTGATTCCAAGTGGATCCAGCCGCCGTGTTCTTCGACGATTTTCTTGACAATCGCCAATCCTAGTCCGGTTCCCTTGGGTTTGGTAGTCACATACGGCTCGAAAGCGTTGGTCAGGATGTTGTCGGGGATGCCCGGCCCATCGTCGCGCAGGCTCAACTCGGCGCAATCGGCCCCGGCGGCATGGGCGCGGCCGGCGCCGATCCAAAGAGTCGAGCCGTGACCGTCGCGGATGGCCTCGATGGAGTTCTTGACCAGATTGTGCAACAACTGGCGCAGGCGAACCTTGTCGGCATGGATCGGCAGCGGTTCCTGGGCCAGATCAAGCTTGATCTCCACCCCGGCGGGATAGTCGCGATAGAGATAGAGCACCTCGGCGACGAACTCGTTCAACTCCAGGGGCGCCAGTTGCAGGGATGGCGGGCGGGCGTATTCGTTGAAGGCGTCCACCATTTCCTTCATCGCCTGGACTTGCTGAATGATGGTATGGGTGCCGCGCTCCAGCACCCGGCCCTGTTCGTCGTCGAGTTGCTTGAGATATTTGTGGCGGATGCGCTCGGCGGCCAACTGGATCGGGGTCAGTGGATTCTTGATCTCGTGGGCCAGCCGACGGGCGACCTCGGCCCAGGCGGCGTCGCGCTCGGCCCGCACCAGATGGGTGATGTCGTCGAAGACGATGACGTGGCCACCGCGCAAGCCGACCGCGTCCGGCAGCGAACTGCCGCGACAGATCAGGACTCGCCGCCCGGCCCCGCCGAACCAGGCAATCTCCTGTCGCCAGTCGCCCGTAGCGTTCAGTTGCGGGCCGATCGCCTCGATCAAATCCCGCAACACCGGTTGCGCGGCGACGATATGCTGGTGGTCGGCGCCGATAAACGCGCTTAAATCCACGCCCAGAATCTGGCTGGCGGCCGCGTTGCAGGTTTGCAGCCGACCGGACTGGTCGAGGGTGAGAACCCCGGAAGACAACCGCGCCAGCACCGTTTCCAGATAGGCGCGCTGACCTTCGACCAGTTCCTGACCGCGCCGCGCGGCATCGCGCGCCTGCGCCAGGCTGCGGGTCATCTGGTTGAAGGACTGCACCAGAAAACCCAATTCGTCACCCCCGGCGCCCGGCAGTTGCTGGTCGAACTGGCCGGCGGCGACCGCCTGGGTACCCTCGGCCAATTCCCGCAGCGGCCGAACCAACTGGCGGGCGGTATGAAACGCCGCCCAGAACGCCGCCAGCACCGCCAGCAGCAGGGCCAGCGACAGGGTCAGGGTAAAGCTGGCCTTGAGCGGCGCTCGCAGAAAAATCAGCTCCTTGTAGCTGTCGAAAGCCGCCTGCACCGCGTCGGCGAGCAAACTCAGCCGGTCCGTCACCGGAAACAAGGCTTGCAGCAACAACTCCTCGCCACCGGACGTTGCCACCCGCACCACCGCCCGGATATGAAAGCCGGCGTCGCGGATCGGCTCCAAACCCACATATTCGCGGCCCTGGCGAACTTGCAGCAGCACCCACTCCGGCGGGGGCTCCGGCACGATCAGCGTCGGGTCGGTGGTGGCGGTGGCGATGATGCGGCTCCCGCGACCGAACAGGGTCAATTCGGACGCCTCCCCCAGATCGAGCCATTCATCCAGACGCCGGGCCGCCTGCTCACCATCGCTGTCGGCCACGGCCTCGGCGACGCGTCCGGCCTGCTTGAGCACCTCGCGCATCCGCAAATCCAGGGCGGTGCGGCTGAGTTCCAACGCATCCCCGAGGCCCCGGTCCACCTGGACGTTAAACCAGCTATCAATTCCCCGTTGCAGGAAATGCAGAGAAAAGCCGTAGACCAGCGCCACTGGCGTGATGGCCAGCACCGCAAAGATGCCGGCCAGCCGCAAGGTCAGCCGGGCGCCGGGCACATTCCGACGGTACAGGAAGATCAGTCCGACGAGGTTGTACAGGATCAGGATGGCCAGCGCGCCCAGGCCGATGGCGCTGAGCAACAACAGCCAGGAGTACATCTGGCCAAACCGCGCCGAGTTGGTGGTGGCGCGGCCCATCAGCACCAGGATGACCAGCAGCAAGCCCAGCAGCGCCAGCGCCGGCAGCCGGCCTTGGCCGCGGGCCAGCCGGCCAATCAGAGCGGCCATGAGCGCCATTCGCTGGCCAGCCGCCAGTCGTCCGAAAGATAGGCGAACAGGCGCAGCGGCGCAGGCAAGGCCTCGATATCGAGTTGAACCCGCAGGGCGGCCTCGTAGCGCTCGTTTTCGATCAAGAGGCTACGATCGAGCAGGGGGAAGTCATGGATCCGTCCCATGAACCCCAATGCGGCGGTTTGGGTGGGAAAAGCGCGGCGTTCGCCGCTGTTGAGATTGCTCACCAGGTATTGCTGGCTCAGAGCATGGTATTCCAGTTGAAAGCGCTGGGTCAGAGCATAGACGGTCTCGTCCCACACCCAAGACCGCCTTCGGCGAACCTCCATTTCGATTTCGACGGTGAGCGGCACCCCGTTTTGCAGGGCTTCCAGCGCCGCTTTGCTGAATCGGTATTCAATTTGGGCGTTCAGCCGATAAACCCCCCCATCAAGCCGGGTGGAGGCGTCGATCACCTCGAAACCGGCCGCGAGGCAGCCGATGGTCCAGAGCAGGCCGATCAACAGGGCCAGCAGGCGCGAAGCGCGCACGCCCCGGGCGGTCAGGGTGCCGACGGGCATAACGCCGCTCCCACCACCGCTGGTTTGATCAGCAGGGCGTAATAAAACCCATCCATTCCCGCTTCGCCGGGAAGAATCTGGCGACCCAGCGTCAAGGGGCGACCCCAGTCCGCCACAATCGGCTGTTCCCTGGCCTCGGGCTGGGCGGCGAGAAAGGCCGCCACAACCTGTTCGTTCTCCCGCCGCAATATCGAGCAGGTGGCGTACAGTAGACGACCGCCAGGCCGCAGCAACGGCCACAGAGTGGTTAACATCGCCTGCTGCCGGTCGGCGAGGGCGGCGATGTCGGTTTCCCGCCGCAACAGCTTGATGTCGGGATGGCGGCGGATCACGCCGGTGGCCGAACAGGGCGCATCCACCAGAATCCGGTCATAAGGAACGCCATCCCACCAGTCCCCCGGCTGGACGGCGTCGCCCGCGACCAGGCGGGCGTGGAACCCCAGCCGGTTCAGATTATCCCGCACTCGCTCGAGCCGTTCGGCATCCTGATCCAGCGCGGTCAGTTCCAGATCTGGCGCGCATTCCAGCAGGTGGGCGGTTTTGCCGCCCGGCGCGGAGCAGGCGTCCAGCACCCGCATTCCCGGCTTGACGGCGAGCAACGGCGCCGCCAGTTGCGCGGCTGCATCCTGTACCGAAACCCAGCCCTCGGCGAATCCCGGCAACGCGGCGGGTTCGGCCGGCTCGGCGAGCGCCAGCGCCGTCGCTGCCATCGCCACAGGCTCGGCGACTTTGCCGGCCGCCGCCAGCCGCGCTTGGCAATCATCGCGGTCGCACTGGAGCCGGTTGACCCGCAAGGTGAAGGGCGGTCGGGCGTTGTTCGCGGAGACGATAGCCAACCAGTCGTTCGGCCAGTCCTGCCGGAACCGCTCCAGCAACCAGCGCGGATGGGCAGTTCGGGCTTCGGCATCGGCCTCCATCCGCGCCAGCAGTTCCACTCGCCGGCGCAGAAATGACCGGAGCACGGCGTTGGTCAGATTCGCCGCCCACGACTTGCGCAATTGGCGAGCGGCGGCGACGGTTTCGGCGACCGCGGCATGGTCGGGAATGCGCAAATGGCGAAGCTGATAGAGTCCGGTGAGCAGCAGCGCCCGCGCCACCGGTTCGCGCGGATCGAGCGGCCGGTCCAGCAGCCGATCTAGCAGCAGTTGCAATTCCGGTTGCCAGCGGCAGACGCCGTAACACAACTCCCGCAGCAACCCGCGATCGCGCGGATCCACGCGATCCAGCGCCGGTGGCAACGCCACCGCCAGCGACCGGCCCTCGCCCAGGACCTGACCCAGCGCCTGGGCGGCGATGGCGCGGACGTTCATACCGCGCCCAGGAGCCGGCCCATCAGCCGGTGGGCGTTCAGAAACGCCGCAACCGGCAGCGGCCGACCACCGGGCAGTTGCACCTCGATCAACCGCAGAACGCCGGAGCCGGTGGCGACCACGATACCGTCCCGACCCTCGCGCAGCACGGTACCAGGCGGGTCAGCGGTCGGTTCCGTGTCGGCCCGGGCTCGCCAGATGCGCAAAGCTCGACCGTCCAGCGGGGTGCGGGCCACCGGATAGGGATTGAAGGTCAACACCCGGCGCTCCAGTTCCAGCGCCGGCCGGCTCCAATCCAATTCGAGATCGGTCTTGCTCAACTTGAGGGCGTAGGTCGCTTCCGCCTCGTTCTGAGACTCGGGGGTCAGGCGGCCGGCCAGCAGATCCGGGATGATCGCCAGCAGGGTCTCCGCGCCCAGCGCCGCCAATTGCTTGTACAGCTCGCCGCCGGTGATCCCACGCCGAATCGGGTAAACCGCCCGTGCGAACACCGGCCCGGAATCGAGCCCGGCGTCCATCCCCATGATGCTGACGCCGGTCTCGGCGTCGCCCGCCAGCAGGGCCCAGTGAATGGGCGCCGCGCCGCGCCAGCGCGGCAGCAAGGAAGCGTGAACGTTGACGCAGCCCAGCCGCGGGATGGCCAAAACCGCCGGCGGCAGGATCAGGCCGTAGGCCGCCACCACCAGCAAGTCCGGCTTCAGCGCCGCCAGTTCGGCCTGAACGTCGGAATCGCGCAAGTTGACGGGCTGATACACCGGGATACCGGCGGCGGCGGCGTACGCCTTGAGCGGACTGGGGCGTAACTGACGGCCACGGCCGGCTGGCCGATCCGGCTGGGTGTAAATGGCCTCGACCGAATAACCGGCATTCAGCAAGGCTTGCAGGCTCGGAACGGCAAAGTCGGGCGTGCCGGCGAAAATCAGGCGCGGCGGGATCGTCGTCATGCGTTATCGTTTTGGTTAGGAGCGCCGTCCGACCCGGGGCAAACAGGGGCGTTCAACGAAAGAGTAGCCAAGGGCTCTAAGGCCAGCGTGCCCATGTTCAGGATGCGCGCGCTTCGATGCGGGCCTGCTTTTCCAGCTTCTTGCGAATGCGGTCGCGCTTCAGCGCCGACAGGTAATCCACGAACAGTTTGCCGTCCAGATGATCGATCTCGTGCTGGATGCACACCGCCAGCAGGCCGCTGGCGTCGAGTTCGAACGGTTCCCCGTCGCGATCCAGCGCGCTGACCCGCACCCGCCCGGCGCGGCGGACGGTCTCGTAAAAACCCGGCACCGACAGGCAGCCCTCTTCCGATTCGCTTTCACCCTCCCATTCCAGCAGGGTGGGATTGATGAACGCCAGCGGCCGATTCCTCTCCTCGGACACGTCCATCACCACGATGCGCTTCCGGGCGTTGACCTGGGTCGCGGCCAGACCGATGCCCGGCGCGGTGTACATGGTTTCCAGCATATCGTCCACCAGGGTACCGATACGGTCGTCGACGGTTTCCACCGGCAACGCCAGTTTGCGCAGCCGGGGATCGGGATAATGCAGTATGTTCAATCGCGCCATTGCAGCTCCGCAAATGCCCCTTTCGATTCGGGCAACGATGGTTTGGATGAAATCATACGAGAAACTCCCACACTGGGGCTATACTTCGCGCGATGGGGGTGATCGTTACACCCCTGCCCATGTCTCCGGAGGATGAGCAAGGATCATGAACACCACGCGTTCCTCAAGGCGCTTCGGGACCGCCCTGTCGTTGGCGGCGGCGGTTCTGCTCGGGGCGTGCGCCCAAACGCCCTCCCAGCCCGAGCCCAGCTCGGCCAATGGCGAACCACCGCCGCTCGCCGCTCCGAAAGCGGTCGTGGCAGAACCCGGCGCGACCACCGCTCCGGCGCCGGTCGCGTTGCGTCCCGACCATCCCCAAACCTACACGGTGGTTCCCGGCGATACTTTGTGGAGCATCGCCCGACGTTTTCTCCAGAATCCCTGGCAGTGGCGGGACATCTGGCGGCAAAATCCGCAGATCCGCAACCCCAACCGCATCTATCCTGGCGACGTGCTCAAATTCAGCCACGACGCCAGCGGCAAACCCCGGTTGGAGGTCGGCGAGCGTGCGGAGGTTCCCCTGCTCAAGCTGACGGCAGAGGCCCGAGTCGAATCGCTGAGCCAGCCGATTCCGCCGGTACCCCGCGACGCGGTCGAGTCGTTCCTGACTCGCGCCCTGATTCTGAGCGAAGCCCAGTGGCAAGGGACGCCCTACATCGTGGCCGATGATGACAGCCAGGTGGTTTACACCGACCGCGACCGGGTTTACGCCCGTGGTGCTCTTTTCGACCAGCCCCGCTATCAGGTGTTCCGTCCCGGCGAGGAACTGCGCGAACCGGGCTCCGGCCGCTACCTGGGCACCTTCGGCGTCTACAAGGGCGAGGCGCTGCTGGACAAGGACGGCGACCCGGCCACCTTCACTTTAGCCCGCTCCGTCGGCCCAGTCCGCGCTGGCGACCGGCTGTTCGAGTTCGAACCGGAAAACGAACTTTACAACTTCGAACCCCATCCGGTTCCACCCGATACCGAAGGCTTCATCCTGGCCAACCTGGACAGTGACGTCACCCAGATCACCCAGTACAGCAGCGTCATCATCAATCTGGGTGCCCAGGAAGGCCTCGAACCCGGTCACGTCCTGGCCATTTACGGCAAGGACCGCACCGTCGATGATCCGGTCTCCGGCGGAACCGTGACCGTGCCTGGCGAGCGATCCGGCCTGATGATGGTCTACAAGGTCCACGACCTGGTCAGCTACGCGCTGGTGATGCAAGCCGAACGTTTCATCCGCCTGCAAGACCGGGTGACCACGCCCTGAACCGGGACGACACGCCCCCGGTCGCCGATCCGGCCTGGCTGCTGGCGCTGCTGCGGGCGCCGGGGGTCGGGCCGGCGCGGTTCGCCCGGTTGTTGGAGCATTTCGGTTCGGCGGCGGCGGTGTTCGCCGCCAGCAGCGTCGAGTTGCAGCCACTGGAATTGCCGGACGCGGCTCTGGACTATCTACGCCGCCCCGACTGGCACCGGGTGGAGGAGGATTTGGCTTGGCTGGAACAACCGGGCAATCATTTGTTGCGCCTGGATGATCCCCGTTACCCGCCGCTGTTGCGGCAAATCCCCTACCCGCCCCCGTTGCTGTTCGTCCACGGCGATCCGGATTGCCTGCGCTTGCCGCAACTGGCCATCGTCGGCACCCGCAATCCCACCCCACTGGGCCGCGAAACCGCCCAGCGCTTCGCCGCGCATCTGGCCGAATTCGGACTATTGATCACCAGCGGACTGGCGCTCGGCATCGACACTGCCGCTCATCAGGGCGCGCTGGCCGGCGGCGGCCGTACCCTGGCGGTGATGGGCACCAGCCTGGACCGGGTCTACCCCGCTCGGAACCGCGATCTGGCTCACGCCATCGCCGAACGCGGCGCGCTGGTGTCGGAACTGTTCACCGGCACCCCGCCGACGGCTGAAAATTTTCCTCGGCGCAACCGGCTGATCAGCGGACTGGCCCTGGGCGTGCTGGTGGTGGAAGCCGCAGCCCAGAGCGGCTCGCTGATCACCGCCCGCCTGGCCAACGAACAGGGCCGCGAAGTGTTCGCTATCCCCGGTTCGATTCACAATCCGCTGGCCAAGGGCTGTCACGCGCTGATCCGCCAGGGGGCGAAACTGGTGGAGACGGCGGCCGATATCCTGGAGGAACTGGGCGCGCTGGCGGCGACGACCCGCGAAGCCACGTCCCAACCCGCCGCCGCTTCCCCTTCGGCGACGCTGGACGAGGAGTACCACCAACTGCTGGCCGCCATGGGCGACCAGCCGGTTGGAATTGATTTGCTGGTGGATCGGTGCGGATTGACGGCGGAAGCGCTTTCCTCCATGCTGCTGATCCTGGAACTCGAAGGTTATGTAGCGGCCATTCCTGGCGGTCTGTATGGCCGCCTGAAAACCTGACGACCTGAATGCCAGCCGCCGCCCCAACGGGCGGCGGTTTTGCGTGCGCGGGCACATCCCGCCGCACCAGTGCCCTCCCCCGACGGCGGGGGCTTTGTACTTTCATAACGAGCCCCGCAATGAAAGAGAACGTGCTGGATGTGCTGATGTATCTGTTTCAGAACTACATGGACGATGATGTGGATGCCGACCCCGACCGCGAATCCATCCAGAGCGAACTGTTGGCCGCCGGCTTTCCCTCGCGGGAAATCCAACAGGCGTTCGAATGGCTGGACAGTCTGGTCGACCGCCAGGCGACTCCGCTGGTGGTCGATCCCGGTTCCTGCCGCATCTACGTCGGCCCGGAACTGGACAAACTGGATGTCGAGTGTCGGGGTTTTCTTTTGTTCCTGGAACAAAGCGGCATTCTCGACTCGGAAACCCGCGAAGTGGTCATCGACCGGGTCATGGCGCTGGAACCTGACGACATCGGCCTGCACCAGTTGAAGTGGATCATTCTGATGGTGTTGTTCAATCAGCCCGGGCGGGAAGAAGCCTTTGCCTGGTTGGAAGATCTAGTATTCGACGACGTTCCCGGCTACCTTCATTAAGCGAACGTCAGCGAACCTATCTCGTCCCTTCACGAATTCCCGCTTCGCTGGCGGATTGTTCGGGCTGCGCCGCCCTCCCTGGCAGCCAACCCAACGTCGGCGTCGCCCTGTTCCAGCCACTCGTGTCATGGTCATGAGCAAGAACCTGGTTATCGTGGAATCGCCAGCCAAGGCGAAAACGATCAAGAAATATCTGGGCAAGGACTTTGAAGTCCTGGCTTCCTACGGTCACGTGCGCGACCTGGTCCCCAGGGAGGGCGCGGTCGATCCGGACCACGACTTCGCGATGAAATACCAGGTCATCGAGAAGAACGAGCGGCATGTCGAAGCCATCGCCAAGGCGGTCACCAAGGCCGAAGCGCTGTTTCTAGCCACCGACCCGGATCGCGAAGGCGAGGCCATTTCCTGGCATTTGTACGAAATCCTGCGCCAGCGCGACCTGCTCGAAAACAAGCCCGTGCAACGGGTCGTCTTCCACGAAGTCACCCAGCGGGCGATCCAGGACGCCGTCGCCCATCCCCGGACGCTTTCGCTGGATCTGGTCAACGCCCAGCAGGCCCGGCGGGCGCTGGACTATTTGGTCGGCTTCAACCTGTCGCCGCTGTTGTGGAAGAAAATCCGGCCCGGACTGTCCGCCGGCCGGGTTCAGTCGCCGGCGCTGCGGATGATCGTCGAGCGCGAGGAGGAGATCGAGCGTTTCCAGCCGCGCGAATATTGGACGCTGGAGGCCGACGCCGCCAAGACCGGCCAGCCTTTTATCGCCCGGCTGGCCGAATATGGTGGCGAAAAACTGGCGCAATTCAGCATCGCCGACGGCGATCAGGCCCACGCCATGGAACGGACGCTGCTGGCCGCCGCCGGCGCCCAGGTCGCTGAATCCGGGGCGTCCATCCCCGACGCCGCCATCGGCCGGCTGCGGGTTGCGCGGGTCGAACGCAAGCAGCGCAAGCGCAATCCCGCCCCCCCGTTCATCACCTCGACCCTGCAACAGGAAGCCTCGCGCAAGCTGGGATTCTCCACCCAGCGCACCATGCGGGTCGCCCAGCAATTGTATGAGGGCATCGACACCGGTCAGGGGGCGGTCGGGCTGATCACCTACATGCGCACCGACTCGGTCCACCTGGCTCAGGAAGCCCTCAACGACATCCGTGCGTTGATCGCCCAGCGTTACGGCACGCACAACCTGCCCCCCGGCCCGCGATTTTTCAAGACCAAGGCCAAGAACGCCCAGGAGGCGCACGAAGCGATTCGCCCGACCATGATCGCGGTACTGCCAGAAAGCATCCGCGCTCATCTCAACGCCGACCAAGTCGTGCTGTACGAGCTGATCTGGAAGCGCACCGTCGCCTGTCAGATGATTCCGGCCACGCTGGATACGGTCGCCGTCGACCTCGCCTGCGGTCCCGGAAACAGCTTCCGCGCCACCGGTTCGACGATTGCCGATCCAGGGTTTATGGCGGTGTACCGGGAAGACGTGGACGATCCGGCCGATGAAGATGAAAGCCGGACGCTGCCGCCCTTACGGGAAGGCGAATGGGTCGACCTGCTGGTGTTGCGGCCGGAACAGCATTTCACCGAACCCCCGCCCCGCTACTCGGAGGCCAGTCTGGTCAAGACCCTGGAGGAATACGGCATCGGCCGACCCTCCACCTATGCAGCGATCATCTCGACCCTGCTGGCCCGCGACTACGCAGTGCTGGACAGCCGCCGCTTCAAGCCCACCGACATCGGCCGCATCGTCAACCGCTTCCTGACCCTGCATTTCACGCAATACGTGGATTACGAATTCACAGCGCGGCTGGAAGACGATCTGGACGCGGTGTCGCGCGGGGAGGAGGACTGGCTGCCGCTGATGCGGGGTTTCTGGGATCCGTTCAAACAACGGGTCGAGGAAAAGGCCGAGAATGTCTCGCGCCAGGAGGTGGTGCAAAGTCGCGAGCTGGGCCGCGATCCCAACACGAACAAGCCGGTTTCGGTGCGGATGGGTCGGTTTGGACCGTTGGCGCAGATCGGTGACAAGGACGACCCCGAGAAGCCGCGTTTCGCCAGCCTGCGGCCAGAGCAGCGCCTGGACGCCATCACCCTGGACCAGGCGCTGGCCCTGTTCCAGTTGCCGCGCGATCTGGGCACCACTGCCGCCGGCGAACCGCTCCAAGTCAATATCGGGCGATTCGGGCCGTATGTGCGTTTCGGCAAGAATTACGTTTCCTTGAAAAACGAGGATCCGTACAGCGTCAGCCGCGAACGGGCGCTGGAGTTGATCGCCGCGCACCAGCAGGCGGCGGCCAACAAGATCCTTCAGGCGTTCCCCGGCGCCCTCGTGCAAATCCTGAACGGCCGGTTCGGGCCGTACATCACCGATGGCAAGAAGAACGTGCGCCTGCCCAAGGGTCGCGAGCCGACCAGCCTGACCCTGGTTGAATGCGAATCCCTGCTGCGCGCGGCGCCCGAGAAGAAGAAACAACCCTTCGCCCGCCGTCGCGCCGTCAAGGCTGTCCAGCGGTAAATAGGCGGATGAACCGGCTGCAACTGCTGGCCGCCGCCCGGGTGGTGAAAACCGGCGGCCTTATCGCCTACCCCACCGAGGCGGTCTACGGTTTGGGCTGCGATCCGCGCAACGAGAAAGCGGTGCGGGGGTTGCTGGCGCTCAAGCGCCGGCCGATGCGCAAAGGCCTGATCCTGATCGCGGCCGATTTCGCCCAGCTCGCCCCCTATTTACAACCCCTCTCCCCCGCCGATCAGGCCCGGCTCGCGGCCACTTGGCCCGGCCCGCTGACCTGGCTGATTCCCGCCCGGCCCGAAACGCCGGGCTGGCTGCGGGGCCGCCATGCGACCCTGGCGGTGCGGGTGACCGCCCATCCGCTGGCGGCGGCCTTGTGCTGGGCCTGCGGGCATCCACTGGTCTCCACCAGCGCCAACCTCAGCGGCCGGCCACCGGCCCGCACCGCGCTGGCGGTTCGCCGGCAGTTGGGGCGCAACCTCGACTACCTGCTACCCGGCCCGACCGGCGGCGCGGCCCAACCGACGGAAATCCGTGATTTACGAACCGAGCGACGTGTGCGGGGGGCCTGAGCGGCCGCTCGCGCCCCACGCCCACGGGTGGAAATGGAGATGAGGGAAAGGGTTTTGAGGTCAACCGCTTTAACCCTTGTTCTCCTTTTTAGACTTTTTTTCGGCCTTCTTCTCTTTTAGAGTCTTGGTCGGTTTCTTCTTGGTTTCCTTTTTAATATCAGCGCCTTTACTCATGTCTTTTCCCCTTCTTTCCGATGATTGCGAATGTGGTCGGGTTCTTCCCTGGCTCCGTGAAGAACCCGCCGTCAGATCCTGGACGATCGAAAAGCCCGTCGGGCCGTCCCGGCTCGTACAGGAATTAGCCCAGTTTAACCCAACCTGCCTCCCCTCCCCTTCCTCTAGGGTGCTGGAGCTTCGTCCAGCATCGGAATGACGCGCTCCAGCAACGCCTTGACCCGCGTCATGCCATCTTGCAAGTTCCGCTCGATCTCGGCCATGGTGATCTCGCCGGGCGTTTTACCCGCCGCCCGGTTCGCCACCACGGCGCACGTGGCGTAGCGCAGACCCAATTCACGGGCCAGCGCTGCTTCAGGCATCCCGGTCATGCCGACAATGTCGCAACCATCCCGCTCCAGTTTGCGTATTTCCGCCGCTGTTTCCAATCTCGGTCCCTGCATCGCCGCGTAAGCGCAGGACTCGCGGGCGTTGAGATTCAGCGCGCGGGCGGCCTGAATCAGCCTTTCCCGCACCTCGCCGCGGTAAGGCTCGGTAAAGTCGATATGGGTGATATGCGTGAGGTTATCCTCAAAGAAGGTGCAATGCCGTCCCCAAGTGTAATCCACGAGCTGATCCGGAAAAGCCAGGACGCCCGGTTCCATGTCGTCCCGAATCCCTCCCACCGCCGCCACGGCAATGACCTTTTGCACGCCGATCCGGTGCAGGGCCCAGAGATTGGCCCGGTAATTGACCTTATGCGGCGGCAGGGTGTGATGCAGGCCGTGCCGGGCCAGAAACACCACGGCCCGGCCGCCCAACACCCCGTGGATCATCGGGCTGGACGGTTCGCCGTAAGGGGTGGACTGGGTCTCCCGATGAGTGATTTTCAGGGTGTCCAGGGAGCTGAGGCCGGTGCCTCCGATGATGGCGATAGTGGGAATCATAGCGTGGCTTCTCGCAAGCTGGGTTGAGACGGGAGACCGAAAGCGACGTTCGCTGGAAGCTCAATCGCGGACGGCGTAGATGGCCGGCAATTGACGCCAGTATTCCTTATAGTCCATGCCGCAGCCGAACACGTAGCGATCTGGAACCTCCAGCCCGAAGAAATCCACGATCAGGCCGGACACCTTGCGGTCGTGCCGTTTGTTCACCAACACCGCGCTATAGACCGCCGTCGATCCATGTCTTCGCACCTCGTCCAGAATCGCCTTGAGAGTATCACCCTCGTCGAAAATATCGTCCACTACCAGAACCACTTGCCCGTCCACCGCCGGCCTCGGGCGGGCGATCCAGTCGATTTCGCCGCCGCGCGTGCCGCTGCGATAGCGGGTGGCGTGCAGGTAGCCGACCCGCAATGGAAACCGCAAACGCCCCAGCAGGCGCGCGGCGGTCACGAACGCGCCGTTCATCACCATCAACACCAAGGGGTTGCTGCCTTCCAACCGGGCGGTTATGGCGGTGGCCAGGCGATCCAGAGCGGTTTCGATCTGCTCGGGCGGATACAACAACTCCGCCTCGCGCAACACAGCGAGCGCCTTTTGGGCGGTGATGCCGGACATGCGGGTCTCCAGAAGAATGGGCAACAGTTAGTCGGGATTTCCGCCCTCAGATATCCATCTCCAGCAGCGGGAAAGCATCGTAATCATGCACCAACCGCACCGCCCGCTGCCAGACCGGGTTGCGGCGCAGTCGCTCCACGGTCAGGTGACTGCGCCCGTGCAGGCGGATCAGCCGAATTTGAGTCACTGGATCGGGGGTATAACGCAGGTGATCGAGAATAGCGACGGCGGCGCGACGGTCATTGCAGGCCAGAACCATGTCGCAGCCCGCCGCAAGCGCCGCTCCGGCCCGTTCCGGCGGCGAACCGGCGATGTGCGCTCCGGCCATGTCCAGGTCGTCGCTGAAGATCACGCCCTGGAATTCCAGCCGCTGGCGCAGAATGCCCTTCAGCCAACGCACCGAGAATCCGGCTGGCTGATCATCCACTGCTGAATACACCACGTGGGCCGGCATCAGGGCGGCCAGGCCGTAATGGATCATCCGCTCGAAGGCCAGTAAATCCGCCGTTTCCAGAGCAGACAGCGGGCGCGGGTCCACCGGCAGTTCCAGATGGGAGTCGGCGGCGATGCCGCCATGGCCGGGAAAGTGCTTGCCCACCGCCTCCATGCCGGCCTTCTGCATCCCGCTGACATAGGCATGGGCCAGATCGGCCACGCTTTCGGGGTCGTGGTGAAAGGCCCGGTCCCCAATGACGCCGCTCACGCCATAATCCAGGTCCAGGACCGGGGCAAAGCTGAGATCCACCCCCACGGCGCGCAATTCGGTGGCCATCAGCCAGCCGGTGACTCGAGCCAGTTGCTTGGCGCGCATCCGGTCCCGGTCGTAAATCTCGCCGAGTCGCCGCACCGCGGGAAGGCGGGTAAAACCATCCCGGAACCGCTGCACCCGGCCGCCTTCGTGATCCACCGCCACCAGCAGTCGCGGCTGGCGCAGGGTGTGAATAGCGGCGGTCAGCACCGCTACTTGCGCCGGGGACTGATAGTTGCGGGTGAACAGGATGACTCCGCCCACCAGGGGATGGCGCAGGAGTTCCCGCTCCTGCGCGGTCAATTCCACCCCTTCCAGCCCCAGCATGATCGGTCCCAACGCCATGATTCGCGCCTCGCATCGGCCCATTTACCACAAATGGCCTTATGATAACGATTAACCACATCTTCGCCAGCCCACATTGCCCATGCCTTCCTCATCATCGACCACTCCGTCCCCACTGATTCCTTCCGCCTCCAGAAGGTATGGATGGTCGCGACAGTTTTATGTTGGGCTGGCGCTCGCTGCGATCATTGGCGCCGCAACTGTTAGCCTTTTCGATCCCTTTTCTTACCATGAAATCCTGCTCGACCGTTGGTTCGGCCCGGTGGAGCTGGAAACGGACGGATTCACGCTGTTGCTGCGCCATGCCGTCTGGCTCCTGATCCCACTGGGGGTGGTAACGGTCGCCGCAGTGTTATGGTCCTGGCTGTTGCAGCGTCAGGTAGCGCAGCGCACCAGGCAATTGCAGCGGGAGCTGAACGAGCGCCGGCAGGTTGAAGCGGCGCTGCGGGAAAGCGAAGCGCGCTTTCGCGACGTGACGGAAGCCGCCAGCGACTGGATCTGGGAGATGGACGAGAATCTGCGCTTCACTTACCTGTCGGAACGGTTCTATGACCTGACCGGCATCGCCTCGCGGTACGTTCTCGGCCTCACCCGCTGGGAACTGGCCGCGATGGGTTCGGTCCCCGATCCCGACAAATGGCGCCAGCATCGGGAAACCCTGGAAAATCATCTGCCGTTTCGTGATTTTATTTACCAAACCCGGCTGAGCGGCAGCCACAACGAGGGCCGCTATCTGAAGGTCAGCGGCAAACCCGTTTACGATGCCCTGGGCCGGTTCCTGGGCTATCGCGGCACCGGCACCGACATCACCGAACAGATCAAAGCGGAGACGGCCCTACATCAGAGCGAGGCCCGGTTGCGCCGCATCATCGACCTGGTGCCGCACATGATCTTCGCCAAGGACCGCTACGGGCGCTTCCTCCTGGCCAATCGCGCCACCGCCGTGGCCTATGGCATGACCGTCGAGGAACTGGTCAATCGTTCCCATGGCATCGTTCATGGCGTGGACAAGGAAGTGGCGCAGATGCTGGCCGATGACCTGGAAGTGATCGAAAGCGGCGCGTCCAAGCTCATCGCCGAGGAAACCTTCACCGATTACGCCGGCCATATCCACACTTTGCAAACGCTTAAAATCCCCTTCCTCGAACCGGGTTCGAACGCCACCGTCGCGTTGGGCGTGGCCATCGACATCACCGAACAGAAGCGCGCCAAGGAAGAAGTGGCGCGGATGCGGCTTTATCTTAAGAACATGATTGACTCGATGCCCTCGGTGCTAATCGGCGTCGATCCCTGGGGCTACATCACGGTGCTGAACCAGCCGGCGGAACAGGCCGGCGGGGTGTCGTGGGAAAAGGCGCAAGGCCGATTCTTTGGCGAGGTATTCCCGCAACTGGAAGGCCAGTTCGAGCAGGTGCGCCAGGCGATCCACCTCGGTCGGCCGATTAAGACCCCGCGAATGACGCTGGATGTCCAGGGCGAACTGCACTATGCCGATGTCATGGTCTATCCTTTGACAGCGGACAGCGCAAGCGGAGCCGTGATTCGGATGGATGACGTCACCGCCCGGGTCCGGATCGAATCCATGATGGTGCAAACGGAAAAAATGCTTTCAGTCGGCGGCCTGGCGGCGGGCATGGCACACGAAATCAACAATCCGCTAGGCACGATTCTGCAGGGCAGCCAGAATATCCTGCGCCGCGTGGCTCCGGACATGCCGCAGAACCGGGCGGTGGCCAACGCCATCGGCATCGACCTGGACCGGCTCCGCCGCTATTTGGAGCAGCGCCAGATCTTGCAATTCCTGGAAGGCATCCGCGAAGCCGGCGCCCGCGCGGCCAAGATTGTCGCCGACATGCTCTCCTTCAGCCGGCGCAGCGAATCGCACTTTGCCCTGGTGGATCTGGACGAGATGCTGGAAACCGTATTGCGGCTCGCCGCCAGCGACTACGATCTGAAAAAAAAGTACGATTTCAAACGAATCGCCATCAAACGCGATTACGATCCCACGCAGCGCCTGGTGTATTGCGACAAGACGGAAATCGAGCAGGTGATTCTGAACCTGCTCAAGAACGCGGCCCAGGCCATGGCCGAGGAGGGGACATTGTCACCCACCATCACGCTGCGCACCCTGCATGAACCGGAATACGCTTTGATCGAAGTGATTGACAACGGCCCCGGCATGGACGAAAAAACGCTCAAGCGCATCTTCGAGCCCTTTTTCACCACCAAGGACGTGGGCGCCGGCACCGGTTTGGGCCTGTCGGTGTCCTACTTCATCATCACCGAGCAGCATAACGGCCGGCTGTCAGCGATGTCCAAACCGGGGCAGGGCGCGCGTTTCAGCATCCGCCTGCCCCTGACCCGGGAGGCATTACCATGACCGATTGGATTCTGATCGTCGACGACGAAACCATGGTTCGGGAAAATTTGAAAGCATTCCTGGAGGATGAAGGCTGGCGGGTGGCGGCGTTCGAGTCCGTCGCCCCGGCGCTGGGCTGGCTGAGCGCCGGTGGGGCCTGCCGGGTCTGCATCATGGACATGCGCCTGCCGGACCTGGATGGCAACAGCGCCATTCGCGTCCTGCATCAGCTCTACCCGAACATGGAATTCCTGATTCACACCGGTTCCTCCGGCTACAGCCTGCCCGAGGACCTGCGCGCCATGGGGCTTGATGACAGCCGGGTTTATCGCAAGCCATTGGGCGACATGGCGCCACTGGCGGCGTGCGAGGACTTGCCATGAGCGTCCAACCCGCTCGCATCCTGACCATCGACGATGAAGATCTGGTCCGGGAGATCCTCACCGCCTATCTGGAAGACAGCGGTTTCGAGGTGATCCAGGCCAGCAACGGCCAGACCGGCATCGACCTGATCCGCCGCGAAGCGCCCGACCTGGTGCTGTGTGACCTGCGCATGCCGGGCATGGATGGCTTGCAGGTACTCGCCACCGTCACCCGCGACTTTCCGGAGTTGCCGATTCTGGTGGTTTCCGGCCTGGGCGGAATGAGCGACGCCATTCAGGCACTCAAGCTTGGCGCCTGGGATTACGTCACCAAGCCGATCGAAGACATGGCGGTGTTGGAGCACGCGATCAATCATGCCCTGGAACGCGCTCGCCTGCGGCGGGAAAACCGCGAGCACCGCGAACACCTGGAAGTCGTCAACGAGCAGTTGCGGCAAACCTTGCGGCGCTTGCAGGAAGACGAGACGGCGGCGCGGCGCATCCAGTTTCAGTTGCTGCCGGAAAACGACAAGGTGTACCGTCATTACCGCTTCAGCCGTCATCTGCTCACTTCCCAGTACCTGAGTGGCGATTTCGTGGACTATTTCGCCATCGACGGCGATCATCTTGGATTCTACATCGCCGACGTGTCCGGCCATGGCGTCTCGTCGGCCTTCGTAACGGTCATGCTGAAAAGCTACATGGGCCGTTACCGCGAACTGCGCCGGCAAAACCGCGACAAGGGCATTTTGAATCCGGCCGAGACCCTGAGCCGCCTGAACCGGGAAATCTTCAGTTGCCACATGGATAAATACCTGACCATGTTCTACGGCGTGATCGACTGGCCGAACAATCACTTACGTTACAGCAGCGGCGGTCAGTTCCCGTTCCCGATCCTGTTCGACGGCGAACAGCCCCGCTATGTTGGCCGAAAAAGCCTGCCGATTGGACTGTTCGACTTTGCCAGTTATCAGACCGAATTCATGGATTTGCCCCGACGGTTTATCCTGGCGCTGATTTCGGATGGCATTCTCGAGACCCTGCGGCAGCCCACTCTGCGCGACAAGCAAGCCTTTCTGCTGGAACGGATTCGCGATACCGACCTCGACATCGAAACTCTGATTCAGACGCTGGGGCTGGATCGCGCGGGTCCTTTGCCGGACGACGTCACTTTGTTGCTGCTCAAGAGGACGGAGTGAATGGGGCCGGGCGCCGTTTATTACGTCAAGCAGGGCAATACCTACGTCCTCAAGCTGGTCGGGGACGTGCGCTATACCATGGGCTGCGCGCTGGGGGATTTTCTGGATGGGTTGTTCGCCCAGGTCGATTACGACGACATCGTCGTCGATCTCACCGACGCCCACTCCATCGACAGCACCAGCCTGGGCCTTTTAGCCAAGATCGCCAATTTCAGCCACCAGCACTTCGCCCACAAAACCACCCTGCTGTCCACCAACCCCGACATCAACCAGATTCTAGATAACCTGGGGTTCTATGACATTTTTAATATTCGCGACACCGGGGAGACCATCTCGACAGCGTTGCGGCAACTGGCGATTCCAGATCCCTGTAACAAGGACTCGCTGACCCGGATCGTCTACGAAGCCCACTGCGCGCTCAGCGAACTCAACCCCAACAACCAGGAAGCGTTCAAGAGCGTTCTCGACAGCCTCCGGCCCAAGTTGGGCGGGGAATCGTAAACGCGACCGGCGGCGACCTCAGCCGACGATGAACACTCGGTCGCCTGCTTCCACCTGGTCGAACAATTCCAAGACATCCCGATTGCGCATGCGGATGCAGCCGTGCGAGAGCGGCACGCTCATCGGGGCTTCATCCGGGCAACCGTGAATGTAGATGTACCGGCGCAGAGTGTCGTGGTCGCCGCCCCGGTTAAAACCTGTTTCCAGACCAGTCAGCCATAGAATCCGGGTCAGAATCCAATCCCGTTCCGGCTGACAGGCCGTCAGTTCCGGACCATAAATTTCGCCGGTCGGCCGCCGGCCGATGAAGACCGTGTTGAGCGGCAGGCCAGCGCCGATCTTGAGGCGGACCCGGTGCCAGCCGCGCGGGGTGCATCCGCTGTCGCGCCGCTCGCCGGTGCCGTTGCGGGCGGTGGACACCGGGTAGCTCGCCACCACCACGCTTCGTTCCAGCAGTTCCAGCCGCTGGCCGGGAATGCTGACGCAAATCAGCCGCTCGCGCATGGCCAGGTGTTGTAGGGATGCCGAGCCAGTTGCGAATTGTAGTAACGGATGTCCTGCGAAACGTCCTCGCCCAGCCAGTCCGGTCGAGCGAACGGTTCGTCCGGGCGGTCCAGCTCCAGTTCCGCCACGATCAGTCCGGCGTTGGCGCCGGCGAATTCGTCGATTTCCCATAGATGATCGCCAAAATGGACGAAGTGACGGGTCTTTTCCAGCAGCGGCTTCTCGCACAGGGCGTCGAGGATTTCCTCGGCCTCGGCCAGGGGGATGGGATATTCGTATTCGCTGCGCTGGATCCCGAGCGTCCCGCTTTTGATGTTCAGGAAGCCCTGGCCGCCAGCGACCCGCACCCGCACCGAGCAGCGGGCGTCGCTGGTCAGGTAGCCCTGCCACATCCGCACCGAGCGCTCGACCAGCGTACGCCAGCGGTCGTCGCGGATCAGAAATTTGTGTTCGATTTCAGTGCTCATATCGCCGTCCTGCTTTCTGACTGGCAATTCAACCCCAGCCGTTGCCCCAACCAGCCACCCATTAGCGCGAAGCGCTGGCGGAACAGCGCCTCGAAATCGGCCACCACCGATTCCCGCACCGTCGGACGGGCCAGCAGTGCGTCGCGCCAAGCCCCGACCTTGGGCGTCTGGGCCAACAAGCCCAGAGGATGGCGCCGTTCGATGAGGTCCATGTGCATGAACAGGGGGGCGTAGGCGGTATCGGCCAGCGAGAACGCCGCGCCGTTGAAGAACGGCCCCTCGCCCAACTGCTGCTCGACATAGCGCAAATCGGCCAGCAACCCATCCCGTTCCTGGATAAAGCCGCCCTCATCCGGCGCCATCAGCATCTGGTACTGTCGGCCGATCAGATTGGAGCCAAACTCGATCCAGGCCCGGTTGTGGGCGCGCCGCCACGGGTCCTGGGGATGTAGCGGCGGCGGGTTGGTCTCGTCCAGGTATTCGTTGATCACCGCCGACTCGAACAGCACCCGGTTCTCGTCCACCCGCAGCACTGGCACCTTGCCCATCGGCGAAATCGCCGGGAACCATTCCGGGGGATTTTGCAGGTCGATATAGGTGATCTCGAACGGAACCTGCTTCTCCTTCAGGGCGATCACCGAGCGCTGCACGTAGGGGCAAAGCACGAAGCTGATCAACTGGTACGCCATGACGTTCTCCATCGATGGTGAACGCGCTTGGCAGCGCGCGAAAATACCGCCAAGCATAGCCACCGGCAACGGGAAGGCAACTCGATGGAAATCTGCGCGCGGCCAGGGTAAAAGCGTAAAAGGGCCAAGCTATACGCGCCTCGCCAGGCGGAAGCCCAGGCCGCCGATCGCGGTCGCCGGGGTCGCTCCCGCTGCGGACCGCCGACCGGCAGCCCCCGGCGCCGTCGCCCCAGGAGCCGCCGCGGATGACCCTGCTGGAGCCCCTCTCGGGGCCGCTCGGATTTCGCTGAGGCTCCTTCGAGTACGGCCCATACCAGTCTCGCACCCACTCCCAGACGTTGCCATGCACGTCGTGGAGGCCCCAAGCATTCGCTCGCTTCTGTCCGACCGGATGCGTTTTCCCTCCAGCATTCTTCGAGTACCAAGCATAATCTCCGAGTTGCAGCTCGTCGTCTCCGAAGCAATACGCCGCTCCCTCGAAGCCCGACAGGCATACTCCCACTCCGCCTCGGTTGGCAGCGAGTAGCGCTCTCCGGTCTGCTCGGAAAGCCACTCGCAATACGCTACGGCGTCGTTCCAGCTGATGCACACCACCGGGTGAGCGTCCGCTTGTGGGAAATAGGGGTTACGCCAGTCGGCGTCGGCCTTTTGACTCCATTCCTTGCCACCGTACACCCAAGCACTGCCTTGTCGTTCCGCCTCCGTTCGATAACCGGTCGTGTCCACAAAGAGCCGGAATTCACTCACCGCACCGGATACCGCCCGATGGCGAAGGTGTCCAGGGTTACCTCATGCATCGGCCTTTCATTCTTGAAGCCTTTCCCTTGAACATCACCAATCTGGAAGGTTCCACCGGGCAGATACACCATCTCCGGCGCTTCGGAACTGTCTTTCAGGCGGTCTCGAAAACCTTCGTAGGCTTTATAGGCGGGCTTTTGTTCGACTTCGCTCTCTGCCCGAACGGGCCTCTCCGCCGCTCGTTGCCGCGCCAGGGTAAGAGTGTCAGAGGGCCAAGGGCCAGTCCTCGCCAGGCGGAAACCCAGGTCGTAGTCGCGGTGGCGGGGGTCGTTCCTGAGGCGGTACGCCGACCGGCAGAGCACGGCGCCGTCGAGCCAGGAGCCGCCGCGGAAGACCCGGTTGGAGCCCGACTCGGGGCCGGTGGGATTCTCTCGACTCGGCCGGTAATAGTCGTTCGCGTACCAGCCCTGGACCCACTCCAGGACATTGCCGTGCATGTCGTGGAGTCCCCAGGCATTCGCTCGCTTCTCTCCCACCGGATGCGTTTTTCCTCCAGCGTTCTTCGAGTACCAGGCATACTCTCCGAGTTGTCGCTCGTCGTTTCCAAAGCAATACTCCGCTTCGCTCGAAGCCCGACAGGCATATTCCCATTCCGCTTCCGTGGGCAGCCTGTAGCGTGTTCCAGTCTGCTCCGAGAGCCACTTGCAGTACGCCGTGGCGTCTTCCCAGGAGACGTCGATCACCGGACGAATGCCTCGGCCCCACTCCCAGTCATCTCGGCTTCCTCCTGCGAGTGGCCTCGCAGAACCGGTCGTAGTCCTCGAAGGTCACGGGGTACTGGCCGATGGAAAAACCGCTCACTTCGACCTCGTGGGCCGGCTTTTCATTCCGGTAGGGACTGTCATCCTGTCCCATGCGGAACGTGCCGCCCGGCAGCCAGATCATGGCCGGCCCTAGGGACCCGTCCGCGAGCGGGTCCCGCAGGCCCGGCACCGGCACGGTAGGCCATTCCAGTGGCGGCTCCAGTTCCGGTTCCGGCGGAAGGGAAAAAGGGTAGGAGGACAAAGGGCCAAGCCTCGCCAGGCGGAAGCCCAGGCTGCTGATGCGGCTGCCGGGCCCGTAGGGGCGGCGATACGCCGACCGACTGTGATCCGGCGACGTAGCCCCACGAGCCGCCGCGGATGACCCGGTGGGCGCCCGTCTCGGGGCCACTTGGATCGTACTGGTGATCTTTCGAGTAAGGCCCGTACCAATCCCACACCCACTCCCAGACGTTGCCGTGCAGGTCGTGCAGGCTCCAAGCATTGGCTTTCTTCTCGCCGACCGGATGCGTAGAACCTTCTTGCCAGAACTCGTCGTACCAGGCATAGTCGCGCAGTTGCTTCTCGTCGTCACCAAAGCAGTAAGCGGCACCACTCCCCGCCCGGCAGGCGTATTCCCACTGTGCTTCCGTCAGCAGCCGATAATCCTGACCGGTCTGCTGGGTCAGCCACTGGCAGTAGGTATGGGCATCCGCCCAAGACACATTGATGACCGGATGGCGGCCCCGGCCCCAGCCCTCGTCACTTGGCTTTTCCCGGCGCGAGGCTTCGCAAAAAGCATCGTATTCCTCGAAGGTGACGGGATACTGGCCAATACCGAAATGGCTGAGGGTGACGGGGTGGGCGGGCTTTCTCGTTGCTTTCCTGGCTCTTGTCGTCCCCCATCGTGAACGTGCCGCCCGGCAGCCAGACCATGGCGGGGCCTTCGGTCTTGCCGTCGAGGAAACGGTCGCGGAAGGGGGTGGGCTTGTCCCCTACTCCTCTATCACCCTCCACTGCGCCGAGTTCCTCCACTTTCGGCTTCACGGGTTCCGGCGCGACGGGCGGCGGTTTGACCCGCGAGGCCACGTCCGGCAGCGCCACATCCAAGACCCGGACCGTCGCCGCCCCGCCCGCCCGCCGGGCGTCCGCCAACTCCGCCGTGCCGGTCGAGCTGGTCAGTAGCTGGCCGACATCTGCCGCATAGCGCAGCAACTCCGGGTAGTCCTTCAGTTGGGACGCCAGTTCTTCGGTGATGCGCACCAGGCGGGCGAGTGCCGCCTCGGAGATCGGCGGCGCCAAACCTGGCGCGCGGCTCGCGTCCGGGGCGAGCTGCTCGCGGAAAGACTCGGCAATTTGCCGGGCCGCCTCGCCCCGCCGCTCTTCAGGTAGACCATCGCGGACCATTGCTCCGCCTCCAGCTCGTCCCGGCTGAAGGGCGCATTGGCGCGGCTCAGTTGGTGGACGTAACGGATGAGCAGCCGCGCGACTTCCCGCATCGGCGCTTCGCCGAGTTGCTCGCGCATTTCCCCAATCAGGTAGGCGCGGACCTCCGGCGCCATGGCGAATTGCTCGTAGCCGACCGGCCGGCACAATTCCGACAGCAGTAAGTCCACCTCGGCGACCCAAGGCACTTTGTCGCGCAGAAAACGGTTGCGCAGATAATTGAGCAGTTCCGGCGTCAGGATCAGCGGCAGCGCCGCATAGTAGGCCAGCCACCGATAGGACTCGCCGAAGCGCCCAACGAACCGGGCAACTTTCTGTGCGGCGATCTCGGTCTGGCCGGCGCTCATGGTGGGAAAGTCCTGGCCGGCACGCTCAACGGCGCGAATGGGGCAACTGGCCCCGCAGCGCGTCCATCGCGTTGCTGAAGCCATCCTGGTCCATCTGGAACATGGGCGCCAAGCGGGCGATGAACTGCGCCGAGGTGCTCGCCCAGCGGGACTGGGGCATCGGATTCAGCCACGCAACCAGCGTGGTCAGTCGCTTGAGTCTGACCAGGAATTCGGCGGTCGCTCGGATGCGTTCATTGCGGCGGTAACCGCGCGCCGCGCCCGCGTCGCTCACCAGCAGCACGCTGGTGTCGGCGGTGAAACCGGCCAGCACCTGTTCCAGCGGCAACGGCTCCGTCAGATGCGGGTCCCGAAAGACGTGCGGCGGCGGCACGTTTTGAAAGTAGGCTAACTCCACCTGCCGGATTTGACTCTCTTGCTCGTCGCGCGCCGTCTCCACCAAGTCGCGGGTGAACCGGTGAAATGGAACCATGGAGCCGCCCTGATCGATCAGCAGGACCAAGTGGGCGTAATTCCGCTGGCGGCGGTCGTAGACCGGGTACAGGAAAAACCCCTGTCGGGCCGTTTGCTCGACGGTGGCGGCGATATCGAGCACGTCCCGGGGACCGTCCTTGACCGGCCGCCGCAGATAGCGCCAGGCGTAGACCATCGACCGGCGCGACAGGGGCCAGTAGGCTCGCAACTCCGGCCCCGTCTCGGCGGGCGGCGGGCGGCTGGAAGTCCGCACGGGCAGCGGGGCCAGTTCGGTCGAAGGGGGCGGCGGCTCGGCGGGCGGGCCGACCGGCGGCGGTTCGGCGGGAGGCGGTTCCGGCGGGTGCGGGGGCGGCTCGCGTTTCGGTTCTTCCCGAGGCCGCGCGCTGGCCGGAGGCGCGACTGCGGCGAGGGCGGCGTCGTAGATCTCCTCGAACTCCGCGACTTCCTCCGGCGAATGGCACCACAGCAGCCGGGCCACCGGGCGCAGCGCCTCTGGCCCGGCCCGCCCCCAGCCGCCGTCCACGGCCCGGTAAGCCGCCAGCAGTTCGCCGACGCCCAACGAGAAACCGTGGCGGCGCAGCCGGTCGAAAACCGCCAGCAGCAGGGTTTTGGGATCGCGCTCGTTCATGCCTCGGCCGCGTGGCGCCACCAGTCGTCGCGGATTTTGAACAGCAGCTCGGGATAAGGCAGCTTCGCGTCGTCCCGTTGCAGGCTTTCCACCACGCCGGCCAGGTCCCGGAAACCGCGCAGGGCCTCCAGCCAGTCCAAGAATTCGCTGGTGCTGGGCTTTTTGTAGAGATCCCCTTTCCCGCGCACCTTCAGGAATCGCTCGCTGGCGGCATCGACCAGGGCGACGGCGGGCGGCTCCGTCTCTTTCCGCAAGGCGTAATGCGCGTCGACGATGGCCTTCAGGCGGTTTATGTCGGCGGGAAATTCGATGTAGAAGTAGATGCAGCGCCGCAGAAACGGGGCGGGCAGGTTGCCCTTCTCCTTGTTGCTGGTGACGATCACGATGGGCGGATTGCTCGCCTCCACATCCGGTTCGTCGGCCTCGCGGATGTCGAACTTCCAGGGCTTGTCCAGGACCGTGAGCAGGTCGTTGGGGAAATCGATGTCGGCCTTGTCGATCTCGTCGATCAGCACCACCGCCGGGCACTCCCGCAGCCGGAACGCCTTGCCCAGCGCGCCGAAAGTGACGTAGTCCATCGGTTGCTCGGGATCGCGCCCCTTGGCGGTTTTGGCGGGCCGCGCTTCGGCGCGCGCGGCCGGACGCGCCTCGAACTGCCGCAGATGGACGTCGTGCAGGCGCAGGATCGAGTCGTAGGTATATAGCCCGTCCTGGGCGCGGCTGGTGGAGCGCACGAACCATTCGTACAGCGGTAGCCCGAGTTGGTAGGCGACGTGCCGCGCCAGCCGGCTCTTGCCGCACCCGGCGTCGCCCTCCAACAGCAGGGGCCGGCGCAGGTAGATGGCGAGATTGACCGCTGTCACCAGTTCCTCCGTGGCGACGTAGGGTTCGGGGGTTTGGGGAGCTTCCGGGTGGCGTCCCTGGGGCGGACGCTGGTCCGGCGGACGCTGGTCCGCCGGAAGGATAAAGGGGGAAGGTTCGGTCATGGCGGGTATTTCTCGATTTACCGGGCAGTTATCGGGCAGCATTCTTTCAGCAGTTCGTGGACGACCAACGTAGGAAGTCCATCCGTCGCTCCATAGACTTTGTCGGCCATGCGCTCAAGCGGAGCGCGGGCCAGCGGCAACCCGGAATACCGTGCTATCCAGCGTCTAATGTCTTGCCGAGTCCACGTTTCCAGGGGGATTTCGAGCAGCTTCTGTTTCTGGTAGCAATCGATGGTGCAACGTTGGTCGATCCTCAGACAATTCGCCGGGAGCATCCCATCGACGAAGAGCAGCACGATGATCTTGACTTCGGCATAATCGTTGGCCACCGCCGCAAGAGTCCGGACCATATCGGCCCAAAAATCCTCTACAATCCAGCGGAATATATCGGTTTCATTCAAAAAATAATCGCACTTGCGACACTCGATCAAGACAATGCTGCCGTTTTGCAAGGAGCCGCAAAGTGTTTGAACGACGTGCTCGGAGAAACTCCGTAGCTCTCTGCCGGCGGGATCATCGATGCCCAGGTGTTGCCCGAGGCGTCGTAACAACGCCATAGCCTCTACCCGCTCCGTAGGCTGAAATTCGACCGGAATATGATGAAATAGGCCAGGATGGGTCTCGCGCCGCAGCAGTTCTTGAATTCTCGCCGCGCACCATTCGCCACCCATCCGCGCGCTTTTCTGAAACAAGAGCAGGGAGGCGCATCCCCCTTCACCATAGTCCTTCAATATCTTCTGAACGGTTTCCGCCAACAGTTCGAAGTCGATCTCGGGCAGCTTGGATTGCAGTTCGAGGAGTCTGCGACGGGAATCCAATCCTTCCAATTTGCACTCAATCTCATCCATCTCCGACCCTACCGCCTCCAAACAACGTTTCTGCTTGGTTTTGGTGACTGGATTGGTTTCGTTCGCAATCGCGGCGCTCAAAGCCGAGTATTCCTCTGTCAGCGCCTCAAGACGTTTTTCGAGACTTTCGCGCCTATTTCCTTGATTCATTATGGCCCATCCCCGATCTCCTCGTTATCCGCCGAGGGCTGCGAGTTCGTTTTCCACCTGTTTCATCTCGCGTTCCAGGCTTTCGATTTGCCGTTTGAGCCGGGTTCGATCAACCGCGCTCACTTCGTAAGCAAGATTTTCCGTGGCGGCTTGGTAGTCCTCCAGCAAAGCATTCAACCGCTGTTCCAATGCCCGGCATTTGACCTGTTGAATCCTGCTGCGCGCTTTCGGCGGCGCCACCGGCTTCTCCTCCAGGCACCGTTGCACCGCCACGCTCACCAGACCCGCCAAGTGATCCGGCGTTCGGAAGTAGCTCACAAGCTTGGCATTCTCCAGTTCGGCGCGGAAAGCGGCGATGCGTTGTCCGTTCTCCCCGTCGCCGGTGTTGGCGTCCTTGAACTCGTCCGGCCAGGGGGCGTTCTTGTCAGCCAGAAACAGAAGCCTCGGCAAGCCCGACTGCCCCGCCTGTCGGTATTCGAGTTCGGTGATGGATTTACGCGCCGGGTTGTCCTGCTCGGGAATGTAGCCGTAACGCCAGCCCACCAGGCCCACGTAGACGTCGGACGCTGCAACATCCGCCAGGCATTTGTGCAACGGATAGGCGTCCGTGGCGACGTAGTCTTCCATACTGATCACGTCGTGGCGCAGCATCCGCAGGATGCGGTAAGCGGCGTCCCGATAGGCTTTGAGATCGTTGTAAGTCGCGGAAAGGTAAATCTTGGCCATCGCGGTCGGTTCCTGAATTGCCTGGTTCGGAATTTGGAGGCGGGGTCATGAGAGAGCCAAATCCGCGGATACATCTAAAGATAGCCCAATAACCCGCCACCGAGGATGGCGCCAACTCAACTTTCACAAACAGAGCAGCCTAAAGCGCGCCCCGAAAGCCGCAATGCCTCCGCGCCTCGTACATCGCCTAACGTCTTTTCTCCACAATTTTTTCCTGTAGATTTCAAAAAAACAATTCACAGGAAAAACATGCGTGAACTCACCGACCAACAACGTCTCTTCCTGATCGAATCCGAGCAGATTCTGGCGGCTTGGCGAGCGGCCTACTGGCAAAAACAGTTGCATCAATATGGCATGAAATGGGTACGGGCCGGGGGCAGGGACTATCTGGTCCGGCTGCGCGACGCCAGGGGCAACGGCAAGTCGCTCGGCCCGCGTTCGACCGAGACCGAACGTATCCATTTCGCGTTCACTGCCAACAAGCAGCGTGCGGACGAACGCTTTGCGGCCCTCTCGGCGGCCCTGAAGCAACAGGCGAGACTGAACAAGGCCGTGCGGCTGGGACGCCTGCCCGCCCTCATTGGCAGGATATTGCACGCGCTCGACCTTGCCCGGGCCGAGCACCACTTCACCGTGATCGGCACTCACGCTCTCTACGCTTACGAGGCCATGGCCGCCGTGCAGTGTTCGATGGATCTGCTGGCGTCGGGCGATGTGGATTTGTTTTACGATCCCAGAAAGCCGCTCGCCCTGACCGCCGAAAAACTGGACGGCATCGGTCTGCTGGGCTTGCTGCGCAAGGTGGATCCCAGTTTTGAGATCGTCGCGACCCATCCCTTCAGGGCCGTTAAACAGGAGCGCTTCCTGGTCGATTTGGTGATTTTTCCCGAAGGGATGCGGATCGACTGCGCGGTCCGCTTCGCGGAAGACGATTGGGTCGCGGCGGAAGTGCCCAGCCTGCAATGGTTGCTCAACAGCCCACGGGTCGAGGTCACGGTCATCGCCACCGACGGCAGGCCCGTGTTGATGCGGTTGACTGGATCGATATCCACCTCTGTAGCACTACCCGCTCAGGATACCCCTCGAAATCCGCACTGTCGCCACGCCTCGTACAGGGCAATCGCGACCGCGTTGGCCAGGTTGAGGCTGCGGCCGGTGGTGAACATCGGGATCCGCAACCGCTGTTCCAGGGGAATGTCGGCCAGCACCCGCGCCGGCAGACCGCGCGTTTCCGGGCCGAACAGCAGCGCGTCATCGGGCTGGTAGGTCACCGTGTGGTAGGAACGAGCGCCCTTGGTGGTGAAGGCGAACAGCCGCGGCGATTTCACCTCGGCGAGAAAGGCAGTCAGATCGCGATGCAGCCACACCGTGGCCCACTCGTGATAATCCAACCCAGCCCGGCGCAACTGGCGGTCGTCGAACTGGAAACCGAGCGGCCGGATCAGGTGCAGCCGGGCGCCGGCGTTGGCGCACAGCCTGATGATGTTGCCAGTATTGGGTGGAATTTCTGGCTCATACAGAACGACATCGAACATGGTCCGCCGCGCTCAATCCCCTACTCCATCCCCAATTCCTTGATCTTGCGAGTCAAGGTGTTGCGCCCCCAGCCCAGCAGCCGGGCAGCGTCCTGACGGTGGCCGCCGGTCTGCTCCAGCGCCACCCGGATCAGGACCCGCTCGAAGCTGGGCAAGGCCGTTTCCAGCAGGTTCTGCTCGCCGCGCGCCAGGCTCTGGCCCGCCCACAGCCGCAGCGCCGTTTCCCAGTCATGGCCGTTGCCGGCCGTGGCCGGACTCCGCTCCCGCAATTCGCCCGGTAAATCCTCCAGATGAATTTCCCGGCCCGAGGCCATCACCGTCAGCCAGCGGCACAGGTTTTCCAACTGGCGGACGTTGCCGGGCCAGTCGAGACCGCTGAGATAGCTCTCGGTTTCCGGGCGCAGGATTTTCGGTTCGACCCCCAGTTCCCGCGCGGCCTGGCCCAGGAAATACCGGGTCAGCAACGAGATGTCTTCGCGGCGTTTGTTGAGCGACGGCAGTTGAATGCGGATGACGTTCAGGCGGTGATAGAGATCCTCGCGAAACAGCCCATCGCGGACCCGCTGCTCCAGATTCTGATGGGTGGCGGCGATCACCCGCACGTCTACTCGGGTCGGCGTGTGTCCGCCCACCCGATAAAACTCGCCCTCGGCCAGCACCCGCAACAGCCGGGTCTGCAATTCCGCCGGCATGTCGCCGATCTCGTCAAGGAACAGGGTGCCGCTGTTGGCCTGTTCGAACCGCCCCTGACGGGTAGCCTGCGCGCCGGTGAAGGCGCCGCGTTCGTGACCGAATAGCTCCGATTCCAGCAAGTCGCGTGGAATGGCGGCGGTGTTGATAGCGATGAACGGCTTATCCGCGCGCGGGCTATGCCGGTGCAGGGCGCGAGCCACCAGTTCCTTGCCGGTACCCGATTCGCCGGTGATCAGCACCGTGATGTTGGAGCGCGACAGCCGGCCGATGGCGCGGAACACCTCCTGCATCGCCGGCGCCTCGCCGATGATTTCCGGCAACGGCTCGACCGGATCCGCCGGCTCGGTGCGCTGGCGGTGGGTCAGACAGGCGCGGCGGACCAAGGCCACGGCCTCGTCCACGTCGAAGGGTTTGGGCAGGTATTCGAATGCACCGCCCTGATAGGCGGAAACCGCGCTGTCGAGATCGGAATGGGCAGTCATGATGATGACCGGCAACTCAGGCCACCGCTCGCGCAAACAAGCCAGCAATTCCAGGCCGTTCATGCCCGGCATCCGGATGTCGGCCATGATCGCGGCCGGTGGCCCCTGCTTGAGCGCGTCCAACACCCCCACCGCGCTCTCGAACGTCGTCACCATCATGCCCTCGCGTTGCAAGGCCTTTTCCAGCACCCAGCGGATGGCGTGGTCGTCGTCGATCACCCAAATGTGTTCTTTCCGGCTCATTCGGTCTTTCCCAAGGGCAGCAACAGTGTGAATACGGTCTCGCCGGGCCGGCTGGCGCACTCGATCAGGCCGCCATGCTGGGCGATGATGCTCTGGGCGATGGACAGGCCCAGCCCGGTGCCATCGGGCCGACCGCTGATCATCGGATAGAAAATCTGCTCCTGCTGGGCGGGCGGAATACCGGGACCGTCATCGACGATGTCCAGCCGCGCCACCAGCTTGTGGCGCTTGGCGCCGATGGTGTACTGGCGCTGCACTCGGGTGCGCAGGGTAATGACACCCTGGTCACCGAGCGCCTGGACGGCGTTGCGCACCACGTTGAGCACAGCCTGGATCAGCCGGTCGGCATCGCCCCACACCGGCGGAATGCTGGGATCGTAGTCGCGCTCGATTCGGACGCCGGAGCTGGCCTCGGCTTCCACCAGCCCACAGACTCGTTCCAGAACTTCATGGATGCTCACCTCATCGCAGGCGGACGGTTGGTTCGGTCCCAGCATCCGGTCCACCAGATTGCGCAACCGGTCGGCCTCGCCGATGATGATGCCGGTGTATTCGCGCAGCGCCGGGTCCGGCAGTTCCCTCTCCAGCAATTGGGCCGCGCCACGCAGACCACCCAGCGGATTCTTGATTTCGTGGGCCAAATTACGCACCAGCGCCCGCGTGGTATGGTGCTGGGCCAGGATGTGCTCCTCCCGGCTGATCCGAAGCCGCCAATCCACCTGGCGCAGTTCCAGCAACAACTCCGTGGGCGGATCGCGCTCCAGCAAGGGCGCGGCGGTGCAATCCACGGTCACAATCCGCTCCAGGGGAAAGGTCAGTTGCAGTTCCCGCTCGATATGGGGATGACCGCTTTCCAGACAGTGCCGCAGTCCGGCGATGAACGCTTCGGCGCCGAAGATCAGTTCCGGCAGCGCCAACTTGTACGCCTTGCGGTAACTCAGTTCGAACAGGGTCTCCGCCGCTGGATTCATGAACAGCAACCGCAAGCGCCGATCCAGTACCAGCACGGCGACGCTCAGGCTTTCCACCACCCGGCGTTGGTAATTTCTCAGCACGGTCGCCTCGTGTTCCGCTTGTTGCCGGTGATGCAGCAAAATCCAAACCAATCCAGCGAATCAAGATCATGACGCTCGATAGCACGGCCCGCGCACCCATTCAGCGCAGGGCGCCGCGCCATGCGCGGACGAGAGGAGTCAACATCCCCGTGATCATGCACTATAATAGTGCAAAGTTCGCCCCTAATAAAAAACGCCCCCAACCGGGGGCGTTGTTACAACCCAACCCAGGCGGCGCGCGATCCGATGCCGCGCTACAACCCTTATAGGCTGTAGTACATATCGAACTCGACCGGATGAGTGGTCATCCGCATCCGGGTGACTTCCTGGATCTTGAGCGCGATATAGGCATCGATCAAGTCGTTGGTGAACACGCCACCCCGGGCCAGGAACTCGCGATTCGCATCCAGTTCGTTAAGCGCCTGTTCCAGCGAGAAGCACACCTGCGGGATCAGCTTCTCTTCCTCGGGCGGCAATTCGTAAATATCCTTGTCCACCGCGTCGCCGGGGTGAATCTTGTTCTGGATGCCATCCAGACCGGCCATCATCATCGCGGCGAACGCCAGATACGGATTGGCGGTCGAATCCGGGAAACGCACCTCGATGCGGCGACCTTTGGGATTGCTGACGTAAGGGATGCGGATAGAGGCGGAACGGTTGCGCGCCGAGTACGCCAGGTTAATCGGCGCTTCAAAGCCCGGCACCAGCCGCTTGTAGGAGTTGGTGGAGGGATTGCAAAAAGCATTCAATGCCTTGGCGTGCTTGATGATGCCGCCGATGTAGTACAAAGCCACTTCGGACAGGCCGGCGTATAGATCGCCGGAGAACAGGTTGACGCCGGCCTTCGCCAGCGACTGGTGGACGTGCATGCCGCTGCCATTGTCGCCGACCAGGGGCTTAGGCATGAAGGTGGCGGTCTTGCCGTAGCTGGCGGCTACGTTCTGCACCACGTACTTCAGCCGCTGCACTTCGTCGGCCTTGCGCACCAAGGTATTGAACTGAACGCCGATCTCGGCCTGGCCAGCGGTGGCGACTTCGTGGTGATGCACTTCGGGCACCAGTCCCATTGCTTCCAGGTTCAGACACATGGTGGAGCGAATGTCCTGCATCGAATCCACTGGCGGCACCGGGAAGTAGCCACCCTTGACGCCGGGCCGGTGGCCGAAGTTACCGCCTTCGTAGGCGCGCTCGGAATTCCAGCCGGCCTCGGAGGAATCCACCTTATAGAAGCAGCCGCTGATGTCGGCGCCCCAGCGCACGTCGTCGAAAATAAAGAATTCGTTTTCCGGCCCGAAATAGGCGGTGTCGCCGATGCCGGTGGACTTCAAGTACGCCTCGGCGCGGCGGGCCAGCGACCGGGGATCGCGCTCGTAGCCCTGCATGGTGTTGGGTTCGATGACGTCGCAGGTCAACACCAGAGTCGGTTCTTCGAAGAAGGGATCCACCGCCGCAGTGACGGGATCGGGCATCAGGATCATGTCGGATTCCTGAATGCCCTTCCAGCCAGCGATGGATGAACCGTCGAACATCTTACCATCTTCGAACACATCCTCGTCCACGGCGCTGACGGGTACGGTGACGTGTTGTTCCTTGCCGCGGGTGTCCGTGAAGCGATAATCCACGAACTTAATGCCCTTTTCCTCGATCAGCTTCATCACATCGGCAGCATTCATTGTCATTAATTCCTCGGGTTTGATAAAGAGTCGGTTGTGATCGGAAATATCGGTGATGGGATTTCCGCGTTCCATGCCCGCCGCGATTTAGCATGAACCGTGCCACGGGATTTTTCCAGCAATGACCCTCAACTGCGCGTGCCCAGGCATGCGGGGACAGCCCTGACTGCCCTAATAGAGGGCAACGATGGGGGCAGATGCGCCATTTAAGGGCAAAACAACACCTTAGCCAGCAGCTTATCCTGGCTAAGCGAACGGCTTATACTCTGATCGTTACGTAACCACCAGCGGAGCAATGGATGAAATTCGAATTCACGGTTCAGAACGTAAAATGTGGCGGCTGCGCCAGCACGATTCAATCTGGCTTGCGCCTGGAACCACGGGTCACGGACGTGGCGGTGGACGTGCCTACCGGCCGGGTGACGGTGGAAACCGAGGGGGATAACCGAGCGGAACTGAGCGCGGCGCTGAAAGCGCTGGGCTATCCCGAGCGGGCTTGAGAAAAAACACGCTTGCCGGGTTGACGGGCAGGCAGCGGAGCCGGAAGAACGGCGGCCCCGCGCCCGCAGCGAGCGTCTTAGAAACGGGTGCCGATGGTGAGACCGAGTACCCATGGGTTGATGTCCACGGTGCCAATGCCAACGCCGTTCAACTTGGCATCGGAGCTTATGCCGATGTAGCGCAGGTCCGCGTTCAAGAACCAGTTGGGCGCCACGTCGATATCGATGCCGAGTTGCCCGGCCAGGCCCCAGGAATCATCCAGCTTGAGGCTGGTACCCTCCAGAGCGCCCTTGGTACTTTCATTGAAGAACGTGGTGTAGTTTAGGCCGATCCCCACATAGGGGCGGATGCTGCTTTCCGGCGTGAAGTGATACTGCACGCTCAGCGTCGGGGGTAGTTGATCGGTATCGGCAACCGTACCGTTGATCGGTAATGGGCTGCCAGTGAGCTTGATGTCGTGGTTGAAGGGCAAGGCAAGGAGTAGCTCGATACCAATGTTTGGATTCACCATGTAAGTGAAGTTGAAACCCAGGCTGTAGCCATCATCGACATCGAGAGTTCCACCGGCGGTACCCGGCACATTGGTCAGGTTGTCGGATTCCGGGAACACCCCATAGGCGCCGATCCGGAACAACCAGTTACCCGCCTCGTAAGCTTGAGCAACTCCCACCAGCAGACCGCCGGCCAGCGCCGCCGCCAAGGCACCTTTCGCAATTTTCAAGGACATCGTTAGGCTCCTAAGTCATTTTTTTCGTGGGTTTAAAAAGCCGAAATGCGGGATTCACACACAGCTATTGTGTACTATCCACAACAAAATAGTCAAAAATAATGCGATGTATCAGGAAAGCCATTGGGGGGCGTTATTCCTCCTCCAACGGTGGCAACACCTGAACAACTTCCTCGAACGTGGTCAACCCCGCAGCGATCTGCAAGGCGGCGCTGACCCGCAGCGGGCGCATGCCCTTTTCGCTCGCGCGGCGGCGAAGTTCGGCCGCGTCCATCTCCGGCCGCAGCAACCGGCGCAGTTCTGGCGTCACGGTCAACAGCTCATATAAACCCACGCGACCCAGATAGCCGGTGTTGCGGCATTCCGGGCAACCGCGCGGCGCCCGGATGGTCGCCGGTTTCGGCAAAGGCCATGGCCGAACCAACGCCTCCCATAAAGTCGCTTCCAGTTGTCCCTCGCCTTTGCAATGTGGACACAGAGTCCGCACCAGCCGCTGCGCCATCACCCCGATGAGTACGTTCTGGATGAGATAGTGGGGCACGCCGAGATCGAGCAGTCGGGTCACCGCCGAGGCGGCGTCGTTGGTGTGCAGGGTCGAGAGCACCAGATGGCCGGTCAGCGCCGCCTGCACCGCCATCTGGGCGGCCTCCAGGTCGCGAATTTCGCCGACCATGATGATATCGGGATCCTGCCGCAGCAGGGTGCGGATACCTTGAGCAAAGGTCAGATCAATCGCTGGCTGGACCTGCATCTGGTTCAGTTCCGGCACCACCATTTCGATCGGATCCTCGACCGTGCACACATTGACTTCGGGAACCGCCAATTGCTTGAGGGTAGTGTACAGCGTGGTGGTCTTGCCCGAACCGGTCGGACCGGTCACCAGCACGATGCCATGCGGCCGGTTGATCATCGTCCGCCAAGCGGCCTCCTCGGCCGGCGCGAAGCCCAATTGGCCGAAATTCCTAGTCACCGTGTCCGGGTCGAAAATGCGCAGCACGCACTTTTCGCCAAAGGCGGTGGGCATGGTGGACAGCCGCAATTCGATCTCCCGGCCGGCCGGCGTGCGGGTCTTGATTCGGCCATCCTGCGGCCGGCGCTTCTCGGCCACGTCCATCCGGCCCAGGATCTTGATGCGGCTGGTGACCGCGCTCATCACCGCTGGCGGCAACTGATAAATCGCGTTCAGCACTCCATCGATGCGAAACCGGATGTGCCCCTGCTCGCGGCGCGGCTCCAGATGGATGTCGCTGGCGCGCTGGGAGAAGGCGTATTGCAACAGCCAGTCCACGATCTGCACAATCGGGCGCTCGTCGGCGCTCAGCTCGCCGCGCCGGCCCAGTTCCAGCAACTGCTCGAAGTTGAGGATGCCCGAAGTTGGCTCCAGCGATCCACGCAGCGCGCCGCGCACCGAGCGTGATACGCCGTAGAATTCCAACTGGTAGCGATTGATATCCAGCGGATTGGCGATGACCCGTTCGATGTCGCGGCGCAGGGTCTGCCCCAACACGCTCTCCCATTCGGTCAGATAGGGCTCGGTGGTGGCAAACACTACCCGGGTATCGTCCGCCGCCACCGGCAGAATGTGATAGCGGGCGGCGTAGTCGTAGGAGACGAACGGCAACAACCGCTCGACCGCGGCAATGTCGAGCTTGAGCGGATCGATTCGCAGGTAAGGCAAGCCCACCTTGCCGGCCAGCCACTCGGTCAGCAACTCCAGACTCAACACCTGATGCGGAGGCTGGAGATGATGCAGTTTTTTGTTGGCGATCACCACCAGGGGATGCAGTTCGCCACGATCCGATCGGAGTTCGGCACCGACCCGCTCGAGATGGGCCCGGTCCACCAGACCGTCGGCGACCAGTTCATCCAACACTTCCTTCAGGTTCAGGCGGTGTTCGGGGAGGCGGGGTCGCTGGGACGGCCCGGAACGGGGTTCCAGACTGGTCAGTGTGGCACGGGTCACGGTTGTGGTAAGCGCGGGCTGATTCACAGGACTTCCAACTTGGCGTAGGCCACCACCAGCCACTTGGCACCGCCGGCCGTCGGGAAATTCACCTTGGCCCGGGCGTGGTAGCCAGCGCCTTCGATCTCCAGCACCACCCCCTCTCCGAATTGAGGATGACGCACCCGCTGTCGGGGCTGTAATCCCGCCGGCGCGGTGGGAGTTGGCGGGGCAACGGCGTTGGCCGACAACGGCGTTTTCACACGGCGGATGGCGCGAGCGCGCACATCGCGGGTCAGTTTCTCGGGGATTTCCCGGACGAAGCGCGAGGGCGACGGATAGTTCTCCCGCCCGTACAGCATGCGCCGGTCGGCATAACTCAGGTACAGCTGGCGCCGGGCGCGGGTGACGCCGACGTAGGCCAGCCTCCGTTCTTCCTCCAATTGGCGTGCTTCCCCCACCGACCGACCGTGCGGGAACAGACCCTCTTCCAGTCCAACCAGGAACACCACTGGGAACTCCAGTCCCTTGGCCATGTGTAGAGTCATCAGTTGCACGCAATCATCGCCGGCCGATCCCTGTCCCTGACCGGATTCCAGAGCGGCATGAGCGAGAAAGGCGTTCAACCAATCCGGCTCATCCGGGTCCGCGCCGACCACCACTGGGTCGGTGTTGACGGTGAAATCGCCGCTGGCGTTGATCAGTTCCTCCAGATTCTCCACCCGCATCTCGCCTTTGTCGATCTTGGACTGCTCATACATCGTTATCAGGCCGCTCTGATGGATGACATGATCGACCCGTTCCAACAACGGCCGACCGTGACTTTCGCGGTCCAGCGCCTCGATCAGGTTCAAAAAGCCGCGCACGGCGCTGGCGGCCCGCCCGCTCAGTCCTCCAGTCGCCAATAATCCCAGTGCGGCTTGCCACAGCGAACCACCTTGAATACGGGCTGCTTGGCGCAAGAGTTCCAGGGTGCGCTCGCCGATGGCTCGGGGTGGGGTGTTAACCACCCGTTCGAACGAGGGATCGTCGTCGCGGTTGGCGACCAAGCGGAGATAGGCCAAGGCGTCCTTGATCTCGGCGCGCTCGAAGAACCGCAATCCGCCATAAATCCGATACGGGATCGCCATCCCGATCAGCGTTTCCTCGAACAAGCGCGACTGGGCGTTGGAACGATACAGAATCGCCACGTCGCGGCGCTGGCCGCCGTGTTCCACCCACTGGCGGATGCGTTCGACCACGAACCGAGCCTCGTCCACTTCGTTGAAGGCGTTGTAAACCAGGATCGGTTCGCCGTCGCCGTCGGCGGTCCACAGGTTCTTGCCCAGCCGGGCGGCGTTGTGATCGATGAGCGCATTCGCGGCCTTAAGGATGTTGTGGGTGGAACGGTAGTTCTGTTCCAGACGGATGGTCTGGGTACCGAGAAAATCCTCGGCGAAGAGTTGAATATTCTCAACTTTTGAGCCCCTCCACCCATAGACGCACTGATCGTCGTCACCGACGATGAACACGTCGCCCTGGCCGCCACCCAACAACCGGACCCAGTTGTACTGAATGGTGTTGGTATCCTGGAATTCATCCACCAGCACGTGCTGGAACCGCTCCCGGTAATGGGTCAGCAGGCCCGTGTTGTCGCGCCAGAGTTCGTAAACGCGCAGCAGCAGCTCGCCGAAATCGACCAGTCCGCCGCGCTCGCATTCCTGTTGATAAATTGTGTAAATCTGTCGGTACTGACGCTGGGCCGGCTTGCCATCGTCGGCCAGATCGGCGGGACGCTGACCTTCATCCTTGCAGCGGTTGATGAAGCCGGCGGTTTGTGGCGGCGGCCATTTCTTCTCATCCAGATTCAGGCCGCGCAACACCCGCTTCAGCAGTCGGATCTGATCGTCGCTGTCGAGGATTTGAAAAGCTCGCGGCAAGTGGGCTTCCTGCCAATGCTGGCGCAACAGGCGGTGGGCGATACCGTGAAAGGTGCCGATCCACAGCCCGCCGATAGGATGATCCAGCATGGCTTCGACCCGGCCGCGCATTTCGGCGGCGGCCTTGTTGGTGAAGGTCACCGCCAGAATTGACCAGGGCGAAGCATTTTCCACCGCCAGCAGCCAGGCAATGCGTCTGGTCAGCACCCGGGTTTTGCCGCTGCCAGCGCCGGCCAGCACCCGCAAGGGTCCCAGCGGTGCGGTCACTGCCTTGCGCTGGGCTTCGTTGAGATCGTCTAGAATCCAGGAAACGTCCATGGACGGCGATTCTAGCAAAACCACCCCATCCGGGCCTGTGTTAAAGTGAGCCTCATCCAATAACCTTAAAGGCAACGTCGGCGTTCGCCTTGGATATTCAATGTAGGGAGCAATCATGAAAATCACGATTTTTGGCTCCGGCTATGTCGGGCTGGTCACCGGCGCCTGTTTCGCTGAGGTCGGCAACGACGTGCTGTGCGTGGACGTAGACCCGCGCAAGGTCGAGATGCTTCAGCGCGGCGAAATCCCCATTCACGAGCCCGGCCTGGACGACGTGGTTCGGCGCAACGGCGCCAGCGGCCGGCTGCAATTCACCACCGACCTCGCGGCAGGCGTGGCGCATGGTCTGTTCCAGTTCATCGCCGTCGGCACGCCGCCCGATGAAGACGGTTCGGCCGATTTGCAACACGTGCGCGCCGTCGCCCGCTCCATCGGCCAGCACTTGGAAGAGTATCGGGTGGTAGTCAACAAATCCACCGTGCCGGTGGGTACCGCCGACGTGGTGCGCGACACCATCGCCGCCGTGCTCGCCGAACGCGGCCGGGACATTCCATTCTCGGTGGTTTCCAATCCGGAATTTCTCAAGGAAGGCGCGGCGATCCAGGATTTCATGCGGCCCGACCGCATCATCGTCGGCAGCGACGACCACCGGGCCACCGTGCAATTGCGCAATCTGTACGCGCCGTTCAACCGCAACCGCGACCGGCTGATTGAAATGGATGTACGCTCGGCGGAACTGACCAAGTACGCCGCCAATGCCATGCTGGCGACCAAGATCAGCTTTATGAACGAGATCGCCAATCTGGCCGAACGGTTGGGCGCGGATATCGAAAAGGTGCGAGTCGGCATCGGCGCCGATCCGCGCATTGGCTACCACTTCATCTATCCGGGCGCCGGGTACGGCGGCTCCTGCTTCCCCAAGGACGTGAAGGCCCTGGAATACACCGCCCGTTCGGCGAACTACGAGGCTGCCCTGCTCCAGGCGGTGGAAGCGGTCAACGAGCGACAAAAGAACGTCCTGTTCGCCAAGATTCAGCGCCATTTCAAAGGCGAATTGCAGGGACGGACGTTCGCGCTGTGGGGACTGGCCTTCAAACCCGGCACCGACGACATGCGCGAGGCGCCCAGCCGCAACCTGCTGGAGGCGCTGTGGCGCGAAGGCTGCACGGTTCGGGCTTACGACCCGGCGGCGATGAACGAGGCTTGCCGCCTCTATGGCGAGAGGTCCGATTTCCAGTTGTGCGACCGACCGATGGACGTGCTGCCGGGCGCCGACGCGCTGGTAATCGTCACCGAATGGAGCCTGTTCCGAAGTCCCGATTTCGACGCCATCCGCCGGCAACTCAAGCAGCCCCTGATCTTCGATGGCCGCAATCTTTATGATCCGGAATACTTGCGGGAATCCGGCTTCGTTTACTACGCCATCGGCCGAGGCGAACTCGAATGATCATCCCCGTCATCCTGTCGGGTGGCATCGGCACCCGGCTGTGGCCGCTATCGCGCGAGGCTTTCCCCAAGCAGTTCCTACCGCTGGTGGACCGGAACACCATGCTGCAAAACACCGCGCTGCGAATCGCCGGTCTGACCGGCGTAACCGCGCCGATGGTGGTGTGCAACGAGGAGCACCGCTTCATGGTGGCCGAGCAGTTGCGCGCGGTCGGCATCCAACCGGAGGCGGTGATCCTGGAGCCGGTCGGCCGCAACACCGCGCCGGCGGTCGCGTTGGCTGCCCTGCACTCCCAGCTCGCGGGCGCGGATCCCATCTTGCTGATCCTGCCGGCCGATCACGTCATCGCCGATGTTGAGGGCTTTCGCGCCGCCGTGCGTCAGGTCGCACCCCACGCCGAAGCGGGCCGCCTGATCACCTTCGGCATCGTCCCAACCGCACCGGAAACCGGTTACGGCTACATCAAGGCCGGCCCGCCGCTGGATGATTCCAGCTTGTGCGAGGTAGAGCGTTTCGTTGAAAAGCCCGATACCACCACCGCACAGCGCTACCTGGATTCCGGCGCCCACTACTGGAACAGCGGCATGTTCATGTTCCGAGCTTCTGCGTTCCTGGCGGAACTGGAGCGTTTCGCCCCAGCGATGCTGGCCGCCTGCCAGCACGCGCTAACCGCTGGTCGGGCCGATACGGATTTCCTGTGGCTGGATCGCAAGGCCTTCGCCGCCTGCCCCCAGGATTCCATCGACTACGCGGTGATGGAGAAAACCGAGCATGCGGTGGTGATGCCACTGGCGGTGGGCTGGAACGATGTCGGGTCCTGGTCGGCGTTGTGGGACGTGGGTGCGCACGACTCCGACGGCAACATCAGGCGAGGCGATGTCATCACAGTCGATACGCATGATACCTACGTCGATGCCGCCACGCGGTTGGTGGCCACAGTCGGGGTGGATGACCTGGTCGTGGTGGAAACCGCCGACGCGGTGCTGGTTGCTCGCAAGGGCCGGGTGCAGGAAGTCAAGGCAGTCGTCGATCAACTCAAGGCCAACCAGCGCCCGGAAGGGCGGAACCACCGCAAGGTTTACCGGCCCTGGGGCTGTTACGACTCGATCGACTTCGATCGGCGTTTCCAGGTCAAGCGCATCATGATCCGACCTGGTGCCTGCATCTCTTCGCAGATGCACCACCACCGCGCCGAACACTGGGTGGTGGTGAGCGGCACCGCCCGCGTTCAGCGTGGCGAGGAGGAGTTTCTGCTGACCGAAAACCAGTCCACCTACATTCCGGTCGGCGTCCAGCACCGGTTGACGAACCCCGGCAAGATTCCGCTGGAGATCATCGAGGTGCAATCGGGCAGCTATCTGGGCGAGGACGATATCATCCGCTTCGAGGACGTGTACGGCCGGGGCAATAGCGAGACGTAAGTGTGACGATGAGTTCCGAACTGACGTGCTTCAAGGCTTACGACATTCGCGGGCGGATTCCCGATGAACTGAACGAGGACCTGGCCTATCGCATCGGCCGGGCCTATGCCGCCCTGCTGCAGCCGCGCCGGGTGGCGATCGGCCACGACGTGCGCTTGAGCAGTCCGGCGTTGAGCGCGGCGGTGACCGAGGGTCTGTTGGACGGTGGCGCGGGCGTGCTGGACATCGGTCTGTGTGGCACCGAGGAGATCTATTTCGCCGCTTTCCATCATCAGCTCGACGGCGGGATCATGGTCACCGCCAGCCATAATCCGATGGATTACAACGGCATGAAACTGGTGCGCGAGCAGGCCAAGCCGATCAGCGGCGACAGCGGCCTGTTCGCCATCCGCGATCTGGCCGCGCGTGGTCAGTTTCCAGAATCCAAGCGGCACGGTAGCCTGGAATCGTCGACCCGATAAAGGTGATTACATCGCCCATCTGCTGAGCTATATCGATCCCGGCGCGCTCAAGCCGCTGAAAATCGTGGTCAATGCCGGCAATGGCGGCGCGGGATCGATCATCGACGCGCTGGAGCCGCATTTGCCGTTCCGTTTCGTCAAGATTCACCACGAGCCGGATGGTACGTTCCCGCATGGCATCCCCAATCCCCTGTTGCCGGAATGCCGGGACGCCACAGCGCAAGCAGTACGGGAGCACAATGCCGACCTAGGGCTGGCCTGGGACGGCGATTTCGACCGCTGTTTCTTCTTCGACGCCAGCCGGCCGGTTCATCGAAGGTTATTACTTGGTCGGCCTGCTGGCGGAAACCCTGCTGGCGCGGCGGCCGGGCGCGAAAATCATCCACGACCCGCGCCTGACCTGGAACACGATCCAGCAGGTGCGGGCGGCGGGCGGTGTCCCCGTACAGAGCAAGACCGGCCACGCCTTCATCAAGGAGCGGATGCGGCGGGAGGATGCGCTGTACGGCGGCGAAATGAGCGCGCATCACTACTTCCGCGACTTCGCCTACTGCGACAGCGGCATGATTCCGTGGCTGTTGATTGCCGAACTGTTGAGTCGGCGCGGCCAATCGCTAGCGGCCCTGGTGGACGCGCGGATGCGAGCATTTCCCTGCAGCGGCGAGATCAATTTCCGGGTGGCCGACGCGCCGGCCAAGATTCGGGAAATCCTGGCTGCCTATGCCGATCAGAAACCCGCGCTGGACGAAACCGATGGCGTCAGCCTCGAATT
>CAVOKM010000018.1:0-200048 GCA_963696515.1 uncultured Gammaproteobacteria bacterium
CATCGCGTAATAGCCGACAAAGAGAATGCTGGCGATCCAGAAGAAATATTTGGGATAAGTCACCCAGCGCTTGTCCTTCCGATTGGCCCGCCGCACCAGTTTATCCCGCATCACGTGGGTCACGGTCGCGCCGGCCAGCAAGAGAACAAATAAGGTGATTTCCAGCCACTTCGCCTTCCACACCCGCAACCAGGTCGGATCGGGCTTGATGACTTCCGGGCGGCCGCCTTCCAGATAACGCGGCGCCAGCCAGTATTCCCGGTCGAAATTGATGAAGGTCTTGGCTCCGGTTTCCTTATCCTGCTTGTTGCCCAGGAACACCAGGCTCCAGGGATAAGCGGCGCTGAAACTGGGGCTGCGAACGATGAAGATGCCGGATTCGCGGAACCGCGGCGCCCCAGAAGCGGCAATGCTATAAAGATTGAGATAGTCAGTATCGCGGAAGGTGAAGCTGTCGATCTCCTGCGAGACCTGAATGCGGTCATAAATGCCACCGCGCACGAAACCGGAGCCTTTGAAGGAACTGCTGCCATTGGCGATGATGAAAATGGCGTGTTCGTTGGGTTTCAAATCGGCCATCAATCGCTGATAGTTGCGCTCGCCCAGAACGTTGCGTCCCACGTTGGGCGCGTTCAGATAGCCAAAGTACAAGTCCATATAGGGTTCCTTGCCGTCGCCCATCTCCAAATCCTTGGGCATGACCCGCAAGTGCTGAACGCTGCCTTCCTTGATTAAATCCTCCCAACCCAGCTTTTCCTGAACATCGGTAAATTTTGCCTGTGGTCTGGGAATGGGTTTGACAATGCCGGTCTGCCGAGCGATTTCATAGGCGCTGCGCATGACGACCTGATTTTGCGCAATCACGGTCACGGTCGCCCCGGTGATAGCGTCAATACCGATGTAACCGTCACCGCTGCGCGCCCTGCCGATCTCCACCTTATCCCAGGCGAAATGTCCCACGAACTGCTTGATGAACTTGGTCAGTTCCCCTTCCGGAATGCCGACCAGCAGAATCGGCTCGCTGTGCTTGAGAATCTTCACCCCAATGATTTTGCCTTCCGCATCCATGCCCATCAGCGTGACCACGGGCTTCCCGGAATAGGCGGGAATGTCCACGATGTCGGTGGACAGAAAGACATAGCCGATCAATTTCCGGTTGCGGTACGCCTCAACATAAGCCGGCTTACCCTTGCGAGTGGAAAAACTATCGGCATCCGGCATCAACTCCTTGCAGGGTGCATAGGCGCACAAATCCGGGTCGGTGGACAATTGCGCCGGTAAAGGGGCTTCGTAGGAAGAAGCGGTCGCCAGCAGCGGGAACAGCAGGAGAGCAAACAGGGCGAAAATAATACCCAGCGCCGAATGACGCTGGGGAACTGACCAATGAACGTTCATGATGAGGGCCGGGTAAAAGCGACAGGACGGGGTTTCCCCCGTCCCGCGCCCGGTTGAGGGGATCAGGCCGGTTCAACAATCATGGTGCTGCGCATTTCCAGATGCAGCGCGTGGCAGAAGTGGGAGCAGTAACACCAGTACACCCCCGGCTTGTCGGCAATGAAGGTCACCGAGGCGGTCTGCTGCGGATTGACGATGAAGTTGATGTCGTATTTTGGAATGGCAAAACCGTGGGTCAGATCCTCGACCTTGTCGTGGTTGGTCAGGATGATGGTGACTTCGTCGCCCTGCTTGACCTTGAAATTGGTCATGCTGTACTGCGGCGCCACCGAGGCCAGATAAACCGTGACCTTGTTGCCGTTGCGCTCCACCCGGCTGTCGGTAAAGTTCTTCACCGCGTTCGGGAAATCGTCCATGTTGTAAATCTGCCGGGTCTTGACCAGATCGCGGCGGACGATGATGGCGTCGTGCGGTTCGGGGTAGGCGGTGTGATCGTGAATCAGCTTCATCTTGTCGCCGCTGATGTCGATCAATTGCTCGGTTTCGACATGCAGCGGCCCGACCGGCAGGAAGCGATCCTTGGAGAACTTGTTGCCGGAATTGAAAAACTTGCCGTCGGCTTCCTTGGTTTCGCCCATCGAGGTATAGCCGTGGCCGGGCTGGTAATGCACGTCGATGCGATCCAGGATCGGCTGCGCCTTCTTGTCGCCCTTGAACTGGGCGATGGCCTTGTCGATGTTCCATTTGACGATCTGGCTGTCGAGGAACAGGGTGGTGTAGGCGTTGCCCTTGTCGTCGAAGCCGGTGTGCAGCGGGCCGAGGCCGATTTCCAATTCCGCCACCACGGTATCGCGCTGATCTTTCAGTTCGCCGTTGAACCACTTGTACACCAGATCGGTGGCGGTCACCGTGGCGGTCGGTGACAGCTTGCCGGAGGAGACGAAGTATTTACCGTCCGGCGTGATATTGACCCCGTGCGGATTTTTGGGGACTGGCACATAAAGGACCAGCGCGATCTTGGGGTCCTGATTGGCGTCCTTGGTGCCGTCCACCACCGGGACCTTGGAATCGCCGATGGTGATGAATTTACCGGCCTTGATGGCTTCTTCAATGCGGGCGATGTGGAAGAACGCCACCGCGTCGCGCTCCGCCGACATCATGTCGGTGTAAATCGCACCGCCTTCAGTATTGTACTGGTTGGCCGCCGCCAGCTTGCCATCGTAAGAGGTGGCGATCAGGTCCATGTTGCCGGTGAGCTTGCATTGCCAGCGCGGCTCCATGGTCTCGGCATCCACGCAGGTGAACAGACAGGCCCATTTCTTGGAGTCATCCCTATCTCGCCCGTCGTTGGGCAGCGGAATATGGAACTCCCCGCCGCAGAACACCCGGGTGGTGTGGTTGATCTTGGGGTCCACCGGGTCTTGCTTGTCCGGGAACAGGCCATGAAAACCCTGGATGTTGGGCAGTTCGGTGATCTTGTCGCATGTCATGTAGTCCATGCGGATGCGCGCCAGTCGGCCGTGAATCTTGTCGTTCACCCACAGATACTTGCCGTCGTAGGTGCCATCGGTGTAGGAGCCGTGAACGTGGTGGGTGTCGCCGGTGATGTATTTGAGCGAACCATCCGGCTTGGTGCCAAGGATTTTCTTGGACTCGTTGGTGATGCCCCAGCCGACCATCGGGTCGATGTTGAACACCGGAATGCGCTTGATGGTGCGCCCGGAAGGCAGGCCATAAATGCGCACTTCGCCGGAATGGCCCCCGCTGGAGAAGATGTAGTAGTCGTCCAGTTGCCCCGGCGGCACTTCAAATTTGCCGGATTCCCCGCCCTCCTCGTCCTTCTCTTCCTTGGCCTCGACCGGATCGAGGGAGGCCAGTCCGGTCGCCAGTCCAGCCCCCGTCAGGCCGGTCAGCGCCGCCGCACCCAGGAATTTGCGCCGGCTGGTGTTTTCCAGTTTTTCCGGGTCCTGTGAATTGCGTTCGGTATCGCTCATGACATGATCTCCTCGGTTAATTGTCGCCAATGTTTCAATTCACATTGCCCCCCTCACCCCCAACCTTTCTCCCTCAAGGGGAGAGGGGGGCCAATGCGCTTATTTAATGACTCGTCCCCTCGGAACGGGTGATCTTGTTGTAAACGTTGTACTTGCCCACCGGCTTGCGCATGGGCAGTCGCTTGACTTCCTTCAAGGTTTCCGCGTCGTAAATCACCAGCGCCCCGTCGTCCTCCCAGATGGAGACCAGCGCATATTTACCGTCGCGGGTGAATTCGGTATGAGCGGCGGTCTTGCCCGGTTCCGGCCGCAGGGTCTTGGTGATTTCCAGGGTACGCTTGTCGAGTAACTGCATGGTGTCCTTCGCTGGACTCATCATCGCATCCACCCAGGCATAGGGCGTGTTCTCGTGACTGCGCATGAAAAACGCCGGGCCGGCGGTCTTGACCTCTTTGATGATCTTCCAGTCCTTCATGTCGATCACGCTGACCACGCCTTCCTTAAGGTTGGGCGTGGCCATGACCGGCCGTTCCTGATATTGCCAGGAAATCCCGGAACCGAGATGGGGCATCCCGGGCAGCGGCAACTCGGCGACCTTGCGCCGCACGTCCAGATTCACCACCTGGCCACCGGGCACGGGCTTGTCGCTGCCGTCGGCGGGTCGCGCCGCGCCCAGCACGTAGGCGTAGTCCTGGCTGAAGAAGAAATCGTCGAAAATGGCGTCGAGTTTAGTCACCCGCGGCGTCCACATCCCCGGTAACGCAATGGCTTCGCCCATCTTGTAATCGTGGACGTAACCCTTGAACACCGGCTCGGCCTTCGGGTCGTAGCTCAGTTCCCACACCTCGGGAATGTCCTTGAGCGCGGCCACGAAGCTCTTGCGCGGCGCGGCATCGTACACCGCCGACACCCGCGAACTCTTGCCGGCCTCGTTCACCACCGGAATGATCCGGTCGAGGCTCAAATCCGCCGCGTTCAATAGCACCAGGGTATGCGGCAGATAGTTGGCCGCCATCACCCATTGCCCGTCGCCGGACACTGCGAGATTGCGGGTGTTGATGCCGGCGCGGATTTCCGCCGTCGTCTTCAGGTTGTAAATATCGAATTTGCTGATCCAGCCGTCGCGGGAGGCAAAAAACACGTAGCGCCCGTCCGGCGTGAATTTCGGCCCGCCGTGCAGCGCGAACCGGCTGGGGAAGCGGTGAATCGGCTCGAACTTGTCACCGTCGAGAATCGTGACATGGTGATCGCCCGCTTCCACCACCACGAACAGATTGAGCGGATCGGCGCTGAAGACCGGTTTGTCCGGCAGGCTGCCCAGTTTGACCGGTTCGACCCGCGAGGCGCGGATTTCCGTTTCGCCCCATTGCGGCATGACCGCCGGCGGGGTGTAGATGAATTCGGCCAGCGCCTGAATCTCCTCCGGCTTGAGCTTGTCCTTGAAGCCCAGCATTTGCGTCGCCGGACGCCCGGAGGTGATGACCGCCAGCGCCTCGGGCTTTTTCAACCGCTCCAGATTCTGCGGCAGCAACGCCGGCCCCAGTCCGCCCAGACGGTCTACACCGTGGCAGGCCACGCAATGTTGCTGGTACAACGGCGCAGGGTTGGGGGCGGCGCTGGCCGAAACCCCAAGCAACAGCAAGCAGGCAAACAGCAGGCTTTTCCTCATCATGCGGCACTCCGGCGAGCGGTTCGATACGGGGTCACGGTCAGGCGTTCGCTGCCCGCAGCGACGCCGATTTCCTCATCGTCCAGATAACAGGCGGGGTCTTCGGCCCAGGGATCGCCGGTGAGTTGCTGGGCGCGCACCCGGGTATTACCGCCGCAAATATCGAAGTATTGGCACTGACCGCAGCGCCCCTTGACCGAACGCGGTTTGGCTTTCAAACCAGCCATCAGGGGATCGGAGGTATCCGGCCAGATTTCCGAAAACGGCCGCTCGCGGACGTTACCCAGGGCGTGATGCCACCACATGGTGTCGGGATGGACATTGCCGAGGTTGTCGATGTTGGCGACGTTCACCCCGGAAGCGTTGCCGCCCCACTGCGCCAGCTTGGCGCGGATATGGTCCTCCAGTTCCGGGAACCGTTGGCGCACCCAGAACAGCAGATACACCCCATCCGCGTCGTTGTTGCCGGTCACGAATTCCTTGGGCCGGCCCTTTTGCACCAGCCGCCAGCAGGTCTCGAACAATAAATCCATCGCCCGGCGAGTGGTCCGATAGTGGGCGTCGTCCTTGCGGTTGCGGTTGCCGCGTCCGGCGTAGTTGAGATGAGAAAAATAGAACTTGTCGATCTGTTCCCTTTCCAGCAATCCCAACAGCGGCAACAAATCGTGGGCGTTGTCCTCGGTCATCGTGTAGCGAACGCCAACCTTGATGCCGTGATCCTGGCAGAGCCGGATGCCGTTCAGCGACGCGGCAAACGCGCCCGCCTGGCGGCGGAAACGGTCGTGGGTTTCGGCGATGCCGTCGAGACTGACGCCGACGTAGTCGAAACCGACCTCGGCGATGCGGGCGATGTTGGCTTTATCGATTAGCGTGCCATTGCTGGACAGGGCGACGTAAAACCCCATGTCCCTGGCGCGGCGGGCGATGGCGTAAAGATCCGGGCGCAGCAACGGTTCGCCACCGGACAGAATCAACACCGGCACCCGGAAGCGCCGGAGATCGTCCATGACCGCGAACACTTCGTCGGTCGTCAATTCGCCGGGGAAATCGGTATCGGCGGAAATCGAGTAGCAATGCTTGCAGGCCAGATTGCAGCGCCGCACCAGATTCCAGATGACCACCGGGCCGAGCGGATTGCGCTTGGGCGTCAAGGGCGTGGGCCGGGCGATTTCCTGCATGAACTGAGTGATGCGGAACATGGGCGGTTTCCTTCAGTCGCGGGGCCTTGAACGTGACCACTTCCCATTGCCCCTCGCATCGACCCGTATTACGATTTGTATTCCAACGGCGATGAAGGAGCGAATCCCATGGGTACGAGAACCGTCCGGCTGGATGAAGAAGCCGAACGAACGCTGGACCGGGTTAGAACCATGACCGGCCTTTCCATCTCGGAGGTGTTGAAACAAGGACTGAGCGCCTACGAAAACGACATCCTGGAACAGGCACACCGCAAACCCTACGAGATTTTCCGTCAGCTCGATTTGGGCGCCGGAGGTTACGCCCTTGCGCCGGCTCGGGATGCTAAGTCGGCGATAGCCGAAGTCATCAGCCGGAAACGCTCGCGATGATTCTCGTGGATACCGGGCCATTGGTGGCGCTATTCGATCCGAAGGATGGCGATCACGACCGGTGCGTCGAGCGACTGGCGGTGATCGAAGAACCTCTCTGTACGACGATCCCGGTGCTGACCGAGGCTTTCCATCTCCTGAATCCCGGTAGCATCGGCTCTAAGCGGTTGATGGATTTCATCGCCGGCGGCGGACTGGGAGTGCGCTATCTGGACTCGGCGGGATTGCATCGGGCTTTTGCCTTGATGGTTCGTTACGCCGATCACCCCATGGACTTGGCCGATGCCAGTCTGGTGGTCCTGGCCGAAACGCTCAAACTCCGCAAGGTGTTTACCCTCGACCGCAACGATTTCGCCACCTATCGAATCCAGCATGGGCACCGCCAAGTCGCGTTTGATCTCATCACCCCCGATCCGGCAGGATGAGGCGGAAACCCGATAATTCAACACGCGCTTCACCCTCGGTATGACGGTTTCATGCTGCCAGACGCAAGCCGGTCTTCTTGAGAATCCGGGTGCTGTAGAGAATGTCGCGGGCGCGGCAGGCGTCGCCCAGCACTTCGGCGATGCGGCCGGCCTTGGTGGCCACCTCGTCGCGGCTTCCTCCGTGCGCCATAGCGAACAGGTTGTAGGGCCAGTCCGGCAAATGGCGCGGACGACGGTAGCAATGCGTCACGAACTCCAGCCCTCCAACTTGTTCGCCCAATTCATCCACCGCCTGGTCGGCCACGTCCCATACGGTCATGCCGTTGGCGGCATAACCGATGCGGTAATGGTTCGGCACCACCCCGATGCGGCGGATCGCACCGGCGTCCAACAGCGTTTGCAGGCCAGCGGTCACCGTTGCCGCGTCGCTGTCCAGTTGGACGGCGAGGACGTGATAGGGCTGCGGGGTCAACGGCAATCCGGCCTGGGTGGCGAGAATCAGCGGTTTGAATGCCTGGATGGAAACTCCCCTCTCCCCTTGTGGGAGAGGGGTTGGGGGTGAGGGGTGTTCGGCCGGCGACGCGGAACCTTCAACCCGGCCCGCCCCCACCGCGAACCGCGCCTCGATGAAATACTCGCGTTCCTTGGGAAAGTTGAAGACCGGCAAGCCGGTCGTCGCCGCGATGCGCTGGACCGTGTCATTCATCCCGGCGGGCGTTTCGGTCGCCAGCACAAACCACATGTTGAAAGCATGTTCGCGCCGGTAGTTGTGGGCGACTTCCGGAAAGCCGTTGACGATGCCGGCGATACGGTCGAAATCCGCTTCTGGCGCTTGCAAGGCCGCCAGCGAAAACGCGCCGCCCAGCCGTTCGATCTGATACAGCGGCCCGAAACGGGTCAGCGTGCCGTCCGCCAACAACTCCCGCAAGGCTTGCAGCACGGCATCCTCGCTGGAATCCAGCCGCTCAGCCACCACTGCAAACGGCCGTTCGCACAGTGGAAAGCCGCCCTGCCAGTCGTCTATCAGGCGGCGGCTCAACTCGTTCATGCCGCAGCCCCGAAATGAGTTACATGCCAGTTCTCCTCCCTCTCCGGGAGAGGCGCGGGCGGCGTCGCCACCGGCAAGTAATACGCCCCCCGCTGCCGGAAACAGCGGGTGCTGAACAGCACGTTGCAGGGATAGGCCATCAGGTTCCGCTCGCCCCGCACTTGTTCGATCCGCTCCAGCACGTGTTCACGCTGGCGACCGTGCATCATGCAGAACAGGCTATAGGGCCAGTGCGGCAAGCGGCGCGGTCGGCGGTAGCAGAGATTAACACCGGATTCCGCCGCCAGCGCCCGCCCAACCACGCTCACCTTGTCGTCGGGAATATCCCAGACCACCATCGCGTTGGCGCGGTAGCCGAGTTCGCGGTGCCGGACGATAACGCCCAGCCGTTTAACAACCCCTTGCCGCAACCCGTGTTGCAGCCGTTCCAATACGGTCTGCTCGGATAAGCCCAGCGATTGCGCCAGGGCGTGATAAGGCCGGTTGACCAGCGGCAACCCCGGTTGCAGAGCGGCAAGCACCGTCCGGTCAAGCTCGCTCAACTCGACGATTGCCGAACCATCAGCCACTACCATCCGGGATGCCGGCGCGGACTTTTCACGCCCGCCATGCCGTAAATCGAAGCCGAGATCGATGTGAAACTCCTCCAGCAAGGGCAGATCCAACACCGGCAACTTGGTTTCGTTCTCGATTTCGGCCAGTACCGCTTGCAGGCGCGCGGTCGTGGCGGCGGTCAGCACGAACCAGAGATTGAATTCGTGCTCGCGCTGGTAGTTGTGATTGACTTCGGGATAGTCGTTGACCCGTTGCGCCACCGCTTCCAGCCGCGCAGGTGGAACCGCCAGCGCCGCCAGCGTGCTGACGCCCAATCGCCGGGCGGCGAACACCGCGCCGACCCGGCTGACCTTGCCCTCGTCCTGCAACCGGCGCAACGCCGCCAGTACCTGATTTTCACCCCAGCCCAACCCTTCGGCGATGACCCGAAAGGGATAACTCGTCAGGGGAAAATCGCGCTGAAAGCGGTTGAGCAGTTCGAGGTCAGCGTCGCCCATTTCAGAAGCCGATGCGGTGGGCGCGGGAGGTGAAGAAAATGCCGCTGGGACTGTCCGCCGGCAGTTCGGCCAGCTTGGCGAAACTGGCGGTGTCGTAGACCAGCACCTTGTGGTCATCGCGCGCCGAAACCCACACGTTCTCGCCGCGCGGGGTGAATTCCAGATGCAATACCGCCTTGCCCGGCTCCAGCGTCTGGATAATCTGCCCGGTCAGCGTGTCGATCACCTGGACGAAGCCGTTGTCCGGGAACGCGAAATTGACCCAGACCTGGCGGCCATCGGGCCGGGCGACCACGAACACCGGCTGACCGCGCACAGGAATGCGGGCGGTTTCCTTCCAATTGATCGTATCCGCTACCAGCACTTCATGGCGACCGATGGCCGGCAGATAGACCTGATGACCCGCGACCGCCCAGCCGCGCAAATGGGGCATCTTGTAGACCGGCAGTTTTTCCTCGCCCCGGCCATAGTTGGCGAGAATACGCTTGACGCCCTGTTGCGGTTGCCAGGTATCGAGCAGCGCGATGCCGTCCTCGCCGAATAATCCCGCCAGGTAATAGCGGCTGTCCGGCGTCACCAACCCGTCGTAGGGCGCTTTGCCGATGTTGCTGAATTTCTCAACTTTCGGCGCTTTGGGATCGCGCAGGTCGGCGATCCAGACTTGATCGGCGTCGAACAGGGAATAGATGAAACGGTCGCCCGGCAGATCGGCGATGCCGACCACCTTCGACAGCTTGTTGTCGCCATAGGCGGCGGGAATATCGGCCACCGGCTCCAGCGTGTCGGCGGCGAACACCTTGAGGCCGCCGGGTTCGTAATTGGCGACCGCGACCAGCCGCCCGTCCTGGGAAATCGCCCCACCGATGCTGTTGCCGCCCTGGACGATGCGTTTTTCCAGGGTCCCGCGCAGAATGTCCACCTTGCTCAGGCCGCCGTCGCGCCCGAACACGTAGGCGTAACGCTGGTCGCGCGAGAACACCACCGAGGCGTGGGACAAGTCGCCCAGCCCTTCCACCCGACTGATAATACTGTTGGCGCTGGTGTTGACGATGAGGACGCGCCCGGCGCTGCGTTCGATGATGACGCCGAGATCGCCAGTGCCGCGCAATGCCGGCTCGCTGCTCCACGCCAGCAGCGGTAACAAGGCGAGGAACATCAACCACCTTAGGATTAATATTGCTTTCGGCATCGTCATTTGGGTTCCTCCGGGAAGCCGCGCAGCAGTTGCGCCACGATCCAGTCCGCCTCGGCGTCGCTCAAAAAGGGTTGCCAGGGCGGCATGGCGGTGCCGGGCCGACCCAGCAGGATGGTGTACTTCAAACCGGCGGGCGGCTTGTCACGCAGGGTTTCGGGCAGCAGCGCCGGACCCAGACCGCCGCGTAGGGTCAGGCCATGACAGGAGCCGCAATCCTGGCGCACCAGGCGGATGAGTTCCCGGCTGCGTTCCGGGGACGGCGCGGGAGGCTCTTCCGCCAGTGCCAGCGGGCCAGAGCCAAAACTGGCCAGCACCAGAACCACCAGCCCGACTCTGGCGCCCGGCAAAAAGAAAGCACCCTCGTGGCTCGGTTCCGTTTCGGGGGACGAAAGCTTGAAAAAGCGCCGGCGAGGGTGCATAGCGAGTATGTGCTGCATGGTTATGGTTTTGGGTCAGCCCGTCGCAGCAGACGGGAGTTCATTGTCGATGACCCTCCAGCCGCCCGCCCGCAATCGGCGGGGGCTGGAAAAGGGCGCCCTTACTTGGCGGCGGCGGGTGGCAGCGCCAGAATCCAGGTCACCAGGGTGGTGAGGTCGGCATCGGGCACGGTCGGATTGGGCGGCATCGGCACCTGACCCCAGACGCCCACGCCGCCGGCCTTGATCTTGGCGGCCAGCTTGGCCGGCGCGTCGGCCTGGCCCTTGTACTTGGCGGCCACGTCCTGATAGGACGGACCGACCAGTTTCTTGTCGGTCTGGTGACAAGCGAGGCAGTTGTACTTCTTCGCCAGTTCCTCGCTGGCCTGCGCCGCCGGGGCGATCAGCAGAGCCAGGGCCAGAGCGCTAGGGTATTTGATACGCATGATGAATCCCCCATCTTCTCAGTAAACGTCGTGTTGAGTGTTGTAAACGTTGAACTTGCCGGTCGGCGTGATCAGCTTCGGATCCTTGATGACCGTCTTGAGCTTCAGAGTCTTGTCGTCCACCACCACGATGGCCGATTCCTTATCCTTGGCGCTCCACACCGAGAACCACACCTCGTCGCCGGCCTTGTTGAACTCCGGCTGCACCACCCGCTTGGCGCCTTCGCCCAAGCCGGACCATTCGGCAATCGGCAACACCTGATAGGGCTTGTCCAGATTCTCCAGATCGAACACCGCTACCGATTGGCTGATCTTGGCGTCCGGGTTCAGCGTGGTATCGACATACAGGTTCTTGGATTTGGGATGGGTCTTGATGAACAGCGAACCGCCACCCTGGCCTTTGAGGGTACGCACCACCTTCCAGGCCTGATCCTTGTGCTTCTCCGGGTCGGTGCCGATCAGCGAAACGGACTCATCGCCCAAGTGACCGGTCGCCCATACCGGGCCAAACTTGGGATCGACGAAGTTGGCGCCGCGACCGGGGTGTGGAATCTTGCCCACATCCACTAGCGCCTCCAGCTTGCCATCCTTGGTGTCCACCACCGCGACCTTGTTGGACTGGTTGGCGGCCACCAGGAAGTAACGCTTGCTGGAATCCCAGCCGCCATCGTGCAGGAAGCGCGCGGCGGGAATCTCGGTGATCTTCAGGTTGTCGATGTCGCCGTAGTCAACCAGCAGGATCTTGCCGGTTTCCTTGACGTTGACCACGAATTCCGGCTTGTCGTGAGTGGCCACGATCGAGGCGACGCGCGGCTCGGGATGGAAATCCTGGGTGTCCACGGTCATCCCGCGAGTGGAGACGATCTTCAGTGGCTCCAGGGTGTCGCCGTTCATGATCACGAACTGCGGCGGCCAGTAGGAACCGGCGATGGCGTACTTGTCCTCAAAGCCCTTGGCCTTGGAGGTATCCACCGAACGCGCTTCCAGGCCGATCTTGATCTCGGCGACGTTGTCCGGCTTCTCCAGCCACAGGTCGATCAGATTGATGCGGGCGTCGCGGCCGATGACGAATAGATAGCGCCCGGAAGCCGATATCCGCGAGATATGCACCGCATAGCCGGTCTTGACGATATTGATAATCTTCTTGGTGTCGCCGTCCACCAGCGCCACTTCGCCGCTGTCGCGCAACGTGGTGGAGAAGATGTTGTCGAGGTTATAGCTGTTCATCTTCTTGGTGGGGCGCTGGTCCGGCGGCACCAGCACCTTCCAGGTCGCCTTCATTTCCTTCATGCCGAATTCCGGCGGCGTCGGCGGCTCCTGCTGGACGTAGCGCGCCATCAGGTCGACCTGTTCGGCGGTCAATTCACCCGAGGTCTGCCAGTTCGGCATGCCCGCCGGCGAACCGTAGGCGATGAACACCTTGAGATACTCGGTACCCTTGGCGAGCGTGATGTCCGGTGTCAGCGGCTTGCCGGTGGCGCCCTTGCGCAACACGCCGTGGCAACCGGCGCAACGTTCGAAGTAGGTTTGACGGGCCTTGGTGAACTCGGCCTCGGTCATCGGCGGGGCCTTGGGGTCGACGTTCTGGTGCATCGGCTCGCCCGCCAGCGGCGAAGTGCCGGCCTGGTACTTAACCTCGGCCTCGGTGACGCCTTTCTTGGCTTCTGGCTGGTCCGCGGCCAGCGCAAGGCCGACGGCGAGTGGCAGCGCAGCCAGGGCGACGGTAGCTTGTTTTAGTTTTAAGCGGAGATGTGGCATGGTTCGCTCCCCATGAGGCGTCGGGCTGCGCCGCGGCCTCGGTTGTCGTTGGCACTGCTATTTAATTACGGCAACTGTTGGCGGCGTGCCTTGATTTACATCAAACTTCCGATATTTGGATCAAAGAGTTCGGCAAAACCGGGGAACCAACCGAAAGTGGGGACGGGAAAGCGCGTGAGCAAGTCAATCGACATCGGCCGGGTACTCGCCAACCTGCCGCTGTTTCAGCAGTTGAGCAAGAGTGAAATCGTCAATCTGGCGGCGGGAACGCGCGAAGTCGGCCTGAACAAGGGGCAAATCCTGTTTCAGAAGGGTAGCCTGCTGGACGGTTTCTACGTGGTCGTCCACGGCCAGATCAAGCTGGCGTTTTCCTCGCCACAGGGCCATGAAAAGGTGGTGTCCATCGTCGGGCCGGGGCAAAGCTTCGGCGAAGCGGTGATGTTCATGGAACGGCCCTGCCCGGTGTTCACTCAGGCGCTGGAGGATACCCGCCTGCTCTATATCGCCAAACAGGGCATTTTCGCGGCGATCGAGCACGACAGCGCCCTCGCCCGCCGCATGTTGGCGGGACTAAGCATGCGCCTGCACGGCCTGATTCGGGATGTGGAGGACTACTCCCTGCACACCTCCACCCAACGGGTGATTGGGTTCCTGCTGCAACTGGCGGGCACTCCGGCCAGCGGCCCCCCCGTTGCATTCGAACTGCCGGCCAGCAAGCATGTCATCGCCTCGCGGCTGAATCTGACGCCGGAGACGCTTTCACGGATTTTGCACAGCTTGAGCGAATCCGGGCAGATTGCGGTGAAAGGCCGGCGCATCACCGTGCTGGACATGGCTCGGCTGCGCCAGTTCGACGACCCGCCAAGTCCCCCTTGCGCCAAAGACGGCTGAGCGGTCAGATGCCGGAGTCGAACGCTTCCCGCAACAGCCGTTCCATGGTGTCGTTCCAGCGCTGGCGCGGCCGCTGTTGCCAGAACCGGGCGTTCGGCCGGCAATCAAATTTCTGTTTGTGGATCGCCAGCCCCGCGATGACCGACGCCAGCCCGAACGCCAGAATTTCGTTTGGAATACCGGCGAACGGCAGCACCAGCAACATCAGAACCACAAAGCCAACGATCCAGCCCCAGGGAATGAGCAGGCTGTAGTCGATCTCGAACTGGGGACCGTCGCGGTGGATCGTGACCCGCATCGGCCAATCGTCCTGCAGCAGAAAAGCCCGCCGGCGAAATTCCAGGCGGTTCTCCTGTTCGGCGACGACGCGGAATTCCTTAAGCAGCAATGCATTGCGGAATTTTTTGAGCTGAGCATCACCCCCCCGCGCCGTGGCCCGCGTCATCCGTCCCAGATGGCGGATCGTCAATTCCGCCGTCATGCCTCACTCGCCCACCGCGATCACCACCTTGCCGGTGGATTTGCGCGCGACCACTTGCTGGAGTGCATCGACCGCCCGCTCCAGCCGGTAGATAGCCGATACATAAGGCTGAATGGCGCCCTCCAGGTACCATTGCAACAAGGCGCGGAAACTCTCCGTCATGACTTGTGGATTTAGTTCCGCGTAGGCCGGCCAGTTGAGGCCGATCACGTCCACGTTTTTAACCAGCAGATGATTGGCTGGAATTTGCGGCACGGTGCCCCCAGCGAAGCCGATCACCAGAATCCGCCCCTCGAAGGCAATACTTCGCAAGGAAGCGGTGAACAACTCGCCGCCGACCGGATCGTAGACCACGTCCGCTCCACGCCCGCCAGTCAATTCCCGGACCCTCGCCCGCACGTCCTCGTGGCTGGAATCGATCAAATAATCCGCGCCGTGCTGACGGGCGACTTCAAGCTTTTCGGGACTGCTGGCGGTGGCGATGACCGTTGCGCCGAGTCGCTTGCCGATCGCCACCGCCGTCAGCCCAACCCCGCCAGAGGCGCCATGAACCACCAGCGTCTCGCCGGCCCGCAGCCGCGCCCGATGCCACAAGGCCACGTGCGAGGTGCCGAACACCACCGGAAACGCCGCGCCGTGTTCCCACGACATCGCCGCCGGCATCAGCACACAGCGATTGACGTTCACCACTGCCTGCTCGGCATAGCCGCCATGCGGGGTAATGGCAATGACTCGATCACCGACCGAAAAACCCTCAACGCCACCCCCTACTTCCAGCACCTCGCCGGCCACCTCGAAGCCCGGGCTGAAAGGCGGTTGCGGCTGTACCTGATACTGGCCGCGGGTGATCAGGCTGTCGGCGAAATTGACCCCGCAGGCCCGTACCCGCACTAGCACCTGTCCTGAAACTGGCGCGGGCGCGGGAATGTCTTCGAGGCACAACCCATTAATCCCGGTGAGTTCGCGGCAGACGATGGCTTTCATGGCTGACTCCCAAACCATTCCAGAAAAAAAGGGGACGCGATGAACGCGCCCCCGTTTCTTCACTTCATCACTCCCCGATGATCTTACGGACCACGTCGGTCATGGAGATGACGCCGGTGGGTTGGCCGTTCTCGGTGACCACCAGCCGGTGCATCCGCCGACCGGTCATCAGGCTGACCGCCTCGCTCAGCAGGATGCCGGCGTCGCAAGTGGCGCAACCCGGGGTCATGATGTTGCCCGCCAGCATGGCCCGCGCCTCGCCCGAGGTCCGGCCCTGCCGCGCCAGCACCATGTCGGTCTGCGACACCACGCCGACCGCCTTGCCGCCGTCCATGACCACCACCGCATGGATCTCGTTGTCGATCATGATCTTGGCCACCTGACCGAGGGTATCTCCCGGCGCGCAGGCGATGATGCCGCGGTGCATCAGATCCTTGACCCGGGTGCCGTCGTCGGCGATGGTGATCGCCTCGGCCTCGGCGATGCTGGGCAACGGGGCGGACATCGGATACGGGTGCGGGGTGGTGTGGACATCGCCCTTGGGCAGGGTCGGATGCTCGATCTTGACCGGCGGCTTGCCGCTGGCGCCGAGGCCGAAGGCGGTCGCGCCGACCAGCACCGCCATGTTGCCGTGCGGGTGCTTGTTGTCGTGCATGAGTTGGTGGGCGACCGGAATTTCCTCGTAGGTGAACGCCCGCGACAGGCAGGGATCCAGCAGGCCGCGCACCGCCAGTTCGTTCATCTGGTTGGATTGCTCGGTGTTGGCGAAATGCGAGCCTTGCAGGCGCTTCTGCCGCATCCACAGGTAGCGCAGATCGACGGTGGCGTTGTAGCCGGTGGTGCCGGCGCAGACCACCACCATGCCGCCGGTGTCGCAAACGAAGATCGAGGTCGGGATGGTGGTTTCGCCCGGATGCTCGAACACGAGGTTCGGCGCCCGCTTCTCGCCCAGCACGTCCCAAATCTTCGCGCCGAAGGACCGTACCCCTTTCAGCCACTGGGCGTAGCCGGCGTTGTCCTTCCAGTGCGGCAACATGCCCCAGTGGCCGAACTCGTTGCGGTTGATGCAGCCCTTGGCGCCCAGCTTCAGGCAGTAGTCGAACTTGTCCTCGCCGGAGACCATGGCGATGGGGGTGGCGCCGGCGGCCTTGACGATCTGTATGGCCATCGAGCCGAGGCCGCCCGCGCCGCCCCAAACCAGCACCACGTCGCCCTTTTTGACGGCATTCACGCCCCAACCGTGCAGCATGCGCCAGGCGGTGGCGGCGACCAGGGTGTAGGCCGAAGCTTCTTCCCAGGTCATGTGCTTGGGCTTGGGCATGCACTGTTGGGCCTGCACCTTGGTGAATTGGGCGAAGCTGCCCCAGTTGGTTTCATAACCCCAGATGCGGAAGGTCGGCGAGTACATCGGATCGCCACCGCTCTTGACCCAGTCGCAGTGGCGGCTGTACTGCCCGCAGTGCATCACCACTTCGTCGCCAACCTTGACGTGGGTGACGTCCTTACCGACCTTGTAGACGATGCCGGAGGCGTCGCTGCCGCCAATGTGGAACTCTTCCTTCTCGCCGGCCTTGTTGCGGGCGCCGATGACGTTGACCGGAATGCCCAGCCCGGCCCAGACGTTGTTGTAGTTGATGCCCGCCGCCATCACGTAGACCAGCACTTCGTCATCGGCGATGGGCGGGGTATTCACCACTTCCTGCTGGAACGCCTCCATCGGCTTGCCGAAGCGCTCCGGGCGGATCAGCCAGGCGTGCATCTTGGGAGGGACCACCCCCAGCGGGGGCATTTCGCCGAGGTTGTACAGTTCTTTGGCCATTTTCATTCCTCTCTGTCGGGGTTGTTGTTTAAGTCAGGCGCTGAGGGGAAAAGCATTTAACCTTCTAACCTTTAGCCTTGATTTCCTGAATCACGCGGGCGCGCAGGGCTTCGTATTCGGCGATGGGCGAGCGACGCGGCGCTTGGGCCAATGCGGCGAACAGCTCGCCCTCACCGCCCAACAGGCCGATGCCGTAACGACCGAACTCCTCGCGCAGGTGCTTGACCAGCCATTCGGCTTGGCAGCGCTGACGGCGGGCAGTGAACTGGCCCCGCTCCAACAGCCAGTTCCGGTGGCTATCCAGCGCGTCCGCCAACGGTTCGATGCCGCTGCCCAGCGCGGCGCTGGCCGAAAGCGCCGGCACCTGCCAGCCTTCGGGATCCATCTGTCGCCGCAGGGTGTTGCGCAATTCGGACAGGGTCTTGCGCGCCGCCTGCCCGATGTCCTCCTTGTTGACCACGATGACGTGCGGCACTTCCATGATGCCGGCCTTGAGAAACTGGATGCTGTCGCCGGACGCCGGCTGGGCGACGAAGCAGGTGGTGTCGGTCATCTTGGAGACGTCGATTTCCTTCTGCCCGACGCCCACCGTCTCCACCAGCACGATGTCGAAAGCCGCCAGCATCGCCAGGCTCATCGGCCAGACCTCGGCGCTCAGGCCACCGAACTCGCCGCGACAGGCCAGCGAGCGGATGAACACCTCGCGGTCGGCGCCGCTGGCGTGCATCCGCAGCCGGTCGCCCAGCAGCGCCCCGCCCGTAATGGGACTGGACGGGTCCACCGCCAGGATGGCGACCTTCAGACCGCGCCGCCGCCACACCTGGATCAACGTGGCGGTCAGCGAGGACTTGCCAGCCCCCGGGGGACCGGTGATGCCGATCAGATGGCCACCGCAATCCAGCTTTCCGGCCGGCAACGCATCCAGAAACGCGGCGGCGCACTGACGGGCTGTGGGCCGGCGGTCGTCCAGCAGGTTCAGCGCCCGGGCCAGCGCCAGCCGGTCGCGCCCGCCGACCGCCACCGCCAGCGCCGCCGGTTCGGGAAGCGCGAGGGTCATACCGCCGCGACCGGCTTCAGGTCGTTGGCTTTACGGATCAGGTTGAGGATATCCACCATGATGCCGTTCATGTCGATGTCCTTGGGCGTGTAGACGGCGGCGATGCCCCGCTCCTTCAGCAGCTTGGCGTCGCTCTCCGGGATGATGCCGCCGATGACCACCGGCACCCCTTTCAGCCCGACCTTTTCCAGTTGGTTGAAAACGTCCTCGACCATCTCCACGTGGCTCCCGGACAGCACCGACAGACCGATCAGGTGAACGCCCTCTTCCAGCGCCGCCTTGGCGATCTGCTCCGGGGTCAGGCGGATGCCTTCGTAAACGATTTCGAAGCCGACATCGCGGCCCTTGACCGCGATCTGCTCGGCACCGTTGCTGTGGCCGTCCAGGCCCGGCTTGCCGATCAGCAGGCGCAGCGGCCGACCCAGTTCCTCGCCGGTCTTGTTCACCTGGGTCCGAATCGCCACCGCGCGAGCGCCGCGGCTATCGTCGTTGACTGGAATATCGATGCCGGTCGGGGCACGGTACTCGCCGAAGATGTCACGCAGAGTCTGCGACCATTCGCCAGTGGTGACGCCTGCATGGGCGCACAGAATGGACGCTGGCATGATATTGGCCCCGCCGCGCGCCGTCTCGGCCAAATTGGCCAGCGCCGTCTTGACCTCGGCGTTATTCCGCTTCGCCCGGAAGGCGTTGAGCCGCTCGATCTGCTCGCGCTCGGCGCGCGGATCAACTTTCATGATACCGCTGTCCTTGCCGCCGGTCAGCGGCGACTCCTCGGTCTCCTTGTAGCAATTGAGGCCGACGATCTTGAGATCGCCGCGTTCGATGGCGCGCATCCGCTCGGTGTGGCTGGTCACCAGTTGCCGCTTGACGTAGCCAGACTCGATGGCCTGCACCATGCCGCCCTGCTCCTGCACCCGGGCCATTTCCTGGGTCGCGCCGTCCATCAGCGCCTTGACCTTGGCGGCGATCACCGTCGAGCCGTCGAAAATGTCGCCGTATTCCAACAGATCGGTTTCAAAAGCCAGCACCTGTTGCATCCGCAGCGCCCACTGTTGATCCCACGGCCGGGGCAATCCGAGAGCCTCGTTCCAGGCCGGTAACTGGATGGCGCGAGCGCGGGCATTGCGGGACAGAGTGATGCCCAGCATTTCCAGCACGATGCGTTGGACGTTGTTTTCCGGTTGCGCCTCGGTCAGACCCAGCGAGTTGACCTGCACGCCGTAGCGGAAGCGGCGCATCTCCTCGCTTTGCGCGCCGTAGCGTTCCTGGGTCAGCTTGTCCCACATCTCGCCGAACGCCCGCATCTTGCAGGTTTCTTCGACAAAACGGATGCCGGCGTTGACGAAGAACGAGATACGCCCGACCACCTGCTCGAAACCGTCCGCGCCGATCTGGCCGGAATCGCGTACCGCATCCATCACCGCGATGGCGGTGGACAGGGCGTAGGCCAGTTCCTGAGTTGGGGTAGCGCCGGCCTCTTGCAGGTGATAGCTGCAAATGTTGGTCGGGTTCCACTTGGGAATGTTCTTGACCGTGTAGGCGATGATGTCAGTGGTCAGCCTGACAGAAGGCGTGGGCGGGAAGATGTAGGTCCCACGCGACAGGTATTCCTTGAGGATGTCGTTCTGGGTGGTGCCCTGCAATTGCGCCGGGGAAGCGCCCTGCCGCTCGGCGGTCGCGACGTACAGCGCCAGCAGCCAGGCGGCGGTGGCGTTGATGGTCATGGAGGTATTCATCTGGCCGAGGGGGATCTGGTCGAACAGCGCCTCCATGTCGCCGATGTTGCCGATGGGCACGCCGACCTTGCCGACCTCGCCGCGGGCCAGCGGATGATCGGAGTCATAGCCGGTTTGGGTCGGTAGATCGAAGGCAACCGACAGGCCGGTCTGCCCCTTGCTGAGGTTGGTACGATACAGCTCGTTGGAGGCCCTGGCCGAGGTATGGCCAGAATAGGTCCGCATCAGCCAGGGTTTATCGCGTTTTACTGGGGTGGTCATGGGAGCCTCGGTGGATTGCAACATCTGTTTTGGAATTTGCCAGGCATTTAGTCAATCCAGGATGACAGCTTTCCTTGGTTTCACCAAGGATTTGCGCTCAATTTTAACAAGTAAACCGTATCGCCCGATACCATTTGGAACCTGTCCGCCCGGTACCGGCTTGTGACCGTTGGGGGGTTAGGTCATAACCCCCCAAGGTCGGATTAGTAACGTTGTCTGCCGCCGCCGCCGGATGGTCTTCTGGGGCCGGATGACCGGCCGCCGCCACCACCACCACCACCCCCTCCAAAACCGCCGCCACCGCGGCTGTCCTCACGGGGACGCGCTTCGTTGACGTTGAGGGATCTGCCCTTCAGGCTTTTACCGTTCATACCGTTGATGGCGGCCTGGGCTTCCGATCCGGACAGCATCTCCACGAAGCCGAAGCCTCTGGATTCGCTCGTGAATTTATCCTTGAGCACCACTGCCGATTCAACTTGGCCGAATGCTGCGAAAGCCTCCCGTAAATCATCATCGGTAACTTCCCGAGATATGTTACCTACATAGATCTTCACATTGTTCCCCTTATCCTGATTCAGGCTTGGTAATTCGCCCAACGTTGAACACAAGTGATAGGCGGGGTGCTTATCACTCCTTGATCGCCCTTCGATAGGGGCTTGGAACCGATTCAGTATTCCAAGCCCTGACCAATGGGCATATTCGGTGTGGCATTTTAACTCTTACTACAACTTACTAATTATGCAACCCTTCTATTGCCCTGTAAATTTAGTAGCTTGGCCTGAGACGATTCCAAAATGGAATCTCGTATGAAGGAGCTTGCATTAATAATTTCTATACCAATAAGATCGCCTTTTTCATTAAGTTCGACAGTAACATCAGGACTCAACTCTACACTTCCTGCTTCCGGTTCATCGGATATGGAAAGATGGAGAATGTCGTTTTTCTCAAAGTAAACCATTCGGGTGTTGCTCATCTCACAAACCTCCCGCTATTGAGGCGGAATTTAATCTGTTGACGACTGGTAGCATGAATGGTAACCGGTGTTATCAGCTCCCCACCTTCGTCTTCTATTTTATCATAAGGGATCATAACCAGAAATTTATCATGTTTACCTACCACAACCATGCGGTGTGTTGCCGTATCAAAATACCTTTCCTCACAAAATCTCAATATTTCCTCAATTTTAGCAAGATCAAATCCTCTTAATTGAACTCTATACCTGATATAATCAGACCAGATGAATTTGACATAGCTCATAATTCAAACACTGCATCAGCACGTTTTCCCGTATTTACGTCCCAGTCCTATCTTTCTAACTCGAAGATTATTTAAATCGTACTCTGGCTTGAGATCGTCTCTTTCCGCCAACACTCTCAAAATTAATGCTTCCAATTTGATCAGCACCTCATCAGGGGTATTGCAAGCTAATACGCCAGGTAATTCAAAAAGTTCCGCCAGTCAGCGCTCATCTTCTTCCTGTTCATATTCGATATTGAAATTCACTTAAAATCTCCTCAGAGAATCTCTAATCTCTTTCTTTGCAGTATCCCATTCAATGAATTTAGCGTTTCCAGAAAGCACGTCTTGCTCACGTTCCAGCAGAATTTCGTTATGCCATGGAGGCGAAGACACCTCCACTCGTCGGCATAAATCATCCCAAAGGTATTCCATAGTGCGTATTTTATCCTCTATACTCATTTGATCCAACCGAAGCACGATACTCATGGTTTCACATCATCGCCAAACTTTGATTACGGATTTATAAAGTAGCGTAACGGATTCAGGAGATAAATCTTGATTCTCTAAGCTTCATCAACCAATCTATATCGGAATTTAGAATCACTTACACCATTGCCTTTCACAAGGAATGCCATCATTATTTCCATCCATCTTTACGCCAGGACAGTTTTTCAAAAAGAAGGTCGCTTCCTCACAGGAAGTCATTTGTGAACAATAGACTCTATCATCACACTTAAAGGTAGAAGGTAGAGTGCGCTCCTTCCGAGAGTTTGACGAAGGAACATATTCGACGCCGGCTGTCTCTAAACCATCCGCTACTATAAAGTGTTGTCTCTGATATTTTTCAAAAATTTGCCAACCAGCAACGCCAATAATTGCTAATAAGATAAGCTTCTTCATAAGAAAACCGTTAGATTATTAAAGTGCAATGATTTATCAGAATTAACTACCCCTCCCCTTCAGGAGAGGGGGTTTTGTTTCCCTCACCTCACGCCGGCCGCCGTTTAATCAGCAACCGCCGTTCGATCTCGAAGATCTTGTTGCTGAGCTTCTCCTTGCTCAGCTTCTGCTTGTCGTTCTCCTTGATGAACAGATCCGCACCTTGGGTTTCCAGCGCGGCGGCGGCGCTGATGTTCTTCACGCCGATGAACTGGAAGGTCACAATACCGGCGGCATCAGTACTGGGCAGGGTTTCGGTCGCCACCACCCGCGAAAGCGCCGCGACCGTGTCGCCGGACACCGCCGGCTGGGTGTGATAGCCCTCGGTGAAGCCCAGCTCCCACAGCGCGTTTTCGCTGACATCGCGACTGGCCAGGCCTTCCAGCCAGGCGAACACCAACCCTCCGTACACGATGGGCTCTCCGCTCATCTTGCCAGACAGCCCAGTGCTGTATACCCGGTCGAAGTGCAGTGGATGGGTATTGCCGACCAGATAGGTCCAGGCCATGTGCTCGTCGGTGATGGTGCGGCCGTTGGTATGGACGATCAGATCGCCTAGCGCGAAGTCCTCGTAATAGGTGTTGGGGCCGGTCAACTGGCTCGGATAACCCCCCGCGTTGATCGGCAAATCCACCACCGGATGCTCCACCCACGGGAATTCGACTGGAGTCGTCGGGGCCGGAGTCGTCGGCAGCCGGTCGCCGCGATAGCCGACCATGATCTTGCGCTCGTATTGCAACACCACCTGGTGATGCTGGTTCACGCCCAGGGTACGAATCAGCACGATGCCGGGCTTGTCCTCGCCGCGCGCCTTGCGATCCACGACTTTGGTATAGCCGCGCAGGGTGTCGCCCGGATAAACCGGCCGCAGGAATTGCACGTTGTAATAGCCGAGATTCGCAATCGCTTTCTCGGAATCGTTATGCACCCCCAGCGACAGCACCACGTTGAACACCATCTGCGGGCTGGCCGGCAAATCCGGGAAACCGTGCGCCTTGGCGTATTCCAGGTTCAGATACAGCGGGTTGCACTGCATGAACACCCGGGCGAAGTCCAGCATCGGGCCACGCTCGAAGGTATAGCCGCGCGGATGGACGAATACCTGCCCCGGCACAAACTCATCGAGATAGCGCCCGTACTGGGGCCGGCGCGCCCATTCCAGATTCACCGCCACCGAACCGGCGACTTCCGCCTGCTCGCTCAATCGCATCGAAAAACTCATGGCTTACTTCTCCACCTCGGCCTTGGTCTTGGCATTATCCACCAGCGAGCGCGCGATCACCTTGAGCGCCAGCGTCTCCTCCGCGCCCTCGAAAATCGACAACACCCGCGCGTCGATGAAGTAGCGGCTGACCGGCACTTCCTCGGCGTAGCCCATGCCGCCGTGAATCTGCAAGGCTTCGCGGGTCACCCATTCGGCGGTCTTGCAGGTGAAGAACTTGACCATGCTGGCTTCCATGTCGCCCTCGCCCTGATCCATCAAGCGGCCCACCGAATATGTGAACTGCCGGCCGATCGCCAGATAAGTCGCCATCCGCGCCAGCTTGACCTGGGTCAACTGATAATCGCCGATGGGATAACCGAACACGATGCGTTCCTGAGCGTAGCTCAGCGCCTTCTCGTAGGCGGCCTGCATCAGGCCCACCGCGCGGGCGGCGGTCTGAATGCGTCCGCCGGCGAAACCGGCCATGGTGAAGTAGAAGCCCTTGCCCTCGCCTTTCGGCCCGCCCAGCATGTTCTCATCCGGCACGAACACGTTGTCGAAGAACAGATCGAAGGAATGCATGCCGCGATAGCCGATGGTGGAAATCGCCTTGCCGGTCAGCTTGCCGCCGCCTTCCTGCGTGAACTCAAAAGCATGGCCGGGAGTGCTTGGCTTCTCCAGCAGGAACATCGACAGCCCGCGATGACCCAGCGAAATATCCGGGTTGGTGCGGGCCAGAATCAACAGCACCCCAGCCTTGCCGCCGAAGGTGCACCAGGTTTTGGCGCCGTTGAGCATCCAGCCGCCCTCGGTTTTGGTCGCCTTCAGCCGCATGTTGGCCACGTCGGAGCCGTAGTTTGGCTCGGTCACCGCCACCGCGCACAGAACATCGCCGGAGGCCAGTTGCGGCAGCCACTTCAGCTTCTGTTCCTCGGTGCCGCCCTTGAGCAACGCTTTGGACAGAATCTCGGGCCGGGTGATCAGACTGCCCGCTGCGCCCAGCGAGCCGCGCGTCAGTTCCTCGGTCACCACGATCATGCCCAGATTGTCTTCCTGCTCGTCGCTCTGGATGCCACCGAAACGTTCCGGGATGGAAATGCCGAAGCAGCCCAGTTCCTTGACCTGATCGATGATGGCGTCGGGAATGTCGAGATCGTGGCGGTGAATCTCCTCCGCCAGCGGCATCACCACTTCCTCGGCCACCCGGCGGAAGGTCTCGCGCATCATCTCGTGATGGTCGTCCAACAGATAAGCACCAGTCACGCCATCCTGGGCGCGCATCAATTGCCCCAGTTCGGCTACTCGCTCCGCTGACAGTTGCGCAAGACAGAATTGCCGCACCGCCGGGTAATCGACGGTCGCGCTCAGCCAGTTGTCGTTTAGCCCGAAATCGGCCGGGCGGGAACTCAACCGGTTGCGGACGGCCTGCATAGCCTCAGCGGAGAACAGCAGGGCGAAGCGTTCCTCCAGCGTCAGTTCGCTGGCGGAACCGCCGCCGGCTTCCCGCGCCCGTTTGGCATAGTCGAGCGCGAAGCGTGCGCCGGTTACCTCGGCGCAGGACAGCGCCAGGTCATAACTCACCAGTTGATGCTGGTCGAGCAGCGCGGCGGAGATTTTGCCATCGGCCTTTTGGGAGCGCTCCTTCAAGTCCGCCAGGGAGTAATCAAGCGCTTTCTGGATGGCGGCCAGCGCCAGGGCGGCCTGCTGCAACTGTTCTGCCGGATTCTGGATCGATGCGGACATCGGCTTGCCTCGTGTGGTGTCGGTTAATCTTGAAAACCCTGAATTTAGTAGGCTCTCGCCGCCAAGTCTAGGCGTAAAAGGATTAAGAGCCCACGTTTTGAACACGGATAGCAGCAAAAAATTTCTGACCAGCGATGACGGTTCCCCTAATCGGGCCCACGCCACGTCAGATAGCTCGTGCCGATTTTCCTTATAATGGCCGAACCGACTCCCTTCCCCCACCCCAGGGAACCGCAATGACGGGCACGTCCCCACCTTTTGAGAACTCCACCGTGGCCACCACCGAAACCGCCGCAACCGACCTCCGGCATTACCCGGGTCTGCTCGCCATCGAACTGGACCCGCAACGCTCCGATCCGACCGGCGCCCCGCCCGAACCCCTGAGCGTGGCCGCCGCCACGGCGCTCGCGGGCCACTTGGCCAAGGACTTGAACCACATTCTGGACGGCATCGAACATTTGGGCTTGATCCTGCCAGGCGCGCTCTACGATCAAACCGAAGTTCTCCGGCCAGGTTTGCCGCTGATCGTGGCGCTGGCGGAGTTATACCACGGTAGTTCGCGCGGTTCGGCTTTCGCGCCGCGCCTGATTGCCCTTGGAACCGACCGCGGCTTCTTTCCGGTCGCCGCCATTAACCCGCTGCGCCAGCCCGGCTCCGGCCCATTGTTGCTGCTGCCGTTCTGCTTCGTCGGCCCAGCCGATGATATCGCCCGACTGGCGCGGGTCATGGAAGACACCCTGCTGCAAAACGGACAAGTGTCGCCCGCCACCGGCGAGGCGGTGCGGCAGGCGTTCGGGCTGGCGGTGCTGAACCTGTCGTTCGCCACCGTCGGGGATCTCTGCGCCCTGCTGCGGGTGCAACTGGATGCCAACGACTTCCTGCCGCTGTGGGAATTGCTGGAGCACGCCTGGTTCGAGCGGCCCGGAACCTGTTCCGCCGCGCTCGACGCGGGCAATCGCTTTCTGGTCGCCGGGGATCACGCCCACACGCTGTTTTACACCTTCGACGACTGGGCGCAATTCGGGCCGGGCCGGACCTTGCCGGCCGCCGAACTGAGCGCGGGTTATCGGGGCTGGGCGCGGGCGCAGCGGCAATACGCGCTGGCGTTGGAAGCCTATGGACTGCACGTTCGGCGGGTGCTGGCCAACCCGCGCCTGGAGGAAACGCTGGCAACGGCGAACGACGAAACGGCACTGGCGGCGTTCCGAGAAATTCCCTGCCTGTCGGGGGATTATCTGGTCGAGCGCATCTTCCACAACCACAGCGAGAATCCGGAACGACAGATGCTGGTTACCCACCAGGCCGATGGGGAATTGGGTACGCTGGCCTACACGGTAACCGGCCTGGACGCCGATGGCCAACTGGTTCGGCTGGAGCATCACTACCCGCTGCAACCCCGCGGGGTACAGGTCATCGCCGAGCAGTTGATCCAACGCTGCGTCGAACAGGGCTCCGAACGGCGGGTGCTACATCCGGGTCAATTATTATATTCTGAGATCGGTCGAGGTTTGCGCGCCGCCACTGTAGCCGATTTGCCCGCGTCCGCGGAACGGATGCATTAACGGGTTAATGGATCTCTTCCATAAGGTTTTGACATGGGGGACTCCACCATACACACCCTGCGTGGGTAATCAGGAGATTTCTATATGCTGCGATTCCTGCGCGACCTGAAGATCCGTGAAAAGCTGTTGGCGACGGTGGTGCCGCTCGTTCTACTGCCTGTGCTCAGCGTAGGTGCAATCGTCGGCTATGTATCCGAGCATCAAGCATATCTGGGAATTACCCAGGCGACTAGAGCCGATCTCGAGCACATGGCCCAATTCACCCTGGATCTCCTGAATGCGCACTACCAGCAGTTTGAGGTATACAAGGAAGACAAGCGCCGGACCGTCTACAAAGATCTGGCAACTTTGGCGCGGTTTGCCTACAACCTCGTGGCGGTTCAGCACGAGCAGTATGCGAGCGGTCAGCACACATTAGAGGAGGTTCAACAGGAAGCCAGAAAAGCGTTCAAAAACATTAGCGTGGGTGAAACCGGCTATCTCTATGCCATGACCACGAAAGGCGACCTGACGATTCATGTCGCACAGGAAGGCGAAAATATCTATGCCGCTCAAGATGAGAAAGGCCGCCATTTCATCCAGGAGATGTGCGAAAAGGCGGTCGCCGCGAAACCCGGCGAAGTTCTTTACATCGTCTATCCCTGGCGCAACGAGATCCTGGGAGAAACCCGTCCTCGGAATAAAGTCGTGGCTTACCTGTACTTTCAGCCCTGGGATTGGATCATCGCGGCGGGTGGTTATCTGGAAGAGACCTACGAAGATGTCGCTTTCGAAAAACAGGCGCTGCAAGAACTCAAAGAGAATATCCTGGATAAGGCGGTAGGTTCGACCGGGTATATTTACGCCATGACCATGCGCGGAGAACTGACGATTCACCCGTTTCGGGAAGGACAGAATATCTACGATGAAAAGGATCAGGACGGCCGTTACTTCATCCGAGAAATGAGCGAGCGAAAAAACGGCTGGATCCGGTATCCCTGGCGGAACGAGACCGACTCAGCTCCCCGCATGAAAATCGTTCGCTATCAGTATTTTGCGCCATGGGACTGGATCGTCGCCGTGGGCTCTTACGAGAATGAGTTCTATGAATCGGCTAACGAGATCGAGAGGCGTATCTTATCCAGCATGGGCATACTGACTTTCGTGGTGGCCGCATTCGCCGTGATGTTGGTATTTATTGCCTCCAAATTCTTGACCGATCCGATTCAACGCCTGATCGAGGGAGTGCGCGAAGTTAAACGGGGCCGGCTGGATACCCAACTCGCTATCACTGCCAACGATGAACTTGGCGAACTGGCCGCCGACTTCAATCGGATGACGGAGATGTTGCGTAAGAACAAGGAATTGGAGGCCAGTCTCGCTCAGCAGAACAAGATGGCCTCTCTAGGCGTTTTGTCCTCTGGGGTGGCCCATGAGATCAATAACCCTCTGGGCGTCATCCTGGGCTATGCCGCCCACCTGGAAAGCAAAATGGATCCCGATGACCCGGGCTTCAAATTCATTCAGGAGATCAAACGCGAAAGCAAGCGATGCAAGAATATCGTGCAGGATTTACTGAGCTACGCCCGGGTGCCCAAGCCTGCCCTGGAAGAAACCGACATCAACGCTCTGCTCGAACATATTGTCGATTTCGCGGCCCATCATACCGATATGGATGCGGTCAACATCAACACCACCTTCGATTCCCAATTACCCCGACTTTGGGTGGATGGCGACCAGATTCGCCAAGTCGCCATGAACCTAATGCTCAACGCGGGCGCCGCCATGCCCGAGGGAGGCCGCCTGGTGGTGGGCACCACGGCCGAGGAGGATGGTTGGGTGAAACTGACCTTCCAGGATTCCGGCTCCGGCATTTCACCGGAAAACCTGGAGAAAATATTTGAGCCCTTCTTCACCACCAAAGCGCGGGGAACGGGTTTGGGACTGGCGATCACCAAGACCATCGTGGAACAACACGGCGGCAAGATTGAGGTCGCCAGCGAGGTGGGCAAAGGCACGACGGTGACCGTGATTTTGCCAGCGAACCGAGAGTCCCTGTGATGGCTGGCGGGAGGAAGCGGATTTTACTGGTCGATAACGATGAGGCCGTGTGCCGGATGGTGGAGGCTATCTTGTCGGATCGGGATTACGCCGTCTCGGCTCACACCCGTGCGCTCGATGCGATGGCAGGATTTGAGCCGGGCAGGTACGACCTGGTGATCACTGATATCAAGATGCCGGTGATGAACGGTCTCGATGTCTTGCAAAAGGTCAAGCAGCAGGACCCGACGTTACCGGTCATCATGATCACGGCGCACGCCACGGTCGATCTGTCCATTCAGGCTTTGCGCAAAGGTGCCTACGATTTCCTGACCAAGCCCTTCGAGCCCGAGGAGTTGTTGTCGCGGGTCCGCAATGCGCTGCGTCAAACCGAATTGATTAAGGAAAATCGCGAACTCAAGGAGGAACTTGCGGCGTGGCAGGGTTCCATCGTGGGTAACTCCCCGCATCTGCTCAGCATTTTAGAAACGGCGCGGAAAGTGGCGATTCGCGACATTCCGGTGCTGATCAGCGGGGAATCGGGCACTGGCAAGGAACTGGTTGCTCGCGCGATACGCCATTACTCCCGGCGCAAGGAGGGTATGTTTGTGGCCATCAACTGTGGCGCCATACCCGAAGCGTTGCTGGAGAGCGAACTCTTCGGCCATCGCAAAGGAGCCTTCACGGGGGCCGAACGCGATCACAAGGGTCTGATCGAAACCGCTGACGGAGGTACTCTTTTTCTCGACGAAGTGGGGACCCTGCCTCCGAACGTGCAAAAAACCTTGTTGCGGTTTCTGCAAGAGCAGGAATTTTACCGCGTGGGAGAAACCACTCCCATCAAGGTTGACGTGCGCGTTCTTTCCGCCACCAATCTTGACTTGCAGGTCGCCGTGCAGATGGGCGCTTTCCGCGAGGATTTGTACTACCGTCTCAACGTGGTCCATCTACGTCTCCCTCCACTGCGGGAGCGGCGCTCCGATATTCCCCTGCTCGTGGCCCACTTCGTCAAGGAGCAAAATAAGCGTTTTGGCACTCACGTAAAAGGTTTTACCCGCGAGGCGATGGAAGCCATGATCCAGTTCGACTGGCCAGGCAACATCCGCCAGTTAAGCAATGTGGTGCAGGCCGCCATGGCCATCGACAACAGTGACTACATCGGGTCCACTGTCCTGGCCCAACTCACCGGGCTGCCAAACCAGAACGCCACGCTCCCCGGCGGTATGGGCGAACTCGATTACCCCACGGCGTTGGCGCGTTTCGAAACCGAATACCTGACCCGGTTGCTCCAAACCAGCAACGGCAATATCGAAGAGGTAGCCCATCAAGCGGGCATGAATGTCGCCACCGTCTACCGCAAGATAAAAAAGTACGGTTTGCGTTAAAGCGATTTCCGGAAATAACCTACTTGATTGGTCCGCGAATAGGAGCATAGCCTTTTCCCCGTTAAGCAAAAGGGGAGACCAAACCCGATTCGGTAAACACTTTTCTGGAATTCCCTCGGCAGGGAACCCGAGCCGAGGGCATGGATAACCGAGGCAGTGATTGCGATAACCGACTAACCAAGGAGGTTTTTGGCATTTCTGCAAACCCCCTCGCGCAAGACCGCGAAAACCTGCCATGATGTCCGCGCCTAAAACAACTTGTTGATATTCAATGGATTTACTGAATATCTTCCTCGTGGTCTGAATTGGCCGCCTACTAATGAAACATCTTCTTGTTTGCATGAATGCAAACCCACCCTCCCCAGCCACTCCTCTCTCTTTTTACCTAAGCAATTAAAAAATCGACATTTTTTATATTAATTCGCCAAGCTCCAGCCTCTGGCACAATGCTTGCCCCTTTTCAAGCGCAAGCCAACAACAGGGAACGGAGCGAACATGAATGGCCAGCGGGTTTGTCCCTTTTATGGTCAGAGCATAAACCACTGTGACGTGGGGGCTGGCTATATTTCGCCCTATCATGTGGAAATCATCGTCCGGCATTGCACCTCCGATTATGAGGGCTGTGCCAAGTTTCAGGAATTGAGCGAGCATCACCTTGACAATAATGGAGAGAGGCTCACTCAGCAACCTACCGCAAGTAATCGCTTCGCTTGTATACCTAGCGGTGGGTTGCTGTTTCCTCTGCAATTTGACCGAGAGGTGATGACTGTCTTAAACCATGAGATACGAACGCCACTGACCAGTATTCGCTCGTTTACCGAGATTCTGCTCGGTTATCCCATCGATGATCCTGATGCTCAGCGGCGTTTTCTGCAGATCATCCACGGAGAGACAGTACGCCTAGCCCGGGCCATGGATATGTTGTTCGGGAGAGCAGGCTCAAACACCCCTGCTCCGGCTTCGGTAAAGTCGGGTATTGATAATTACCGCGTACCTAATCCAACGACTCAAGTTGAGATGAACTCACCATAAGGAGGCCAAATCATGGCGCAATCTCTGAAGAACAAAGGCTGGACCGTCGTAATGGCGGCCACCGGCATCAATCTGGCTCTTGGCGTTCTTTACACTTGGAGTATTTTCAAGGGCGCGATCAGCGACTCGATCAAACAAGGAGGGCCAGGCGCTTTCCAATGGGATTTAGCCTCCATCAACGATCCCTATGCGGTCTGCTGTTTGGCGTTCGCCTTTTCGATGATTCTGGGTGGGAAGTGTCAGGATCGCCTGGGACCGCGAGTCACCGCCATTTTTGGCGGTCTTCTGGTCGGCGCTGGATTCCTGGTGCTTTCTCAGACCACTAACTACTGGCTGTGGGTGCTGGGATTCGGGGTTTTGGCCGGGATGGGATTTGGGTTTGGCTACTCTTCGGCTACACCGCCCTCTCTGAAATGGTTTCCTCCGGCCAAGACCGGTTTGATCGCCGGCATCGTGGTGTCCGGATTTGGTTTGGCCTCGGTGTATATCGCGCCGCTCTCCACGTATTTACTGAAGACGGTCGGCTTGCAGGGTGCCATGATGTTCTTCGGAGTGGCGTTTGCCATCGTCGTCAGTCTATTGGCGCTCTTGCTGCGGAATCCCCCCCCTGGTTATCTGTTCGGCGCCGCCGCTGCTCAGTCTCAGGCCGCCAAACCCACCGCCCCAGCCAAGGTGCATGACTTCACCCCCTCCCAGATGTTGAAAACTGGTAATTTTTATGTCCTGTGGATCGTGTATTTCATCGGCGCCGGCGCTGGCTTGATGGTGATCGGCAGCGTGGCTGGGATGGCCAAGCAGAGCATGGGCGAACTGGCGTTCCTGGCGGTCGTCATCCTGGCCTTGGGTAACGCGGCGGGCCGCATCATCGCTGGTTCCCTGTCCGACCGCATCGGCCGCACCTTGACGTTGTCACTGATGTTGATGTTCCAAGCGGTGCTGATGTTTATCGCCATCCCCGTGGTGGGCGCCGAACATCCCAGCGCTTTGTTGCTGGTTTTGATCGCGACCGGTATCGGCTTTAACTACGGCACCAACCTGGCGTTGTTTCCGGCGATCACCAAGGACTACTGGGGCCTGAAGAACTTCGGCATCAACTACGGCGTGCTGTTCAGCGCCTGGGGTGTCGGTGGCTTCGTGTTGGGACGGGCCTCCGAGATGATGAAGGCCGCAACGGGTGGGTTTACCCTGTCGTTCGGAGTGGCCGGCATCCTGTTGGCGGTGGCGGCGGTGACGCTGATGTTGCAGGATCTGTTCCGACAGATGGTGCAGGCCAAGGTGGCGGAAGAATTGGCCCGCCGCGCCGAGGAGGCCGCTCAAGCCGCCGCCATGCAACCGGCGTTGGAGCAGGTTGCCTGACGCTATCCTTCCTCCCTACCATTCACACCAGAAAGGCCCCGTTTGACGGGGCCTTTTTCGTTGTAACGGCGGGCGGTGGCCGACGGCGCCACCGAGTAATTCGCATTGGCTGCCTACCGCCAAACAAAAAGTTCGACGGATCCGGGCCCGATACTGTGCTGGAAAAGCGAGTCGGCGCGGGCGGTGCGTGTGCGGCAATGCAACCCGCGAAGCTGACTCGCTACTGGAAGCCTTCGGCGCCCTGTTCGGCTATTGGCTGAAGTACTGGACCCAAGTTGGAATGCACATGGCCCGCGATCCGGATAAGGATCGGCTGGCATAGCGGATCGGCTGGCATAGCGGAATAGAAACCATGGAGAATCAATTACACTGCATCGCGGGATGCAGGCAAGCGGTTGGCGCTCATCATCGCTGAGTTCCGTTGGCGACGTACGAATATCGATCCTGGTCGAAGCGCTGCCGTATCACGATTCCGAGGAGGAAACTCAGTAGTGCGCCACCCTCGCCGTTCCGTCGTAGCTGGTCAACAACCGCACCCGATCACCTGGATAGAACGGCTCGTCGGCCGCCTGGGTCACGGCCGTCATCCGACCATTGTCCAAGCGAACCGTGATCTCCAGGCCCGGCTGACGGGTCACGCCTTCCTCGATGGCCGAACCTACCAGGCCACCCACGACCGCACCGCCGATAGCGCCGGCGATCTGGCCCCGTCCCTGGCCAATGGTGCTGCCGGCCACCCCGCCCAGCGCCGCGCCTCCCACCGTGCCCACGCCGCTCTTGGTGCCCTCGATCAAGACCTGGCGCACGTTCTCGACATAGCCCAGTTGGACATCTTGGGCTTCGCGAGCCTGGCTGCGGCTATAGGCGCCGCCGGACATGCTGGCCGGACAGCCGCTCAATACCAAACTCGCCGCCAACACACCCACCACGGTCGCTGTCGTCTTGATCGCTTTCATCACCACACCTCGTTTGGAATTGAAATAACTGATTTGAGGAAGTCAGGACATTATAACCAAACCCTTTTGCTAACATAGCGAGCCTTTCTGAAGCCCGGCTGAATCGCCGCTGACGCCCTGCCCCGCCCATCGTGAATCACCGACGTCCCTGGTTTCCAATCCCTCCGCCCACGCGCGATGTCCTGGCCGGACTTCTGCTAACCATGATGATCGCTGCCTCAGTAGCGCCGGGCGTGTCGCTGCTCGCGGCCGGCCTGCTGGGCTGGACCGCCGCCCTGCTGTTGAGTTACCGGCTGGGCCGGCGGCAGCGCATCCAAAGCGCATGGCTGGTCGGTCTGGGCGTCGCCGGCATCGTCTGGGGTACGCTGCACGGCGCCCCGTTCGACCCGACCAAGATACTGGCGAGCAATCAGGGATTGGTCAGCCTGCTGGCTGCGGTGTCGTTCCTGCGGCTGGTGACCCGACCTGGCGGGAGCGACGACCGGCAGCCGCCGCCGCGTGGACGGAAAGCCCTGTGGCGGACCCTGATCGGCGTGCATCTGTTCGGCGCGGTCATCAACCTGTCCACCGTGGTGATCCTGGGTGACCGGATGGCCACGCGGGGCCGGCTGGGCAAGCGCCGGGCGCTGGCGCTCTCGAGGGGATTCGCGGCGGCGGCGTTCTGGTCGCCCTTTTTCTCGTCGATGGCCGCCGCCCTCACCTACGCGCCGGGAGCTCGGCTGGCGACTGTCGTGCTGGCCGGTTTGCCGTTGGCCGCTGTTTCGTTGTGGCTGACCGCGCGCGAGATCGACCCGGAGGATCCCCGACTGGGCGCGCCGTTCGTCGGTTATCCAATGAATTTCACCGCTTTGTGGATTCCGGGGTTGTTGGTCGTCATCGTGCTAGCAGCCCACGCGCTGGTTCCGAGCTGGTCCATCCTGGCCATCATCGCCTTGAGCGCGCCGCTGCTGACCGTCGGCATTCTGATCGTGCAGCAAAAGCACCATGCTTGGCCCCCGCTCAGGGACCATATCCGACATGGTCTGGCCAGCACGGCCAACGAGTTGGCCCTGTTTCTGGCGGCGGGAGTATTGGCGGCGGGTTTGATCAGCTTGACCGGGCAGTTGGGCGGATGGCTGCCTTTCGAGCGATTTGGTCCCGTGCAGGCCAGCTTGCTGCTGATGATCATGATCGGTTTCGCCACCTTGGGTGTGCATCCGGTCATCACCATCGCGGCCTGCGGGGTCTGGCTGGCCCCGTTACACCCCGAACCGAACCTGCTGGCGATCACCTTGCTGATGGCCTGGGGAATCGGCGTGCCGGCCAATCCGCTGTCCGGCCTGCACCTGATGATGCAGGGGCGCTACGGCATCGACGGCTACGCCTTCCTGCGCTGGAACGCCGGCTACGTGCTCAAGTGTCTGGGCGTGGGGGTGGGATTGCTCTATCTGTATGCCATGCTGCTGGGTGTTTCGGCTTGAATCGGCGGACTATCCGTCACGAAACCTGGGCTTGCGCTTTTCCTGAAACGCCCGCACCCCTTCCTGGGATTCCTCGGTGCCATAGAACAAACTGACCGCCTGCAAGCCCAGCGCGGAAATGCCGGCGATGTGGGCGGTATCGGCGTTGAAAGACCGCTTGGCCAGCGCCAGAGCGGTCGGGCTTTTCTCCAGGATTTCTGCGCACCAGCGCTCCACTTCGGCATCCAGTTCGGCATCGGGAACGGCTTTGTTGGCTAAACCCATTTGCACCGCTTCGGCCGCCGAGTACTGGCGGCACAGATACCAAACCTCCCGTGCCCTCTTCTCGCCGATGACCCGCGCCATGTAGGCGGTACCGAAACCGGGATCGACCGAGCCGACCTTGGGGCCGACCTGGCCGAACTTGGCCGATTCGGCGGCGAGGGTCAAATCGCACAACAACGCCAGCACGTGGCCGCCGCCGATAGCGTAGCCGCGCACCTTGGCGATCACCGGCTTGGGCGCGTCGCGGATCACGCTTTGCAACTCCTCCAGCGGCAGGCCGATCACCCCGCGCCCGTCGTAATGGCCCTCGTGAGCCGACTGGTCGCCGCCGGTGCAAAAGGCTTTTTCGCCCGCGCCAGTGAGTACGATGACCCCGACCGACTTATCCCAACCCGCCCGCTGGAACGCATCGATCAGTTCCTCGCAGGTCTGGGCGCGAAAGGCGTTATATTTGTCGGGCCGGTTGATGGTAATGGTGGCGACGCCGTCCTTGATCTCGTACAGAATATCCTCGTAGGTGGCGGTCATGGCTGTTCCTTTTGGAAGCGGATAATGCAATCTCTCAGCGTTTTTCTTGAATCTTTTCTCGGCGATCTGGCCTCATTCGACTTCTCCTCGGCGGGTTCGCTACCAGACTATCTGAGCCTGCCCGAGATCGAGCGCTGCGGCGATGAAATGCCGGTGGTGGACAACCGGATCACCGAAAGCCTGCTGGCCGCGCTCGGCTACGCGAAATCGGAGTGGAAGTATAACCAAAACAACGCCGATGGCCGGCCCGATTTCGTGGTGTCCATTCCCGAATACCCCGAACCAGCGTGCCTCGTGGTCGAGGACAAAAGCACGACCACCCCCAAACTCGCGGCGCATCGCGGGCAACTGCTGGGCTACATGACCCGCTGTCGCGCGCCGAGGGGACTGCTGGTCAACGGGTTCGCCATCGTTGCCTACGATCATGCCGACCTGCTCGCCAACACGCCCACCTTTGAAATTCCGTTGGGTCTCGCGGTGGAAACCTGGCTCGGGCGGAGCTTGCTCAGCGCTGGCGCGCGGGGCTTCGAGGCGCTGGATAACGCAGGGCTGTTACCAGCCCTATCCGCATTGTGGCGCCGTTATGGCCGCGAGGGATTCGCCGCACTCCAGACCTTGATCGACGATCTCACCCTGCAACCCGACGGGACGCCACACAAACTCGATGGCGGCACCTGGAAACCGACGTTCAGTCGAATTCCCCTGCACCCGGTCGGCCAGCACCCGCAGGTCTTGACCGAAGCGATCAAGGGCTTAATCGCCGAGTTCGAGGACGACGCCGCCGCGCAACTGGCGGCCTACGAGCAGGCTTACGATGAGTTCGCCGCGCTGGCGGCCGGGCTGCCGGGCGAAGCGCCGTTTGTTGATCAGGAACGGCAACTGATAACCACGCTCCGCATGCTGATGCCATCCGGCATTCAGGCCGAGGAACGGCGGCTGCTCGAAGAACAGGTCCGTCTGTTCCTCGATGGCCGCCTGTTACCCAGGGCACTGAAGGACATCGCCGCCCGGTTGTACGAAACACATGGCGCGCGGCCCCGCAACGGCCACGATCCGATCGGGGCGTTGGTCGCGGAAATCCGGGTGCTGGCCATCAAGCGCCTCCGGCATTCGGAAAAAATGCGCGCCGAGTATGGGGACGCGACGCGGGTCATGGATTACTTTCAGACTTGGCGCAGTAAAACCGGATCGCTGGTGTTTCAGTCGAGCGACCCGCAGCGCCTGCGTCGGGAGTTCGTGGCGCAGACGGCGTATCTGGTCATCGTGCGGATGCTGCTGGTGCGGATCATGGAGGATAAGGGTTTGATGCCGCGCGCTTTCACCGACGGCGGGCTGGCCCTGTGGTTCCGGCAGGTGGAACCGCAGTATCTGGCGCTGGACCCCGGTCACGGCTCGGGCACGCACTATTTGCTCAGTCTGGCCTATGCGTCGGCCCAACACGTCTACGCCCATTTCTATCAGGAAAAAACCGTCCTGGACTGGTACCGCCCCGACCGAACCGCCGTGGTGCGGGTGCTGCACATCCTGGCGGGATTCGATCTCCAGGACATCGACCGCGACATCATCGGCACGGTTTACAACCAGTATGTCGAGGAACGGCACAAACACGAGAGCGGCATGTACTTCACGCCGCCGCCGGTCGTCGAGTTCATGCTGGACCGGGCCGGTTATGTCGGTGGCGACATCCTGGGCAAAAAACTGGTGGATTTATCGTGCGGCTCCGGTACTTTTCTGGTGGCAGCCGCCCGCCGGTTGGTGGCCGCGCACCGGGACTACTGGCAACGGCAGGGAAAGCCGGACATCCCCCCCGATCAGGCGGAGAACGTCCTCCGCGACGTGCAGGAAGCCTTGCACGGCATCGATCTTAACCCCTTCGCCTGCGCCTTGGCCGAGATCAACCTGCTTATTCAGGTGTTGGATTTGGTGGGAGCAGTGGTGTTGCAGATCGCCACGCCGATCCAGTTGGAGCGGTTTCACGTCTACAACGCCGACAGTTTGTCCTTCGCGCCGGTCACTACCGCCTGTATGGCGGAAGGCTTACTGCTTCCTCCCGATGAATTGCCGGTCGAAGACCAGATCAAGACTGCCCAAGGCCGCTGGGCGAGTGGATTCGATTTCGTGGTGGGAAATCCGCCTTACGTGCGGGCCGACGAGAACGACGAATGGCTGCGCGAGTACCGCGCCCAAGTGAAGCGGGAACATCCGCTCGCGCCAGTACGAGATACGCTGACGCTGAAATGGGATTTGTTCGTGCCGTTCGTGGCGCAAAGCGCTGCGGTTTTGAAGGAAGGCGGGACGTTGTGCCTGATCACCAGCAGCGCCATCGAGAAAGTGCCGTATGCGGACGCGCTGCGGCAATACCTGGTTGCCACCACCAAGCTCCAGGAAATTCACTTCTTCCCCGGCGTGCGGCTATTTGTGGATGCCATAGTGGAAAACACGATTGTCGCGCCGAAAAGGGCGCCGCGCCGCCCGCGCATGGCGTCGCCCGCTACTGGCATGACCGACTGCCGGCAGCGGGAAACCGCGTCGACTGCCAAACGCTCCCGCTGTCCTACGGAGATGATGTGTTCCGGCAGACATTGCCGACTCTGAAGCTCAAGAAGGGCGTCAAGTACGCGCGCCTGGTGGATTTGTGTTATCTGAGCGTTGGCATGGTGCTGAATGCGAACGAAAAATCTAACAAGGGCTCCTTTAGCCTGGACGACTTGGTTCGCCAAACGCCGGACCAAGTTCATTGCGTTCCCTATGTCGGCAGCAAGGATATCTCCGACTACGGTATCATCGGGTTGGCCCATTTGGAATATGGGTCCGAAACCCGCGTCCCATCGCAGATTCGCCGCCCCACCTTCCCGGAACTCTATGATCGCCCGAAATTGATGGTGGCCGAATTTGGTGGCTTTGCCTACGACGATGGCCAATGGGATGCGCTGGGTTTCCTCAAGTGCAATCACTCGGTCTTTATCCTGATGCCTTGGCACGTGCTGTCCAAAGTCAATAATCGCAGCATCACCGGGGATGTCGAACATCGCAATCGAGCAGCCCTCGAAATGTTGTCGGCGACGGTCGATCCTTGGTACCTGCTGGGTTTCCTGAACTCGTCGCAGATGCGCGAACTGCTGGCGGGCGTATCCAGAAGCGCCATCGCCGAGCGCTTACAGCCGAATGATCTGCGGGAAATCCTCGTTCCTCTGCCAACTCAACCCGTTTCGGACGAAATCGCTCAACTGGCGCGGGAAGCAACGGACTGCCAGCGGGCGTTGCTGCCCTATCGGCGGAGCGGCTGGAAGATCAACGGCAACGGGATCGAGCCGACCTTCAACGTTCCGACCGGCATCACGACGCTGGCGCTGGGCCGTGCAAAGGTTCGCTGGAACCTGCGCATCGTCACTCCCACCGCGAAGCTAACGCGACTTGTGGGGCAGGGCCGCCGGATCGTGGCCGGCCGATCCGTCGCCATCGAAGCGGACGACACGGTCCCGGAAGGGGCTTTGGATTGGTTGACCGGGCAACTGCGGCAATGCGGTCTGTATGCCCTCGACGCGGCGGAACAGGCTGGCTTGTTGATCCCCGCCACTCCACGGGACGCGGAACAGGCCTGGAGCATCTTGCAAGGCGAACGGGCGAACATCGTCGCCCTGCTGGATCGGATCGCCGCGATCAAGGCGGAAATAGCGGCCCGGTTGGACGGGCTGTTCGCGCGGATGCAACATCCCGTCCGAAAGGTAGTTATTTTATGACCTTGGAGATTGAACCATCCCGTGGACTACATCCTGAGTGACCATGAAACCGTTGATCCTGTTACCGTGGTAACGGCTTATTTCGATGACGAGGTGAAAGACCTATGAAGCTTGAGTTTGATCCCGAAGCCGATGCAGCCTATCTGGAACTCACGGATTCCACCGTGGAACAGCCCAGGGAAATTCAGCCTGGCATTATCGTGGACTATGACGCGGAGGGACAGATTGTAGGCATCGAAATTCTTTCTGTAAGCAAACGCGCCAAATCGTCGTTGAAGAAAGTTGCATGACCGAGAACAACCTCAAGGCACCAGCAAGTCGCCGCCTTCCATGTGCAGCACTTCCACCCTCCAGCCGACCAGCAGCACGCTGCCGACCTGGCGACGCATTCCAGTGTCGGTGAACTCGAAGACGTACAGCCGCTCCAGCTTCAGCCGGCCATCGCGGTCGCGCCGCCACCACAGCCGCTCCAGCGCCACGGTATCGTCCAGCAATTGCACGCCGCTCTGCTGGCAGGCGCGGGAACTGGCGGTTCGGGCTTGCTCGCGGGCGCCGAGGCTGTCCCGCCAAAACCACAGGCCGATGCCCGACACCACGAGAAATCCAATCAGAAATGAAAAACTCATAACAGCGGCTTCAACCGCGACAGAATGTCATCCCGAGCCTGGGCCAGCAGCGATTCCCGGTCGAGGCTGTCGAGAATGTTCTGCACCACCCGTTTCGGCCCACCCTCGCCCCAGGATTTGCCCTGGGCGAAATACTGCTCGGCGGCCTTCCCCACCACGTAAGTGCCATACCAGGCCACCGCTCCCTGCGCGCCGGCGGTCACCACCGTCGAAAGCCCCAGGCTGATGCCCTTGAGCGCCGTCGCCACCAGATGCATGCTCCAAACCGTGCCCATCAGAAACACCAGTTGGGTGAAGATGGTCTTCAGCAGGGACCCCGCTTCGTTCCGGCTGATCGGCAGGCCGTATACCCGGCTCAAGTGGATCACCATCGCCGCGTCGGTGGCGACCGCCGCCAACAGGTCGGCGAGCGGGATCGGGTTCAGCGCCACCGCCACACCCTTGCCCAAGCAATAGTTGCGCACCACCTTCTCGGCCAGATCGCGGCGGATGGCGATGATCTCGCGGCTCAGGCGGTCGGAGAAGCGGCCGGCGAACAGCCCCGCGTTGAGCGCCGCCATGGTCTTGCCCTCGGCCTTGAGAATGTCCCATATCCGCTCGCGCAGCGCGCTCACATCCGGCGCCGGGCGACGGCGAGTTTCGGTTTCGTTGCCTTCGGCGTCCACCAGAATCACGATGCGCTCGGCCGGCTGGGCGGCAGCGGTCAGAATATCCCGGGGCTGGATCAACCCCTCGGTCCGCTCGCGTAGGGTTTGCAACAGCAACTCGCGGTCGGTCTGGGTATAGCGGTCGAGCTTGTTCAGCACCAGCACCAGCCGCTGGGCCGCGCCCTTCACCTGCCGCAGCGCCTTGAGTTCGCTATCGGTGATGTCGCCGTCCACCACGAACAGCACCAGATCGCAGCGGGTGGCGACATCGTGAGCGAGTTGCTCCCGCTCCTCACCGGCCACTTCGTTGATGCCGGGCGTGTCGATCAGAAACACCCCGCCAGCGTCGTATTCCTGCCAGCGGGCGTGTGCGGCGCGGGTGGTTTCGCCGTGCAAGGGACTGGTCGAAAACCGGGCCTCGCCCAGCAAGGCGTTCAGCAACGCCGACTTGCCGACGCTCACCCGCCCGAACACGGCAATGTGAATATGGCCGTGCTCGATCTTTTCCAGCAGCAGTTGCAGTTGCCGGTATTCTTCGGCTAGCGCCTTGCGTACCGGAGGCGGCACCCGTTTGTCGTCCAGCAGTTCGCGCAGGCTCTCGCGGGCCAGGGCCAGGTGCGTGTCGCCGCTAACCGGTGGTGGATTCGGCACGCTCGCCGTCCCGCTGCCGCGCCCAAACCAGTTGGGCCAGACGTTTTGCACGTGCTTCCAGATCTTCACTCAGGTTATCCTCGAACATCCTCAGGGCCGGCCCGCTCACCAGATCGCCGCGGCTTTCCAGGGAGCGGGCCACCGCTTTCCCCAGACTTTCGAAAATCAGGCCATAAACCACGGCGTGCATCATGCCGCCCACCACCGTGCCCATGCCGGGAAACGCCTTGAAGATATTGCCGACCAGGGCCAGCAACAGGTTAAGACTGCGCTTGATCTGGTTGCCAGCCAAATCCAGGAACCGTTGCATGTCCATCTCGCGCGCCGGCACTTCATAAAGCGCGCACAATTCCTTGATTAGATTGAAGCCCAGATAGCCCTGAATCAGCACGTCGGTACCCGGGCTGACCGCCGCCAGCGCGCCGAACACCGCCTTGCGCGAATAACTCTGGATGATGCCTTCGGCTTTCTCGCGCCGATGCTGGGCCACCGCGGTATCCAGCTTCTGCTGGGCCAGCACGAACACCGAGGTATCGCGCAGCGCGTCCAGCACTTGCGGGTCTGCATCGAGATAGCGCTGGAGCGCGCGGCGCAAATCCTCGACCCGCGGCGCACGCTCGCGCAGGGTGGTTTCCTCACGGCCGTCGTGGAAAATCCGGGTCACTTCCTCCCGACCACCGCACTGCACCAGCGCCACCTCCAGCCGCTCGCCGACCCGTTCGGCCAAGCGTTCGCGCACCAACTCCAATTCCCGTTCGGTGAAACGGTCGATCTTGTTCAGCGCCACGATCACCGGGCTACCGAGATCGACCAGGGTCCGCAGCGCCGCGTACTGATCGCGGGTCAGATCGCCCTCGCAGACGTAGACGACCACATGGGCGCGCAAGGCCTCGTCGCGGGCGGTCTGATCCAGAGCGCCACCCACTTCGTTCATGCCCGGCAGATCGGCCAGAATCAGCCGGTCGCCGGCAGAGCTGGTCCAGGTGTAAAAGGTCACTTTCCGCGTGGTGCCGCCGCGCGCGCTGACCGCGATGTCGACCCCCGGCAACAGCGCGCGGATCAGCGAGGATTTGCCGGCGCTGATCTCGCCGAATACCGCAACCACGATCTCGCCCGCCGCCCGCCGCCGCTGCAACTCTTCCAGTTCGCGGCGAATGGCGTCCACCTGGACTCCGGCGGCCTCGCTGCGCTCCAGCCGCTCGCGTAGGGTGGCTTCGTCCGGCGGCTTGGACGGAACGATGCGAGACTTGCCTGCGGGACGGCCCCAGTTCAACACCCGCCAAACTCCGTAGGCGCCGCCCGCGCTCAGCACGCCCAGAATCAGCAGATAAATGATCCAGAACGTGGACGGCGCCCGTTGCAAGCGGTCCCACACCGACAGGCCGAGATCGGTGAGATACAGCACCAGCACCAGCAGCAGGGCCACGCCGACGCTGGCACCGACAGCCAGCAGCAGGCGAATGGGCATCCAGGCGCGAGCGGCGGGCGACAGCGGCAGTTTAGGCAGGGACGGCATCAGCGGCGAACAGGTCGCGGAAGGCGGGCGGCACGTTCTGGACCGCGCGCCGCGAGTAGTCGAAGAACACGATGCCGGTCTTGGCTCGCGCCACCTCGCGGCCGCTGATCATTTCGGTGACCCGATAGACGAAATCGCAGCCATACTGGTTGAAATCGGTCACCGCCACCCCGATTTCCAGCGTTTCGCCAGGGAACGCCTCGGACCTGTAGACGATGACGCTGTCGGCCATGATCAAACCGAGGCCGTAGATATCTAGTTCGCTGAGTCCATAATGCGCCAGGAACCGGACCCGCGCTTCATGCAACAGGCCCAGCAGGGAGTCGTTGCCCATGTGCCCGCCGTAGTTGACATCGGTGATCCTCACCCGCAGTTCGGTGCTGAAGGGAAAATGCTCCGGCAGGTCCAGTTTGATTCGCGCCATGCGCTGCCTCGACAACAATCGGAAATCCGCTGTTTAATGAGAGTGTTAACCTGATCACCGTGACGGGAAATCCGTGGTCAGGCGGCGATTGTAAACGATTATCGCCGAAAACGGACCGCACGGTTTCCAACCCTTTCCGTAACCACCATTGCCAGAGGATCCACCCATGCCGATCCATTACGACCTGCCGGTCTGGCGACCGCCGTCCGAAGCCGACAGCTTCATCCTGCAAGCCACGCTGGGGTGCAGTTTCAATCGTTGCAGCTTCTGCTCGATGTACCGGACCAAGCACTTCGCCATCCGCCCGCTGGATCAGGTCCAGGCCGAAATTCGGACCGTGGCGCGGGCGTATCCGGCCTCGCGGCGGGTGTTTCTGGCCGACGGCGACGCGCTGGCGGCGCCGACCGAGCATCTGCTGACCCTTCTGTATTCCCTGCGAAGCGCCTTTCCGCGCTTGGAACGGGTTTCCAGTTACGCTCTGCCCGCCAATTTACTCAAGAAGTCGGTGGAGGAGCTGACACAACTGCGGGAAAGCGGGCTGGCGCTGCTTTATTACGGCATCGAAACCGGCTCGGCGGATTTGCTGAAGCGGATCACCAAGGGCGCGACGCCGAAGGCGATGATCACGGGACTGAGCAAGGCCAAGCAAGCGGGATTGCGGATTTCCGCGACGGTGATTCTCGGTCTCGGCGGGCAGGCTTACTGGCGGGAGCATATCGACGCCACCGCCGATCTGGTCAACCGGGTGGAGCTGGATTACCTGTCCACCCTGCAATTGATGATCGATCCCTCGATCCACGAGGAATTTCACCGCAAGTTTCACGATCCTTTCCAGCAACAGGACGACCAGGCGCTACTGGCGGAACAGGCGCGGTTGATCGAGCGACTGGATCCACCCGGGTCCCTGGTGTTCCGCTCCAACCACGCCTCCAACGCGCTGGCGCTGGCCGGAACCCTGCCCCAGGACCGCGCGCGGTTGCTGGCGCAACTGGAACGGGCGCTTTCGGGCGCGGTGCGGCTGCGTCCCGAATGGTTGCGGGGGTATTGAGTCAGGCGGCCATCCGGGCGTCGCTTTTCCGGACGGCGGCGACGATTCGGTCTTCCAACTCGATGCGCTCCGCCAGATTTTCGCCTAGCCGGGACAAGGCTTCGCTCAGCGCCGCCAGTTCCGTCCGGGACAGCTCGCCATCGTAGCGGTCGTGAAACGCCAGCGCCGCTTGGGTAGTCCGAGAGATGGGCGCGTAGAGCCGCCGAGCCAGATCGCGGGCCTGACGATAAGGCGAATTGGCCGGTTGGTCTTCCAACGCCTGATAGACCTCGAACGGTCCCAGCGCCAGATAGTCCACCAGCGCCTGCTGAAATCGCCGCATCAGGTGCTGCTGAACAGGCTCGACCAGCGCGAACGATTTGAGGCCGGCGAGTTTGTGATAAAGCACCAAGCTTTCCTGACGGGCGGTCAGCAGCTTGTTGACCAGGTCCGGCAATGCCTTGCTATGAACCGGATCGGCGGTGATTGTAGCATTCATAAGACATCCTCCAGGTGGCCCTTCTTTAATCTTGCTTTTATGATCGCGATAAATTCCGCGCGATAATGGCTTATCGTAAGCCACTTACGACCCGGTGTCCAAGCCCCTTCCTGGACACGACTTCAGGCCGGTTTTGCCACCACCTCGTTGCGCAAATAGACCGGAAGCGCCCGTTCGGCCGCTGCCCATTCGCCGCGTCGGGAGGGGACGGCAGCCAACCGGGCCACATCGCCGGCGTGAGGGTAACACTCGCCCCGCCAGCCGCTCACGTTCAAATATCGCGCCAGCGTTCCGGCGTGAGCCGCCCAGCCGCTACCAGCACCGAACCACTCGCCCGGCGGCGCGGCCACCGCCGCCGGCGCGCTTACCCGCTCCTCGCCCAGCGATTCGGCATTCTCACCTGAGACCTCGTAGAGGCCCCAATAGACCTCACCCATGCGGGCATCCAGCGCAGCCGCGATGCGCGCATGGCCGGTTTCCCGCGCCGCGCCCAGCGCCAGCGCGGCCAGGGTGGACACGGACGCGACCGGCAAATCGGCGGCGAAAGCGATGCCCTGGGCAATACCCACCGCGATCCGCACTCCAGTAAAGGAGCCCGGTCCCCGACCAAACGCAATAGCGTCCAGTTGCATCACCTCCAGTCCAGCCTCGGCCAGAACCGCCTCGATCATTGGCAGAATCAGGGCGGCGTGACGGCGCGGCGCCAGTTCGTAGCGTTCCAGGACGACACCGTTCACCCATACGGCGGCAGAACAGGCTTCGGTGGCGGTATCCACTGCAAGCAGTCTCAAAAGCATCCCCAACAAGCGCGGCGCGCGTGGCTATAATGCGCGATGAAAACATCCAACATCCTACCCGATCAATATGAATCTCGAAAAAGTCATTTTCGGTTTCTTCATCGTCCTCGCCGCCACCCTAAACTTTGGTTTCTTCGTCGGTGATCTGGACGATCCCATCCACCACGATGTATACGAACTTTTCGCCGCCATCGTGGTGAATCTGATCGCGACAGTGCTCAAATTCGGGGACCGCACCCACATCGGCGCGATTCATCTGTCCACCAGCCTGGTGGCCGACCTGCAACTCATCGTAGCGGCCCTGGTGTGGGGCTACGGCGTACACGTCGCCGGCGCGGGCATGACCCCCGAAATTACCGCCAAGGTGGTGTCCCTTTCCGGCGGCGCGTTGTTCGCCAACGTGGTGTCGGTGGTCATTCTCATCGCCGAAACGATCATGCAAAAGCGATGAAGCCTGATCACTACGAGAGCACTTTTTTCCTGGTGCTGCGGCGCATGCGCGCGCCGCTGATCACGCTCATCCTGATCTACGCGGTTTCAGTGCTGGGCCTGACCCTGGTTCCCGGCGTGGACGCCGAGGGCCAGCCAACTCGGCTGGGTTTTTTCCACGCCTTCTATTTCATCAGTTACACCGCTACCACCATTGGATTCGGGGAAATCCCCTACGTGTTCTCCGACTCGCAGCGGCTGTGGGTGATTGTTTGCATCTACCTGTCGGTGATCGGCTGGGCCTATTCCATCGGCGCTCTGCTCGCCCTGCTGCAAGACCAGAATTTCCGAACCGCCGTTCGCGTTCAGCGCTTCAGCCGAACCGTACGGAGTCTGCGGGAACCTTTCCATCTGGTGTGCGGCTACGGCGAAACCGGACAACTGATTTGCCGTGTGCTCGACCAGAATGGAGCGCGTTCGGTGGTGATCGAATTGGACGAAGCCCGCGCTAGCCAACTGGAACTGCACGGCCACGAAGCCGACATTCCGGTAATAGTGGCCGACGCCCGCCAGCCCGAGATGTTAAAAATGGCCGGGTTGAACCACCGCTGTTGCCAGGGCATCCTGGCCCTTACCAACGACGATGGCGCCAATCTGGCCATCGCCATCGCCGCCCGTCTTCTGGCTCCCCGGTTGCCGGCGTTGTGCCGCGCCGAAACCCCAGAAATCGCCGCCAACATGGATTCCTTCGGGGCCTGGCACATCATCAACCCCTTCGAGAAGTTCGGCCGCTATCTGGCGCTGGCCCTGCACGCGCCAGCCGCCTATCACCTGTTGGAATGGCTCACCGGAGTTCCGGGAACGATGGTCAGGCCCCACCGCGACCCGCCGCGCGGCCGCTGGCTGCTATGTGGTTACGGCCGCTTCGGTAAGATGCTGGTGTCGGCGCTGGAGCGGGAGCATCTTGCGGTGACGATCATCGATCACAAGCCGCCCATCGATGCCGACCAGCACTGGGTGCGCGGCGACGGCGCCAGCATGCCAGCGCTGCTGGAAGCCGGGGTGCGGGAAGCCGTCGGGATCGTCGCCTGCACTTGCGACGATGTGGCCAACCTGTCCATCGTGGTCACGGCGCGGGAGTTGAATCCCCGGCTGTTCGTGGTTCTGCGGCAAAATCTGCAAGCCAACCAGGCGCTGTTCGATGCCTTCGAATCAGACGTCACCGTGGTGCCCAGCCAGATCATCGGCCGGGAATGCCTGGCGATCCTGACCACACCCCTGTTGGCGCCGTTCCTGGCCGAGATCAAGCAGCGGGGCGAAGACTGGTCCAATACCCTTTTGGAACAGTTGACCGAACAGTTCGGGTGGGCAACGCCGAAAGTCTGGAGCGCACAGGTCAACACCGCCCAGGCTCCCGCGCTGCTGACCCTGCTCAAGCCGGTCGGAGCCGCGGCCCCGCTGGGCGAATTGCTGCGCGATCCGCACGACCGTTCCCAGCCGCTGGAATGTCGGGTGCTGTATTTGACCCGAAACGATGATTCCGCAATGCTTCTGCCCGACGAGCATACTCCGGTTCGGGCAGGGGACCACCTGCTGTTGGTTGGGCACGATGCGGCACGCGTGAGCCTGGACTTGACTCTGCACAACGACAATACCCTTGCCTACGTCCTATACGGGCGAGAGATTCCCGGAGGCTGGGTCTGGGAATGGCTCGCGGGGCGTCGCGCCAAAACCCCGGGTTTCTGATCAGCGAAAGAATTATCCGGTGCGCCCTTCCACGAATGCGAGGTCATGGTTTCATCTCGTTTTGTTGCAGCAGTTCATCCGCTTGCCTGATTCGTTCCCACGACTCGACAGATTCATTGCCGTCCCGTTGGTATTGGTTTGGACCGACAGGCTGGATCGGCTGAACTGGCCGCAGCGGTTGCGCCGGCTTGATTGGCTGGATCGGTTGCATAGGTTGCACTGGCTGGATCGGCTGGATCGGCTGCATGGGTTGCACTGGCTGGATCGGCTCCACCAGACGGATTGGCTGATCTGGCTGGATCGGTTGCATGGGTCTCGCTGGCTGGATCGGCTCCACCAGACGGATTGGCTGATCTGGCTGGATCGGGTATAGCGGCCGCACAGGACGGATGGTCTGATCTGGCTGGTTGCCGCGCACTCGGCCAGCATCCCATTGTTCTTGATTATCTTTATTGCGGCGGCCCTGCTCCCACGGATAGTGATTCTCCTCCCATTGGCCATGATCGCCGTGCCACCGCCCACGGTCTCCATCCCGCTGTCGATAACCGTCCCGCTGTCGATAGCCGTCCCGATAGCGATAATCGCGCCGCTGGCGATTGCCGTCCCGGTAGAGATAATCGTCCCGGTAATAGTCATCTCTCTGATAGGGATCTTCCCACCCGCTACGATCATCCTGCCCATAACCCCTATACAAAGCGCCTTCGTAGTAGCCATCATCTCCGGGCAGAGTGGCGCACCCCCCAAGCGCCAGCGCGCTGCTCAGGCCCAATATAATTAACCGCAAGCTTTTCCGTATCATTGTTTGGTCTCCTTGGTGGCGCGAGATAGGTTAGAAGAGCCGTCATCTTTGCCAATCGGGAAGAGGATCGTCCCGATCATACCCATCACCGTCACGCCGGTGGGTAGCGCGCCATATATCACGCACGTTGACGTACCATGTACCACGGTGGAATTGGCCCACGTTCCCTAGATTCACCCATCCCCAGTCGTTGCCGACCTTGATTTTATAACTCGGCCTGACCTTGATCCGGTCTTCATCCACGGCCAGATAAGCCGACTCTCCCGGTTCAAGCACCCAGGAGTCACCGATCCGCTCCCGTTGGTGGGTCCACATGGTAACGTTGACCTCATCCCGCCAGTCGTTGGTGACCTGTATTTCGCCACGCGGCCAATCGCGGGAGCGTTCTGGCTCGAATGGTCGGAATTCGTCCTGGGCGATGGCTCCGCCCGGAGCCAGGATCAGCGCGCCAACCAGGATAACAAGAAGTTGGATGATTTTCGTCATTCACGGATTCCTTTGATGAGATCTTGGAGAGGCTGTACATTCAAGATGGAAGATCCTTAATTGAGCCTGAACGCGGGAGCGTTCGGCGCGACTTCGCATCGGATTTCACATTAGGATTTCGAGCCACCCTCGGTCCGCTCTCGTTCCCGGGTCCGCGCCCATGCGGGACGAGCCAGCAGCCGATCGACATAAGTCGTCAGATTGTCATGTTCCAGCGGCAGTTTACAGGCCCGCGCCCATGCTAGGGTATGGGCGATCAGGATATCCGCGGCCGTCAAGCAGTCGCGGACGATGAACTCCCTCCGGCCGAGGCCCGTCGCCAGCACCTTAGCCGCCACCGCGAATTCCCAGCGCGCGGTGTCGAACACCGCCGGAACCCGCCGGCCCTCGGGCAGGGCGAAGGTGTGCTTGGCGAGGGTCCACAGCGGTTGTTCCAGTTCGCACAGAACGAAATAGCACCACTGATCGTAATGGGCGCGCTCCGGCGAACCGACCGGCGGCGTCAGTCGGGACACAGGGAAACGGTCACCGATGTAGGTGCAGATCGCCGCCGACTCGGTCAGGACAAATTCGCCATCCACCAGGGTCGGCACTTTGCCCCCGGCGTTGAGCGCCAGATACTCCGGTTGCCAGCCGGCGCCGGCCCGCAGATCAACCGCGATGTATTCATACTCCGCGCCGGCTTCCTCCAGCGCCCAAAGTACCCGGCTGGACCGGGTGTTCGTACAACCGTAAACCGTCAACATGATCGGAGATGCTCCTCCTGGGGTGTTATTTGTAGGACTCAACTTCCCGCTTGCGCCGGCTGGCCGGTTTGGCCTCCTGGTCGGTGGGACTGTTCCTGGCGCTTCTGGGCCCCTTCTTCTCGCCCGCAACTGTCTTGCCCGGCGGCGGGCGCTTCCTGGTGCGTTCCAGCTCGGACGGGCCTAGGCGGCTGATATTCAACGGACACTGCCGAACCCGCACCTTCTTGAGATGCTGGAAGATCTCTTCGGGCATGCTGGCGGGCAAATCCACGGTGCTGTAGTCGTCGTGAATCTCGATGCGGCCGATGTAGCGGCTTTCGACGCCGGCTTCGTTGGCGATGGCACCCACGATGTTTTGCGGCGTGGCGCCGTGCTGGTGGCCGACTTCGAGCCGATAGTGCATCACCTCGAAATCAACGGCTTCCCTGGGCCGTTCCCGCCGCCGGCTAGGCCGAACGTCCGGCTCCGCACGGTCGCGGGTTTCATCCGCCGCCGTCAACAACCCGATGACGATTGGCCGCTTGCCGCGTTGGCCGTCGCGGTGGTAACCGTATTGCCCCAGTTCGTTGCATTCCCCTTCGAAATAGCGGGAGGTGACGTCGTACAGCACCAACACCGGCGATTGGCCCCGCCGCTGGACATAGGCCTGGTACAGCTCCCGCTCGATGCGCGCCTGCTGGCTCGCCAGCCAGTCCAACGCGGCATAGAGATCGTCCTCATCGAACCCCTCCACCCCCACCACATCGGCCACCGTGTGCTGCTGCGCCCAGCGCACCGCCGACAGCCGCGACCCGCCATGGGCGATGCGCGCCAGAATCAGGAACAGGGCGAGCTTGCCCTCCGGAGCGCTGCCCAACACCCGCGTGAGGCCCACCTGGTCGGCCAATGGCTTGAGTGCAAACAGTACGCCGAAAATCTCGCCGCTGGTGATCTCGCCCGACCCGTCATCGAATTCGCCCTTTACCAGGCGCTCCATGGCCACGATCCGCTCCGGGGCCCAATGCGTCAGATTGGCGAGGGTACGGGTGCGGACTTTACCGTCCTCGCGATAGGACTCCCGCAGTAAGATGGCGGCCTGGAATTGCGGTTGGGGATGCGGGCGATGTACATGGCGACATTTTAAGCAATTAATCCCATGTATGTCAACCATTATCAAACTTTATACATGCCTACAATTTTGGGTAAATTTCAGCTTTAACATGGATGATCAATGGGTTACCTCAAAAGGGGCTGGAAAATCCGTCAGGGTCTGCATGTGTGCGATAATGAGTACATGAATGCCCGCGAACAATTGAAACACCCAACGGGCGGTGGGGTTCGAAATCGGCTGACCGACTTGGTTGGGAAAGGTCTGTTGCGCCTGGATCAACGATTGTCGTATCCGATGTTCTAAAGCCGCATAGACCAGTAGGCACAGCGTCGTGACCATCATCAGGGCCATAATGCGTTCGGGTGATTTGAGAAACAGCGTGGAGGCCATAAACAGCGGGTCTTTGAGAAAGCGAAAGCCTCGCTCGACTTTCTGCTGGTCTTTATAGGTTTTGCTCAGGTCTTCATCGGATAAGGCCTCCAGATCCTGCTGATTGGTGGCCAAGATAAAGCAGCTTTCCCGGTGGAGTCGCTGTTGATGCAGTTCCAAGCGGGAGGCGAGTTGCCCTTCGATCCGGTAGGTCTGGTAATCCGGTAACCGCTGTTTGGCCGGACGCCCCCGACCCTTACAAGTGTAGGTTTTTTCATGTCTCACTTTCGAGCACTGGTAATGATAAGCTGTCATGGGAGATGGGCACGGCGGGCCAGGGTTCTGGGCAACCGTGGCCGAGGGGTAACGGCTGATGATTGAAGAGCGCGGCCACGATCAACGACCAGCCATGGCGGAAGATACCCACCAACCGCCAGCGTCGGCCTTGCTGGCGGGGCGAACCGGGCACGGTGGGGAACGTCGCAGTCGGGAGGGTCGCTTCGGCTTCGCCGCCGACGGCGAGCAACCACCAGGTCGCGATGGCGATGGCTAACCAGAGCCGTTCCGCCCGGGCGGGATCGGTCATCCGGGTATACTGCCATTGCCACCCGCCCCCTTTGATTTTTTTGAAGCCTTGCTCGATCCAGGCGCGCAACCCGTACCAGCAGGCCTCGGCGGCCTCGGGCGGTACATCGGTGAGGATCAGCCAGGGAGCCTGATGGCCTTCGCCCCAATAGGCCAACAAGGTGCATTCCAGGCGGGTGGTTTTCGCGGCAAACGCGGTGCCTCGTCCTTGCCACCGGCGCCCCACGGTGGGCGTCCAGTGGGTCAGCGGGTAGCGGTGAACCCAGCCGGCGGGCCGGAACGTGCCCTTGGCGTTGACGCGCAGCAGGGGGTGCCAACCCAGGCCTTGGATGCCCTCGAACAACCACTTGGCATACAAGCCCCGATCAGCGAGCACGATCACCGTCCAGGTCGGCGGCACCTGGCCGCGCAACGCCTTCAATAAGGCCAGCCATTCGGGCTTCCAGGGATGTTTGAGACCGGCGGGCAACACCTTCCACAGAATCGGGACCGCACAGCCTCGATACACCACGCTGATCACCAACAGCACGAAGCGCTGGCCGAGCGTGGTCGCATCAAGGGCCAGGGCCAGGGTGGTGCCGGACCATCCCTCCAAGACCCAGGCCAGCCACGGTGCCCAACAGGGACTCAGGTCGAGTTCGGCCCGATGCGTGCCGGCTTTCGCCTCAGCTTCGCGGTAGGTATCGCGCAGCCGTTCCCGGACGGTCTGGGACGGTTGGCCAAGCTGGCACGACCACCAGTCGGCGATCGCGGTCAGACTACAGGAGCGCACGAGGATCATGCCCAAACTCCACAAGGCCAAGCCCATCACCATCGGCTGACTGAGATGGGGAAAGTGCTTGGCAATTTCGGTGCGCCATTGATACAGTTCGGGTGAGCGGGACATGACGGTTTCTCCGGTAACCAGGCGAGTTCCCTATCGGCTATTTTACCGCAACCTCATGTCTCGCTTAACCTTTTCTAACGTCCCCGGAAAAACCTACACTTGTAAGCGCCCCCGACCGCCATAACGCGCTTGCGCGATGATCCGCGCGTCGAACACCTGGGTGTGTCTAAGCTTTTTATCAAGTTCTGACAACGCCTTACGCGCATCCGTTTCGCACGAAAAGGTCTGTCGGCACAACTGATCGAAGGCCTTTAATTCCGCTGAGGTCTGTTTCAGCGACGCCTTGTCCACGGTTTTTGTCGCCCGCCGATAGGCCTCCGGCGAGTAGACGATGACCCAGCGCTGTTCGACGTCCGCGTAGCGGGTTCCGACACTGATGAAACTCGCTTGCCCCCCGGTTCTTCATCAAGTCCGGCGCCGTCGCTTGAATCAGGAATCGCGCCAGATCCAGCGTCTCCAGCACCCGGGTAATCCAATAAAAACCGTTCATCTCGCCCAACGTGTCCGCCGTATATAAGGCACTATCCGCAATCAGATACTCTAAACCAACCTCGTGGTTCAGTTGGTCCATATACGCTTTGACCGTCTCCCGAAAACTGCTCTTGTCGCTGTTATTGCCATCGAGCGCTTCCATCAACAGCGGAATCCCCGCTTGGCGTTCCGCAATCAGTTGCAGCACCACCTGATTGAGGTCCGGCCGGTGATCCCGGCTATAACCCGGCGTGATCTGAATCACCCGGCTGTCCTCCGCCAGAATCTCCCCACTGTTATACTCGCCATCCACATGAAAACCCGTCGCATCCAAATGCCCCAAACGGTAGCACAAGCCGAGGCGAGAAACGGCTCGCACCGCCATTTGCGAATACAGCGCCGTCGGACCCTACCGGAAAATCGCATCCAAGGTCCGTCCCAGCAGATCATCATTCAGATGCTGGGCCTCGATCCCCTCGCCCAGCAGCCGACCCACCGGCTTATCCTGAAAAAAATGCGGCATCAGATACAGGGTCCGCTGGTTAAATCCCAACCCATTCAAAATCATGGCCTTGACCGCCTGACCATAAGAAACGATCTGTTTTCCCTGGTCTTTTGGTAAAACTCGGTCAATCCCCTCGACGATGCCCAGTTCGTCCACCATCGTCGCCCAGGGCAATCGCGCTATGCGGTAGCCGGACTGGGCTGGCCGAGGAGTAGGCGTAACCGGTAATCATCGTTGAGGGCGGCCCGGAGTTTGCGGCGCCGGAGGCTCTCCCGCGCCGGGCCGTTGTGGTGGAGCACGTTCAGGGCCATCCGACGGATCAGGGCCAGGTTTTCTGCCGAGTGGTCGTTGCGCGTCCGACAGGCATCTTCCCCAAATTGCACGTCCAAGACCCAGTGCTGTTGATTTTCGATGCCCCAGTGCTGGCGCACCGTGGTCGCAAACCGATCCCGCTCCGCCAGCGAGCACAGGAAGTAGCGGCATTCGGTGGTGGTTTTTTCCCCGATGATGCGAGTGGACTCGACCCGCCCGACGGCCTGGAGCCCGGCCCAATCCGGTTTGGCCTCCAGCCAGTCGATCTGGTGGCTCAGGGCATAGCGGCGGATTTCAATCCGGCCGTGGTCCTTCTCCACCGTTTCCAGCACGGGCAGGTGTCCGCGCCCCACTTCGGTATCCAGCCACAGTTGCACGTCTTCGCACAAGGTCGGATGGTTGTCCTTGAGGGTCAGGACGTAGTCAGCGCCCGCGTCCACGATCGCTTGGGCGATGGCTTTCTGGCAGCCCATGGCGTCGATCGACACCACCGCCCCCCGCAGGTCCAGCAGCGCCAGCAGGTCCGGGATCGCCGTGATCGCATTGGACTTCTCCGCCACCGCCTGCTGCGCCAACACCCAGCGCGCCCGCCCGGCGAAGGCACTCACCAGATGTACGGCCGGGTTCGCCCCGTCCCGACTGCCCCGCAAGGCCTTCCCATCTAGACACACTTGCTCGTCCGCCAAGCCCGGCAGCGCCGCCGTCGCCCAGGCGGTGAAGGCCGCCCGAAACGCCACCGGATCGATCCGCCCCAGCACGTCGCTCAGGGTGTCGTGCGAGGGAATGCCGTTGGGCAGGTCCAGAAAGCCCCGCAACCACGCTTCCTTCTCCTCGGCAAAGGCTTCCATGCCCACCCAGTCCTCTACGCCACTCAAGACCGCGCACAGGACAATCATCAGAATATCATGGAGTTTGTGGAGCTTGTTCCGCGTCTCGCGGCGGGGATCGGGCAGATCGGCGAAATAGGGGCGCGGGTCGAGTAGTTGGCGCAGCATCAGTTCTCTCCAGTCGAGAATCCGGATTCGGTTACCCCAGCAATCCGTCTCCTGTCAACCCCCTACATAGCGCGATTGCCCTGCATCGTCGCCACCAGGCCTAAGTGATGGAGCACCCGTGTGCTATAGTGCTGCGGGGAAGCCATCGTACCCGTTTCAATATGCGCCGCCATCATCCACCTCGGGGTGAAAAACCCTTGACTTGTCGTATCCAGCCTCCGGTAAATTTTCCGGTGACCCGATCCGCAGATTGGGGGGCGCAGGGTGCGTCCATCAGCAAGCGCAACGAGCTGGTTCATGCAACAGACCCTCACGATCAAAGGAAAATTTACCGGAGGATCTCCAGCGAGTATTCAACTACCATCTCTAGCAATGTTGCCAAGGATCGATAAAAGCATTATCCTAGCTGGTAGAGGAGCCAGTTACCCGGACTCCCCCCCATTTAGAACCCATCGTGCCCAATTCGGGCAATAGGCTCAGGACAAAACCCTTCACGTCGCTTTGCCGGGTCAGTACGCAGTGACCCCGCCGATACCCACGGCCTTCGTCCTATCCAATTCGTGGAAGCACGCCGCCAGCGACTCCGCCTCGATGCGGGTCGTTCGCGGAAAGTCACGCGATCCTTTTCAGTGTCGTATCCGTCATAGTGCAGGCCTCTGATGGACCCATGACGTTTCCCCTCCAAGGTCGATTTCACCCAAGGGCCTTCCCTCCACGGGCGTTACTCCGCTTCACCGGTACTATGCCCCATCTGACTTCCTGCCCGTCGTCCCGATGTCCTCGCTGTTACCCTTGTTCATCGGTACTCCCACTCCCGGAAGAACGGCCAGGATCTCCCACGTTCACCGGCTCACTGTTGCGCCATGCCGTGCTCTCAGACCCCGAGGAGGCCACCCGCCTTCTGCCCATCCCGAATACGGGGGTGTGGTCTTCTGATAAGTTAACGTCATCGACCCTCCCGCAAGTATCATTAACGGGGCTCCATCACTTCAGCCTTGCGGCTTACGGCCTACCGCATCCCTGTCTACGCTTAACCCCTGCCGTTACCGGCAGTCGGCTCAAGACTCGGTACGAGATGGGCTGGGTCGGCCCTTTCTCGGTGGCACTTTCAGCCACTAGCGAACCGGCGCCTCGTGGCGCACTAACACATTGAATTTAAAAATAATTAAAATTAGTCAGATACACATTCCGTGTGCGGAATGTCGGTTAATCAAAGACTTAAATGAATATTGCGGGGAAGGTCCGTCAAGGTGCGGCGAGTACGAGGCGATCCAGCGCCCGGTCGGTGGATCGCCCCATCGGTACCGAACCGGTCACGCCCGCGCTGCTGCGGCCCACGACCTGATAATGCGTTCCTGACTTCGGCCAGTGTGGCTACTACCGGAATTGCCCCTTCCGCTGCAAGGATTGCGAGAAAACAGAACTCTGGACGGCGGCGCAACAGCGCTGGTGGTACGAGGGGGCACAAGGCGAGATCTGGACTACGGCGATGCGCTGTCGGGTCTCCCACCGGCGGGAACGGGGGCGGCAAACCGAGGCACGGCGGGTCCACCTGGCGGCGATGCGGAACTGCGACAGCCGCCTGTCACTTTCCGTCATGGTGGCGCAAGGGCAGAATGCAGAATAAAAGGTGGTTTCCAAACGGGTGCTACTGCTGAGCGGCTTCGTCACGGCCAGCATTGTCGTCTTGGGCCTGATCAAAGTATGGCAAGGGCGGGCCGTTCTGGCCATTGACCCAGCCGGTGGCATTCTGGCTGTCCATCGCGGTCTAGGCCATGTGGTCGGCACTAATGGTTTGTTTCGCGGGCTTTGGCCACCGTTTGTGAGAGCCTTTCCGTCCAGTGACCGCCGTCCATACCATCGAACCCATCACCCACCCGAACAGCTACAGGAGACACGGCGCCATGAGCAACCTCTCTTCTACCGAACGCCGGCCCACAGAGTCCCTGGATTCGACCGACCGCATCACCAGGATTCCGCGAGCGGCGCAAGCCCGGCTTCTCCTGCATGGTTTGGAGGCCGATCCGCCGTTCATGGACGTGCTGCACGAGGTGCTACCGGATGAGGCGGCACGCCTTGCCTATTTGAATCACTTGGCCTGGGAGTCGCGGTCATGACGGGAAGTACAAGCGAGCCTGCCGCCGGAACCGTGGCAGGTAGTTGAGGCGTTCGAGCAACGCTACGAACTGGCCTGTGGGCCGAGGACGAGATAATCCCCGAACGCTACCCGCAGGTGGAAACGCCGGATCGGCGGTGAATCGCTCCCCCGCGCGGGCGCGAATCCCGACAGTATCCGCTGTGTGGTACGAGCCGCCATGCGGGATTAAAAGGCGGCGCTGCCTCTAATCGGCGGTGACGCTCCAAGCGAGGAAGGAGCAGCCGGCGGAGCGGATACCGGAACCGTTGCGGCGGTTTTTTGCGAAGCTCGTCACGGACTTTGCTCGCCCGGGGCTAATTCCCAAGTAATCTGCTTGTAGTTATGGGAGCTTGAGCTACCTTATCTAACGAGGAACACAGCCAGTGTTATCCAGCTCCCTTTTTTGCGAGCGAGCGGGTTCGACGGAGGAACCCAGGCGGGTCTCTTGCCAAAACCCGCGTCGGGCATCCACCCCAACATCCGAGGAGAACGCCATGACAGCACGAAGTTACCGGGGATCGGCCTGGGTTGCGCTGGCGGTTGCGGCCGGTGTGTCTTCCATCGCGTATGGCGAAGAACTGCTGCTGGAAAAACAGATTTCTTTGTCCTTGGCGCAGGGCGTCGGGCTGGCCGCGATCGCCCAATGCCGGAAAGACGGCTATCGCGTGACGGTGACCATCGTGGATCGCGCCGGTCTGGTCAAGGCCACGCTGCGCGATGACGGCGCCGCTCCCCATACCCTGGATGCCAGCCGGAGGAAGGCGTATACCGCCCTGACCTTCCGCGCCAGCACCACCGAATTGGGCCAGCGGATCGCCAACAATCCGGCGGCGGCCAACCTGAAGGACATCAGCGACGTACTCGTGCTGGGCGGCGGTCTCCTGCTCAAGGCGGGCGATGAGGTGATCGGCGCCATCGGCATCGGCGGCGCGCCGGGAGGAGACAAAGACGAGACATGCGCCCAAGCCGGGATCGATAGGATCGCGGATCGACTGAAGTAACCGTCGCCCGGCCGGTGGCGTTCGCCTCGCTACGACCGCAGGTTGTCGGTCGATCATTTCCGCTGTCTGTAGGCCTTCCAATGGGTGCGAAGGCTCTCGCCGCGGTTGCCCCTGTGGCCGTTCACCACCCGCACCATGCGGTCTTGCCCCAAAGGGGGTTAATCAGCGTGGTGGTAAGGGTGGAGGACTCAATAGCGCCTGGAGGTCCGCCGAACCGGCGCCTGTGTCCAGATTCCCGCCTCGCGAATGCGCGCTACCGGCGCCTGGTCACGACGGGGGTGCGGGTCGTGGCTCGTGCGCAAGCTGGACTGGCGACTCGCGCAATGGGTTTAGTGATCGGCGACGATAGACGTTTAGCTGCTCGTCGTAACAGTACCCCGCAGGCTTGGGCAGCGCTGCCGCGACCCGCTACCCTTCCGAAGAGTCACGCTGCTGGTACGGCGGGGGCGGCGCGGCTACCCGATCAACGCTCATCCTTCGCAGAAAGTCCTCGGCCTGGACGGCGGGCAGGGGTTGGCTGACGAAATAGCCCTGAATTTCGTCGCAGTTCCGCGTCCTCAGAAAATCGATCTGGCCATCGTTTTCGACGCCCTCGGCGATCACCTTGAGATTCATGCTGTCGGCCATGGCGATCACCGCCGTGGCGATGGCCTTGTCCCCCAGGCTCGAGGTCAGGGCGCGAATGAAGGAACGGTCGATCTTGAGCCGGTCGATGGGAAAATCCTTCAGGCGGCTGAGACTGGAATACCCGGTGCCGAAATCGTCCACGGCCAGTTTCACCCCAAGGGCCTTGAGCTGCCGGAGCGTATCGACGGCGTTCTCCGAATCCTTCATCAGCACCGTTTCGGTGACCTCCAGCTCCAGGTGGCTGGGTTCCAGCCCGGTTTCATCCAAAATCCGCGCCACCAACCCCGGGAAACCGGTTTGGACGAACTGGAGCACCGACACATTCACGGCCATCCGCGCCATGGTGAGTCCGGCCTCGAGCCAGGTCCGGGCCTGTCGGCATGCCGTGCGCAGCACCCACTCGCCGATCGTGACGATCAGACCGCACTCCTCCGCGATCGGAATGAACTCCGCCGGCGGGACCTGCCCGAGTTCCGCGCTCTCCCAGCGCAGCAGCGCCTCCATACCGCAGATTTCGCCCGTCAGCAAATCCATTTGCGGCTGAAAATGCAGGCACAACTCGTTCTGTTCGATCGCCCGGCGCAGGCGGTTTTCCAGGGTCAGGCGCTTCAACGCGCCCTCGTTCATGGATTTGGAAAAGAACTGGAAGGAATTCCGGCCCATGCGTTTGGCGAAATACATTGCCATGTCGGCGCTCTTGAGCAGCGTCTCGACGTCCTCCCCATCGTGGGGAAACACCGCGATCCCGACGCTTGGGGTGACGATCATGTCGTGACCGGCCAGATGCAGCGGTTCGGCCAGGTTTTCCAGAATCCGCACCGCCACGGCGGCGGCATCCTCGCTCTTGTTGATATTCGCCAACAGTACGGTGAATTCGTCTCCCCCCAAGCGGGCCAGGTCGTGCAGCTTGTCGCTGGGCAGATGGCGGGTGACGGCGTCGTAACTGCGCACCGAGTGCGTCAGGCGTTCCGCGGTGGTCTGCAACAGTTGATCGCCGACGCTGTGCCCCAAGGTGTCGTTGATGCGTTTGAAATTGTCCAGATCGATGAACAGCACGGCCAATTGTCGCGCGTGGCGCTTGGCCAGCTCGATGGCCTGGTACAACCGGGTTCGGAAGAATTCCCGGTTGGGCAATCCGGTCATCGAGTCGAAGTAGGCCAGTTGGCGGATTTCGGCCTCCGCCTGCGCCTTGCGCCCGATGGCCAGGGCCAACTGACGAACCTCGTGGGGATGAAAGGGCTTCTGGAGGTAGAACAGCTTGTCCGCCGGCGGAACCCGATCCGAGATTTCCCGGGGGTCCACATCGGAATAGGCGGTGGCGATGACGATGTCGACGCTGGTGTCCAGCGTCCGGATCTGCGCGGCGGCCCAGGCGCCGTCGGGTCCGGGGGGCATCCGCATGTCCAGAAAGATCACGGCGAATGGCCGTGCTTTCTCCAAGGCGCCGCGCACGGCGGTGACGGCAGCCTCGGCGCCCCCCACCCCTACCAGTTCGAATTGAGCCTGAACGGCTTGCGTTGCCCCGCTACCCCCAAACAGCTTGGAGCGCAGGTCTTTCATGGCGTTGGCCCCGCCACCCGTGTTCGATCCCCCGCCGCTCAGGATACTCCGGTAGGCATCGAGCACGGCCGCATCGTCGTCGGCCACCAACACCCGGATTGGCTCTTTCCTCTGCTCGGCCATGGCTTCATTCTCCCGTGCTTGCCACCGCCATCGTTTCTCGAACCGCCAGCGGCAGGATGAGGTGCATGCAGGTACCCGCCCCCATCCCTGCACTCTCGGCGTACATGCGCCCGTTCAGGGCGGTCACGGTATTGGCGCTCCAGTGTAAACCCAGCCCGGACCCCCGTCCCTTGGTGGAGAAACCCTGCTCGAAAACCCGCGTGAGGTTCTCCGGGGGGATACCGCCACCATTATCTTGGAAGTATAGATGCGCCACGGGCCGCTCCTCGAACAGTTCGCGGACGGCACGCACCACCAGCCGGCCTCCGTTCACACCGCTGTCCAGCATGGACTCGGCGGAGTTCACCAATAAATTGCTCACCACTTGCTGCAAGGCCACCCGGCTAGCGGTCACCTCGCCCACCTCGCGCACGCTGGGTTCCACCACCAGCGCCATCGCCTCCTGCATTCGCGGGGCTAGCATCCGCGCTGCATCGCGCACCACCTCGGCCACGTCCACCGGCTCCAGTACCCGTGCGGCCCGGGTGTAGCGCTCCTGGTCGGTCAGGATTTGCTGCACGTGCCCGACTTGGTGGGTGATGGCGGCAACCTGTTCCCGGCTCCGGGTCACCAGGCTGGCAAGTTCGCCGCCGGCCAGTTCCACGAAGCGCGCGAGGTCGTCTCTACGTTCGGCCGGCGTTGCGGCGTCGGCCAGCTCGCCCAGGGCCAGGTCCATTTCGGCGGCGGGCGCGGCGCGCAGGTCCTCGTCCAGATTGACCAGCTTCACGCCCAGCGGCGTGATGGCATTGCCGATATTGTGCAGCACCCCTCGGGCCATTTCGGCGATACCGTCCTGATAGGACTGGTCGATCAGCCGGCGGCGCGCCTCGGCCAGCCGCCCCGTCATCTGGTCGAACTCGCGGGCGAGTATGCCCAGTTCGTCCTTGCGGTTCAGGTCGAGCCGGCCGCGCAGATCGCCCTCGGTGCCCAGCCGGATCGCGTGGGCGGTCAGCTTGCCGATGGGATTCAGGACCGTCCAGTGGAGCATCGCCAGCAGCACGCTCATGACCAGCAACCCGGCGACGGCGACGGACAGCAGGGCGAAGCGCAACGCCTGCTCGCCCTGCGCGGTGATGGCTCTTGGCGTGTCCACCCGCAAGGTTAGCAATGGGCGGCCGAACAGATCGCCGAGGGTGGTGGTGGCGCGTACTGTCTCTTGAGCCTCTTCCAGGCGAACCGGTGTGTGGGGAACATCCAGCGGGTTCGCCTGGAGCCAGGCGGTTTCCGGCGCGTCGCCCTGGGCCGGGGCCGAGGTGAGTTGCAACCGGTTCTGCTCGGCGATGCGGTGCAACGCCGCCTCGTTCAGGAATCGGCCCATCACCAGGACGCCCCGGCCTGGACCCTGGCGGGTGCTGGTCAGAATGACCCTGGCGACCACCAGCAGCGGCGCTTGGGGGGTGCCGATGATTCCGGCCACTTCGCTGGTGATCTCGGGATGGCGCAGCAAGGGATGCTCCGCTGGCAGCCGGGGGGCCGACAACTCGCCGAGGTCCGGTTGCTCCTGGGAATCCCGATTCGCCGCCTGCCCGACCAGCCGCTCGCCGTCGAGACGGTAGATGTTCAGGAGGTTGACCTTTAAGCCGTCCAGCGCGCCCTCGGCTAGATTCGCCTCGATGAATTCGGTATTACGGTCGGCGGCAAAGCGGTAGGTGTCGTCCCAGTAGGCCCAGTCGGCGACCGAGGGGCTGATCAGTTGCAGCTCGCGGTTGATGGCCTCGATGATGCGCTGCATGTTTTTCCCAGCTTCCTCGTGCTCCAACGCGACATAGCTCGGCATGATCACGAAGCGCTGGATGCCGTAATCCAGTCCGCCGGACAGCACGAACACCGCGATCACCATGAGGACGACCTTGTATTTGAGGGACATGACCTAATTCTCCGGAAGCCAAGACCATTTTGGCATGGAAATGCATCGTTTCCAATGGGTAACCAACTGTTTTTTAAAGGTTCAATGGGCGCTGGTGCAGCGGGGCAGTTTGACCATCTGGTTCGACAAGGACTTTCTGTGCGAGAGCTGGCGCCCGGCACCCACGGGCAAACGAGGGGCACTTACCATTTGTTCGTGAGTTTGTGGAGGCGCTGGACGAGGCGCTGAAGGCGCGCGTGGCGCAGGCCGGGGACTGTCGGGATTGCACGCGCGACCCTTGCCGGGTCGATCACTCACCCCGGCAACCATTCGTCAACCAGCCCGGAAGCCTCCAGGGGTCTTCCCGGCGGGTCAGGGAGATTTCGTTCTGGGGGTAGGGAACGTCGAGTCCCTGGCATCCAGCGCGTCTCGCCACATTTCGATCCAATAGCGGGCCACGGTCATGGGCAGGCCGGCCCACAGGCCGAACCAGTCGGCGTTGGATAGATGGCTCCCGAACGCGCGCGAGTCGAAGGGGGCCACCCCCCGGGCTGGCCACTCCCGGCCGCACTGCGTCAGACCGGTCATGATCAGCACCTCGTCGATGGAGGGCTGCCCCGAGACATCGCCGATCACCCCCGACAAGGTCAACAAGGCCTTGCGAAACAGGGTGAGTTCCTCGGGAAACCGCATTGCTCCCGCGGTCCCCAGCCGGTCCAGCAGCGCCATCAACCAACCGAGGCCCGGGAACGCACCCTGGCGTACCTGGCGCAGACCCGCTGCGACGGCGGCGCGCAACGCGGTTTCGTCGGATGGGAATCCCAGGCTTGCAATCGCCCGGGTTGTTCCAACGTCGTCCAGCGTCAGGGCGCTCGCCACAGCCTGAACCACGGCGACACGCTGCGCCTTGCTGAGCGGGGTGACCAGCGCCCAATCCAGGATCGCCAGGCGACCGTCGCGGGTCACGAACAGGTTGCCCGCGTGAGGGTCGGCATGGAAGATGGCGGGTCCTGGCGAGTCGCTCCAGAACGGCTTGGCGATCAATGCCTCGATCAAGGTCCGCGCGAACCGCCGGCGCTCGCCGGGAGAGGAGCCGGAGTCGGTCACCTTGCGGCCATCGACCCGCTCCATCGCCGTCATCCGCGCCGTGCAAAACGGCAACAGTTGCGGGATGAGGACCGTTGGGGAATCGGCATAAAACGCCGCTGCCCGGGTCAGATGGGCTTGCTCGCGGTCGAGCCGGATCTCGTGCGCCAACAGCCTGCGCACGCTGTCGAGCGTGTTGCGATAGTCGAGCACCGGCAGACCCCGGTCGGCGCAGCGTTCTTCCAGAAAGGCGCCGAGCGACGACCAAATTTCCAGTTCCTCGGGCATCTGCTCTTCGACCCCGGGTCGCAGCACCTTGAACACGCCCTGCCGTGGCGCGGAGGCATCGGAGTCGCGCCAGACCATCGGCACAACCACCGCGACGCTGGCCTCCGCAAGCGCCGCGGACCCCACCTCCAGGCCAGCGACCTTGCTCCATTCCCGCTGGATGATGGCATTGATCTCTTCCATCGGCGTCGTGGGTTCGAGGGATTCGAGCCCCTGCAGGTTTTCGCGCAGTTCGGGCGCCAGGCGCCGATCGCGCGCCACCACCTGCCCCAGCTTGTGTAAGGTCGGACATTGGCGGAGCAGGGCGACCAGTCGGCGCGCGGGACGGGCGGCTCGCGGCAGCGTCAGTTGCTCGGCGAGGATGTGCGCCAGACGTGGCGGCGACAACCGCTCCAGAAAGAACAGCAAGCCATCGGTCAGCAAGGGACAATAGGCGGCATGGGCCTCGGGCACGAGTTGCGCGATCCCCAACGCCTCGGCCAGCGCATTCCCGTCCAGCGTGCGGCTCGCGTTTGGCATCAGTCTAGTCCTTCCAGAATCGGCCCTGACGCAACGACCCGGTGGCGGCGAGAAGCAATCTGCACCACGAGGTTGCTCGAACGCCTTCAAGCGGCGGGTCGGGCCGGCGGCGCGGCGCCGTGGCCGGGAATGCTGGCGCACAGCCCTTTCAGCACCATGTCGGTGTAGCTGACGATGCCGATGACCCGGCCCTGCTCGATGACCGGCGCCCGCGACAGCCCGAATTTCTGGAACAGCCGGGCGCAATAGCGGATGTCCATCAGCGGGTCCACGGCGATCACCGGCTTGGACATGATCTCGTAGACGTTGACCCGCTCGGGTGCGCGGTCCTTGGCCAGCACCTGACGGGCGATGTCGGAGATCAGCACGATGCCGTACTCATCGTCATCGTGCCGCTTGTTGACGATCAGGCACTTGGTTTCGATGTGCTTCATCATCCGCAGCGCTTCGGCCACGGTGGTCGCGCCGTCCACCATGTCCACGGCGGTCTTCATCACGTCGCGCACCCGAATGACTTCTCGAACCTGCGTCATAGTTCATCCTCGACCATTTTGGTCAGCGTGGGAATCTGGTGGCTGACGCCGATGGCGTCTTCCACATCGACCTGAAACGCGATGCCGGTGCCGGGCGTATCGTCGAATTCGCCGGCTCTGGCGATCGCTTCCAGAATCCGCCGGCTGAGATGTTCCTCGACCAGCAGTAGCAGCACGTCCCGGCGCATCTCCAGGCTGAGGCCGAAAAAGGTGGTCGGCGGCTTGAGCCCTTCGCCGCGCGCCTGGTTGAGCACCGTGGCGCCGGTGGCGCCCGCCGCCCGCGCGGCGTCCATCACCGCGTTGGTTTTGTCTTCATCGACCATCGCGACGATCAGTTTGAAGTGCATCGAATAAGCCCTCAATCGTCTGAATTATTACCACTCGCGCGCCCGCCGCCGGTTCGCCTGCCACTCGCCCAGTTGCGCGTAGCCCATCACCGTGATCATCGGGAACAGGCTGGCGAAGGCGATCAGGCCGAAACCGTCCAGCAGGGGGCTGCGCCCCGGAATGGTGCCGGCCAGGCCGAGGCCGAGCGCAGCCACCAGCGGCACGGTCACCGTGGAGGTGGTCACCCCGCCGGAATCGTAGGCCAGCGGCACGATGATGCGCGGGGCAAACCAGGTCTGGATCACCACCACCACATAGCCGGCGATGATGTAAAAGTGCAGCGGCGTGCCGGTGACGATGCGCAGAGTGCCCACGCCGATGCCGATGGCCACGCCGATCGCCACCGCGATCCGCAGGCCCCAGACCGTGATGGTGCCGCCGGACACCGCCGACGCCTTCATCGCCACCGCGATCAGCGCCGGTTCGGCGATGGCGATCAGGGCCGGTTCGGCCACGGTGGTGCCGAAGCCCAGTGCGAAGCTGAACCCGATCAGCCACGGGACACTGCCCTTGCGGGCCAGGCCGTAGGCCAGCGTTTCGCCGATGGGAAACAGCGCCATCTCCAGGCCGCGAATGAACAGGGTCAGGCCCAGAACGACCATCAGTCCGCCGAGCGCGATTTGCTCCAGATGGGGAATGGGTTGGCGCAAAACCAACCCCTGAAACACGCCGATCACGATCACGATCGGCAACAGGTCCCGCACGCTGTCGCGCACCGAGCGATAAAGTTCGTGGACGAGCATGGCGGTGAGGGTCGCGGCGGTGAGGGGGAAGTGGAATCGCGTCGGCGGCCCCGGTCAGGGCGGCGGGCGAGACTGACCAGCGGCGGTAAAGGGCCGGCCGAGATTATAGGGTTCGAGCCGCGAGTCTGGAAATGCCATGCCCGCAATTGTGCAAGACCCACTGCGCCTGTGATGATCCCCAATCGACGCCGTGGAGCACCGCCAGGCCCCGTCCGTTCCGCCCGACCGTCGGCACTGACTGCCGTTCCGCTTGACGGCGGCGCCGGCCTGTTTTATCGTTGGCGTACATTTGTACTTTTGCGACCGCCGCCATGCCCCGCGTACCCGACGATGCCGCCTACCTGGCCCGCTTGCAGGACTACTACGCCCGCTGGCGGGTGCTGCCGGCCTACGGTCCCTTGCAAGCGGTGCTGGGGCTGGCCTCGCGCTCGGCAGTGGCCAAGGTCCTGGACCGGCTGCGTGGGGCCGGCTTTCTGGAGCGCCACCCGCACCACCGCTGGATTCCGACCGCGCGGTTCTTCGCCCGGCCGCTGGCCGACGCGCCGGTCCCGGCGGGCCTGCCGGTCGGGACGCCGGACGGCGGCGGCGAGTGCGCCATCGACGCCTGGCTGGTGCGCCAGCCGTCCCGCACCGTGCTGATCCCGATCAGCGGCGACTCGATGCTCGAGGCCGGCATCCAGCCGGGCGACCGGGTGGTGGTGGAACGGGACGTTCCGGCTCGGCCCGGCGATTTGGTGATCGCCATCGTCGACAACGAGTTCACCCTGAAGACCCTGGCGGTGGAGGACGGGGAAGCCGTGCTGAAGCCGGCCAATCCGGCCTACCCGGTGCTGCGGCCCGGCGAGCGGCTGGCGATCTTCGGGGTGGTGGTCGGGTTGGTTCGTTCCTATCGGAGGTAATGCCCATGTCGGCTGTCGTCGCTGCAAGACCCCGCGCGCGGGGATGCCCGCCCACCTTCGAACCGGCGCCGGCGGCGGCGGAACCCGCGCCCGGCTCGGAATCCGGCTGGCCGCTGCTGGCCACCCCGGTCCCGGCCGGGTTCCCCTCTCCCGCCGACGATTTCGTCGAGCGCCGCCTGAGCCTGGACGAGCACCTGGTCCGCCAGCCCGCCAGCACCTTTCTGATGCGGGTCGCCGGCGACTCGCTGGCCGGGGCCGGGATTCACGACGGCGATCTGCTGGTGGTGGACCGGGCCGCGCCGCCGACCACCGGCAGCCTCGTGGTGGCGGTGCTGGACGGACAGTTCGTGCTCAAACGGCTGGGCCGCGACGCCCGGGGCCGGCGGGTGCTGCAAGCCACCGATCCCGAGTATCCCGACCAGGTGCTGGGCGACGACCAGGACCTCGCGCTCTGGGGCGTGGCGCGCTGGGCCATTCACCGGCTCTGGCCGGGCCGGATGATTTCATCCTGACCGGTCCCTTTGGCTTTCCTATCCCCTTCCCCAACCCACGAGGAGATGACGATGAACGATGATCGCATGAAACACGGTGCCCTTGGCTGGAACGAACTGATGACCACCGACGTCGGGGCCGCCCGACAGTTCTACGGCGCGCTGTTCGGCTGGGAGACCGAGGACTATCCCGTGGAAGGGATGAACTACGTGATGGTCAAGGTCGGCGGTGAAGCGGTCGGCGGGATTATGGCCTTGCCGCCCGAGTGCGAAGGGATGCCGCCGGCCTGGGGCGTTTACGTCACCGTGGACGACGTGGACGCCACCGCCCGCCAGGTGGAAACCCTGGGTGGGAAAATTCTCCGTCCGCCGACCGACATCCCCACCGTCGGTCGCTTCTGCGTGCTGCAAGACCCGCAGGGGGCCACGCTGTGCGCGATCACCTATCGGAAACCTTGAGACGGCGGACGCCAACGGGAGCGAGGCCGCGGGTCGGCGCGCCAGCCGTAGCCCCGCCAGCCATCCTGGCCCTGATCGACGCCAACCACTTCTACGTGGCCTGCGAGCGGGTGTTCGATCCCCGCCTGGACAGCCGCCCGGTGGTGGTGCTGTCCAACAACGACGGCTGCGTGGTGGCCCGCTCGCCGGAAGCAAAAGCTGCTGGCATCCCGATGGGCACGCCGTGGTTTCAGTGCCGGGAGCTGGCCCGCCGCCACGAGGTGGTGGCCTTGTCCAGCAACTACCCGCTCTACGCCGATCTTAGCGCCCGGCTGATGGCGGTGTTGGGTCAGTTCTCGCCCCGACAGGAGATTTACAGCATCGACGAGTGCTTTCTCGATCTGACCGGCTTCGAGCGGCTCGACCTAAGCGATTACGGACAGGCCATGCGCCAGCGGGTCCAGCGCTGGCTGGGGTTGCCGGTCGGGGTGGGCATCGCCGCCACCAAAACCCTGGCGAAGCTGGCCAATCACCTGGCCAAGCGCGAGCCGACCTGGGCCGGGGTGTGCGACTTCGCCGCGCTGGCGCCCGCCACCCAGGAGACGTTGCTCGCCGCGCTGGACGTGGGCGTGGTCTGGGGCATCGGTCCCCGCTGGGCCGCGCGGTTGCGCGCCCTGGGGATCACAACCGCGCGGGATCTGCGGGACGCCGACCCCAAGACCCTGCGTTGCCGCTTCGGCGTGGTCGTGGAGCGGATCGTCTGGGAACTGCGCGGCGTGGCCTGCCTAGACTGGGCGGACCATGCGCCGCCCAAGCAGCAGATTATCGCCTCGCGCTCGTTCGGCCGGCCGGTGACCGCGCTCGTCGAACTGCAAGCGGCGGTCGCCCACCACCTGGCCCGCGCCGCCGTCAAGCTCCGCCGCCAGCGGTCGCAGGCCCAGGCCTTGCAAGTCGTCCTGCGCCCGCATCGCGAACGAGCCGCCGCCGCGGCCGATCCCGTCGCCGGCGTGGTGCGGCTGGCCGTCCCCAGCGCCGACTCCGCCGTGCTGACGCAAGTAGCGGCGCGCGGGGTCGCGGCCCTGCACCAGCCGGGCCGGCGCTACCAGGGCGCGGGGGTGATGTTATTGGAGTTGAGGCCGGCGACTCGCGCCCAAGGGGACTGGGTCACGGCGGGCGAGGACGAACGCGCCGCCGCCCGGCTGGCGGTGTTGGATCGCATCAACGCCCGCTGGGGCCGGGGCGCCTTGCGCTTAGCGCGCGAGGGGTTCCAGCAGCCCTGGGCGATGCGCCAGGAGCGCCGCTCGCCGGCCTATACGACCCACTGGGACGAGCTGCCGGTGGTGCGGGCCGGCTAATCAGGCGCGGGGCGAAGCAGTCGGCTGCATCCAAGACTGGTTGGGCGGCGTAATTAATCCTGAAGCCACCGCCAATGCGGTTCTATCAGCCCCACTCAAAGACTGAGGAGCCTCGCTTGTGAAAACCACTTTCGCCGCATCCGCTTTCGCCCTGCTCGCCAGCCTGGCCGGCCTCAGCCACGCCGCCGGCTTCAACGATCAAGCGCCCGTCCTGGACACCCGTCCCACCCCCATGGAACGGCAGGATCTCAGCTCTATTCCGGTCATCCACGACTTCAACCAGCAGAGTCCGCACGCGCCGACCGCGTGGGAATCCGCCCGACGCCCGAAGCCCGGCCCGGTGCAGGCTGACGCCCATTGTCACTTGGCGCCGCGCGCCGGTTTCCAGAACAGCATTTCGGTCGCGAGCTGTTGAGCGCCGCCTCGCGCCCGGCGCGCGTCGTTCTGCCCCTCGCGAGACTGACCCGTGGCTGGCGCGGGATCGGCCACCGGGCCACGCCGAACCGTGGCGGCGGCCACGAAAGTTCGCAGCCCCCGGGCGGCGGAACCAATCCCCAGGACCTCGCTGACCCAAGCCGCTGAAAAGTCGAGGCTGAGATCGGTGGCAAGCACCGGCCAATTCTCTGGCGCGCGCTTTGCATGATTTCAGGTCAGATCAGTTCACCGCCTGTTCAGGAGAGTACGCCATGTACGCGGAGTCATTAGGCTGTTCCCGTCAGCCGTCGCGAACGGATGGACCGGCGCCGGGTTTGTCCGCGCGGACGCTGCGCCACCAAAACCGGGTGTTCCGGGGTACCGGTGGGGTCAGCCCCGAAAACCGGTCGCTGGGGTTCGCCCCGGCGTTTCTGGATACCCAGACTGGCGCGGTCTACCGGGCGTGCTTCGCCGACGGCCGGCCGGCGCCGATGCACCTGTTGGACGGGTTGCCGCCCACGCTGGTCGTGGCGCGCGATGCGGCGGGCCGTGCGACCGCGATCCACCCTGCCGTGACGGCCGGCTTCCTGCGGGAGGATCGGTTCTACACCCGCGCGCAGGCCGCCGCTCTGGTCCTGCACTGAGGTCAGGCCACCCCGGCCGCGGTAACCGGGCCGCCGTTCACCAGGGGTTCCATCCGCTGCCGGCCTGGCGCCGGCTGCCAGAACAGCCCCTCGGTTGCGAATTGTCGAACCCGGCGTCTCGCGGAGGGCCGCACCCGCCGACCGCGGGCCAAGGTCAAAGGCGCTTTCCAAAAGAAAGCTTACCTGCTTGGCCGCGAAATGGAACGTAGCCGTTCTCCCCCTTAGCGAAGTGGGATGGGGGGGATTTAAGCCCCGTGGGTTGAAGCCGCCGGTCTAATTCCCCCAAACCCATCAAGTCGTAGCAAGTCTCCGGAAACGGCGGCGCCGACCAGCCGGTTCACGATGGGGTTCACGGGTTGGGGCATCCGCGCTTCTCGCTCTGGAACAGGGCGGTTAGTGTTCCCCGAGCGCTCTCGGGGATAGGGATATCTATCCGACGGCGAGGACAGCAGAAACCTTGGGCTACCCCCCTTATCTACGTCGATCTAACCGTGCGGGCAGGGTAGGCAGGGGGAAGTGGGTTTAGGGCGATTTCGTCCGCTCGGTTGGGCTAAGCTTAACCTGTTCGGAACCGGAGCGTGCTGCGGACGCGGTCGAGCGCATCGCTTCGAAACCCGGCGCGTCCTATCGGCAGGCCACCCCCGGAGGATTTATCCATGTACGTCGTCACCAACCGCAAGGTCAACAAGAGAAAGGAAGGGCTCGAGGTGTTCGGCGACACGCCGAACCCGGTCGGACCCAACGAACTGCGGCTCGTCAAGGTCACGAAGCAGGGGTCCCGCTACGAGACCGAGCTGCTCGACGATAAGCTGACACTGACCGAGGTCAGGGAGCTGAAGCGGCGTTTCGGGCTTGACATCGACGAGCGCGAGGACTGGTTCGCGAGCCTGCGCGTCGCTTGCGAGATCATGGAGCAGGCGGTGCGCGACAAGCGCCACTTGCTGATCTATGTGCACGGCTACAATAACGATCTGAAGGACGTGCTGGACACGGCCGAGGCGCTGGAGGCGCTCTACGGCGTGATCGTCGTACCCTTCAGTTGGCCGGCCAACGGTGGCGGCCCCGTCAGCGGTACGATGGCGTATTTGGACGACAAGCAGGATGCGCGGGTGTCGATGGACGCGCTGAACCGCTTCTTCGCCAAGGTTCACTTTTACCACGAGAAGCTGACCAAGGCGCGCCGCAGCGAGCTTTGGTTGCGGGCCGTTGAGGAAGACGAGCACCGAGACAACCGGGGCGCCGTCCGGGAGCGCTTCTCAGAACTGCTGCACGAGGACTGCACGGTCACACTGAACCTGATGTGCCACAGCATGGGGAATTATGTGCTCAAGTACGCCCTGCAGCCGAGCGCCGCCGCTTCCAGCAAACTAATCTTCGAAAATGTCTCGCTCGTGGCCGCCGACGCGAACAATGAGGATCACCAAACATGGGTCGAGCGGATCCAGGTCCGCAATCGGCTCTACATCGTCATCAACGAGAACGACTACGCGCTCGCTTGGGCGCGGCGCAAGCCCGGGGTCGAGCAGCGCGCACGGCTCGGCCATTACCTGAAGAACCTGATCGCACGCAACGCCCACTACATCGACATCACCCGCGCCGACGCGGTGGGCAACGCCCACGGCTATTTCACCGGCGGGCCGGTGGAGAGCAATGCGGCACTGAAGGCCCTGTTCCAGGCCGCATTCCAAGGTGGACGGGCGGAAGAGCAACTGGCGTACTCTGCCGATATCAATGCCTATCGGTTAACCTAGGCGAGCGTTGATAAAAAACCGTTCATTCCCCCGGCTGCGGCAGGGGGAGTGAGGGGGCGGCCATCGCGGGGGTCGACAATGGCGCGTTTGGGACAGCCCCACGGGGAGTGGCCGCCTTGGCGGCAGGTGAGGATGACGCTGGCGAACAGGGCCACAACCCGCGAACCCACAACTGGCGGCGAAATTGAGCCCTGTTGCCCCACTCGCTCCCCGTTAGCCGATGAGCACATAACGGCGGATGTCGGGTTCGGCGGCCAGCAGCAGCGGCGCTTGTGCCAGGACGGCCTGCAGGTGTGGGGTGGAGAAATGTCCGTCGAGGGCGGCCTCGCTCGCCCACTCCTCGACGAAGGTGAAATCGGTGGGATCCGTCGGGTGGTGCAGCAGGGTGTAGCGGAGACAGCCCGATTCCCGCCGGGTAGGTTCGAGCAAACCGAGCAGCAGGGCGCGGAGTTCGGCCACGGCATCCGGGCGGGCGGTGAGGCGGGCGATGACGTGAATGGTCTCGGTCATGAGGAGGGGTTCCTGAGATTGGATGGTCGGGGTCTTTGGGCCAGTCGTTTCAGTGTAGACCGCGCGCAGCGGTTGAAGGACGAGGTTTTGGGTGAGCGCATTGTCAATGGGGGGAACGAGCCACATGAAAACGGAGATCCACCGGATCACCGTGAGCGGGCTGGTGGTGGAAGTGGTCCGCAAGAACATCAAGAACCTGCGCCTGATGGTCTATCCTCCGGACGGCCGGGTGCGCGTGGCGGCCCCGTTGCGCGTGAGCGACGCCGCCGTGCGACGGGTGGTGATCGCTCGGTGGGCCTGGATTCAGCGCCAGCAGGCCCGGGTGACGCCACAGCCCCGGCCGGCCGCCCACGAGTTTGTGTCCGGCGAATGCCATGACTTCGAGGGCCAACGTTACCGCATGAACGTGGTGGTTCAGGACGGCCCCAGCCGCGTGGCCCTTCGCAGCCCTCACACCCTCGATCTGTGGGTCGGTGAAGGCAGCGACGCCGCGCACCGGGAGCGGGTGTTGCTGGCCTGGTATCGCCAGCAGCTCAAGGCGCGGATTCCGCGACTGATCGCGCGATGGCAAACCGCGATCGGCGTGACGGTTGCCGCGTGGGGCGTGAAACGGATGAGAACCCGATGGGGAAGTTGCAACATCCCCGCCCGCCGCATTTGGCTCAATCTGGAACTGATCAAAAAGCCGGCTCGCTGCCTGGAATACGTCGTCGTGCACGAGCTGGTACATCTCGTGGAGCGGCGCCATAACGACCGCTTCAAGGCGCTGATGAGCCAACACCTGCCGCAATGGCGACTGATCCGCGAGGAACTGAACCGCGCCTCGTCGGCGCATGAAGCCGGAGGCGTCGATGCCTTCGGTCCGGTGGCTGAACCGCACATCCCGCCTCGCCAGACCACCGATCCGATCCACTGCGATGAAGCGCGTTAAGCGCTTCAAGACGGATTCTGGCCGCCGGTAACCGATACCGGCAGGCAGGGTTCAGGGCCCGAAGCATTACCGGAGATTCGTGTTCGTGACCGACGACACCCAACATCACCCGGTGAGGCGCCCACTGCTGCACGGGGTCAGCCATACCCTCGGCTTGATCTATATTCTGATCACGCTGCTGTTTGGGCCGATCAAGTCGCTCGCCATCAGGCTCGAACGGCGACAAATCATCCAGAGCTACGAACGAGGTGTGGCGCGTTTCCCCCCGGCGGCGGGTTTGGCCGTGTCGTTGCTTTCGCTGGCCTTGCTGGAGCTCTCCAAAATGGCCGTTTTGCTGAGCTACCGCTATTTTGGGTTGCTGGCGGCTATTGCGGTGACCCTCTGCGCCAAGGCCAGTCTGGGGTATTTCGCCCATATCACCTGGCAGGCCGCCCGCCAGAAGGTGATCGCGGCCTATCCATGGGCCGCGCGGGTAGATGCATGGGTCGGGGCGCAACTGGCTCAACTCAGGGGCTTTCGCGACCAGTGGTTGGGTTATCTCAGAAGCCGTTCCTGGTATCCTGGCGCCGTCGACGCGTTCCTGAGGATTCGGAAACGCACCGCCCGCTGGATCGGCTGGATCAAAGACCGGTGGGCCACCGCGTTTGGCTAAGGGCTTTTGATGGGGTGGGAGGCGTGGACCCGCCCTGATTTGACGGAGGTGAATGATCACATGATCGGCGCCATTGCTGGAGACATCATCGGGTCGGTGTACGAACCCGCCCCGATCAAGACCCGGGACTTTCCTCTGTTCCATCCCCACAGCCGGTTCACCGACGACAGCGTGCTGACGGTTGCCATCGCCGCGGCGATCCTCACCGGCCGTCCCTACGTGGACGCCGTCCGGGAATACGGTCGCCGCTATCCCCATGCGGGCTACGGGCCATCGTTTGCGGGGTGGCTGCACGCCGACGATCCCCGGCCGTATCACAGTTGGGGGAACGGCGCGGCGATGCGGGTCAGCCCAGTGGGCTTAGCCTTTTCGTCCGAAGAGGAGGTGTTGCGGCAGGCCCGCTTGACCGCCGCTATCACCCACGATCATCCGGAGGGGATCAAGGGTGCGCAAGCGACCGCGCTGGCTGTCTATCTCGCCCGGACCGGCGCGGATAAAGAAACGATCCGCACCCGCATCCAGACCCAGTTCAGCTATGACCTGGAGCGTACCGTCGACGCCATCCGCCCCAGCTATACCTTCAACGTCTCCTGCCAGGGCACCGTCCCGGAGGCCCTGATTGCGTTCTTCGATGCCTGTTCCTACGAAGACGCGGTGCGCAACGCCGTTTCGCTGGGTGGAGACAGCGACACCCTGGCCTGCATCGCCGGCGGCATTGCCGAGGCGTTTTATGGCGGCGTCCCCGCAGCGATCCGCGCGGAAGTCCGGGCGCGCCTGACACCCGATCTCTGGCAAGTGACCGAGGCATTCTGTCGGAAATACCGATAGGCGAGGGCGTTCCGAGTCCTCGGTTTGGGTGCAGCTCCCCCAACGGCCCGGAATCCACAGTGAGCCATTTTCTATTTTGGATTTTTGAGGTAATTGCAAAATTCCAAAAAGCGCAGGATTTTTTCAGCGAAGCTGAGGATAAAAAGGAGGTATTAGTATGTAAGATTAGGTAAAATAAGAATATCCAAATCTTTTGAACTGATTGCCACAATGAATCATACACTCAGCAGCCGACTTTCGCAATTCATGACTCATTTTCAGGTAGATTTATGGGACTGGCAACAAGAAGATCCCCTAGAATTGACTCCAAAACTGATCGATGTCATCAAAGTTTTAGAATTTGCCAATATTGAGCGGTTTGTACCGAGTAGTCAAGGATTCGTGGGGCGACCTACGGAGTATCGCTCACCGATTGCTCGCGCCTTTGTCGCCAAAGCGGTTCTGGATTTACCGACGACGGAGGCCCTGATTGATCGGCTCCAGAGTGACATCAGCTTGCGCCGAATCTGCGGGTTTCAGAGCCGCCACGACGTCCCTGGATCGTGGACTTTTTCACGGGCTTTTGCTGAATTTGCTCAGTTAAATTTGCCGGATGCGGCCCATAATATGTTGATTCGTCGTGAATTAGGGGATCAGATTATCGGCCATCTGCTCCATGATAGCACGGCGATTGAAGCGCGCGAACAACCGGTCTCCAAGCCGAAACCCGAGCCGAAAGAGAAACGGCGCCGAGGTCGTCCTCGTCAAGGGGAAGAGCGTCCGCCGGTGCCGGAAACGATTTTAGAACAGCAGCAACACCAAACCTTGGAAGAAATGCGGTCTGACATTCCGAAATCCTGTGATGTGGGATGCAAGAAAAATAGTCAAGGTTATAAAGAGACGTGGATCGGTTATAAACTCCATATCAGTACGGCGGATGGCGATATTCCCATCGCGGCGCTCCTCAGTTCGGCTTCGACCCACGACAGCCAAGTCGCCTTGCCCTTGATGAAACTGTGCGCTCAGCGGGTCACTTCGCTGTATGATGTCGCCGATAGCGCGTATTGTAGTGGGATTCTCCGTGAAGAATCGCGTAAGTTAGGACACGTCCCACTGATTGACCACAATCCACGTCGGGGTAAAAAGATCGAGTTTTTGCCCCATGAAGCCGAACGCTACAAAGCACGCACCGGGGTAGAACGTTCGAATAGCGATTTGAAAGATAATCACGGGGCGCGTCATGTACGGGTCCGAGGCGCTGTGAAAGTGTATGCGCATTTGATGTATGGAATTTTAGTGATTGCGGCCGATCAATTATTACGTCTGTTGAATTAGCTGTTTGATTTCTAAAATTTGATGTTCAAAAAAAAGAGGTTTAGGTCAAAAACCTGGGCTTCGGGGAGGTACGTCCAAAATGGGTCCTTAAGCTGATGATCTTAGCTTTATCGACATAAAAAATTAGAAAAACCTGGGTTAAACATGTTTTTTAAACATGAAAACCAGGTGAAACTCCTCTTTACAAGGATGGACGAAGGAATTTTGCAAAAGGCTCTTTTTATTTAGGTTTTTCATGCTACGTTTGATGGTAGCCCCTTACGAGTGGGCGGACTTGGCCCATGACCTGGCGCTTGGCCCGCGGCACCATTACCGGCCGTGTCGCGCCGGGGCGTGTGGATCGGCCCGGACGGTCAGGAGCGAGCGCGGGACAACCCGTTCGAAGGGAACCTCTACGGTTTTCTCATCCCAAATCTGAATGGAGGACCATCAAGATGAGCACGGCCCAACCCAAGCTGCCTGAAGCACTGACTGCCCTGAAGGAATGCGGATTCGCCTTTTGGGCCGCCGAAGCAGCCACCCCAGCGGATTTCCGGCAGCGTTTCGATCAGGCGCGCATCCCAGTGGTAGGAATCCGGCATGTTCGACAATGGGGCATTCAGGTCGATGACGAACGGGAGTTCCTGGGGCATGAGAGGACGACAGTTGCTGACGAGGAACTCTGGCAAGTGGTGTTGCAAGCGAAAGATGGTTCAACCTACGAGGTAAACTCACGGCTGGTCGTCGCGGCGCCCCGCTAGCGCAACGGCCAGGGGATGCTTGGGTCCGCACCGGACATCAGTTTGAATGGGATTTGTGGTGCTTGGGCTTCTGCTGGTGTTCCGCTGGTTCCGGCTGGCGTGGCTGCAGCGTGGGGGGCGACCAGCGTTGGAGGTTGGTCGCCCCTCAATGCGGTGGGGTATGGCCTCCTCCTGATCTGCCGGGCGTGGTCGCCGGGGGGAGAGCGTGAGAGAGCATCGCACGATGGCGAGATCTTGGCGTTAGGTTGGCGCGCGGCGGGAGATCGCGTTGGTCGCTAGTGATCGGGCCAGCGGCCACCATGTCGCCAGGGCTTTTCAACGCTCCCCAAGCAGTGCATCTTGTTGTTTTAATACAATTGGTTAAACCATGATGCTGTTGCGGGCGTTAGGGTGCCTGGCTCAGCGACCCGATGATCCTTTTTTGTGTAATTGGCGGGTTGGATATCGGCATTAACGCGATGCTGCGAAAGCTCGCCGCCAGCCACCAACCACCCGTGATTACAATCGTTGGATAATCTCGTCCGCCATCTGCCGGGTGGTCAGTTTGCCGCCGAGGTCGACGGTGCGCGCCCCGGCGGTGATGGTTTCGTCCACTGCTTTTTCCACGGCGGCGGCTTCCGTCTCCAATCCCAGCGAGTGGCGCAACAGCATGGCGGTGGACAGAATCATGCCGATCGGGTTGGCGATACCCTGCCCGGCGATATCGGGGGCCGAGCCGTGAATCGGTTCGTACAACCCGACGCGGCCTTCCCCCAAGCTGGCCGAGGGCAGCATCCCCATCGAACCCGCCAACACCGAGGCTTCGTCGGTGAGAATGTCCCCAAACATGTTCTCGGTGACCACCACATCCATCCAGGCGGGACCCGTGATCAGGCGCATGGCGGCGGTATCGACCAGCACATGTTCCAGAGCCACATCCGGGTTCTCCACGCCGACCCGCACCGCAATCTGTCGCCACAGGCGCGAGGATTCGAGCACGTTGGCCTTGTCGACGGACGTGACCTTGCGCTTGCGGCCCTTGGCCAGTTTGAACGCCAGGTCCACCACGCGGCGGATTTCGTAATCGTAATATTCCAGGGTATCGACGGCGCGCTCGCGGCCATCCTTGACGTCGCGGCCCTTCGGCCAGCCGAAATACAGGCCGCCGGTCAACTCGCGGATGACGAGAATATCCACGCCCTGAAGTTTTTCCGGCTTGAGCGGCGATGAATCGATCAGCGCCGGGTGAACCTTGACCGGGCGCAGGTTGGCGAACACGCCCAGTCCCTTGCGCAAGGCCAGAAGTCCGCGCTCGGGCCGATCCTTGGCGTTGGGATCATCCCATTTCGGCCCGCCCACCGCGCCCAACAGCACCGCATCCGCCGCCTGGCAATCCGCCAGGGTTTCATCGGTCAGCGAGGAGCCGAACCGGTCGATGGAGCAGCCGCCCATCAGGCGTTCCTGATAGACCCATTCGTGCTGGAATTTGCCGGCAATCGCATCCAGCACGCGGACGGCCTCGCCGACCACTTCCGGGCCGATCCCGTCACCGGGGAGTAAAACGATGTTTGCTTTCATGACTCTCCACTAACCACTGTCCACTAACCACTCATCAATGCGCCACCGACAGCCCGTACTCCACCGCGTCGACCAGCGCCTGCCAGGAGGCTTCGATGATGTTGGCGCTGGCGCCGACGGTGCTCCACAGTCGGGTGGTGTTGCGGGTGTCGATCAACACGCGGGTGATCGCTTCCGTGCCGTCCTGGCCATCCAGAATCCGGACTTTGTAATCCGCCAGATGGAAGGAGGCGATTTCCGGGTAGTGCCCGATCAGCGCCTTGCGCAGGGCGATGTCGAGGGCGTTCACGGGACCGTTGCCCTCGGCGGCGGTGTGGAGCACTTCGTCGCCCACTTTCACCTTGACCATGGCCTCGGCAAAAATGCCGCGGCCCTGGCGATGCTCCACGTTGACCAAAAAATCCACCAGTTCGAACGGCGGCTTGTAACCCGGTTGCTGGCGCTTGAGCATCATAGCGACCGAGGCTTCGGCGGCCTCGAACGAAAAACCGCGCGCTTCCAGTTCCTTCACGTCGTTGAGCACGCCCACCACGTCCGCCACGCCGCCGACATCCACGCCGTGCTCCTCGGCCTTGCTGAGGATGTTGGCCCGCCCCGACAGCGCGGAGACCACCACGCGCATCCGGTTGCCCACCCGCTCCGGCGCCACATGCTGGTACGACTGCTCCGAGCGGCGCATGGCGGCCACGTGCACGCCGCCCTTGTGCGCGAACGCGCTCTTGCCGACGTAAGGCAGGTGGTCGTTGGGGGTGATGTTGGCCACTTCATCGACCACATGCGAAAGCTCGTAAAGTTTGTGCAAGCGGCCTTCCGGCAGGCACTGGCGGCCCATCTTGAGTTCCAGATTAGCCATGACCGTGCACAGGTTGGCGTTGCCGCAGCGCTCGCCCACGCCGTTGATGGTGCCCTGCACCTGGATGGCGCCTTCGCGCACCGCCAGCAGCGCGTTGGTGACGGCGCATTCGCCGTCGTTGTGGGTGTGGATGCCAAACGGGTGCTGGATCGAATCCTTCATCTCGCGAATGATTTTTTCCACTTCCCAGGGCATGGTGCCGCCATTGGTATCGCAGAGCACGACCGTCTCGGCCCCGCCGCGGATGGCGGCCTTGAGCGTTTCGAGCGCGTAGAGCGGATCGGCCTGGTAACCGTCGAAAAAATGCTCCGCATCATAAATGACGCGGCGGCCCGCGGCGCGCAGGTAGGCCACCGACTGCTCGATGATGCGCAGGTTGTCCTCCAGCGTGGTGAGCAGCACGTCGGTGACGTGCAGGGTCCAGGTTTTGCCGAAAATGGTGCAGACCGGCGTCCGCGCATCGAGCAACGCCTGGATGTTGGCGTCGTCCTCCGGACCACCCTTGACCCGGCAGGTGGAGCCAAAAGCGGCGATCAGCGCGGTTTTCCACTCCAGATCGCGGGCGCGCTCGAAAAACTCGGCGTCCTTGGGGTTGGAGCCGGGCCAGCCGCCTTCGATGAACGCCACGCCCAAATCGTCCAATCGCTTGGCTACGCGGATTTTGTCGTAACCCGACAGGGTGAAACCTTCGCTTTGGGTCCCGTCGCGCAGGGTGGTGTCGTAAATCTGAATGAATGACATGGGATTATCTTCGGGCTTCAAAGGCCGCAATTTCTTTCTCGAAGCTCAGGATGTAACCCAGTTCGTCCACCCCATCGAGCAGGCAGGTCTTGTTGAACGGGTCAATCGGGAATGTGACCGAACCGCCGGGAAAGGACAGCGTCTGGGACGCCAGATCGATGGTCAGTTCGGCGCCAGGGTTTTCCTTGGCCATCGCCAACAGCTTCTGGTGAGTTTTCTCATCCACGATGATGGGCAGCAGGCCGTTTTTGAGCGCGTTGTTGCGGAAAATGTCGGCGAACGAGGTGCTGATCACGGCCCGGAACCCGAACCCGATCAGCGCCCAGGGCGCATGTTCGCGGGACGAACCGCAGCCGAAATTGTCTCCCGCCAACAGGATTTGGCGGCCCGCCGCTGCGGGCTGGTTGAGCACGAACTCGGGCTTGGGAGAACCATCGGCGTGGTAGCGCCAGTCGGCGAACAGATTGTCGCCCATGCCCTTTTTGTCGGTCGCCTTCAAAAACCGGGCCGGGATGATCTGGTCGGTGTCGATGTCGTTGACCGGCAGCGCGACAACGCGGGAAGTAAGAGAGGTGAATTGAGCCATCTTACCGGCCTCCAACCACAGTGCGCGGATCGGCCACGGCGCCGGCCAGCGCGCTGGCGGCGGCGGTCAGCGGCGACGCGAGGAAGGTGCGTCCACCCTGCCCCTGGCGGCCTTCAAAATTGCGGTTGCTGGTACTGACGGCATACTGACCCGGCTGGAGCTGGTCGCCGTTCATGGCGATGCACATGCTGCATCCGGCTTCGCGCCATTCCGCGCCTGCGGCCTTGAACACCCGGTCCAGACCTTCGGATTCCGCCTGTTTCTTGATCGACTGCGAGCCAGGCACCACCATGACGCGCACACTGTCGGCAACCTTGCGGCCTTTGAGTAGCGAGGCCGCTTCGCGCAGGTCGGAAATGCGCGAGTTGGTGCAACTGCCGATAAAGACCACATCGATTTTCTGGCCCAGCAGGGCTTGACCGGGCTGGAGGCCCATGTAGCGCAGCGCCTTGTCGAGCGCGGCTTTCTGATTGGCGTCGCTCAGGCTGGCGGAGTCGGGTACCCGCCCGGTGATGGCCATGCCCATGCCGGGATTGGTGCCGTAGGTGATCATCGGTTCGAGCGCGGCGGCGTCCAGGGTGACGGTATGGTCGTAGGCCGCGCCCTCATCGCTGGCCAAGGCGCGCCAACGGGCGACGGCCCGGTCCCATTCCGCGCCCTTGGGGGCGTGTTCGCGGCCCTTGAGATATTCAAAGGTGGTGTCGTCGGGCGCGATCATCCCCGCCCGCGCGCCGCCCTCGATGGACATGTTGCAAACGGTCATGCGCTGTTCCATCGTCAGCCCGCGGATGGCGGCGCCGGTGTACTCAAAGACATAGCCGGTACCGCCGCCCACGCCGATTTTGGCGATCAGCGCCAGGATAATATCCTTGGCGGAAACCCCGGCCGGGAGCGTCCCATCCACGCGGACTTCGCAGGTCCGGGGCTTGTTCTGCAGCAGGCACTGGGTGGCCAGGACATGCTCGACTTCGCTGGTACCGATCCCGAAGGCCAGCGCGCCAAACGCGCCATGGGTAGCGGTATGGCTGTCGCCGCAGACGATGGTCATGCCGGGCTGGGTCAGGCCCAGTTCCGGACCGATGACATGGACGATACCGCGATGGGGACTGGCCATGCCGTGCAGGGTGATGCCAAACTCGGCGGCGTTGGCTTCCATCCGCCGGATTTGCGCGGCGGCCAGGGGGTCGGCGATTGGCACGTCGAGCGGCGTGGTCGGGATGGAGTGATCCATCGTGGCGACGGTGCGCTCGGGGCGACGGACCTTCAAGCCGCGCTGGCGCAGGCCGGTAAAGGCCTGGGGCGAGGTCACCTCGTGGACGAGATGCAGGTCAATATACAGGATGGCCGGGGCATCGGGTTGTTCGGCGACAACATGCGACTCCCAGACTTTTTCAAAGAGTGTTTTGGGCATGATCAATCAGCGATGAGGATGTGAATTTCGAGTTCCAACAGGATGTTGGGAATTTTGATGATGGTGTTGATGGCCTTGGTTGGGCGACATCCGCCGGGCTGGTGTCCATAGCGGTGTGGGTATGAATTTTCCCATGGTTTCATAAAAAGGACAGGAAGTTCAACCAGGGCAATCGCGCTATGTGGTAGCTGGGATGGGGACGCCGAACAGGGGGCACAACCGATAGTCATCGTTGAGGGCGGCACGGAGTTTCCGGCGGCGGATGCTGTCGCGAGGTGGGCCGTTTTGGCGCAGGACGTTTAGGGCCATGCGGTGGATCAGCGCCGGGTTAGCGGCTGAGCGGTCTCGGGCCGGAAACGAGCACAGGAAATAGCGGCATTCCGTACTGGTTTTATCACCGATTTGGCGGGTGGATTCGACATACCCGCCCTCGGAGTTTGGCCCAGTCAGGTTTCGCCTCCAACCAGTCGATCCGCGCGCTGAGGGCATGGGGGCGGATTTCGATCCGGCCGTGGTCTTTCCTGTTGCGCGCGGCCGACCGCAGCCTCTTCGGTTCGTTGTTCCACGAACCGCCCCGCAACACGCGGGGACCGCCGTTCGGTCCGTTCCCGCCGAAAGTGTACTTCCGATAAGATCCTTTCGCGCAGTCCCAGCGTTTCCGCATGGCGGGCGTGACCGATCCACGCCTGCACGCTGGGGTCGAAATCAGCCCAGTCCAGCCGGCCCTCGGCGTAACCTTGTGCGAAAGCGCGCAACCGGCGCCGGAACCGCAGGCCGTTTTCGTTACGCAGTCGCCGCCGCTCGGGGAACAGTCGATAGCCCAGCAGGTCCAGCCCTTCCTTGACCTGACTGACCTTGGCCTTGGCGGGATGCAAGCGCAGCCGGATTTCCGCCATCCGTTCCGCGATCCAGCCCCGCCACGCCCACAACTGTTGCTTGTCGTCGGCCAGCAGCACCATGTCGTCCACGTAGCGCAGATAGGCTGGCGCGCGCAGGACTTCCTTGATGCCGTGGTCCAACTCGTTCAAGTACAGGTTGGCGAAGAACTGGCTGGTGAGGTTGCAGATGGGAATGCCGCAACGGCGCTCCAGCGGGGTGAGCAGGTCATCGTCGGGAAAATACGTCGGTCCGGTCGGCGTCCGTTCCCCCAGCGTGAACCGGCGCGAACGTGGAAACTGGTCGAGCAGCGGAATGAGCCAAGCCAGCAACTCGTGACAGGCTTGCACGGCGCGCGGCGTTCGCTCGTCGGTTTTCTCCTCATGCCCCTCCCCCCCAAAAAAAACGCCCAGGGGGCTTCGCCCCATGGACCCCCGAAAAGGGAAAAAGCAAAAAGGTCAAGGTGTTAAAGTCCTGGCCAGACGGAAACCCGCATTGAAATACCAGATATGCGGGGCAAACCTGAAACGGGCGGCCGACCGTAACCAAAATGGTTCGTAGAGCCACGCGCCGCTTCGCAACACCCGGGGACTATCTACGCTGTCCTCCCAAGTCCGCCATCTGCCGGGTGGTCAGTTTGCCGCCGAGGTCGACGGTGCGCGCCCCGGCGGTGATGGTTTCGTCCACTGCTTTTTCCACGGCGGCGGCTTCCGTCTCCAATCCCAGCGAGTGGCGCAACAGCATGGCGGTGGACAGAATCATGCCGATCGGGTTGGCGATACCCTGCCCGGCGATATCGGGGGCCGAGCCGTGAATCGGTTCGTACAACCCGACGCGGCCTTCCCCCAAGCTGGCCGAGGGCAGCATCCCCATCGAACCCGCCAACACCGAGGCTTCGTCGGTGAGAATGTCCCCAAACATGTTCTCGGTGACCACCACATCCATCCAGGCGGGACCCGTGATCAGGCGCATGGCGGCGGTATCGACCAGCACATGTTCCAGAGCCACATCCGGGTTCTCCACGCCGACCCGCACCGCAATCTGTCGCCACAGGCGCGAGGATTCGAGCACGTTGGCCTTGTCGACGGACGTGACCTTGCGCTTGCGGCCCTTGGCCAGTTTGAACGCCAGGTCCAACACGCGGCGGATTTCGTAATCGTAATATTCCAGGGTATCGACGGCGCGCTCGCGGCCATCCTTGACGTCGCGGCCCTTCGGCCAGCCGAAATACAGGCCGCCGGTCAACTCGCGGATGACCAGAATATCCACGCCCTGAAGTTTTTCCGGCTTGAGCGGCGATGAATCGATCAGCGCCGGGTGAACCTTGACCGGGCGCAGGTTGGCGAACACACCCAGTCCCTTGCGCAAGGCCAGGAGTCCGCGCTCGGGCCGATCCTTGGCGTTGGGATCATCCCATTTCGGCCCGCCCACCGCGCCCAACAGCACCGCATCCGCCGCCTGGCAATCCGCCAGGGTTTCATCGGTCAGCGAGGAGCCGAACCGGTCGATGGAGCAACCGCCCATCAGGCGTTCCTGATAGACCCATTCGTGCTGGAATTTGCCGGCAATCGCATCCAGCACGCGGACGGCCTCGCCGACCACTTCCGGGCCGATCCCGTCACCGGGGAGTAAAACGATGTTTGCTTTCATGACTCTCCACTAACCACTGTCCACTAACCACTCATCAATGCGCCACCGACAGCCCGTACTCCACCGCGTCGACCAGCGCCTGCCAGGAGGCTTCGATGATGTTGGCGCTGGCGCCGACGGTGCTCCACAGTCGGGTGGTGTTGCGGGTGTCGATCAACACGCGGGTGATCGCTTCCGTGCCGTCCTGGCCATCCAGAATCCGGACTTTGTAATCCGCCAGATGGAAGGAGGCAATTTCCGGGTAGTGCCCGATCAGCGCCTTGCGCAGGGCGATGTCGAGGGCGTTCACGGGACCGTTGCCCTCGGCGGCGGTGTGGAGCACTTCGTCGCCCACTTTCACCTTGACCATGGCCTCGGCAAAAATGCCGCGGCCCTGGCGATGCTCCACGTTGACCAAAAAATCCACCAGTTCGAACGGCGGCTTGTAACCCGGTTGCTGGCGCTTGAGCATCATAGCGACCGAGGCTTCGGCGGCCTCGAACGAAAAACCGCGCGCTTCCAGTTCCTTCACGTCGTTGAGCACGCCCACCACGTCCGCCACGCCGCCGACATCCACGCCGTGCTCCTCGGCCTTGCTGAGGATGTTGGCCCGCCCCGACAGCGCGGAGACCACCACGCGCATCCGGTTGCCCACCCGCTCCGGCGCCACATGCTGGTACGACTGCTCCGAGCGGCGCATGGCGGCCACGTGCACGCCGCCCTTGTGCGCGAACGCGCTCTTGCCGACGTAGGGCAGGTGGTCGTTGGGGGTGATGTTGGCCACTTCATCGACCACATGCGAAAGCTCGTAAAGTTTGTGCAAGCGGCCTTCCGGCAGGCACTGGCGGCCCATCTTGAGTTCCAGATTAGCCATGACCGTGCACAGGTTGGCGTTGCCGCAGCGCTCGCCCACGCCGTTGATGGTGCCCTGCACCTGGATGGCGCCTTCGCGCACCGCCAGCAGCGCGTTGGTGACGGCGCATTCGCCGTCGTTGTGGGTGTGGATGCCAAACGGGTGCTGGATCGAATCCTTCATCTCGCGAATGATTTTTTCCACTTCCCAGGGCATGGTGCCGCCATTGGTATCGCAGAGCACGACCGTCTCGGCCCCGCCGCGGATGGCGGCCTTGAGCGTTTCGAGCGCGTAGAGCGGATCGGCCTGGTAACCGTCGAAAAAATGCTCCGCATCATAAATGACGCGGCGGCCCGCAGCGCGCAGGTAGGCCACCGACTGCTCGATGATGCGCAGGTTGTCCTCCAGCGTGGTGAGCAGCACGTCGGTGACGTGCAGGGTCCAGGTTTTGCCGAAAATGGTGCAGACCGGCGTCCGCGCATCGAGCAACGCCTGGATGTTGGCGTCGTCCTCCGGACCACCCTTGACCCGGCAGGTGGAGCCAAAAGCGGCGATCAGCGCGGTTTTCCACTCCAGATCGCGGGCGCGCTCGAAAAACTCGGCGTCCTTGGGGTTGGAGCCGGGCCAGCCGCCTTCGATGAACGCCACGCCCAAATCGTCCAATCGCTTGGCTACGCGGATTTTGTCGTAACCCGACAGGGTGAAACCTTCGCTTTGGGTCCCGTCACGCAGGGTGGTGTCGTAAATCTGAATGAATGACATGGGATTATCTTCGGGCTTCAAAGGCCGCAATTTCTTTCTCGAAGCTCAGGATGTAACCCAGTTCGTCCACCCCCTCGAGCAGGCAGGTCTTGTTGAACGGGTCAATCGGGAATGTGACCGAACCGCCGGGAAAGGACAGCGTCTGGGACGCCAGATCGATGGTCAGTTCGGCGCCAGGGTTTTCCTTGGCCATCGCCAACAGCTTCTGGTGAGTTTTCTCATCCACGATGATGGGCAGCAGGCCGTTTTTGAGCGCGTTGTTGCGGAAAATGTCGGCGAACGAGGTGCTGATCACTGCCCGGAACCCGAACCCGATCAGCGCCCAGGGCGCGTGTTCGCGGGACGAACCGCAGCCGAAATTGTCTCCCGTCAACAGGATTTGGCGGCCCGCCGCTGCGGGCTGGTTGAGCACGAACTCGGGCTTGGGAGAACCATCGGCGTGGTAGCGCCAGTCGGCGAACAGATTGTCGCCCATGCCCTTTTTGTCGGTCGCCTTCAAAAACCGGGCCGGGATGATCTGGTCGGTGTCGATGTCGTTGACCGACATCGCGACAACGCGGGAAGTAAGAGAGGTGAATTGAGCCATCTTACCGGCCTCCAACCACAGTGCGCGGATCGGCCACGGCGCCGGCCAGCGCGCTGGCGGCGGCGGTCAGCGGCGACGCGAGAAAGGTGCGTCCACCCTGCCCTTGGCGGCCTTCAAAATTGCGGTTGCTGGTACTGACGGCATACTGACCCGGCTGGAGCTGGTCGCCGTTCATGGCGATGCACATGCTGCATCCGGCTTCGCGCCATTCCGCGCCTGCGGCCTTGAACACCTGGTCCAGACCTTCGGATTCCGCCTGTTTCTTGATCGACTGCGAGCCGGGCACCACCATGACGCGCACGCTGTCGGCAACCTTGCGGCCTTTGAGTAGCGAGGCCGCTTCGCGCAGGTCGGAAATGCGCGAGTTGGTGCAACTGCCGATAAAGACCACATCCACTTTCTGGCCCAGCAGGGCTTGACCGGGCTGGAGGCCCATATAGCGCAGCGCCTTGTCGAGCGCGGCTTTCTGATTGGCGTCGCTCAGGCTGGCGGGGTCGGGTAACCGCCCGGTGATGGCCATGCCCATGCCAGGATTGGTGCCATAGGTGATCATCGGTTCGAGCGCGGCGGCATCCAGGGCGATGGAATGGTCGTAGGCCGCGCCCTCATCGCTGGCGAACGCTTTCCAACGGGCGACGGCTTTATCCCATTCCGCGCTCTTGGGCGCGTGTTCGCGGCCCTTGAGATATTCAAAGGTGGTGTCGTCGGGCGCGATCAGGCCCGCCCGCGCGCCGCCCTCGATGGACATGTTGCAAACGGTCATGCGCTGTTCCATCGTCAGCCCGCGGATGGCGGCGCCGGTGTACTCAAAGACATAGCCGGTACCGCCGCCCACGCCGATTTTGGCGATCAGCGCCAGGATAATATCCTTGGCGGAAACCCCGGCCGGGAGCGTCCCATCCACGCGGACTTCGCAGGTCCGGGGCTTGTTCTGCAGCAGGCACTGGGTGGCCAGGACATGCTCGACTTCGCTGGTACCGATCCCGAAGGCCAGCGCGCCAATCGCGCCGTGGGTGGCCGTGTGGCTGTCGCCGCAGACGATGGTCATGCCGGGCTGGGTGAGGCCCAGTTCCGGACCGATGACATGGACGATACCGCGATGGGGACTGGTCATGCCGTGCAGGGTGATGCCAAACTCGGCGGCGTTGGCTTCCATCCGCCGGATTTGCGCGGCGGCCAGGGGGTCGGCGATTGGCACGTCGAGCGGCGTGGTCGGGATGGAGTGATCCATCGTAGCAACGGTGCGCTCGGGGCGACGGACTTTCAAGCCGCGCTGGCGCAGGCCGGTAAAGGCCTGGGGCGAGGTCACCTCGTGGACGAGATGCAGGTCAATATACAGGATGGCCGGGGAATTGGGTTGTTCGGCAACAACATGCGACTCCCAGACTTTTTCAAAAAGTGTTTTGGGCATGATCAATCAGCGATGAGGATGTGAATTTCGAGTTCCAACAGGATGTTGGGAATTTTGATGATGGTGTTGATGGCCTTGGTTGGGCGACATCCGCCGGGCTGGTGTCCATAGCAGTGTGGGTATGAATTTACTCATGGTTTCATAAAAAGGACAGGAAGTTCAACCAGGGCAATCGCGCTATGTGGTAGCTGGGATGGGGACGCCGAACAGGAGGCACAACCGATAGTCATCGTTGAGGGCGGCACGGAGTTTCCGGCGGCGGATGCTGTCGCGAGGTGGGCCGTTTTGGCGCAGGACGTTAAGGTCCATGCGGTGGATCAGCGCCGGGTTGGCGGCTGAGCGGTCTCGGGCCGGAAACGAGCACAGGAAATAGCGGCATTCCGTACTGGTTTTATCACCGATTTGGCGGGTGGATTCGACACACCCGCCCTCGGAGTTTGGCCCAGTCAGGTTTCGCCTCCAACCAGTCGATCCGCGCGCTGAGGGCATGGGGGCGGATTTCGATCCGGCCGTGGTCTTTCCTGTTGCGCGCGGCCGACCGCAGCCTCTTCGGTTCGTTGTTCCACGAACCGCCCCGCAACACGCGGGGACCGCCGTTCGGTCCGTTCCCGCCGAAAGTGTACTTCCGATAAGATCCTTTCGCGCAGTCCCAGCGTTTCCGCATGGCGGGCGTGACCGATCCACGCCTGCACGCTGGGGTCGAAATCAGCCCAGTCCAGCCGGCCCTCGGCGTAACCTTGTGCGAAAGCGCGCAACCGGCGCCGGAACCGCAGGCCGTTTTCGTTACGCAGTCGCCGCCGCTCGGGGAACAGTCGATAGCCCAGCAGGTCCAGCCCTTCCTTGACCTGACTGACCTTGGCCTTGGCGGGATGCAAGCGCAGCCGGATTTCCGCCATCCGTTCCGCGATCCAGCCCCGCCACGCCCACAACTGTTGCCTTGTCGTCGGCCAGCAGCACCATGTCGTCCACGTAGCGCAGATAGGCTGGCGCGCGCAGGACTTCCTTGATGCCGTGGTCCAACTCGTTCAAGTACAGGTTGGCGAAGAACTGGCTGGTGAGGTTGCAGATGGGAATGCCGCAACGGCGCTCCAGCGGGGTGAGCAGATCGTCGCCGGGAAAGTACGCCGGTCCGGTCGGCGTCCGTTCCCCCAGCGTGAACCGGCGCGAACGTGGAAACTGGTCGAGCAGCGGAATGAGCCAAGCCAGCAACTCGTGACAGGCTTGCACGGCGCGCGGCGTCCGCTCATCGGTTTTTTCTTCCATGCCCTACCCGCCAAAAAAACGCCCAGGGGGCTCCGCCCCCTGGACCCCCGAAAAGGGAAAAAGCAAAAAGGTCAAAGGTTTAAAAGGTCCTGGCCAGACGGAACCCGAAGTTGCCGTTCCAGATATGCGGGACGCTCCTGCCGCGCGCGGCCGACCGCAACCACAGCGGCTCGCCGACCCACGAGCCGCCTCGCACCACCCGGGGACTGTCAGCCTTGGGGTCCCAAGCTGAAACGTAATTGCGGCACCCCTTGCATAATTATCATCGTACTCAAGAACAGGTACCCACTCCCAGACATTACCCTCATGTCATGCAAGCCACGACGATTGGCTCTTAAAAGAACCTACCCAGCCGTGTAAACATAATTGTCATCACAGTCGTGAATCTCATCGCCATACCCTGCTTGCCGAAAACTCCGATCCCCCCATTGCGTACTGGCAGGCTTGTTTCGGATCATCGCCCCAGAATCGTGTGGCTTCGCTGCCTTCCAGCGCCGCGTACTCCCACTCGGCTTCTGCTGGCAGCCGGTATTATTTGCCGGTCATTTTGGAGAGCCACGCCGCATAGGCCACGGCATCCTCCCAGGACACGTTGATGACGGGTTGCCGGCCCCGGCCCCAAGCCTGATCGCTGGGCAGCGCCGCGCCCCGTGGCATGGGCAAACTGATCGTACTCATCGAAGGTGACCTCGTATTTGCCGATCTCGAAGTTCGCGGAATCTTCGCCCGATGGCGCGGTTTCTCGCTGGCGCGTGCTTCCTGATCGTCCTCGCGGGATCCCATCCAGAATTCCCCGGCTTCAATCCCGACCATCTCCGGCTCCTCGCGGTAAACCCCAACTTGGCGAGCACCACAAATTGCCATGCTGTATCGTCAGGCCGTTCGCTTACAGCCACACAGTCCCATCAGGATGGCCAAAACCAACACGGCGGCGGCGCCCGCTGTTCCCCTGAAGCCCACAGCCGCCGCCGGCTGGCGCGGAGAAATCGATCCGCCAGCGCAGAAGGCTTGATGGCCTGGCGGTAGCGCTTGAGTCTCGCGCCCGACGCCAGTCCCGCCCAACGCTGGCCGATGGCTTGCCATTCCTGGGCGGCTTCCTCCAGGTCCTGCCCCGCCTCAAGTCGCTTGCGGTGAGCATCGATCCAGTCGCGCAGCGTGGTCCAGGCCGTGAACAGCGCTTCGTGGGCGACTTCCACCAACGGTTGACCGGTTTCACCCTGGCTGGCCACCAGCAGGCGGGCCGCGACAAACGCATCCACCAGCCGGTTGGCGTCCGCCGATTGGTTGAGCCGTGCCCAGGGCGCCCGCCGCCGCGTCACCGCGCCGCCTTCCTCGATTTCCACCAGTTCCTGAAAGACCTCGCCGATCGTTGGCGGAGGCAAGCCGAGTTGACTGACGGTGTCTTCCGCCCGCTTGGCGAGGGCGCCCTGTACGCCGTTGAAGCCCTCATAGGCCGCCCGGGTCAGGTGACCGTCGGCCGTGCGGGCGGCATACAGTTCCGCCAGAGCGAAGGCCAGCAGCGCCAAACGGCCCGGCTCGGTACCGGTATCGTCCAGGATGCGCTCGACCAGTTCTAGCTCGAAGGTCAGGCCCGCCCGTTCGGCCGGGCGGTCGATCATCTCGTGCAAGGCGCCGATCCCGGGCGCCGCCAGCGGATAGGAACCATCGCTCAGCAACGCCGCCAACGGCGCCTGTTCCACGCACCGGTGGTAAAAATCCGCCCGCAGCGTAGCCACCACCCGCAAGCGTTCGGTCCGCGCCGTCTGGTCGAGCCACTCGACGAACGGACCGACATACCGCGGCGCCACCAGCGTGAACAGTTCCTCAAACTGATCGACGAACAGCAGCAGCTCGGCCCATTCCGGCTTGTTGGCCAGCGCCAAGTCACGCAACTCGATCAACGTCGCCGGATTCTTCTCCAGCCGGTCCGCCAGCTCGCGCGGTTGCCGACCCCGTTGTTGCAGGGTTTCCTTGAACGCCACGGCCAAGGCCATGAAGGGATTTTCGCCGACCTCGCCCGGCGTGAACTTCACCCAGACCCAGTCCTGACTGCCGGGAATCGCCCCGGCCAGGAGCCGGGGAATCAAGCCGGCGGCGACCAGCGAGGATTTGCCCGAACCGGACGCACCCACCACCGTAAGAAAGCGCCGCGCGGGATGATCCAGCCGGCTGACCAGGCCATCGGTTTCCCGGCCGCGCCCGAAGAAGATCGGCGCATCCTCCGGCGTGAAGGCGCGCAGGCCGGGGAAAGGAGAAACTGACCACAGCGGAGGACCCACGGCAGGCGGAGCCGATAGCGGCGCCGGTTGAACGGCGGCGACTGGCGTCTCGTGCTCCAGGATCGGCGGAGGACCCACGGCGGGCGAGGCCGGCGGCGGCGGTTGAACGGCAACGACCGGCGCCTCGCGCTCCAGGATCGGCGGAGGACCCACGGGTGGCGGGGCCGGCGGCGGCGACGGTTGAACGGCGGCGACCGGCGCCTCGGGCTCCAGGATCTCCCGCACCAGCGACCGCAGATGGAGGTTCAACTGCTCCCGGAAGTCATCCGGTGTGAGGTAAGGGTTATAACCGCGTCTCAGGGAGCCATCCGGATTGGCGAAGGTTTGAAAAAACTGCTTGACCTGCCGCCACTGTTGCGACTTCAGGTCGAAATCCGGATCGTCCGGATCGAGGGTTATTTTTTCGGTCCGGCGATAGACCAACACCGCCGGTTTTCACATTTTTCCGCCGCTTCCAGGGCATTGAGATATTCCCATTCAGTCCCGGACCGATAGCGGCTGCCATCGGGTTTTTTCCACTCATCCGGCAACAGCGTGCCCATGCGCGCCCAGAACACGACGATGACGATGTCGCACTCGGCGGGTGTCGGCAGACCCTTTTTGATCGCTTCCTGCGGCGTCAGCGTCGCCAGCATCGGCGTACCCGCGCCGGGTTTGTCCCAGGCGACGGTTTCCACCGTGATCCGGCCGCACAACAGCGGATCGTATTGCAGTTGCTCCAGCACGCGCAGAGCCAGCGCGCGCTCGTCCGCCACGTCCCCCGGCGAGGCCAGAAACACCCGCAGATGCAGCGGGCTTCGAGAGGTGCTGGATACAGTGCTCATGGTTGATTATTCCCCCAAAGGCTCACAGGCCGTCAGTGTCCGCGACTGAGATCATCGTCATCGTCACGCGGCAGTGCCGGAAAAGTATGGGTTGCTCTCGGAACGATTGAAAGAAATCAGCCACAACCTCCAACCCCCCTGCAACGGCTTGAGTTAAAATTCAAATCCCCGACTTCCCATACCCCCTACGCTTGGAGTCTTTTCATGCCTGCCATTACGGTCGAAATTCCTGACGACCTCGCTGTCAACTTCGATACCCCAGAGGCCATTCGGCGGGCGCTTTTCGAGGATTTCGTCATCGGGCAACGCCAACGCGGGGTTATCAGCCTCGGTAAGGCGGCGGAACTCTTAGGTGATTTCCTATAATGATTTTACCATTTCAAGCGGTTTGATCAGGATATCCCATTTGGGTAAAAGTGGGTTCCTTTCCAATTTTTTCTCGATTGCACGCATCGCTTTCTTGGTCAGTGAAATCCCTTTTTCATAGACTTTCTGACTGAATTGAATAATCGGTTGAAGGCCTTTCCAAGTCATGCTTTGAGCCCATGCCAACATCGTCTCAACATTAATCAGCTTGGCACCATTCCAGTGCAACTCGAGAATCCCCCAACAACGTTCAATCGGGTTGTATTTGCTGTGATAAGGCGGATAATAGAGAAGTTGAATCGGTTTTCCGATTTGTTCGGTAAACTCTACCATTCGCTTTAAAAATTGGGTACGCACACCACTACTTTCCGGACCATTGTCAATTTTAAGTTGAATTAACTGAGTTGTTTGTTGTTGTTCAGGCTCAAGGTTTTCCCACCACGCCTCCAGCGTATCGACAATGAAATCACTGGTTTTATAAGAACTCCCAAAATTGATGTAAAGCTCCCCAACATCTTCATCCAGAATCCCACACGGCGTATGTTTTTCTGTGCATCCTAGATCATGATCGCAGGCCTGATGATCGCCTCGAGTTAGACCGCCACGCGAATAATCTCCAATGTTTACAGTGGCTTTGCAGTCCATGCTTAAGCGTTTCACTCCCTCGGAGTCGCGGGCGGATTGATCTTTCTGCTGGATGTTGTCAAAGATCGCGTCCGTTTCTGGAATTTTTTTTTGCGGCTTGGCTTTGACTACTTTACGCAATCGGTAACCCATCCGATTTAAAATTTCGGCCATCGCACTCACGGAAGGCAACTGGTCTTCACCGAACCCTTGAGCATGCAACTGTTTTAACGCTTCGGCTGCCGTCAGTCGCGTATAACCGATCACGGTACGAAAAGTCGGATCCTGCTGCGCATGCCCTTCCGCTAATTGACGAAGAGCTTCTGCAATATCTGGATGGCGTTCTTCCCAGCGTTTATTTCCACTCAAAGCCGATTGGGCACCATAGCAAATAAGCCCCGTTCGTTTTTCCGCCAAACCCACGGTCACTGTTTCTCGTCCCCACCCGAAGATCGTTTCCGTCAAACGAACATTCCCTTCACAGTATTTTAAGGACATCTCCGCCTGAAAAGCTCGACGTTTTTCTCCATGCATCTTAGCGGCCGCTAACCGGATATCTTCTACTTGAGATGCGCTTAAAGATTGACGAGAAAGACTTAAGGTGTTCATCGCAAAACCCCTTATTTTCAGGCCACAGATCAATTTCAAGAGTTTACTAAAATGGTAAACTATTTACAGGAAATCACCTTAGGTCTGACCTATGCCGCGTTTTTCGACCTGCTCGGCGACAAGGGGCTCAGTCCAATCAATGCCAGTTCTGAAGACGTGATGAGAGCTACCGTCGATTTGCGGAGCTGATGGACAAGCAATGATCGTCGTCTCCGACGCGAGCCCACTGTTGGCGCTCGCCCAGGCAGACGGCCCGCATCATTCGTGGTACGTCCCCGATTTCTGCGGTCCCTGATTTCTGCGCTAACCCAACCTACCCGCTGTCGGGTTACGCTTCGCTAACCCGACCTACCCGCTACCCGCTCCCCCCTTTCGTAAAGGGGGGTCGGGGGGGATTTTGAACGGGTAACGGGACGGGAATCCCCCCTCAACCCCCTTTTTTAAAGGGGGGAACTGAACGGATTCAAGGGGGGAAATCGGGTTTCTCGATCATGTCCCTACCCCCGCAAAAAAACGACCAGGGGGCTTCGCTTCTTGGACCCCCCAAGGGAAAAAGCTAAAGTTTAAGGGGTTAAAATCCTGGCCAGACGGAAACCGACGGTGAGGTTCCTGAATCGCGGGATGAACCTGTAACGAGCGGCCGACCGCAACCTCCCCGGCCCGTTGAACCACGAGCCACCCCGCAACACCCGGGGACCGCCGGAATTGCGGTCGCTGACGCCCCGCAATTCGGTGCCCCCATACTTTTCGTCGTATTCGGAACCAATCCATTCCCAGACATTGCCATGCATGTCGTGCAATCCCCAGGCATTGGCCGGGAACTGGCCCACCTCGACAGTCTTTTGCCGATAAACACCCTTGCGCCCCTTGCCGTAAACATAATTTCCAACATAGTTGGCTTGGTCCGTGCTGATCGTTTCGCCGAAATAAAATGGCCTTGCCGTTCCCGCTCGACAGGCATACTCCCATTCCGCCTCCGTCGGTAAACGGTACTGCTGGCCGGTCTGCTCGCTCAACCAGTCCACATAGACCATGGCATCGTTCCAACTGACGCCCACCACGGGATGGTTATCGGTTTGCGGGAATCCTGGATTTCGCCAGTTCTTGTCGGCATCCTGCTTCCACTCACTCCCCGTCCGGTAATAACAACCGCCCCCGGTCTCAGCATCGGTCGGGTATCCTTTAGCCTCCACGAAACGCTTGAACTGTCCCACAGTCACCGCGTATTTACCGATAGCAAAGACAGCAACCTGCACTTCACGCTGGCGTTCATCATCTCGTCGTTCCAATTCCCCCTCGGGCGAACCCATCAAAAACCGCCCGGCCGGAATGACGATCATCACCGGACCCTGGCCACCGCTTTCGAGATCATCGCGAAACTCCACCGGTAGACCTAACGCCTGCGCGGTCTGCTGTTGTATTTCTTGTACACGCTCCGCCAACCAGCCGTGAATGTACTTGATAGCGGGTAAAGTCGGACGACTGGATCGGGTTGGTTCTTGCGCTTGCGGCCGAAAGGAAATTGCGCCGGCCGCTTCGTTGGGACAGGCATCCTTGATCTTCTGGGCGATCTCGATCAATGCGACTTCCTGGTGCGCAGGACTCAGTAGAGACAGAGAAGTTTTGGGATCATAAACCGCCTGGTAATGGACGATATCGGTTTCCTGATACAGGCTTGGCCTGATCGGTATCCAGAGAATGGTCAATCCTCCCTTCCTGGCTTCCTCCAACAATGGCGGCAATTCGTGCTTATCGATAAAATCCGAGGCCAGAAAATCCGGACTGACCAGCAGCACGGCCACTTTAGCTCTGGCCAGCGCCTGTTTGATTTCTTCCTTCCATAATTGTCCTGGGATAATGTCGGTATCTGCCCACACCTTGAGAATCCCTTTGCGCCGAAGGGGAGCTATAACGATTTGCAGTCTTTTGAGCCAGTCTCCATCCACATGGCTATAGCTGATAAAAATTTGGTCGCGGTTCATGCCATTAGACTCGCTAGCTTGTTTTCGTATTTTCGTCAACCCCATCATAACGCTCTTATTGCATATATTGCATGATACCCACAACCAAGGTTATCGCCTTTGCCGCACGAATTGCCGGCAACTTTTCCCCTTCATGGCTCGGAGCGGGTTACGCATAGCGTCAGATTGTTTTGGGAGCGGTTGCTACTTCGTTATTTTAGAAATACATCAAAAACAAACGTAGCACGGTTTCCGCAGTGCAGCAAACCGCCAGACAGAAAAAATCCCTATCCCGTAAGGTCATTATCGCGCCTCGGACGCTCGTTCGGGATACCCTATCCGCCGCGGTTCAGGTAAAATAGATGCCACTTACGGTGATGAACGTGAACGGTGACCCATCAGCACTGCCCGATGTTGGAGAAGACAATGAAACTACTTCGCTTCGATTTGAACGACATCATCCACGAACCCTCCGACGAACAGCTCGACGCCCTGATGGAAGAGGTCGCGGCGGAAGCGCGCAAGCACGCCAAGGCGGCTCGCGAACAACTCATGGTCCGCTTGCGGGCCGATATCATGGCGATCAATCCGCCCTTCCAGCCACAGGCATGATCGACGGGGTAAATCTCCGATCAATCAGAGCAGAGCACCGAAGCCGAGCGGCAACGAACCGATCGACTGATCGGGTTAGTGCGCGCGCTGGGTATCGATCCCAATACCATGTAAAATGATGGCCGTTCGCACCCCCGTCCGCCCCGACCTTGCGCAACCACCGAGGATCTGCCTGATGCAATACGCTCGATTCGACTTGAACGACACCGCTCACGAACCTTCCGACGAGCAACTCGATGCCCTGATGGAAGCGGTCGTGGTGGAAGCGCGCAGGCACGCCGATACCGCGCGCGAACAACTTCTGGTCCGCTTGCGGGCCGAGATCATGGCGGTCCATCTTCTGCGTACCTAGGTATGTCCGAGGGGGAAAAACCCCGGCTTATCGTGGTCGCCGGCCCCAACGGCTCGGGCAAAACCTCGATTACCCAACAACTGCTGATGCACGAGTGGATGGACGGGTGCGTCTACGTCAATCCAGACTTTATCGCCCGTGACGAGTTCGGCGACTGGAACGCCCCGGCCGCGGTCCTCAATGCGGCGCAACGGGCCGCCGAAATTCGCGAACAATGCCTGACAGATGGCCGCAGTCTTGCCTTCGAGACTGTCCTGTCCGCGCCGGACAAGCTGGACTTCATCCGCCGGGCGCAGGATGCAGGATTCTTCATCCGGCTGTTTTTCGTCGGAACCGACGATCCCTCCATTAACGCCAAACGGGTCGCCATGCGGGTGATGGAAGGCGGCCACGATGTCCCCATCACCAAGATCGTCAACCGCTACACCAAGTCGCTGGCGTATTGTTCCGTCGTTGCCTGGCTGGCCGACCGGACCTACGTATACGACAACTCCGTCGATGACGCCCGCGCCAAGCTGCTGTTTCGTGCGTCAAAAGGCCGGTTGATCAAGATTTACGGCAAGATTAATCCGTGGGCTTGGGAAATCACCCAAAGGCTGCTTCCCGTGCAATCCGACGACGCGCCGCCGGCTGCATAGGGGCGTCCTTGGCGGGGCCGGCGCCTTTGGCGATGCGGATGGGTACAATGAGGCCATTTCCGCAACCCTTCCCGACCCTTCGGGACTCCCGAGGACTTCCTCATGCGCTACGTCAGCACTCGGGGCGGCATGGCCCCCGCGACCTTTTCGGACATTCTGCTGGGCGGCCTGGCGCCCGATGGCGGCCTGACCATCCCGGACGCCTACCCGACCCTGGCCCCCGGTGAATTATCCAGTTGGCGCAGGCTGTCCTATCCGGAACTGGCGTTCGCGATCCTGCGCAAATTCGCCGACGACATCCCCGCCGCCGACCTGCGCGTTCTGATCGACAAGACATACACCGCCGCTATCTTCCGCACCGGAGACATCACCCCCGTCGCTCGCCTGCTCGATGATGTATGGCTGCTCGGGCTGTCGAACGGGCCAACCTTGGCCTTCAAGGACATCGCCCTGCAACTGCTCGGCAACCTGTTTGAATACGCCTTGCTCGAGACCGGCGGCCATCTCAACATCCTCGGCGCGACTTCCGGCGACACCGGTTCCAGCGCCGAATACGCCATGCGCGGCAAACGCGGCATCCAGGTGTTCATGCTGTCGCCCCACCAGAAAATGAGCCGGTTCCAGACCGCGCAAATGTTCTCGCTGCCAGACCCCAACATCTTCAACATCGCCGTGCGCGGCGTGTTCGACGACTGCCAGGACATCGTCAAGGCGGTCAGCAACGACATTGAATTCAAGACCCGCTACCGCATTGGCACGGTCAACTCGATCAACTGGGCGCGGGTCGCGGCGCAGATCGTTTATTACTTCAAGGGCTGGCTGGCGGTCACCACCCGCGAGGACCAGGAAGTCTCGTTCGCGGTGCCGTCCGGCAACTTCGGCAACATCTGCGCCGGCTACATCGCCAAACGCATGGGGCTACCCATTCGCCGGCTGATCCTGGCCACCAACGAAAACAACGTGCTGGACGAGTTCTTCCGCACCGGCGTCTACAGGGTACGCAAGAACGACCAGGTCGCCCACACCAGTAGTCCCTCGATGGACATCTCCAAGGCCTCCAACTTCGAGCGTTACATCTACGACGCGGTTGGGCGCGCACCGGCGGTGGTCCGGGAACTATGGCGGCAGGTGGATCAGCACAGCTTCTTCGATTTGTCCGGCACTGACGCTTTCCGCGCAATCGCTTGGTCCGGCTTCGTATCGGGGTCCAGCAACCACCAGAACCGCATGGCCGTCATCCGCTGGGTTAACCAGGAGTGCGGCAGGGTAATCGACACCCATACGGCCGATGGGGTCAAGGTCGGGCTGGAATATCGCGAGGACGGCGTACCTTTAATCTGCCTGGAAACTGCCCTGCCGGCCAAGTTCGAGGACTCCATCGTCGAGGCGCTGGGGCGCAAGCCAGAGCGGCCGGCCGGCTTCGAAAACATCGAGGCGCTGCCACAACGGTTCGAGGTGATGGACGCGGATGTCGGCAAGATCAAGGCATACCTTGTCCAGCACGCCGGTTGAGCAAAATAGCTAACTTCGAACAGGCAAAGGTTGAATTTCAGAGGAAATAACCATGTCCGAAAATTCCACCAACCGTACCTCTTCCGCGGACTACTACCCCCTGCTGATCAAAAACCTGCTCCGAAATCCAGTCCGGCAATTCCCCAATCAGGAAATCGTCTATGGCGATTTCAAGCGCCAGACCTACCAAGATCTGGGCGAGCGGGTCGGGCGGCTGGCCAGTGGTTTGGCGGCGCTCGGGGTCAAGCGCGGTGACACCGTGGCGGTGATGGACTGGGACAGCCACCGCTATCTGGAATGCTTCTTCGCCGTGCCGATGATGGGCGCTGTGTTGCACACTGTGAACATCCGGCTGTCTCCAGAGCAGATCCTCTACACCATCAATCACGCCGAGGACGACGTGATCCTGGTCAACACCGAGTTCCTGCCGATCCTGGAGGCCATCCGCGACCGCATCGAACCGGTCAAGCAACTGGTCCTGCTGAACGACACCGGCCAACCCCCGGCCACTACTCTCGACATCAGCACGGAATACGAAGCCCTGCTGGCAAGCGGGGATCCCGATTACACCTTCCCCGACTTCCCCGAGGACACCCGCGCCACCACCTTCTACACGACCGGCACCACCGGCCTGCCCAAGGGCGTGTACTTCAGCCACCGGCAACTGGTGTTGCACACCTTCGGCGTGCTTGCGGCGCTGACGGGTACGGGGCAAGGCCGCTTCAACCGCGACGACGTGTATCTGCCGATCACCCCGATGTTCCACGTCCACGCCTGGGGCGTCCCTTACGTGGCGACCACCCTGGGGGTGAAGCAGGTCTATCCGGGCCGCTACGTACCGGAACACCTGCTGCGGCTGATCGAGCGGGAACAGGTCACCTTCTCCCACTGCGTGCCGACCATCCTGCAGATGCTGCTCGCCTGCCCAAGAGTCGATGACACCGACCTGTCCCGCTGGAAGGTGATCATCGGCGGCGCGGCGTTGCCACAAGCCCTGGCTCGACAGACCCGTGATCGGGGCGTGGACGTGTTCGCCGCCTACGGCATGTCGGAGACCTGCCCGATCCTGACGCTCGCGCAGCTCAAATCGCACATGTTGGACTGGGACGAGGAACGGCAACTGGAAATCCGCTGCAAGACCGGCCTGCCGATTCCGCTGGTTGAACTGAGGGTGGTGGATGAGGAGATGAACGACCTGCCGCACGATGGCAAGACACCGGGCGAAGTGGTGGTCCGCACCCCGTGGTTGACCCAGGGCTATCTCAAGGATCCTCAGAATTCCGAAACGCTGTGGCGTGGCGGCTACCTGCACACCGGCGACATCGGAGTGATTGACGAGGAAGGCTATCTTAAGATCACCGACCGACTGAAGGATGTCATTAAGACGGGCGGCGAATGGATTTCCTCGCTGGAGCTGGAGGATTTGATCCTCAAGCATCCTGCGGTGGCGGAAACAGCGGTGGTCGGCATTCCCGATCGAAAATGGGGCGAACGGCCGCTGGCACTGGTGGTGCCCAAGCGCGACCAGGCTGGACAAGTGGACGAAGCGGCTATTCGCGACTGGCTCACGGATTTTGCCGAAAAGGGGATTATTTCCAAATGGGGCATTCCCGACCGGGTGCTGTTCGTCGAGGCCATCCCCAAGACCAGCGTGGGCAAACTCGACAAGAAGGTGATGCGCGAGCAATACGCGCAGGTAGTTCAAGGTGGTTGAACAGTTCGGGAATCAAACCCGGTCCAGTGCGCCTAATACATCGTGGAGCAAGGCTCCGGAAAAACATTTCCGGGCGGCTCAAAGAAATATTAGGAGATTCACAGCATGGTTCGAATCCGCATTCTGAGTTTGACGGCCCTGGCCTTGGCACCGGTCCTGGGTAGCGGTCTGTTGTCCATAGCCAGCGCACAGCAGACTAATAGCGCGCCCCCGGCATACGGCTCGCCGCAGTATCAGGAGCCATCGCCTGGTGGTGAAATCCAGTTATACAGTCTTCCTACCGGACCAGCGGGAACACCCGCAATGCCAACGAAATCGCCCGAATTGCCGGCGGAAACTCCTGTGATGCCGGAGCCGCCGTCGCGGCCGAGTCCTTACTCCTACCCGGAGCCAACACCTCAGGTGCAATACCAAAGGGACCGGCAATACCCCGAGGACGCAACCGGTCCCGATTGGTCGCCGCCCGGCGGATCGGTAAAGATTGAGGATTTTCAAGGTATCCGCTACATATCCGGCGGCATTGGCGAGGGTGAACGGGCAGAACTCGAAGCCCTGTCCAACCAGTTTAACCTGCGGTTGCTGTTCGCGATGCAGGATAGCGGCAACTATCTGGGGGATGTCCAGGTTCGCATTTTGGATTCACGCGGCGCTACGATCCTGAGCGCCGAATCTCATGGACCCTGGTTCTTCGCCGAACTGCCTCCCGGCAGCTACACCGTCGAAGTCATTGCGTTGGATCAGAGCCAGCGACAAACAACGCGGATCGACCAACGTCAATCCCGGTTGAATTTTTACTGGCGTTGAACACAAGGCCCTGCATCAAACCGCAACCCTCCCCAAAAGGGGAGGGTTTTTCATGCTTTCACCGTGCGGTTGACGTCTCGACGGCTGGCGCGGGCGGTTCCGAAACCGGCGGCGCTTCTGCGGCTGGTGAGGGTTCTGGCGCAATCAGCGGAAGTTCCGGCGTGGGTGGCGCTTCGGCGGCGGAAACCGGAAGGGCAACGGTTTCTGGAGTGGGCGGTTCCGAAACCGGCGGTGCTTCGGGAGCGGGAGCCGACGGTTCCGAGGCCGCCGGCGGCCCTTCACCGTCGGGAACCGGTGGACCAACAGGTTCCGAAACCGACGGCGCTTCGGCGGCGGTGGCGGGTGGCGTAAAGGATTCCGGCGCTGGTGGTTCCGAAGCAGGCGTCGCTTCTGTGGCGGGTGCCGGAGGCGCAACGGATTCCAGCGAAGGCGGTTCGGAAGCCAACGCGGGCGATCCCGAAGCCGGTTCCGTTGCCGGTGCAAGTGGTTCAGCAGCCGCCGGCTCTGCAGCGAAGGGAGCCGGTGGCCTGGGTTCCGAAGCCGGCGGCGCTTCAGCGGCCTGCGCGGGTTCCGGCGGGAGCGGCGTCTCTGCGGTCTGCTGTTGTTCCAATAGCTGCTTGGCCGCCTTGGAACCTGTGAAATCCGCGATTTCCCGCAAGGTTGGAACCCGCAGGGTCGCACCCACTTTCAAGCTGTCCATGTTATTGGATTTAGAAAACGCCTGTGGATTAGCCTTGAGCAGAGCCTTCATCATGTGCTCCTTGCTGATGCCCGGATCGGGGCGAACCTTGGCGGCGATTTTCCAAAGCCGCTCGTTAGGCGAGATAGGACCGTATTGTTCGCCACCTTTATAAAAGCGCTGGGTCTGCTCGTCAGCTTTTACCAGCGGCTCCGCTGGACCCGCTGCAACACTTTGCGGCGGATCCGGAACCGTGGGCGCGGATGCCTCGGCTCCATTCATCCGAACCGAAGTCATGGTATCGACTGGCGGTTCAACCGCCTGACTCGACAAGGGTGCGGGGGTATTTGGCTCTTCCTCCGCAGATGGCGGTGGGATGGGGGTAACCGGCATGGCCGGCATCGGTAACGGCTCGGTGAACACGGCAACCAGGGGAGCCGATGCATCGCTCGCAAAATAGAGTTGCGCCAGCGCATCCCGATCCATGCGCGGCGAGAACCTCTCGACCGCGGCCAGCAAGCTGGCGGTATCCATGGGCGCCCCAGGTGTTTCCAGCGTGGCGGTCAAGGCTAGCGCTGATGTCTCGACGTCACTAGTGGATAGGGTCGTCGCATGCTCGACCTCTGCTTCGGAAACCGCAGCCAGGGGCGCAGTTTCGGGAGCGCTAGCCTCCCGCTCTGATTCCAGCATCACTGCATTGGAATCAGGATGGCCGGGAGCGACTGGCGTCGGAACCATCACGGCGGAAGGCTGGGTCACGGCCGCCATCATCTCCGATATGGCCAGAAACAGCAGTGGAGTAACCGAAACGGGTTCCAGCACCCCCTGGAACGGCTCCGCCGGAATGTCAGCGGGTAACCGCTCGGACTCCCCAACCCAGCCCTCCCCCTCAAGGGTGGATGGAACCTTTGCAAAATCGTGGGTTATTGGCTGCCCCTCCCCCCCGTGGAATGGGGTTGAAGGGAAGGGTTGAATGCTTATGTCGGCGACGGGTGTGGCCAGCTTGGAAACCTCCAGTTCCGATGCTGTCGCGACGACCACCGGCTCGGAAATCTGCGCCACCGGCTCCGGCGGGGCCGCGGCCGATTCTGGACCAGCCGGGGCGGGTTCGGATTTTTCCGCAACCGGTTCGGATGGCTGCTCCACCGGCTCTGGTGCGGAATCCGGCTGAGCGGCTTCCGGGATCGGCGGGGGTAACAGGGCCATGTCCGCTTTCGGTTCGAGCGGCGCCACCAGATCTGGCAAAATCGCGAACAATTCGAGGCCAGCCGGTAGGGGTTCGAAATTGACCGTCACCGGCTCGGATGGCTGCGCCGCCGGCTTCTGCGCGGAAACCGGCTGAGTCGCTTCCTGGATCGGCGCGGGCAGCAAGGCCATAACCGCAATCGGTTCGAGCGGCGTTGCCGGCTCCAACGGAAACACTTCCGGGGCGCCAGTCGCGGCCTTCGCGACCGGCGATTCCGTCACTGCGGGGGTGAGGCTGGGCGCGGTAGCGGCCACCGCCACCGGCCCTACCGATTCCCCTATCCCGGCCAGATGCCGGGCGGCGTCGGAACCGGTGATATCAGCAATCTCCCGGAAGGTGGGGATGCGCAGCATAGCCCCGCTCTTCAAACCACTGATCCCGGCTTTACCGAATGCATGAGGATTAGCCTGAAACAGGGCCTGCGTCATTTGATCGCGGGTGATGCCGGGGTCGGGACGCACCTTGAGCGCGATGCCCCACAGTCCCTCGCCAGCCACCACCGGGCCATAGGTATCGCCCGGCCGGTAAATCCGAACCGACGGCGGTGGCGGCGGTGGCGGCGGCGCTTCCACCGGCAGCGGCAACTGATCGGACGCCCCTACGGATTCAGCGACCACCTTCGTCGTCGCCGTTTCGGGTTCCAGGCCACCACCGCTTTCGATCCTTGCGCCCCGTTCGGGTTCTGACGTTGCGGCAACGGTTACCGCAGGTTCAGAACGAGGCGCGGATTCGGCGGGCGGCGACGGAGCGCCAGAACCAGCCACCGGCTCTGCTTCAGCGGCAACGACCACCGGCTCAGCTTCGGTGGCAATGACCACCGGAGCCGGTTCGACTGGCGGCTTGAGCGCGGCGGCGGACGTATCCAACACCGTTTTACTCCGGTCGCCGGGCCGCTGGGCCAGCCGCTGGACTGGATCCAGAAATACGGTAAATTCGCGAAAGGTCTTGCCGCGCGGCCAGTCAAATTCCAGCAGCAGCCCAAGCGACGGCTCCTGAATCGGTTTGGTGGAGACCACCTTGACGTAGACTTGTCCCTCGGCGTTGTATTCGATCGCAAACGCCAGATTCGTCAACGACGGTGCCCGTTCCAGTTGGAACTCCTTGAAGATCGGCGCGGGCGCCAGCTTGACCGATACCTTGCCCACTTCTTCGGGCGTGAGCTTGGGCAGCGGGATTCGGGCGTCGAACAACTGGTTCAGGGAGGAATGGACCTGGATTTCACCTATTTCCAGCGCCAGAGCCCACGCCGGCCCCAACAGCAGGGGAATCAACCAGAAGCGAAGTGGTTTGCGGGTCAAGGACAGATCCTCCAGGTCGAGCGGCGCAACGGCCAAGCCGGGCGGACTACCGCCGACGCCAGCGCGCTATGATCATCCTATTCTAGAATGTTTGCTTGCTAAGCTGGCAACCCCTACCGGACACCAGCAATAACTCCACGAAAAGCCACGGACCGCTGCCCATGCCCGCCGATCATGATGGATTGCCACCCAACGGTGAACCAGCGTCCAACGCCGCCCCGGACACTGCCCAGGATGCCGCGGCTCGCCTGCTGGAGTTACTGCGCGAACTGATGCGCGAAATCCGCCCGTCGGAACGGATGGCGGCAGGGCTCACCCTGGACAGCCACCTGGACCAGGACCTGGCGCTGGACAGTCTGGCCCGGGCCGAACTGCTGCAACGGATCGAGCGGACCTTTCAAGCGCGGTTGGACGAACGGATACTGTTGGCCGAAACCCCGCGCGATCTGTTGGCGCTGATCCTGGGAATCCAGGGCGCACCCGTCGGACCGACGCTGGCGGCGGACTGGCGGACGCCGGGGCAGCAACCCACGGCGGCCAGGGCCCCGGATCGTGCCGCGACTCTGGTCGATGTGCTGGACTGGCACTCACGCAGCAACCCCGACCGGGTGGCGATCCAGATTTACGGCAACGACGAGCGAATCGCCGCCACTTTCACCTATGCCAACCTGATCCAGGGCGCGCGGACGGTGGCGGCCGGGCTGCAAGCGCGTGGTCTGCAACCGCGCCAGACCGTAGCCATCATGCTGCCCACCGGGGCCGACTACTTCCTCGGCTTCTTCGGCATACTGCTGGCTGGCGGCGTGCCGGTGCCCATCTACCCACCGGTCCGACCCTCGCAGATCGAGGAACATCTTCGCCGCCACGCCCGGTTGTTGAACAACGCCCAGACCGTGGCGTTGATCACCGTGCCCGAGGCGACGCTGGTGGCGCGACTGCTCCAGGCCCAGGTTGATGACCTGCGTCACATCGTCACGGTGGCGGAATTGCAGGCCTCATCGGCAGCGTGGAGCGCCGTCGCGGTGCGCGCCGCCGATCTCGCTTTCCTGCAATACACCTCCGGCAGCACCGGCGATCCCAAGGGGGTGATGCTGAGCCACGCCAACCTGCTGGCCAACCTGCGCGCCATGGGTCCCCATGTGGCGGCCTGCTCCAGTGACGTGTTCGTCAGTTGGCTGCCGCTGTATCACGACATGGGCCTGATCGGCGCCTGCCTGGGCAGCCTGTACTACGCCTTCCCATTGGTGGTGATGTCACCGCTCAGTTTTCTGGCCCGGCCAGTACGCTGGTTGTGGGCCATTCAACACCATCGCGGTACGCTGTCGGCGGCGCCCAACTTCGCTTACGAAATGTGCGTGCGCTCCATTCAGGATCACGAAATCGAGGGTCTGGACCTCAGTTCCTGGCGCATGGCCCTCAACGGCGCGGAACCAGTCAGCCCGGCGACCCTGGACCGGTTCATTGCCCGTTTCAGCCGTTACGGCTTTCGTCCCGAGGCGTTGGCGCCAGTCTACGGATTAGCGGAATGTTCGGTAGGGCTGGCTTTGCAGCCGCCGGGTCGAGGGCCGGTCATCGACCGGGTGCGGCGCGACCGGTTCATGGCCGCCGGCCGGGCCGAACCAGCCGATCCGACCGATTCCAACGCCCTGCTATTCCCGTCCTGTGGCCAGCCGATTCCCGGCCACCAAATTCGCATCGTGGATCCACAGGGCCGGGAAGCACCGGAACGCCAGGAGGGAAACGTGGAATTCGCGGGGCCGTCCACCACCGCCGGCTATTACCACAATCCTGCCGCCACCCGCCGACTGTTCCCGCACGGCGATGCCTGGCTGGATTCCGGGGATCGCGGCTATCTGGCCGGCGGCGACCTGTATCTGACCGGCCGGGTCAAGGATTTGATCATTCGGGGCGGGCGCAATATTTATCCCTACGAACTGGAACAGGCCGTCGCCGAAATCGAAGGCGTCCGCAAGGGGTGCGTAGCCGTCTTCCCCAGCTCCGATCCGGCCACCGGCACCGAGCGATTGGTGGTGGTCGCTGAAACCCGCGCCACGCAACCGGAGGCCCTGGATAGCCTGCGTCTGCGAATTCAGTGCGCCAGCATGGATTTGCTGGGCGTACCGCCTGACGATGTGGTGCTGGCGCCGCCACATGCGGTGCTAAAAACCTCCAGCGGCAAGATTCGCCGCGCGGCGCTGCGGGACCTGTACGAGCACGGCGCCATCGGACGGGGCGGACGGGCGTTGTGGCTGCAATTGACCCGGATTGTGCTTGCCAGCGCCTGGATGCGGACGCGACGGCTGGAGCGCGGCGTACTGGAACGGTTGTTCGCCGCTTATGCCTGGACCGTGTTCGGGCTGCTGGCGCCGGGGGTCTGGCTGGGCATCATGACCCTGCCGAAAACGGAATGGCGCTGGGCTCTGGGCCGCGCGGCGACCTGGCTGCTGGCCCAACTGACCAACACGTCGCTGACGGTGCGGGGTCTGGAACATCTGCCGAACGGCCCCTGCGTGCTGATCGCCAACCACTCCAGCTATCTGGACGCCTACGTGCTGATGGCGGCGATCCCACGGCAATTCCACTATGTCGCCAAGCGGGAACTGTTGGACAACCGCTGGCTCGGGAAACCGCTGGAGCGGATCGGCACTCTTTTCGTCGAACGCTTTGACGTACAGCGCGGCGTGGACGAAGCGCGCAAGGTCGCCGAGGCGGCACGCGCCGGACAGTCGCTGGGCTTTTTCCCGGAAGGCACCTTCGCCCGAATGCCGGGATTGCTACCCTTCCGCATGGGCGCGTTCCTGGCGGCGGCGCAAGCGGGAGCGCCGGTGGCGCCGGTGACGATTCGCGGCACCCGCTCGATCCTGCGCGCCGGTTCGTGGTTTCCGCGCCGGGGCCGGCTGGAGGTAATCGTCGAGCCGCCGCTTCAACCCGACGGCGAGGATTGGGCGGCGGCAGTGCGATTGCGGGACGCCGCGCGGGCAGCGATTCTCAGACATTGCGATGAGCCGGATTTGGGGGGGTAAAGTCAATAATGGCTACTGCAACACAGCAACCAGCCCGGATGGGAGCGCATCTGATCCAGGTATCCGAGCAACTGATCCATCACGAGGGGGGGGTGGCTGTCTACCCGCGGCCGCATACAGGCACCGACACGTCGCATTGAACTGCAAGAAGCCTCCATTGGCCAATGCGCCTCTACCTTCGGCATCGAGCAGCGCTTCGATCTGACGATAGCGTTTCATCAGGATTCACGTATCAACGTGATCAAGTGGATTACAATTGGTCAGAGTCAGGGGCGCGCGGTGAGTTCGGCAACATTCATTCGCCGGAATCCTTCCCGCGCGCCGCTCGGCCGGTCGGAACGTGCAGGTTTATTCCGAAGTGAATAACACGCAGATCCTCACCGCTTGCATGAGCGTGTCGGGTCTCAAACGCCCACTTCTCTTTGTATTCAACCGATCTCGCATTTTGGCCGCACGGTTTGCGAGCGTCGCATTCGGCCCGAAGCCTTGCCATTTTTCCCTTGATATCCGAGACCTTGACGTAGCAGAACATGTAGCCCGACCGCTCGCGTCCGGTTGAGTATCGTTCTACAAGTTGCTGAAGAACTTTCTCGTGATAGGCGTGGCCGTCATAAATCTTCGCTTCCCCGAGTCGTTTGCGGGACGACTGGACCAGATTGATGGTGATGTCCACATGTCCCCTGTTATTGGTTTCTCGCGTTACATCGATTATTCCGTCGATGCTGAGCTTACCGGTCAGAGTCGTCGAAATGCTGTCTTCGCCGTTCGGGCGGATCTTCCCCCCTCTGATTTGACTTAACATGCTGGATTCCCTGGAAAAATGCTGATTTTTTGCCTGAATATGTTGGCATGTATATTGGCTCATATGGCTGGTATTGCAAAAGTATTTCCGGTATACTTTGCGCATGTACGTCGCAACCATTCCCAACCGGGGTTCACCGCCCGCCCTCCTGCTCCGCGAAGGCTATCGCGAAGGCCGGCAGGTCAAAACGCGGACCCTGGCCAACCTCACCCACTGGCCGGCGGCGCGCGTCGAGGCCCTCCGACGCTGCCTGAAGGGTGAGTTCGATGCGGTAGGTACCACCAGCGAGCCGGTCAGCGACCGCATCTTTGCCGTCCTGTTCGTCTTGAAAGAGGTCGCCCAGCGCTTGGGCATCACCTCGGCGCTGGGTACCCAGCCGCTGGCGCAGCTCGCCCTGTTATTGATCCTGGCCCGGGTGGCGCACCAGGGCTCGCGGCTCTCTGCGGTGCGCTGGGTCGAAGAGCATGCCGTGGCCGAGGTGCTGGGCATTACCCCGTTTGACGAGAATGATCTTTACGCGGCGCTGGATTGGTTGGCGGCGCATCAGGAAAAGATCGAGAACCAGCTCTATCGCACCTATGTCAACCGGGTGGGCCAGCCGCCCGTGCTGGTCCTCTATGACGTCACCTCCTCCTACTTCGAAGGGGAGCAGAACGAGCTGGCCGAGTACGGATATCATCGTGACGGGAAGAAGGGCAAGAAACAGATCGTGATCGGCCTGTTAACCGCCGATGATGGGGAGCCTTTGGCCGTCAAGGTCTTCAAAGGAAATATGGCCGACCCGGTCACGGTAGCCGATCAGATCGAGATCGTGAAGCACCGCTTTAAGATCGAGGAAGTCGTTTTTGTGGGCGACCGGGGGATGGTCAAGGCCAAAGGCAAGGCGGCGCTGACCGCTAAGTGCCTGAAGTATATCACGGCGCTCACCGACCCCCAAGTCAGGAAGCTGCTGAAGAAGGACGTCATCCAGATCGATTTCTTCGAGGAGATCGCCCAAGAAGTGGAATATGGCGATCTCAGACTCGTTCTGCGGCGCAATGAGGCCGTGCGCAGAAAAGAGGCCAACCGCCGCCGCGACCAACTGGCCAAGCTGCACCAGTGGGTCGCAGCGCGCAACGAGTGCGTCCAGGGTTCGCCCCGAGCCGACCCGGCGGCCGGCCTGCGCCAGCTGAGCGCGTGGGCCAAACGCCACCAGCTCTCCGCTTTTGTCACCCTCGCGCTGGCGGACCGGCAGCTCAACCTGGGGGTGGATGAGGAAAAACAGGCGGACGCGGCGTTGTTGGATGGCTGCTATGTGATTGAGACGGACGTCGCCAAGGAGCAGATAGATGCGGTGACGGTGGATCAACGTTACCGTGACCTTCAGCAGGTCGAGCGCAATTTTCGCAACCTGAAGACCGGTCTGCTGGAGGTGAGGCCCATCGATGTCCGCAAGAAGAGCCGTACCCGGGGCCATGTCTTCGCGGCCAGCTGGCCTTGAAGCTGGGTCGGGAACTTGAGGCTGGCCTCAAACGGGCTTTTGGCACCACCGATGCGGGCGAGAACGCGCTCACGATCACCGATGCCCTGCGGTGTCTTTCCAGAATGTGTTTCCAGCGCCACGAAATAGCCGGTCAAACGTTTCTCAACTTACCTGTAGCGGCCCACAAACATCCGCGGCCCGACCCACAAACATCGCGATTTTCAGCCCAGATTAACTGCGAATAACGGGGGTTCCGGACCCAGATTATTTGCAAATGAGCCCACATTAGCTGCAAACAGCCCACAAACATCGGCGCCAGCCCAGATTATCTGCAAACGGCTGCACGGGCCGCCCCCCTCACACCGGCAGCCCCGCCGCCAGCAACTGGCCATGCAGTTCCTGGGTCCGCCCCGGTGCCAACTGGCCGTGCGGAAAGGAGCGAATCTCCGCCGGCCGGACGTTGAGCAAATCCGCGAGCGCCCGGGTGCTGTAGCCGTAGCGGGTTAGGGTCGCCTCCAGGGCATCGATATCGGCCGCTAGGACCGCCTCGATAACCTCCAGCGTCACCGGCTTCTGGCCGACCTGATAGGCCGCCTCCAGCGCGAGCGTCAGGTACTGCTCGATTTGCAACGGCGTGGACAGCGCCGCGGCCAGGCGCTCGCGGGCCTCCGGGGTCAGCAGGTCGGCCGCGTCGGCGGGGGCGCATTGCTCCAGCAACCAGTCGAGGTAGGCCCGCTCCTGGCCCTTGATCCCGTCCAGCCAGAACAGCGTGGTGCGCGCGCCGATCTCCTCCAGGGCCGGCCGTCGCAGGTCGTTGCGCAGCTTGGGATGGCCCACCAGGATCACGGACAGGGTGCCACCGTTGTTCTGGACCAGCTCGACCAAGCGCTTGAGCCCGACCAGGGTCTTGGGGTGCAGGTCGTGGGCCTCGTCGACGAACAGGGCGACCGGCTTCTTGCGCTTGGCGATGACCTCGATGAGCTTGCGCTCGCGTTTTTCCGGCTGGGTCGGGATCTTGAAGTCCTTCTCGGTCACCAGATCGTAGAACAGGGCGAGCATCAGGGTGCCGAGGTTGATGCGGTGCTTGTCCACCGCCAGCGACTGGGAGACCAGGATCTCGCGCTCGTCCTTGAGGGCCTCGGTCAGACGGTGCAGCGTGGTGGTCTTGCCGCAGCCGACCAACCCGACCAGGGCCAGGAGCTGGCCGCCGCGGATGGCGATCTTGATATCGTCGAAGACTCGGCGTTGCTGGGCGGTCTCGAAATAGCCGGCGCGCGGCAGTCCGCGGGTCAGGCCAAAGTGCTTCATGACCTCGCTCTGCATGCCGGTCAGTCTCCGCGTAGGGGTTTCAGGTGGGTACGCGCGTAAGCCATGACGTCGGCCTTGCGCAGGGAGGCGGCCAGGGCGGCATCGAGCGCGGCCAACGCCTCCGCCGGCAGCTTGGCCAAGGGGGTGCCCAGGTCATCGGCGATGGCGCGCTTGGCCGCGACCGCGTTGGGAAAGGCCAGATCCTGGAAGGGGTCCGGATCGACGAAGGGCGTCTGCGTAAGGGCGGCCCCCGGCGCCGTGCCGGTAGCCGCGGCGGGACCGCCCCACACGGACCCGGGCAGGGCCAGCTTCTCCGCCAGCGTCGCGATGCGCTCGGCACGCTGCTGGGTCTTGGTCTTCTTGAAGGAGCGGTAACGATGCAGGGGGATGGGGCCGCCGACCGGCTCGTAGGGGCCGTAGCGCTGCTCGCCGCGCTCGACATAGAGGGCGTTGTCGAACAGCCCCCACCACAGGATCACCTCCTCGCCGGCCAGGTCCGGGTCCACCTGGTAGAGCGTTCCTTCCAGGGAGACCCGGGCGTCGACCCCCACCTTGCGCCGTTCGGGCTCGCGGGCGAAGGTGCCGAAGCGCTCCCAACTGCACATGGCGCGCACCCCCTCCGGGGGTAGGTTGGCGAGCCAGTCGTCGATCCGCGCATGGGGTTCGCGGCGGTGGGGCATGCGGTTGTAGTGGATCAGGAAGCGCAGCAGCCAGGCGTTCGCCTCGGCTTCGGTCTCCGGCGCGTGCAGGTGGTAGAGGGTTTCGTGCATCTCCTTGACGCTGCGAAAGGGTCGCTCGACCTTACCCTTGGCCCGGGCCGTCGGACGCAACCCGTCGCTGTCCTTGGGCATGTGGGTGCACACCTCGATCCCGAGATAGTCCATCACGCGGTGGAAGATCAGGCTCTTGCCGATCGGCCCCGAGTCCATGTAGAGCATGGCCGGGCGCCCCTGGAACGGCAGCTCGGGATCGGACTTCGGGGCCATGGCGTTGAACAGGAAACGCAAGGCCGCCTCCACGTCCTCGCCGTAGACGCCGTGATATTCCTGGTAGGCGACCCCGCTGCGGTCGTCGACCACGCTGTAGAGCATCAGCAGCGGGTGCCCGCGGCCCTCCTCGAACCAGGCCGGGCGCGCGACTTGTTTCAGATCCGAGGGGCTTAGATCGAACTGCCAGCAGTCGTTGCTGTGGCGCGCCTCGAAGCGCACCGCCGGCGGGACCCGGGTCAGGGTGGCGTAGTCGAAGCCCCAATGCTTGAGGTAGCGGTTGACGGTAGTGCGGGTCAGCAGCGCGGCCGGGGCGCGCAGCAGACCGTCGGGGGTCTCGACGCCATGCTCTTCGAGCAAGCGAATGGCCTGAACGGTGGAGAGGTGGTGGCCCTTCCGGTTGCTGGTGCGGATCTTGAGCGCGGCGACGACCTCGCAATACCGCTCCAACTCCGCCAGGGGCAGGACCCGCGGGACCCCGCGGTCGGCCCGGTTCAGGGCCTTGGGGCGAGCGCAGGCGCGCAGTGCGCGGTAGAGCGCGTCCTCCGAAACCCCGTACAGGCCGGCCGTCTGCTGCATCAGCGCACGGCGCTCCGGGCTGCGCGGCGCCAGCCCGGCGAGCCGGCGGCGCAGCGCCAGCAGGGCTTCGGACGGGAGTTGACGACGCGGCATGGACGGCAACCCCCGGCGGCGCGCTAGTGGCCCGGCGCGGCGGGACTGGGGGCGCCGATCCGCACCCCGCGGTGGCGCAGGTAGTCGTACAGGGTGCTCTTGGCGATGCCGAGCTGCGCGGCGATCTCGCGCACGGACAGGCGCCGTTCGCGGTAAAGGGTTTCGGCGGCGCACGCGGTCTTCTCCGCTTCGGGCGGCAGGCCCTTGGGGCGCCCGCCCAGGCGGCCGCGGGCGCGCGCTGCGGTCAGCCCCGCCTGGGTCCGCTCGCGGATCAGATCCCGCTCGAATTCCGCCAGCGAGGCGAACAGGTTGAACACCAGGCGACCCTGGGAGCTGGTGGTATCGAGGGGGTCGTTGAGGCTCTTGAGCCCGACCCCCTGCTCCAACAACACGGCGGCCAGCTCGACCAGATGGCGCAGGGAGCGCCCGAGGCGGTCGAGCTTCCAGATCACCAGCACATCGCCCGGGCGCAGTTCCCCGAGCAGCGTCGCGAGGACCGGACGCTCGGCCTTGGCGCCGCTGACCACCTCCTGGTAGACCTTCGTGCACCCGGCATGGCGCAGGGCATCGACCTGCAGGTCCAGGCTCTGGTCTTGGGTGCTGACGCGGGCATAGCCGATGTCCATCCGCCACTCCTGCATGTCGCTGGTGATCCGACTTACTCGTCGTAGCTTAGGAAAAGCGGTCGTTGATTTCCACAACCGGTTTTTCGGGCGGGGAGGTCCGGGAGGGGCTCAGTCGGGGCGCGGGTTACGCGCGGTTCGCGGATGGTTGGCCGATGGTTCGGAAAAACCCTCGTTTTGGCGGACCGGCGGGGCCGGCTAATGCGACCCGGTCCAAGGGGCCGGCAGGGCCGCGCCTGCTCGCCGCACAGACGGCGAGGCTGCCTTGCCGGGGCACTGGATGGTCGTTCGGCGGCTGCCGATCCCCCGGCAGTGGGGGCCAATCCGAGCACTAACCCGTTGGTCAAGAGAGGCTACAGCGCCATTTGCAGATAATCTGGGCTGGCGCCGATGTTTGTGGGCTGTTTGCAGTCAATGTGGGCTCATTTGCAAATAATCTGGGTCCAGGACCCCCGTTGTTTGCACTTAATCTGGGCCAGAAATCGCGATGTTTGTGGGTCGGGCCGCGGATGTTTGTGGGCCGCTACACTTACCAAGGCCCGACCAAAAACAGGAAGCCATCTTCAAGGCGCTCGATGTCCTGCCCCCAAGGAGCGGAGTCCAAAAACCTGCCAGGATGTAGGCAGACAGATGCCGCGCAGCAACACGACTTTTTTTAAATAATTTCCGTATGTTGCAGGGATTTTTCTGCCTGCCAAGCGAGGGAAGATCCGTCGGGCCAAGATCGTTGGGGTGTTCTTCGAGCCATCGAACAACAGCCGTAATTTTAAGTTCGAGAGCTTCGTCGAGTTCGACTTCCGTCGAATTAGGGTCAAACAGCACCCAAAGCGGTGGATCGCGCAACAACCACGCTCGAACTGCTGCATTTAATACTTGCATGTCAAGCACCTTCGACTATCACAGGTTTCCATCCAATAACAGTCTGGTCCGCCATGTCCTGAGCGTGCTCTCCAAGCATCCCTCGCGCGGAAAGATTGGCGAGGCTCTGGCGAACTTCACCGAGGGCAACTTCTCTGTCCTCGCCGCTTTCGGCTTCCATCCTCCTAAAAGTGATGGTGAGTAGTCGCGGCTCCGCATTCGCGAGCAGTTGGATCACTGTAATGATGTCGTCGATGGCGACTTTCAGTTCTCCACTCATCTGTTCGATGTCGGGAAGCAGGATTGGAGCGTCGATCTGAAACTGGAAGTGCCGCCAGATTGTTTCCGTAATGTCACGCCACTTTTGGTTTGGTCCGAAGATTTTCTCGACGAAGGATTGGGCGCGCTCCAGCCATTCGCGACCCAACCCCGCCGCCTGTGGAACATCTGGGTGGTAGGTCAGATCGAAAACCGAGTCCGTCAGCCAACGCTTGAAGCTCGGGTTATCGCTGAATTGCTTGAACAGCTCGGTATGGTCGCCAAGCATTTCCAGAATTACCCGTTGCAATGCCTTGTCGTGTTCGACGCGAGCGTTTTGCTTGTCCGAGTTGCGAATCGCGTTTTGGTAAGCTCGGTCGGCGGCGACTTTTCGCGGCAACTCTTCTTCGATTACCTCGCGAATTTTATCGCTGTCGTTCCATTCGATGTTGCCGAACTGCTCGTTGAAGGTCTTGAGGATGTTCGACAGCTTTTCTAATTCCGGCTCGGGCTGGCCGCCGCCACCACCCGGTTCGGGCGGCAACAGTTCGGCGTTCTCGTCCTGCAATGCCAGGCTGATGGTGGCGCGGACTTCCGGTCGGTAGCTGTCCATGTCGATGGCTTCCAGAATGCCCTTGGACAGGTCTTCTTCCTTCGGCGCGGGCAGTTTTGGGATCAGGAAATTCAGGAAGATCGACAGTTTTTCCCAAGCCAGATGGCCGTAGGGCAGGATCGACGACAGGAAGCTGTAGGAGCGGCAGAAGTGCTTGGCCTCGCCCTTGAATCGGACCTGCGCCTCTTCGTCGAGCGTATCGGTGTAAAGCGCAACGCAGGCATCCAGAATGGGATCCAGCTCGTCCCGTTCGGCGCCGGTGACGTAGCGGGCCGCCACCATTTCCACCTGCTCCCAGGCGTAGACCTGCTGGCCGTCGAGACTCGCTTTCAGGTCGTGCAGCTTGTCGGGATCGGTTTCCCTGGCGAGGACCGTACTACGGTAGTAATCCTGGAACGCTTCCACGATCACGTCGAGGCTGTTGGCGAAGTCCAGCACGAAGGTATCGTGTTTTTGCGGGTGGGCGCGGTTCAGGCGGGAAAGCGTTTGCACCGCCTTGATGCCCGCCAGCGGCTTGTCCACGTACATGGTGTGCAGAAGCGGTTCGTCGAAGCCGGTCAGGTATTTATCGGCCACGATCAGCAGCCGGTACGGGTCGGTTTTGAAGCTCTGCTCGATCTTGACGGAGGGAAAACCGTTCAGCGTCGCCTCGGTCACTTTGTGACCGTCGAATTCGTGTTCGCCGGAGAAAGCCACGATGGTTTTGTACGGGCTTTTCAATCCCGCAAGTAGACGCTGGTCGCCTTGAAGTATTCGTAGGCGTGCCGGATGCCGTTGCAGACCACGATGCCGCGCGCCTGCCCGCCGATCTTCCTGCCGCCGATCACCTGCTCCAGAAAGTGATCGATCATGATCTCGGCCTTCTTGCGGATTGCCAGCGCATGCCGTTCCGCGTAGTGACGCAGGCGTTTCATGGCTTTCTCTTTGTCGAAAGCCGGGTCTTCTGCTATCGCCTTTGCCAGCCGCCAGTAACTTTCTACCGGCGTGTAGTTCTGGAGCACGTCCATGATGAAGCCTTCCTGGATGGCCTGTTTCATGGTGTAGGTGTCGAAAGCGACACGCTTGAGGTTGTTGCCGATCGGTACCGGCGTGCCGAACAGTTCCAGCGTGCGGCCCTTGGGGGTGGCGGTGAAACCGAAATAGCTGGCGTTATCGATCATGCGCCGCTGTTGGATGATGCGGGCGATGATTTCGTCGGAGGTTTCGGTTTCTTCTGTCGCCACGCTGGACAGGGCCATGCTCATCTGCGCCGCCGTGCGCCCGCCCTGGCTGGAATGCGCTTCGTCGATGATGATGGCGTAGCGCCGCTCGCGATGGCTGTTGCCCAGTTCGTCCAGCACGAACGGGAATTTTTGCAGGGTGGTGATGATGATTTTCTTGCCGCCGTTGATGAAGTTCCGCAGTGCGGCGGAGTCTTCCGAGTGGCCGATCAGCGCGGCGACATGATCGAAGGCTTTGATGGTTTCCTTGATTTGTTTGTCCAGCACCGTGCGGTCGTTGATGACGATGATCGAGTCGAACAGCGGCGCGGTGGACGGTGCGCCGCTGGCGGTCTTCCGCTTGATGCCCACCAGTTGATGCGCCAGCCAGGCGATGGTGTTGCTCTTGCCACTGCCGGCGGAGTGCTGGATCAGGTATTTCTGCCCCACGCCGTGCTCGTCGGCATGGGACAGCAGTTTGCGCACGGCACGCAGTTGATGGTAGCGGGGGAAAATCTGCTTGTGTTTCTTGCGGCTCCGCTCGTCTTTTTCTTCGACGACCTGGGCGTAGTTTTGGATGATGTTGGCCAGCGATTGGCGTTCCAGCACTTCGCGCCACAGGTAGGCGGTTTTGAGACCGGCCGGATTGGGCGGGTTGCCCGCGCCGTCGTTGTAGCCCTGATTGAACGGCAGAAACCACGAGGTTTTGCCTTGCAAATGGGTGCAGAAGCGCACCTCCTGATCGTCCAACGCGAAGTGCACCATGCAACGCCCGAACTGGAACAGCAGCTCGCGCGGGTCGCGGTCGCGCTGGTATTGGGTGACGGCGTCGGCCACCGTTTGCTTGGTCAGGCGGTTCTTGAGTTCAAAGGTGGCGACCGGCAGGCCGTTGATGAACAGCGCCAGATCGAGCGAGCGCCGCGTTTCGTCCTTGCTGAAGCGCAATTGCCGGGTCACGCTGAAAAGGTTCTGGGCGAACTTGCGGGCCGCGTCTTCGTTGCCGGGACTGGGCAGGCAGTAGTAGAGGCGGATGCCGCTCGCCGGTCCGTGGCTGAAGCCGTGCCGCAAGACATGAATGACGCCGTGCTTGGTGATTTCGCCTTGCAGGCGGTTGAGAAACTGCTGGCGCTTGGGGCCATCCAGGGCGATATCGAGTTGCTGGACGATTTCCGGCTGGGTGGCGTTCAGGAACTCAAACAGCTTGACCACATCCAGCGCGCGGTCGCGGTCGTAGTCCTCGGCCCGACCGGGGACGTAACCGACGCCGCCCCAAGCGGCCTCCTCGCGAATCACGTTCGGGTCGTCGTCGGCGTGCGCCGGCAGGCCGGTCAGGGCGGAGACGATCAGCGTTTCCAGCCCGGCTTCACGGGTGTTCGTCGTCGGTATTGTCTCTCCTTGTCACAACCGAATACCCTCGCGCTGGATGTTCTCGATCAAGCGAGGATTGGAGAAGGTTTCCGGGTGTTCCCATTCCTCTTCCCACAGCGGCAAGGGTTGAATATGCACACCGGTTTCCAGCAGCACGTCGTAGGCGATATCCGCCAGTTCCAGCTTGGTGGCGAGAAACGGGCGGTGCGGCCCTTCCAGCAGCACCGCGATGTCGGCGTCGCTGTCGGGGCGAAAGCCGCCCCGCGCCCGGCTGCCGAACAACACCGCCGCGCGCACGGCATAGTTCCGGGCCACGGATGCGAGGAACAAGCGGGCGGCGCGGGCGGTATCCGCGTCCAGCGCCAGCCGGGAAGTCTCAGGCATCGTTCCCTTCCTCCTCATCCAGCGATTCGCCGTTTTCATCGGCTTCCGACAACGCGGCTAACACTTCGGCATCGTTCTCATCATCCGGCTTTGGCTGCCAGCCGCGCACGTCGATTTGGCCGGTCACGACGTCCGAAATGAGACGGTCGCGGTACTCGCGGATAAGTTCAATCTCTTTCAACAGTGCCTCTATTCCCACATTGATTGGTGCTATTTCTTTGTTGACCTGTTGCAATATTACAAGTTGTTCATTCAATGGACGGCACAGTGAAAGCGATGCCGACGAGTAGTTTCTCCCTAGTCAGATGAGCAATGCTCACACGATTCGACTATTGCTTCAAATCGACCGCGTTTTCCATGAGTAAAGAACTGATACAGTAAGAACCACGGTTCCATTTCTTTATAAGTAGTTATCTTGTGAACATGAATTTTGAATGTAACACTCTGGAAGTTCGTCATTCCACAGGCAAGCGCGACCGAAATAACCTCCCTCACTCACCAAAAGATCATTTCGCCGTACTCTGAGTGTCTCTGCCTCATCCTTACTAATCCACATTTCATATACATCTCTTACATCAGCCTTGAGCCAATGCACGTTTGCAGATCGTAAATAAGATCGCAGTGCTCCGTCACCAATAACCATGGGGTCTTCGTTAAGTTCTTGCCTAATACAACGTGCGCAAATGACTTAAGACGTCTAACTTCCCAATGCGCCGGCACATCGCCAAGCCAATCAACGCCGGAAGGCTTGAGCGGAATATCAGGATTCAAGCCGCGCGTGACGGCGCGATGAATGAGAGTTTGCTTCTGCTCGTTCAGCAATTCTATCAACCGCCGCTTGCCGCGAATGAGCTTGGCAATTTCATGGTCTTGGGCGCGCAGGTAGCCAACAATTGACTGCTGTTCCTCAATAGGTGGTTGGAGAAGCGGAATGCGAAGAAATTTATCGGGATAGAGCCGAAGCCGAGATGAGCGAATGCCGGTCAACTGGCAGATATATTCAGAAATGTAGGCGCGTGTCCGCAGCAGGTAATCGAGGTAACCCAGAGCGAACGCACCCTCACGATGTAATCGATAGACCCCATAGGCGGGACTCACGATGCCGGTATGGCGAGATTCGCCGAGAGCGCCCATCCACGCCCACATGGTGTTAATCACGATGTCACCGGGGCGGCACAACTTATGCCCAGCGTAGCTCGCCGCCTTGAACATCGTGACGTTTTTCTGACTTCGTGGCGTCACGCCGGTCATGTGCGACACGGAAAGCAATTCTTCTACCAAATGCTACTAAAATAATATATTATACGGTTTAATGAAAAAGTGAGGAGCTAACCATGTGCCGTGTGTTTAAGCTGGAAATTATCGAATCTAAAGAAGAACTGGAAGAACAGATAAAGAAGGAGAAAAATGTGCGCAAACGGGAACGGATGCAGTTTCTATATTGGTATAAGATAGGTCAGGCTACGACGCGTAAAGCCTTAGCAAAATTATTGTGTCGAAGCCAATTCGCTATCGGCCAATGGAGCGAGATCTATCGCGAAAAAGGGCTCGCCGGCTTGCTTAACCTTAACTATCGTGGTGGTAATCTGGCTCCCTCCATACCGGTGGAAATTCAATGGCAACTTAAAGAAAAATTGGCCCAACCCGAGGGTTTTTCCAGTTATAAAGCCATCCAAATTTGGCTCAAGGAAACGCATGGTTTAGAAGTCCCTTATTCCACCGTGTTTGGGACCGTCAAATATCGGCTTGAGGCGAGTCTTAAAGTCCCTCGGCCCCAAGCGTTGGATTATGATCCTGTGGCGGCGGAAGCCTTCAAAGAAGCGGTTCCAACGTACCTGGATAAGATACTAACACCTTGTTTATCAAGATATTCTAGCATACGGTATTGGACTCAGGATGAAAGTCGCTTTGGTTTAAAAACGATCACGCGACGGCGGTTAACCCTGAAAAAGGTCAAGGCTGTGGTGAAAACCCAATGGCAATTTAAAGCCTGTTATCTTTATGGGGTTGTTGAACCCCTGACCGGTGAATTGATGATTCAAGATTACGACCGGGTGAATACCGAAAACTATCAACAATTTCTCGATGACTTTTCGCAGAAATATCCTAACGATTTTCATGTGATTCAAACGGATAATGCGACTTTTCACCGTTCTGATGATCTGGTGATGCCTGACAATGTGATGCTGCTTTATCAACCGCCGCATAGTCCTCAAGTCAATTCTTCCGAGCGGTTATGGCAATGGTCAAAAGGCGAGATTGCGAACCAGATTTTTGCGGATTTGGATCATTTGAAAGCCACGGTCAAAAAGCTTTTTTTATCCAAGCCAAAAGCATTCTTTGCCTCATTGACTCATAGGAATTTTATCGTGAATGCCCTTCAAAAAATCGGCGTGGTGCCGGCTAATTTATAAAGTAGTTTTTTAGTAGTATTTGGTATTCGTTGCCTTCGGCTGATCTTTCATCAACCTCTCGGAAGCTGACTTTGGCTCGCTTTTCCAGCCAGTTCGCCGGTATCTTTTCCACCCAAGGCAACCCGGAATCCCGATATTCGGCATAAGACCGCAAACTCACATCCAATCCTCCAGCCGCAATTGTTCTACTCGACTGAATTCACGTTGGTTGTGAGTTACGAGTACCAAATCATGAGCACGGGCGATGGCGGCAATCATCAAATCGTTAGGGCCGATGGGTGTACCGCGAGCGGTCAAGTCAGCGCGAATCTGTCCGTAATGCTCGGCGGCAAGATCGTCAAAGGGAAGGCTGGCGAATTGTCCGAACAATTTTTCCAGCAATGCTAAATTTGCTTCGCGACGAGTGCTGCGGTAAGCGCCCCACAGGAGTTCGGCCTTGACAACGGCACATAGCCTGATTGCGTTAGGCTGGTGACGGGCAAACTTCTCCTTGACGGGCGAAGGACTCGGATTGATCACCGCAATCCAAGCGTTGGTATCGAGTAAAAAAGTCATTCCAAAGTATCCCGTTGCTCGAAATCCCCCTCATACTGCCGAACCAAAGGTTCTCCCTGCCATCCACCAACAACATCCTCTAAGAAACCCGCTGGCCAGTTCTTGGCCGGCATCGACGGCTGATTTCGTTCTTCCTGACGAAAACGCAGAAATTGAGCAAAGTCGAGAATCTCGCGCTGACTTTCCGGCGGTAAGTCGCGCAGGGTAGCGACGACTTGTTCTTCGACGTTCATGACGAAACCTCCAAAATGCGATGCAATAACCCCTCGGTATCCCGCTCTAGGGCGAGAATATCGGCGCGGATTTCCTCCAGAGTGCGCAACACCGTGGGCTTGTAAAAATACCGCGCAAACGAAATCTCGTAGCCCACCTTGATACTGTCCGGGTCGATCCAGGCATCGGCGATGGCGCGTTCGAGATAGCGCCAGGGGGAGTGCCGCGCTGACGGCAGGTGTCGATGACGCTGGCGAGCAGGGCCACGACGCGCGAGCCCACCTCGGTGCGGGTGCCCAGACTGAGCTTGCGCAGGATCACCCAGTGCCGCAAGGCGCGCTCGGCGTCGTTGTTGGTCAGCGGGAGCTCGGGATGGCTCAGCACCTGGAAGATGGCCTCCCAGTCGTTGAGCAACTCCACCGCCAAGGCATGGGTTTTCTGATGAGGGCTGCCTTGGCGCCGCTCGCAGGCGGCGCGCAACGCGGCCAACAGCGGCGCGTGCTGGGTGGGCAGATCGACCGGGGGCGGGCCTTCGCGGGCGGCGTACACCGCCGCCATCAGGGCTTCCAGGGTGGTCCAGCACGAGCTGGCCAAAGGCGCGGGCCTCGCGGTCGCAACTCTGGGCCAAGCCCCGCGCCTTGCGGATCAGGTGCGCCCAGCAGCGCAGCCGGCGCGGGTAATGGCGGTAGGCCATCCAGCCGTCGCTCATCAGCCAGCCGGTGAAGCCGTCGAGCACGTTCTCGACCAGTTCCTTGCCCCGCCCAGCCACGTAGTACAGGGTGACGGTGGCCGCGACAAACACCCAGAGCCACAGCGTCTGCTGGGCTTCGGGCCAGGAGGTTTCATCGGCGTGCAGCAGGTCACTGTCCAGGACCGCCTGGATGAGTTCCTCTTCCGCCGGGGCCACCGCCGCGCTGGCTTCGTGGATCGTCTGATGGATCGTGCCGATGCTCAGGTCCAGTCCCAGCCACTCGCCCAGGAATTCCTGAATCCGCGCCCGCGACAGCCGGAACCGCAGGGCCAGCGCCACGATCAGCGCCGCCAGCCCCGGCCCCACTAAGCGCCATTCGCTCAGTTCGATCCCGGCCAGCGCGGGTCCACTACCCCGTGGCCCGCCCGGCTCGGGTGTGATGCCCGCAGGTACAGGCAATCTCATAATAGCGATGATCCACCACCCACAAGGTCAGCCCCGGTTGCGCCGAATCACCCTAGTGCAAATCGACCGCCTGAAAGCCGGTGTAGGCTACCGCCCCGGCCGGCTCCAGCGGTCGGCCACAGCCGGCGCATACCTCCGGGTAATGGTCCTGTTCCTCATGGGCCTGGAACACTTGCGTCCGGCCGATCCCCGGCGCCCCGGTTGTTTGCCGGCTTTACGGGCCGGGAGCTCCGCCGGTTTCGCCTCGGCCGGTTGGCGGCGCCACCACGGTCGGCTCCTCGGGATTCGCTCGGCCGGTTCCGGTTCGCGGTGGCCCTCCGCCGCCGTCGGCGTCGGCGTCGGCGTCGGCGTCCGTCGCCCGTGCGCCGCCGCGTGCGCTCCCAGGGCGCCCGACTGCTCGGCGGCCGCGAGCTATTGTCCGGCCCCTGATTCAACCGGTCCCAGGTTTCCTTGAGATCCGCCAGTAATCGCATCGACAGCTCGCGCAGTGCCTCCACCTCCAAGGACTGGAGGTAGGCATCGTCAATCTGGTGGAGGCTATGGGGAGTCAGGTGCATGGCGGTCGATCAGGGGGTTGGGCTATAGTGTTCCATACCCGCGTGGAGCTTCGGCATAGGGCAACACTTCGCGCTTGAAAAAGCCCTCGATGCCGCCGACTTCCAGCAACGGCACTTGCTCTGTGTCGCGCAATTCCGAATCCGACTCGTATATGACAACTTCCGGCTTGTCGGCACCGATCAAGAACTGGCCGTAGAGCCGTTCGCGGGCGTAGTTCACCTCCTTTTTCGGCTTGCCCGGCTTGCCAGCCAGCACCGGCGCGGCGGCTTCGTCGCACTCGCTGACGGCGCGCTGGATCAGCTTGCGCTCCGCCGCGCTCAAGTCCGGGGCCACCTCCTTTGCCGCCGCGTCGAAGCGTTCGCGGAAGACGTTATGATCCAGGAACGCCTCATCGCCGATCGCCTGCCCAATCGCCTTCGCGGCCAACAGCAAACGATGGTCGCGCCGCCAAGTCTCGGCATCGAGCAACTTCTTCCGGCGCTTCTCCGGTACGACCTTCTTCCTGGGGGCGGCGCTCTCTTCGCCGTCCTCTTCATCCGCCTCATCCTCGCCGAGCAACACCTGCTCCAGTTCGCCGCGAATCCGCCGAAAATCGTCGTAAAGGGCATTACCGAAACGGTTGAACAACTCGCGCCGCAACGCGGTATCGCCGGTGGCAAAGCGCAGCGCCTCAACGTTGGCGCGGGTGAACTGGCTTCTCAGCCGCAACGGGCGCTCGACCGTCATTTTCCAGTAACCGAAGGCTTCATTCTGGAAAATCCTGGAGTTCTCGGTCTCCGCGAAATCGATCAGCGTCCGCACGATGCGTGTGATGTCTTCCTCGCCCAACTCGCAATTCTTCTTGCCGAGATTCTTGCGCAGTGGCTTGAACCACTGCGTGGCGTCGATCAATTGCGCCTTGCCCTTGCGCGCTTCGGCCTTGCGATTGGTCAGCACCCAGACATAAGTCGCGATGCCGGTGTTGTAAAACATGTTCAGCGGCAGCTCGATGATGGCTTCCAGCCAATCGTTTTCCAGAATCCAGCGGCGGATGTTGCTCTCGCCCTGGCCGGCGTCGCCGGTAAACAGCGCCGAACCGTTATGCACCAGCGCGATGCGGCTACCGAGCCGGGTATCCCGCTTCATCTTGGCCAGCTTGTTCACCAGGAACATCAACTGCCCGTCGGACGAACGGGTGACCAGCTTGTATTCCGGGTCGCCGCCGTGGGAGATGACAAAGCGCGGGTCTTTCAGGTCCGACTTGCCGCCCATCCGTTCGAGATCGGTTTTCCAACTCTTGCCGTAGGGCGGATTCGACAGCATGAAATCGAACTCGCGCGAGGGAAACGCATCATTAGAGAGCGTCGATTTGTCCGCCCCGCCGACGATGTTCTCCGCCTCCTGACCCTCGCCCTTGAGCAACAAATCAGCCTTGCAGATGGCGTAAGTCTCGGGGTTGATCTCCTGCCCGAACAGATGAATCGAGACTTCCTTGCCGTGTTTGGCCGCCAGATCGAGCAACACATCCTCGGCCACGGTGAGCATACCGCCCGTGCCGCACGCGCCGTCGTAGAGCAGGTAAGTACCCGATTCGATCCGGTCGGCAATCGGCACGAACAGCAGTTGGGCCATGAGTCGCACCACTTCGCGCGGGGTGTAGTGCTCGCCGGCCTCTTCGTTGTTCTCCTCGTTGAACTTGAGGATCAACGCCTCGAACACCGTGCCCATGGCGTGGTTGTCCAGCGCGGGTAAAACTTCGCGGCCATCGGCGTCCTTGACCGGAAACGGCGACAGGTTGATGGACGGATCGAGAAATTTTTCGATGACGCTGCCGAGGATATTCGCCTCGATCATCGTCGGAATCTGGTTGCGGAACTTGAACTTGTCGATGATCTCCCGAACGTTCGGCGAAAAACCGTTCAGGTACGCCTCGAAGTCTTGCCGCAACTGCTGGTTCTGCGCGACGGACTTCAAGTCCCGCAACAGAAACGGCGAGGTGTTATAAAACGCCTGTCCTGCCGCTTTACACAGCGCCTGCCGCTGGTCGGTCACACCCGCGCTGTCGAGCAACTTCTTCATGTCGAGCACGGCTTGCTTGGTCGGCTCCAGCACGGCATCCAGACGACGAATCACGGTCATCGGCAGGATGACATCGCGGTACTTGCCGCGCACGTAGACATCGCGAAGATGGTCGTCCGCGATGTTCCAAATGAAATTGGCGATCCAGTTGAGTTGGGATGTGTCCATGACTCAAGTTTATTTGCGATTTGGGTTTAATCGACCGGCGCGCGGATCACGTTCGACCGGGCTTGGCGACAGCGTGCAACGTCCCGTCGAGATAAAACCACTTCCGTCTTCCCGAACGAACTGGCTGGTTTCGTGGAGGCGGTGCGCCTTGCCGCCGATCTTGTAACGTGCCACAAACTCGACTACGCCCTGCGCATCGCCGGGACCGCCGGCCTCTGTCCGGACGATCTACAAGCCCAGCCACGAATGGTTGTCTGCGTCGTGTAAATCGAGCGTTCCGGGCCGGGTGGATTCGTGCCAGGTGCGCAGCAAATAATCCTCCCGCGCGAGGACATACCCGAATAGCGGGAGCACATCAAGGCCTCGGCCGTGGCTGGTGGTTGCCCGTGATCGAGGTACGGTCCGCAGCAGGCGGCGATAAGATTTGCCCGAGCCGCAGGGACAGGCGGTAGCAGCATTCATGCCGCCAATCTCTTGAGCACCGCCCGCGCCGGGGCGCCTTCGGCGTTGGCCAGCTTGAGCGGAAGGCAAATCAGCTCGTAGGCTCCCGCTGCAACCTCAGCCAGATTCAAGCCTTCCACGATCACCACTCCGGCTTGCAGCAAGGCGATGTGGGTTTGCGGATCGCCACGGAAAATTTGAACTGACAGATAATCGACGCCGATCAACCGAATGCCCTGCGCCACGATCCAGCGGGCGGCATCGGTGGTCAACGCCACGAAGTCGGTGCGGAAATCGCGGTCTCCCCGTCGCCAGCCCTCGGAGTTGCGGGTGCGCAGCAGCAGTCGCCGGGTATCGACGGGCAGGTTCAGCGCTTCCAGATCGTCGATGGTGACGGCGTCCACCTCGGGCAGCGTGGCCACGACCGCTGGACCGATCAGTACGTCCAGCGAAAGCTGGGTGACATCCGCGCCGTCCGCCAAAAAATGCAGGGGCGCATCGACATGCGTGCCGGTATGGACGCCGCAAACCAAGGTGCTGTCGTTAACGGCGTCGCCCCGCCTCATGTCGCGTCGGCGGCTTAATTCGGGGAGCGGACTGCCGGGCCAATGGGGCAGGTCCGGGGAGATCGTCAGCGAGATATCGAGGTAGTCGGCCACGGTTACTCCATTCAAGCTCCCCTCGCCCTCTGGGAGAGGGGTTGGGGGTGAGGGTTTTTATAGCGGTGTTCATTCGTGTTCCCGCGACGACCCCAAGGACCGGCGAATCTGCTTTTTCACCCCGACCCGGCGCTTCTCATCCACCCGCCGCTGCTTGGCGGCGCGAGAAGGTTTGGTGGTGATTCTCGGCTTTGGCGCTTCCGTGGATTTCCGAATCAGGGCCACCAACCGATCAATCGCATCCTGACGGTTGTGTTCCTGACTGCGAAAGCGCCGGGCAGTGATCAGCAGTTCCCCTTCCTGGGTCAAACGGCTCCCGGCCAAAGCCAGCAAACGCACCCGCACCGCTTCCGGCAGCGAAGGCGAGCGAGCGACATCGAAGCGAAGTTCCGCCGCCGTCGCCACTTTGTTCACATTCTGTCCGCCGGGGCCGGACGCCAGCTTAAAATGAAACTGAAGTTCGTCTTCGCGGATGCTGATTGCGGGCGTTACCTCGATCATGGCGCCGGACTTACCCCCCAATCCCCGTCAGTAATCCCTCCACCTCCCCCGCCCTGGCTTCCGCGTCGGGCAGTTCCTTGATAAACCGCAGCTTGTCCCTGCCGTCCAGCTTGTAGATTTTGGGTTGTGACTGGATTAGCCGCACCAATTTGGCTGCATCCACCTTCGGCTCGGGCCCGAACACGATCCGCCCACCGTTTGGCCCGGCTTCGATTTTTCGCACGCCGATGGGAATGGCGCGCAGTTTCAGATCGGTAACTCGGAACAGGGTCTTGACCGGGACCGGCAACAACCCGAAGCGGTCGATCATCTCCACCTGCAACTCGCGCAACTCCCCTTCGTCACGGGCGCTGGCAATGCGCTTGTACAGAATCAACCGGCTGTGAACGTCGGGAAGATAGTCGTCCGGGATCAGCGCCGGACTTTGCAGGTCGATTTCGGGACCGTGATCTAGCGGCCGGTCCAGTTCCGGGACTTTCCCGGCTTTCAGCGCCTGTACCGCCCGTTCCAGCAAATCCATGTAAAGGGTGAAACCAACCTCGTGTATCTGGCCGCTCTGCTCCTCCCCTAGCAACTCGCCGGCGCCACGAATCTCCAGATCGTGACTGGCCAGGAGGAAGCCGGCGCCCAAATCCTCCAAGGACTCAATCGCTTCGATCCGCTTGACCGCGTCCGTCGTCATTGCCTTCCGCGGCGGCACGATTAGATAGGCATAAGCGCGGTGATGCGAGCGCCCCACCCGCCCTCGTAATTGGTGCAACTGCGCCAGTCCCAGTTTGTCGGCCCGGTTGATGATGATGGTATTGGCGCTGGGCACGTCGATGCCGGATTCGATGATGGTGGTGCAAACCAGCAGGTTGCATCGGCGGTGGTAGAAATCCAGCATCACCTGTTCCAGATCCCGCTCCCGCATCTGGCCGTGGGCGACCGCGATCCGGGCCTGCGGCGCCAGTTCTGCCACCTGCGCCGCCATCCGCTGGATGGTCTCCACCTCATTGTGCAGAAAATAAATCTGCCCCCCGCGCTTCAACTCGCGTTGACAGGCCTCCTGAACCAGCGCCTTGTTCCACTCGCCAACGAAGGTCTTGACCGCCAGCCGTCCCGCCGGCGGGGTGGCGATGATCGACAGTTCGCGCAAGCCGGCCATCGCCATGTTCAGGGTGCGCGGGATCGGGGTGGCGGTCAGGGTCAACACGTCCACCTCGGTCCGCAACGCCTTCAGTCGCTCCTTCTGCCGCACCCCGAAGCGGTGCTCCTCGTCGATGATCACCAACCCCAGCCGCTTGAATTTTACGCTGTCCTGCAACAGCTTGTGGGTGCCGATGAGAATGTCCACCGTGCCGTCAGCCAGCGCCTTCAAGGTTTCAGCCTGCTGTTTGGCCGAGCGAAACCGGGACAGCAGTTCGATTCGCACCGGCCAGTCGGCGAAGCGGTCGAGAAAATTCTGATAGTGTTGCTGGGCCAGGAGCGTCGTGGGCGTCAGCACCGCTGCCTGCCGACCGTCCTGCGCCGCCACGAACGCGGCGCGCATCGCCACCTCGGTCTTGCCGAAACCGACATCCCCACACACCACCCGGTCCATCGGCCGGCCGGCACGCAGGTCGGCGATCACTGCCTCGATGGCCGCTTGTTGATCCAAGGTTTCCTCAAACGGAAAGGCGGCGGCAAATCCCAGATAGTCGGCCTCGTACATGCAGAAGGCATGGCCTGGCCGGGCCTCGCGTCGTGAGTACAGGTCCAGTAGTTCCGCAGCCGCGTCGTTAACCTTTTCGGCGGCCTTGCGCTTGACCTTCTCCCACTGGCCGCTGCCGAGCCGGTGCAGAGGCGCGCTTTCCGGCGCAGCCCCGGTATAGCGGCTGAGCAGGTGCAGGGAGGCCACCGGGACGTATAGCCGGTTGTCGCCGGCGTATTCAATCACCACGAATTCGCCGTCAATGCCGGCCACGTTCAGCCGTTCCAACCCGGCGTAGCGGCCGATGCCGTGCTCCTCGTGGACGATGGGCGCGCCCAGGTTGAGATCGGTTAGATTGCGGATGATGGCGTCGGGGTCGCGACTGGGCGCGCGGCGGCGCGCCTGACGCACCCGTTCGCCGTATAACTGCGCTTCGGCAATGATCGCCAGAGGCGGTTCGGTCAGCACCAAGCCCTGCTCCAGCGGCGCGACCGTCAAAGCCAGCCGCAAATCCTCCCGCGATAGAAATTCGGCCCAATTCTCGCAAACCGACGGTTTCAACCCATAACGCCGCAAGGTGTCCAGCAACACCTCGCGGCGTCCGGCCGACTCGGCGGCGAACAGCACCCGTCCCGAAAATCCCTCCAAGAAACTTACCAGCGCGGCGGCGGGTCGCTCGGCGCGCGGATCAAGGGGCAGTGCTGGTGGCGGTGCGGTTGGGAAATCGACGCCCCCGTCTCCGGCCTCGTGTAACTCGACCCGTGGATACCCCTCTAAGGCCTGTTCGAACTGGGCAGCTTCCAGAAACAGCAGCGGCGGCGGCAACAAGGGTCGTTCCGCATCGTACCGGCGCTGTTCGTAGCGCTCCATGATTTGTTCCTGGAAAGCCGCCGCCGCCGAACCCACCCCTTCCAGGCGAATCACCAGGGTATTTTTGGGGAGGTGATCGAATAGGGTCGCGGTCTGCTCGAATAACAGGGGGAGGTAATATTCGATGCCCCCGGTAGCGTTGCCGGCGCTCACTTCGCGATAAATCACGCTGCGCTGGGGATCGCCCGCGAACTGGCGGCGGTAGGCCTGACGAAAGCGGCTAATGGTTTCCTTGTCCAGCGGATACTCCCGCGCCGGCAGCAATTCGATGTTCTCAACCCTGGCGATGGACAGTTGAGTATCCGGATCGAAGTCGCGGATGCTCTCGACCTCGTCGTCGAATAGTTCGATTCGATAGGGCCGTTCGGCTCCCATCGGGAACAGGTCGAGAATCGAACCGCGCACCGCAAATTCGCCGTGCTCTACCACCTGCGACACACAGGCGTAGCCGGCCGCCTCCAGCCGCTGGCGAAATAGCTCCAGATCCACCTGCTCGCCAACCTTCAGCAGTAACGCATAGCGGTCCAGATAACCACGCGGCGCCAGCCGCTGCATCAGCGTCGCCACCGGCGCCACCAGCACTCCAACCCGTCGTTGTGGCAAGCGGTACAGGGCCGCCAACCGTTGCGACACCAAGTCCTGATGCGGCGAGAACACGTCGTAGGGGAGGGTCTCCCAGTCCGGGAACGCCAGAATGTCTAGGTCTGTCCCGCCGAACACCCTTAGTTCCGTTTCCAATCGCAGCGCGGTCTGGCTGTCCGGCGCGACCGCCAGCACCAGACCGCGATAGCGGACAGCCGCGGCGGCGATCAGCAGGGCGGGACTGGCGCCGTGCAACCGCCCCCAGCAGAGAGATTGCCGGGTGTCGGGGGGTAATTTGGGTTGAGGGAGAAGGGGGGGAGCGGGCGGTGCGACAGGCGCGGACATGGATGGTGGCGAATCCAGATTGCGGAACATACTGATTATTGTCCCACAGCGGCAGCCTTGGTTGAACGGAATGGAGCCCAGGTCGGTTATCCCAAAGCGTGGCTTGGGGCGAGCATGGACGAAAAAAAGCCCGGCTTATACCGGGCTTTCGGAAATTCTGGTGGGATTCAATCAATCGGGCGAATGTTGGTCGCCTGCTTGCCCTTGGGGCCGGTCGTCACATCGAAGGAAACTTTTTGGTTTTCCCTGAGTGTCTTGAATCCGCGCGCCTGAATCGCGGAAAAATGCGCGAACAGATCATCGCCCCCATCGTCGGGCGAGATAAAACCAAAACCCTTCGATTCGTTAAACCATTTCACGGTACCAGTGGACATGCTAGCTAGATTCCTGAAAACTGTAGAACATTGAACAGTTGGGTGATTACCCAAACAAGCCGCACGAAAATCAAGACAGGGAAGATGACGAACGGGATTGCTTACTGGAGGGAGTTGCAATGAACGAGCAAATTCACTTGCTTGAAAATCATACCGGGCCACTATAGGTGAAGAATCTGGATGAAGCAAGTTGATTCTTCGGAAACTTGATGGCCGCCCGAACCGGAACTCAGGCGGTCGCGAAAGCCAGCGAAAGGGCGTTGGGGCCGAGGTGGAGGCCGCCAGTGGCGCTCATGACCGAGACCATGACCTCGATGCCCCACTGCCGGATGTATTGCTCGAATTCAACAAAGGCGCGGTTCTGCCTGAGCGCTTGCGGATCGCCGGAGTAGCTGAGCACGACCAGAGGACTGCGCAGGCCTTGATCGATTTCCAGCCTGGCCTGATGGAACAGGTCGGACAGCGCGCGTTCGAAGCCGCGCGCCTTGAACGCCAGTTCGGCCTCGCCCTCCACGAACCGGACGACCGGCTTGACGCCGAGCAGCAAACCCAGACGATAGTTCAGAAACCCGATGCCGCCCTCGCCCCTCCCGCCGGTCTGATCGCGGGTATAGGACAGATCGTCGAGCAGGATGTAACAGCGGATGTGGCGCCGGAACTCTTCCACCAGCCGACGCAGTTCGTTAAAAAGCAAAGCCGAATTTTGCAACAACCGGATCACCTCATGCGCCAGCACGGCCTGGCCGGCGAAGACGGTTCGGCTGTCGAGCACGTTGAGATAAAACGGGGTGTTCAAACCCGCCTGCCGGCGTTGTTCGCGGTAGCCGCGCAGGATCGCGAACGACGCCTCGGTCGCATTCTGAAACAACGAGCTGCGAGTTTGCGAGATGGCGATCAGGATCGCTCGATCATACTCTCTGACCAGATGGTTCAGAAACAGGTCGATGATGGCGCTGACCGAACAGGGTTTGATCTTAATGTCTGGATTTCGCGACTGGGCATGGCGGTGATGAAAAGCCAAGGTCAAATCGACATCGCGGTTATCGGTGAAAACCTCATTGTCCAGGGTCAGCGTGTTCGGCAGCAGATGCAGTTGATGCTTCTGAAGGTACGCGGCCGGCAAATCGCAGGCCGAATCGATGACCACCGCTGTTTTCATCGCGGCATCACATTCGGGTCGCGGCCGCGACCGAATCCGCAGGCGGCGATGGGGCGGGCGTGATCGTTAACCGGCATCGACATGGGGACCGCTATAGATCGCGTCGAACCGGCAGCCATAACCCTGACGGAACCGTCCGTCCCGCCGGCGGGGATCGAGGCGCACCACGGTCGCCGTTACCTCGACTTCGTCATCCCCCAGTTCATCGGCGCTGATTTGCAGATAGAGCGTGGTTCCGACCGATATCTCATCCTCGGTCCACAATAAAATACCCCCGGCGCTGACGTTACCCAACCAGCCATCACGCAGCGTTCCGCTGTCGCCGATCTGGTACTGGACCGCCGCGTTGACTTCGGTTCTGGCGAATTGCCGCTTTTCCACGCCATCGGGCATGGCCTGCTCCATGAAGGAAGACGGATGTCTGTTGGAAGGAGGGTCGGCGCCGTGCTATCGCGACCCCGCGAAGTCGGCTAAACTGCCGCGAAATTATCGCATCCGCCAGTCAGCAAACCAAGCGCGAACAGTACTCCATCGTCTTCCTTGATCCTCTGGCGCGAGGAGAACACGCTCCATGCAAAATCAGGATCCGCCAAACCAGTTTGAAACCTACCAATCCTTCCCCCAAGGCGAGACCATCTTCCGGGAGGGCGAACCGGGCGACCGGATGTATATCGTGGCGGAAGGCCAAGTCGACATCTTGACGGAAGGGCAGCTACTGGAAACAGTCAATGCCGGCGGCATCCTGGGCGAAATGGCGCTGATCGACGACAAACCGCGCAGCGCCACGGCGATCGCCCGCGTCGACTGCGTGCTCACCCCGATCAGCCGGCAGCATTTCCTGACCCTCGTCGAACGCACTCCCCTGTTCGCCTTGCGAGTCATGCGGGTCATGGCCGAACGGTTGCGCCGCACCAATACCCGCTTGCCTGCCTAGCGACGCCCCCGGTTGCCGCCGTTCGCTCCGAACCGCCATGCGGCACCCCGGGTCCGGCGCTATTCCCCTTCGCGCGAGTTTCAGGTCAGAGGGCACCTGCGCGCGCGAGGCATGGCGTCGTTCCCTGCCGTGGAAGAGTTCATGATTGAAACCGCTTCTCTCGCTTACCCCGATGCACCGAGCGAGCCCGGTGTTACCCTGCTCGGAGACTACCCGGGCTCCGAATCCGGCTACGACGAAATGTGCGCGGCGCCCGGCGTATTGCGGCCTCACTGGCGCGATCTGGCGCGGTTTCTAGAGGAAACCGGCGGCGAGGAACTGGAGCGCCGCCACGCCGCAATCCAGCGCCTGTTGCAGGAGGATGGGGTTACCTATAACGCCTACGGCGACCCGCGCGGCTCGCCGCAGCGCTGGCAGGTGGATCTTCTTCCCCTGCTGATGACCGGCGAGGAATGGAGCACACTGGCGACGGGGCTAGAGCAGCGCTCGCGCCTGTTGAACGCCCTGCTGATCGATCTCTACGACCAGCGGCTGGCACTCCGACAGGGTTGGTTGCCGCCGGAACTGGTCTACGTCCATCCCGGTTTTCTCCATCCCTGCCATCAGGCCCTGCCGGCCGGCAGCCGCTGGTTAATCTTCCATGGCGTCGATCTCGCCCGCGGGCCGGATGGCGCATTCCGGGTCTACGGCGACCGCGCCCAGTCGCCGTCCGGGGCGGGTTACGCCCTGGAAAACCGGATCATTCTGGCGCGGGCACTGCCGATGCTCTATCGCGACGCGCCCTTGCGCCGGCTGGCCAGTTTTCTGGAAACCGAGCGCGCCACCCTGGCGAAACTGGCCCGGCACCATCCTGAAAACCCTCACGTGGTGCTGTTGACCCCCGGCCCCAACAGCCCGGTCTATTTCGAGCACGCCTATCTGGCCAACTACCTGTCGCTCAGTCTGGTCGAGGGCGAGGATCTGGTGGTGCGGGACGGCCGGGTCTGGCTGAAAACCCTGGGTGGCCTGCGCCCGGTCGACGTCATCCTGCGACGGGTGATCGATGCCTATTGCGATCCGCTGGAACTGCGCGGCGACTCCCTGCTGGGCGTTCCCGGCCTGTTGCAGGCGGCGCGCGGGGGTCATGTCGCTCTCGCCAACGCCCTGGGCAGCGGCCTGATCGAAAATCCCGGACTGGTCGCCTTCCTCCCACTGCTGTGCCAGCAATTGCTCGGCGAGGATCTCAAGCTGCCGTCGCTGCCGACCTGGTGGTGCGGCAACCCCGATGACCGCGGTTACGTTCTGGCCAACCTGGAGCGGCTGGTGCTGCATTCGATCCTGCCCAACCAACCCCACTGGGAAGGATCCCGGCTCGATGCGGCGGCCCGCGCGCAACTCGTGGAGCGGATTCAGGCCGCCCCCCATCGGTATGTCGGCCAGGAAGCGCTCCCGCTGTCCACGGTCCCGGTGCTGGAGGACGGTCGGCTGACGCCACGCCCGGTGATGCTGCGCGGCTTCACAGTCGCCGACGGCGACGGCTACCGGGTGATGCCGGGCGGGCTGGCGCGGGTCTCCTCGGGTTTGGACACTCTGCAAGACGCGGTGCGGCAGGGCGGCATCAGCAAGGACTGGTGGGTGCTGGCGCCGACGCCACAAAAACACGTCAGCCTGCTGCGCCAGAGCTACGGACCCATCTTCGTGACCCGCGATGGCGGCGACCTGCCCAGCCGGGTGGCCGACAATCTGTACTGGCTGGGCCGCTACAGCGAGCGGCTGGACGGCACTGCCCGCCTGCTGCGGGAAGCATTCGGGCGTCTGTTGGAATGGGAGCAGGACAACACCGACGAACGTTGTCTGGACGACCTGCTCGACGCCCTGGAAATCCCGGCGCCGCCGGTGGCGGAATCACCGCGCGCCCGCTTTTTCACCCTGCGGCAGGCCTTGCTCGGTCTGATCGTGGACGAGGATCAAGCCGGCGGTCTGCGGACGATCCTCGACGAGATGCTGCGCACCGGGCGCGCGGTGCGCAACCATCTGGGCGATGATAGCTGGCGCCTGCTCAACCGGCTGCGACAGCAGATTCAGGAACCGCCAGCGGGCTTGGGCGCCCGCCAGGCGCGCGAACTTTTGGAAGAAACCCTGACGCTGGTGGCTGGGTTCTGTGGACTGAATAACGAGACCCTTCCGCATCACCAGGGCTGGCTGTTCCTCGACATCGGCCGTTATCTGGAGCGAGTGCTACGGACCCTCGACCTGTTCCATCTGGCCTTCATCACCGCCCGCAATCCCGGCGTGCCGCTGTGGGAGGTGGTGCTCACCATCACCGACAACCTGACCGCCTACCGGCGTCGCTACCGCTCGGCGCTGCACCCGACCGCCATCATCGACCTGCTGCTGTTCGACGAAGACAACCCACGCGCCGTCGGTTACCAGTTGCGGCGGCTGCACCGCCACATTGGCCGGTTGCATCAAGCCAGCGGTTCGCCCTACCGGAGCGCCGAGGAGCGGCTGATTCTGGAAGCCACCGCCACCCTGCAACTGGCCAACATTGAGGTGCTGGCCGACTTTTCCCACGACAGCACCCATGCCAGCGCCGAACTGTCCCGGTTGCTGGAGGCCCTGCGGCGCCCGTTGTTGGAACTCTCCGACGCGCTGACGCACAGCCATTTCAGTCACGCCGAGGTTCCCCGGCAACTGATCGCCATGAAACCATGAAGTACCTCATTACCCACCGCACCGTCTATCGCTACAGCAACGACGTGGCCCTGTGTCACAACGAGGCGCGGCTGCTGCCGCGGGACATGCCCTGGCAACAGTGCCACCCCAGCCAGCTGGCGATCCGCCCGCGACCGGCGCTCTCGGTCGAGCGGCGGGATTTTTTCGGCAACCGGGTGCATTACTTCGTCATTCAGGACATCCATGAGGAACTGGAGGTCACGGTCGCCACCGGGGTGCGGGTACTGAATGCACGGCCGTTCGCCGCCTCCAGCCCGTCGCCGCCCTGGGACCAGGCGCTTGCGGCGTTACGGGAAGACCCGGACCCGGAGATCATCGAAGCCCGGCAGTTCGCGCTGGACTCGCCCTTCGTGGTCGCCGCGCCACCGTTCCGGGCCTACGCCGCGCCGAGTTTCCCGCCAGGGCGACCGCTGCTGAACGCCGTGGCCGACCTGAACCGGCGCATTCACGAGGAATTTACCTACGACCCGCATTTCACCACGATCGCCACGCCGCTCGACCAGGTGCTCGACGAGCGGCGCGGGGTCTGTCAGGACTTCGCCCATCTGGCGATTGCCTGCCTGCGCGCGCTGGGACTGGCAGCGCGTTATGTCAGCGGCTACCTGGAAACGCTGCCGCCGCCGGGCCAGCCGCGGCTGGTGGGTGCCGACGCCTCCCACGCCTGGTTGGCGGTGTACGTGCCGGGCGTCGGTTGGGCGGAATTCGACCCGACCAACGGTTGCATGCCCGGGGAAAAGCACATCACGCTGGCCTGGGGACGGGATTACGGCGACGTCCCCCCACTCAAGGGGGTGATGACTGGCGGCGGCTCGCACTCGCTGGAAGTGGCGGTGGACGTGATGCCGCAGCCGGAAGGGGAAGAAGGGGAAAGATCCCCTTAGATCCGTACCGCCAGCACATCGCAGGGAGCGCCGTGCAAGACGGCGTTGGCAGTCGAACCCAGCAACAACGCCAAGCCGTGGCGGCCGTGGCTGCCGACCACAATCAGATCCACGCCGTGATCCCTGGCGGCGCCGAGAATGCCTTCCTTGGTGGATGGCGCGTTCACCACCCATTTTTCGGCATCCACCGCGTCCAGCCGCCGTGCCAGTTCCCCAAGCAGTTCCCGCGCCTCCCGCAACAACGCCTCGTCGGGCAGTTCCGGCAGCACCGGCAGCAATTCATAGCCGCCGCCCAGACTAATATTGAGATCCTCAACCACATGGATCAGGCTCAGCCGAGCGCCGCAGCGTTGGGCGATCTCCCTGGCGCGTTCCCCAACCCGCAACGCATCGTCGGAAAAATCGGCGGCGAACAGAATATGTTGGTACGTCATGTCCTAACCTCCCACAGATTGACCAGTCCGATCAAAACGTCAGTAGCGGCAGGCCGCCAGCTGGCCGTCATTGCACGGCCTCCAGTAACGTCCGCAAAAACTCCCGGGTTTCCCTGCGCGCCGGATCGTTCGGCGATAAGCGCTGTTGCGCCTCGCGCAGGGCGCCGACCCCCATCCGCACCTGCACCAGCCCGAGATTGTGCAGGGTTCGTGCCTCGTCGCGGCGACGCAGTGCCTCCCGAAAAGCGAGCTCCGCTGCATCCAGGCGCCCTTGCTCGGCGTACAAATGACCGAGCTGAAACCAGGGTCCAGCATCGTTCGGTTTTAGCCGAGTCCATTGCAGATAATACCCCTCCGCCACATCCCAGCGACCGGTTTCGTAAGCCTGCCGGGCGCGTTCCTCGATGAACGCCGGATCGGGCATCGGTGCGGCGGCGGACACGGGCGGCGCACTAAACGGACCGGTTTCCCCAGTATTCAGACAAGCGGCGGGCGCGGCATTGACGCCAAAACCATTCTCCAAGGTGGCGCAACCAGCCAGCGTGGCGGAACAGAAAACGGCCAATAGAACCCGGGACATGCAGTGAAGATCTCCGGCAAGTGGTTGCGGGCGCGCGGATTACACCAGAAACACCGTCGCCAACCCCAGGAAAATGAAAAACCCCATGCCGTCGGTGATAAAGGTCAGCAACACGCTCGACCCAAAGGCAGGATCGCGTCCCAGCTTGTGCTGGATCAGGGGAATGGCGACGCCCACCACCGCCGCCAGCAGCAGGTTCAACAGCATGGCCGCCGCCATGACCAGCCCCAGGGGGATATTCCAATACAGGAGATAGGCAAACAATCCCACCGTCGCTCCCCATACGACGCCATTGAGCAGGCCGACGCCTAATTCCTTGAAAACCAGATGCCAGGTGTTTTCCGGCGTGATTTCGCCCAGCGCCAGCCCGCGCACCACCAAGGTGGTGGTCTGATTGCCGGAATTACCGCCGATGCCGGCCACGATCGGCATCAGGGTCGCCAAGGCCACGATCTGGGCTATCGTGCCCTCGAACAGGCCAATGGCCCGCGAGGCGATGAAAGCGGTGCAGAGATTGATGGAGAGCCACAGCCAGCGGTTGCGAGCGCTGTCCCAGATCGGCGCGAACAGATCCTCGTCGCCGCGCAGACCGGCCATGTTCAGGGCGTCTTCCTCCGATTCCTCGCGAATGAAGTCCACCACCGCGTCCACGGTCAAGCGGCCGATCAGCTTGCCCCGCTCGTTCACCACCGGAGCCGAAACCAAGTCGTACCGCTCGAAGGCCCGCGCCGCGTCGGCGGCGGCGTCACCAGCGGCGAACACTACTGGATCGGTCGCCATCAACTCCGCGACCCGTTTCTGCGGATCGTGAAGCAGCAGCGCCCGCAATGGCAGCACCCCCTTGAGCAGGTGGCGGACATCGACCACGAACAGGCTGTCGGTGTTGGGCGGCAAATCGTCCCGGCCGCGTAACAGCCACAGCACTTGCTCAACCCGCTGGCTCTCCCGCACCGTGAGAATGTCCTGACTCATTAAGTGGCCCACCTGGTCCTCGGGATAGGCCATGGTGGTTTGCAGCCAGTCACGGTCACGGGCGTTCAAAGACTGCAAGACTTCCGTCAGAACATCCTCGGGGACCCCCTCGGCCAGCGCCGCCAGATCGTCGGCGTCGAGTTGAGCCAACACCCGGACCAGCGCCGTCCGCTCCAACACCTCGATCAGGGAATCTCGCACCGCATCCGAGACTTCCAGCAACACCTCTCCACCGCAATCGTCCTGAATTTGCCGCCAGATCAGCAATCGATCATCCAGTGGCAGTGCTTCCAGAATGTAGGCGATATCCGCTGGATGGAGGCCGCGCAACTTGAGTTGCAATTCGACCAGATGTTGCCGATGGACCAGCGACTCGATCAGCTCGTGGCGGGGGCTGACCTGGTCGCGGTCCACCATCGTCTCGACCAGACGATGTTTTTCCAGCAGCTTGACGATGTGCCGCAGATTTTCTTCCAGCTTGCTCTGGGTATTCCGTGGGATGGCAGAGGAATCGATCACGGAAAATCACCCCGTTCCGTAGCGGCGGACCACGTACTCGGCCACCAGGCGCTGAAACTCGGCGGCGATGTCCTCGCCCTTCAGGGTCACAGTCTTTTCGCCATCGACGTAGACCGGCGCCACCGGGATTTCACCGGTTCCCGGCAGGCTGATGCCGATGTCGGCCTGCTTACTCTCGCCGGGTCCGTTGACCACGCAGCCCATCACCGCGACCTTGAGCTCCTCGACCCCGGGATAGCGGTCGCGCCATACCGGCATCTGCTCCCGCAGATACGCCTGAATGTCCTGGGCGAGGCGCTGGAAATAATCGCTGCTGGTGCGCCCGCAGCCGGGACAGGCTGCCACCTCCGGCGAGAAGGAGCGCAGACCCATGGCTTGCAGGATTTCCTGGGCCACCACCACTTCCTGAGTCCGGCTGCCACCCGGCTCTGGCGTCAGCGAGATGCGAATCGTGTCGCCGATGCCTTCCTGCAGCAGCAGCGCCAGCGCAGCAGTGGAGGCGACGATGCCCTTGCTGCCCATCCCGGCCTCGGTCAGGCCCAGATGCAAGGGATAGTCGCAGCGCGCCGCCAGCTTGCGATAAACCGCGATCAGGTCCTGCACGCCGCTCATCTTCACCGACAGAATGATCCGGTCGTGGCCCAGCCCGATCTCCTCGGCCCGTCCCGCGCTGTCCAGCGCCGATAGGATCATCGCCTCATGCATGACCTCGGCGGAGGGTTTCGGCTCCGGTAATCGGGCGTTCTCGTCCATCAGCCGCGCCGCCAGTTCCTGGTCAAGACTGCCCCAATTGACCCCGATTCGCACCGGCTTGTCGTGACGGCAGGCAATTTCGATGATGGTGGCAAACTGTTCGTCCTTCTTCCTGCCCCGTCCGACATTGCCTGGATTGATGCGGTATTTGTCGAGCATCTCGGCGCAGGCTGGAAACTTGCTTAGCAGCCGGTGGCCGTTGAAATGAAAATCGCCAATCAACGGCGCATGGACGCCCCGCGCCTCCAGCCGTTCGCGGATCAGCGGCACGGCGGCGGCGGCTTCCTCGTTGTTTACGGTAACGCGCACCAGTTCCGAGCCGGCCCGCGCGAGATCGGCAATCTGGGCGACCGTTACGGTGACATCGGCGGTATCCGTGTTGGTCATGGATTGCACCACGATGGGCGCGTCTCCGCCCACCACAACGGAACCGACGCCGACTGCGACGCAGGGACGGCGCGGGACAGGTGAATAATAACGGGCCATAAGGTTTAACCGACCAGTTCGAGTAAAAGGTTTTGCGGGAGCGGCCTTGGCCGCGATAGCGGAATTGCGGCCAAGGCCGCTCCACGATTGCGAAATTATGCTCAGCGTAAAAAATCGCGGCTGATCTCGCGGAAGCCGTCGGTACCGGCCTGGCGCAGCCACTCGAAAACCACCATCTCGCGGCTGACGATGCGCACGCCCTCGTCGCGCATCCGTTCCAGCGCCAGGTCTACGTCGTGCGGCGAGCGCGAGGATACCGCATCGGCGACCAGATAGACCTCCTTGCTTGCCGCTCGCAGATCAAGCGCGGTCTGCAACACACACACGTGCGCCTCCGACCCGATCACGATGATCTGCTCGCGACCGAGCGCGTCGATGCGCCGCATGCAGCCCCGTTCGGCTGCGCAGGAAAAATGGGTCTTTGTCATGAAAGCGTCCGCCGGCAGCAACTCGCGAATCTCGGACACCGTAGGTCCCAGACCTTGCGGATATTGTTCCGAAGCCAACACCGGCACGCCCATGCGTTGGGCAATCCGGATCAACCAAGCGCCATGGGCGATCACCTGGTCGGCTTGGTGAATCGCCGGCATCAGCCGCTCCTGGATATCCACCACCAACAGACAGGATGTCTCAACTCTCAATAACATGGTTTATCCCTCATCGGTTCGAACCTCCCTCAATCCAACCCCTCTTCCGCTCCGGAAGGGGGATCGCATGGATTCCTAATCGGCGATTAGGGTAATCCGCTCGTTGGGATTGCTCCCCCTCACCACTCGGGTATGCAATCCTTGCCAGGCGAGCGCCAGCAAATTCGTCGGGGCGCGGATCTGTGGATCGTCCACGGCGAAAGTGAACAACCCCATGCGCGGCTCCAACTTCTGCCGGCTGACGCTGCCCACCCATATCGGCTGTCCTCCTTCCCGCAGCCGTGCGCCGACATCCCAAAAACGCAACAGCCAGCGTGAGTTAGAGCCATCTCCATAGCGCACCAGGGTTAGACCGTCCTCGCTGCCCTCGTGGGTTTGCGGCAACACTGGCAATTCCCGTAATTCCACCTGCGGACTCAGCCACAGCAGCATGCTCTTCAAATCAATCGGCGGGGCGGGTTGCCAGCCAGCTTGCAGCAACCGCTTCTCCAGCTCCTCCCGCGAGGCGGCCCATTGCATCACAAAATCCTGCCGACGGTGACCTCCGAAATCCCGACGCTGTTGAGGCAACCGCCGCCAGTCCCGTTCCAACCATGCGGCGCGGGCCAGCGCATATTCGGTGGTTTGCGGCATATAGCGCTGCAAATCCTGGCGATAGTCAAAGCTGACGTGCAGCAGGTCGGTCGCTAGCAACACGATGACGCTGGAGGCCAGCAATCCTCGCCAGTTCAGGGACGCCGTAGCATGATGGTTGTAGGCTAATCCGAGCGCCGCCACCCAAATCAAACCCAGACAGAGTCCCGCCAAGGTGTCGGTCAGCCAATGGATGCCCAGATACAGCCGGGCAAAGGCGATCGGCACGATCATAAACGCCGCCGCCAGATAGACGATCCAACGCCGGGCCAGCGAGATCTCGCGGGCGACCAGCACCGCCAGAAAGCCGAACACCAGGGTGCTGAAGGTGGCGTGAATGGATGGAAATGAATAGCCCACCACGCCCTCCGAAACCTCGGCCGGGCTGGACACCGGCAGCAGACCCTTGAACAATAGATTTGTGGCCATACCGAAACCCAGCGCCGCCAGCCAGTGCCAGGCCGCGGAGTGGTTGCGCCGCCAGATCAGCCAACCGAACACCACCAGGCTGACGGGTAGCGTCACCTGATAATCGCCCAGTTCGGCGGTAAACACCATCAGGGCGTCGGCCCATGGTGTGCGCAATTCCTGGAAGAAATGGTAGAGACTCTGGTCCAGGCCATTGGGGAGATGTTGGCCCGCCGCGCTCAGACTCAGACTGATCAAAACGATACTGCCCAGCAGCACCGCCGCCAGCGACGCCAGCCCACGCACCTCGCCTTTGGCGGGGTCCAGCAGCGAAGCACTAATCGGACCGATGAAGCGCCGGCCCCGACTCCAGTTGAAAAACCGTGGCATCCAATCGGCGGCGTGGGCCTGAAACAGTCGCACCAGATGTTTCACCAGCCAAGTCGTGACCCACAGCACCGCAACAATTACAAGGATCAGCACCACCAGCCTTCCCGCGACCCGCGAAGCGATGTCCAGCGAGGCGCCGAAGGCCATGCCGGGCACCAGATAGGCCGGGGCCCACAAAATCGCCGACGCCACGTTGGCGATCATGAAATTTCGCCAGGTCATATCCATCATCCCGGCCACGGTCGGAATGGTGCCTCGCACCGGCCCGAAAAAGCGCCCGAACAGCACGCCCTTGCCGCCGTGCTTGCGAAAAAACTCCTCGCTGCGGTTAATCATCTCGGGGTGCTTGGTAAAGGGCCAGACCCTGCGCACGCCCTGATGGAACACCCGGCCGATCCAGAAGCTGATGGCGTCGCCCACGACCGCGCCAATCGCCGACCACCAGTATGCCGACCAGAATTCCAAATGCCCCAAACCGATCAACGCGCCCAAGCTGAACATGACTAAGGCGCCTGGGATGATGACGCCGACGATGGTCAGCGATTCCGCCGCCGCGGTGATGAAAATGACAAAACTCATCCAGCCTGGATGGGCAGCAACCCAGGCAAACAGGGCATTGACGAATTCGGACTGCATGACGGATGTTTGTGGTATGCAGGGGATCGGAAAAGTTTGAATTCACCCCCCGGCGTTATTCCGGGCGGCTAACAATATGATGTAAAAAACTGATTTTAAGAAATATAATTCTTCGGCCGCTTCTCACCTTCCGCCATCATTCTTGATAGAAAATCCTGATTTCTGTCCAGTTTGGATATCGCATCCATGAGCCAAGATGGATCCATATCCCATGGTGGCCTTGTTATTTCATTTCCAAATGTATTCACATAGGCGTACTGCAACGCCATGCTCATTAATATTATAAGGAGGAGGGAAATTCATGGACATATAATTCTTCACGATATTATTGTTGATTTGGAAATAATCATTCTCTTGCTCCAACGACAGATTACTAAATATTTCATAAGCGTCAGCTCATGATTTCACTGGCTGACTTGGGTATTTTTCTCGCAATTTGATTCGGATAATCCAGAATTACTTATTCTGACATTAATTCAGAACTTGGCAAGCCTTATATTCCCACTCGCGCATATTATATTCAATAAATTTCATTAAAGGAATTTATGAAAAAAGACCATCTTAATAAGCAGCCCCATCGATTTCAAATGCCCGCATCAACGTTGGAATTTTTGACTATGCCACAACTGCATCAAAACAAATCTTCGATCAATCGCTGATGAAGGCATTGAAGTCGTCATTCAGCACGTTTACCGGGCCAACGGTGAACGTCGGGTAAGGGAGTTGGCGCTGTAGTCGAATATTTATAATGAAATCCTTGTCTAAGCATATCTCCAGCAGTTCCCTCAAAACAACTAGGCCTCAGGCAATTATAGGGGATCAGTGATATCGCAGGGATTTAATTGCAGCTCGGCCGAAATAAGTATGCCCAACAAAACAGGGAGTTGTTTGGGTGGAAATGGATCAAAAAGCAAGCTGGCATTGTCTTGTAGCCATGATTGCTTCCGGAAATTATCCAATTGATGGATAACCTTATCCGGCTGCTTCATTACCAAACCATAGCAGATCAGCAAGGGACAGATAGCGCCCCAGGAAGCACCGAACAGGGGGATAATCTGAAATTGCCTGACAGGCGGGAGGTTCCCCTTATTAACCCCCAAGAAAGATGTTAATACTCCAGAGGTGAATGCGGTATGGCTGCCGGGTCTTGACAGGCAATCGCTATTGTTCATTTTTTCATACTCTCTGCTGACTTAGGCGTCTGTTTAGACTGGGCGTGCGCTGGCTTTGCGGAATTCCTCGCGCATTTCCTCAAAAGTTTGGGCCACCGGGAACTGCGGGAATTCGTCGATCACGTTTTGCGGTGGGCGAAATAAAATTCCGGCCTCGGCCTCGGCTAACATGGCGGTATCGTTATAAGAGTCGCCGGCAGCGATCACTCGGAAGTTCAGACTGTGAAACGCCCGCACCGCAGCTCGCTTGGAATCGGCCTGCCGCAAAGTGTAGTTGACGACCCGATCATCCACGACTTCCAGGCGATGGCAGAACAGAGTCGGCCAGCCGAGCTGCCGCATCAGGGGCATGGCGAACTCGTAATAGGTATCCGACAGGATCACCACCTGGAATCGCTCGCGCAGCCAGTCTAAAAACTCCCACGCTCCTTCCATCGGCCCCATGCCAGCGATCACCCGTTGAATGTCGGACAGTCTCAGGCCATGCAGTTCGAGAAGCGCCAATCGCCGCCGCATCAGTTGATCGTAATCGGGAATGTCGCGGGTGGTGAGCCTTAAGGTCTCGATGCCGGTGCGCTCGGCGACGTTGATCCAGATTTCCGGAACCAGGACCCCTTCCAGGTCCAGGCATGCGAGTTCCATGAGTGTCCCCCTGTTAGCTGCCTTCCACGCCGCCGAGGCGGTCGCTCGGAACGGTGTAAATTGGTGATGATAGCAAGTAGTAACGCTAACCCGTTTGTCGCCATGGCCGCAAGAGCCGTTGCACCAATCCTCGCCGGTTGCCGCTCCAGCAATTGCATCAGGGCAAGACATCCTCCTCGGGGATGAGTTCTGCCATTTGTTCGGTGATGAGCTGCAACCACAAAGCCAGCACCGAGATCAGATCCGCCGCCGCCTCGGAGTCCTGCTCCAGGAACGGCAAGAAATCCTTGCGATGAATTCCCTGAAGTTCGCAGAGCTTCAGGGTGCTCGCGGTCGCTGAACGGCCCCGGCCATCGAGCATGGCGATTTCCGAAAAAATTACACCCGGCCAAAGCACGCCCAGCACGATTTCCCGCCCCTCCCGGTTGGCAAGGTTGATTTTCAGACGGCCATTCAGCACTACAAGCATCTCCTCGTCCGCATCGGCTTACTTGAACACAACCTTCTGGGCTGGCAATGCCAGCATCCGCGCCAATTCGATGATCATTTCCAGATGAGCGGCCGCCAAGTGACTAAATAGAAAGCTCTTCTTGAGCATTTCGAATTGGGGCTGCCCGGGCGCGAGAGCCTTCGACGGCTACCCCAGCGCCAAAATCCCATGCAACTGCTGGCGATCAGCGGTCGCTTGATGCAGTCGTTGTCCGATTCAAACACCGGCGCTGCCGAGGCCAGCACCACCCAGTTTTCCGGGAAGACTTGCCGGAATTCATTCCAGACCATCATCGCCGATGGATCGTCGGTGTTGAAGATCACCCTATCGGCCGATTCGTGGTTGCCGAGCGCCAACTGGAAGATCTGATCCTTGCCGCCGGCCAATGATCAGGATGTTGCGGATCATCCGGCGATCTTTTTCCAAAAATCCCAACACGCTCACGGTCACCGTTTTGGTCGCCATGATTCCACTCCCCTCATGACCTGACTTAGCTTTTGATGGTCCAAGCCTGGCATAGCGGCCGACTTGCCTTCCGGCGAACGACGCTGCATCGCTCAGAGCAACGGCGTTATAAGGGCGCTATAATGGTAAAAAATGTGTATCATTGGATCGACCGCCTTCCCATGCAAATCGATCCGGTAAGGCGGCCAATTACCCTGACCTTATGTTACCCTGACCACATGATGATAGCGCCCGCCCGTCCCATCCCGCCTGCCTCTTTTCATGGTTTTCAACATGATCTAAAGTTAGGCTGTTCGGCGGACGACAGACTTGGACCGTCCAAGACCTTACATCATGGATAAACCATGGCTACCAATCCCAGCAATGTCATTAGCCAGCCCGGCAGTCAGTTAATTGGCCTCGCTCGCCAACTCGTACAGAACCATTTGCTCGACGAAGCTGCCGCGATCAAGGCAACCGAACAGGCTCGTAAAAACAATCTTCCCTTCGTCGCCTACCTGGTCGAAAACAAGCTGGCACGCGACAAGGACATCGCCCGCATCGCCGCGCGCAGCTTCAACCTGCCGCTGTTCGATATAGACGCCCTGGATATTGATGCAGCCCTCGTGCGTCTGGTCGACGCAAAGCTGCTTCGCCTGCACCACGCCCTGCCCTTGTACAAACGGGGGAGCCGTCTTTACGTGGGCGTCATCGATCCCACCAACCATCGGGCGCTGGAGGACATCAAGTTCCAGACCCGAATGGACATCGACCCGGTCGTCGTCAGCGAACTCCAGCTCGGCAAAGCCCTCGAAACCGCGCTCGAAGCTCCAGCGACGAGCATGAGTGATAGCGAAGTTGGTGATCTTGACTTCAGCGGCGAGGCCGATGCGGTATCGAAAGTTGAAACTCTGACCCATACCGAAACCGAGGACGCGCCGGTCGTGCGTTTCATCAACCAGGTTATCCTGCAGGCCATCAACCGCGGCGCATCGGACATCCATTTCGAACCATACGAAAAAACTTACAGGGTTCGCCTGCGCCAGGACGGCATGCTGGACGAATTGTATAAACCGCCGGTTTCCATGGCGCCGCGCATGGCCGCCCGTCTCAAGATCATGGCCCAACTCGACATCGCCGAGCGCCGAGTGCCGCAGGACGGGCGCGTCAAGCTTTATCTGACCAAGCAGCGGGCCATCGATTTTCGCGTCAACACCCTGCCGACGATGTGGGGCGAAAAGGTGGTCATGCGCCTGCTCGATCCCTCCAGCGCCCAGATAGGCATCGAAGCCCTGGGCTACGAGGATCATCAGAAGGAACTGTTCCTCAAGGCCATCCACAAGCCGCAGGGCATGGTGCTGGTCACCGGCCCGACTGGCAGCGGCAAAACGGTCTCGCTTTACACGGCTCTCAACATTCTGAACACCCCCACCGTCAACATCTCCACCGCCGAGGATCCGGTGGAAATCAACCTGACCGGCATTAATCAAGTCAATGTCAACCCCAAGGTCGGGATGACCTTCGCCAACGCTCTGCGCGCCTTCCTGCGTCAGGACCCGGACATCATCATGGTCGGAGAGATCCGCGATCTGGAAACCGCCGAAATTGCCATCAAGGCCGCTCAGACCGGCCATATGGTGCTATCTACCGTGCATACCAACAGCGCGCCGCAGACCCTCAACCGCTTAGCAAGTATGGGCGTGGCGCCCTATAACATCGCCTCCAGCGTGACCCTCATCATCGCCCAGCGACTGGCGCGCCGGCTGTGCCTCCACTGCAAGGAAGAAGTTCGCATCCCGCCGGAGGAATTGATCAATCAGGGCTTCCGTCAGGATGAACTAAAGGAACTGACTCTCTACAAAGCCGTCGGTTGCGACCAATGCAGCCATGGTTACAAAGGTCGGGTTGGCGTCTACGAAGTCATGCCGGTTTCCGAAGAAATCGGCCGCATCATCATGGAGAATGGCAACGTGCTGCAGATCGCCGAACAGGCGCGCCGAGAAGGCATCAACGACTTGCGCCGGTCCGGGCTAAATAAGGTCCGTATCGGGCTGACCAGTCTCGAAGAAATCAACCGAGTAACGACGGAATAACGGTCGTGGCTAAACAACCAACGCTGGCGAAAGCCAAAAAGAAGGAAGAGGAACCAACCTTCAAGTGGGAAGGCACCGACAAACGGGGCGTTCGGGTCAAGGGCGAATTGCGAGCGGCCAACCAGAATCTAATCAAGGCCGAACTGCGCCGGCAGGGCATCCTGCCATTGCGGGTCAGAAAAAAAGCCAAGCCCCTGTTCACCTTCGGCGACAAGATCGTGCCGAAGGACATCATGCTCTTCACCCGCCAACTGTGCACCATGCTCGGTTCTGGCATCGCCGTGGTGCAGGCGCTGGACATGGTCGGCAACAGCAACCGCAAGTCCAAGGTCAAGGAACTCATTCTCGGTATCAAGTCCGAGGTGGAAAGCGGCACCTCCCTCTCCAAGGCCATGGGCAAATACCATCTGTACTTCAATGATCTTGTACTGCAGTTTGGTGCATGCCGGCGAGGAAGCGGGCGTATTGGAAGTACTGCTCGACAAGATCGCAACCTATCTGGAAAAGTCCGAGGCGCTGAAGGCCAAGGTTAAAAAGGCCCTCACCTATCCGGCCATCGTGCTGGTGTTCGCCTTTGTTGTTACCGCCATCCTGCTGATCTTTGTCATTCCGACCTTTGAGGATTTATTCAAGGGCTTCGGCGCGGAACTGCCAGCGCTGACCAAGTTCGTCATCGAGCTTTCCGGTGTATTCCAGAAGTACTGGTATCTGATTCTTGGCGGACCCGTCGTCGCCATCGTCGGCTTCCTGGAAGCGCGCAAACGCTCGCGAACTTTCTACCAATGGCTGGACCGCATGGTCCTGCAACTCCCCCTGATCGGCGATCTGGTCGCCACCTCGGCGAATGCCCGCTTCGCCCGCACCCTGTCCACCCTGTTCAGCGGTGGCGTACCGCTGGTGGACGCCCTGGTCAGCGTGGCTGGGGCCACCGGCAACTACGTTTACGAAAAAGCAGTGATGCAAATGCGCGACTCCGTGTCCATCGGCCAGCAACTGAATTTCGCCATGCGCCAAAGCACTCTTTTCCCTGACATGGTGATTCAGATGGTGGCAATCGGTGAGGAAGCGGGATCGCTCGGCGACATGCTGGCCAAGGTGGCGGATTTCTACGAGGCGGAAGTGGACCAAAAGGTGGATACGCTGACCACGATGATCGAGCCAATGCTGATGGCCTTCCTGGCTGTCGTAGTCGGCACCCTGGTGATCGCCATGTACTTGCCGATCTTCAAACTGGCTTCCGCGGTTTGACGGTAACCGCGCGATGGCCCCATTGCAACTGCTGGTCGATTCACCGACGTTGTTCGTCATCTTGGCCGTGGTGCTGGGCCTGATCGTCGGCAGCTTTTTGAATGTCGTTATATACCGCTTACCGTTGATGATGGAACGGGAATGGCGGACGCAGTGCGCGGAACTGCTGGGGCAGGCAGACCTGAACGCCGGTCAACCCGCCCTGAGCTTGTGGGGGCCGCGTTCGCAATGCCCGCACTGCGGTCATCTTATCCGGGCGATGGAGAACATCCCGCTGTTCAGCTATGCGCGACAGCGCGGCCGCTGCGCTCACTGCGGCACGGCGATCGGTATCCAGTACCCCTTGGTGGAGTCGGCGAGCGGCATTCTGGCCGGCATCGTCGCCTGGAAATTTGGCTTCGGTTGGCCGGCAGCGGCGGCGCTGGTCTTCACCTGGATTCTGCTGGCGGCGAGCATGATCGATTTTCGCTGCCAACTCCTGCCCGATGATCTGATCCTGCCCTTGCTTTGGCTCGGGTTGGCCGCGGCCCTGTTTGGGCTGTTCGCCGACCTGCCCAGCTCAGTCATTGGCGCTATGGCCGGCTACCTGTCGCTCTGGTCGGTGTATCAGGTTTTCCGCCTGCTGACCGGCAAGGAAGGGATGGGGCATGGCGATTTCAAACTGCTGGCGGCGCTTGGCGCCTGGACCGGCTGGCAGTATCTGGTCACCATCGTTATCCTATCGTCGCTGGTGGGAGCGATGTTCGGCTTGGCGCTAATCCTGTTACGCGGCAGGGACCGGAGGATACCGATGCCGTTCGGCCCGTTTCTCGCCGCCGCCGGCTGGATCGCGCTGCTTTGGGGCGAACCGATCAACCGCGCTTATTTGAATTGGCTGGGACTCTGAACCGTGCTGGTCGTCGGCCTAACGGGCGGCATCGGCAGCGGCAAGACGACCGTCAGCGACCGGTTTGCGCAACATGGCGCGCCGGTTATCGACACCGACCAGCTCGCCCGCGAGCTGGTCGAACCCGGCCAGCCGGCGCTGGCGGAGATCGTGGCTGATTTCGGCTCGGACTGCCTCGATGATGACGGTCGGTTGCTACGCGGTCGCCTGCGCGAGCAGGTGTTCGCCGACCCCGATGGCCGTCGACGGCTCGAGGCGATCCTGCACCCGCGCATCCGCGCCCTGGCCCTGGAGAGGATTGCCGGTCTTACAACCCCTTACTGCCTGGTGGTCATTCCCTTGCTGGTGGAAACCGTGATGACCGATCTGGTCGACCGGGTGTTGGTGGTGGATACGCCGGAAGATGAGCAGATTCGCCGGATCATGGCGCGCGATGGGATTGACGAAACCCAGGCCCACCAAATCCTGGCAGCCCAGGCCCGCCGCGATCAGCGGCTCGCGCTGGCGGACGAAATCGTGGATAACGCTGGCGATCTGGCGAAGCTGGATCACCAGGTCGCCGTCCTGCACCGGCATTACTTGACCCTGGCCGCCGCTCAGGCGCGATGAGCAGATGAGCGGATGATCAAAGATAGCACCTTCGCGACAACTGCCAGGGCGGACAACGCCCGCGAGTCTGGTTCCAAACCACCGACGATGACCGCGTCCGCGAGGACTATCGTGCCCCAGACCGTCTGCTACGAACAGCCGCTCAACGAACGCGTCCGTTCCTTGTTGCGCCTCGAATTTCTGTTCCAGCAGGTCAATCGCAGCATCGCCGAGGCCCCGACCTGGGCCAGCCGCGCGGCGCTGCAAGGCCTTTTCGACATCCTGGCCCTGACCGGACGCAATGAATTCAAGAGGGACCTGCTTAAGGAACTGGAACGACACGCCGCCACTTTGAACCGACTGCGACTAAATCCCAACGTGGATATCGCCACTCTGGATCGGGTGCTGGCGGAAATAGGCTCGGCCATCGGCAGCATTCATCGGTTGGACAGTTCGGTGCTGGAGACCGTGCGGCAAACCGATTTTCTGAACGCCATTCACAAACGGAGTCAGGCGCCGGGCGGCGCCAGCCAGTTTGACCTGCCGGGGCTCCACCACTGGTTGCATCAGGTTCCCGAGGTCCGCGCCGGTCACCTGCGGGAATGGTTGACGCCCTTCACGCCCCTGTGGGACGCCGTCGGGCTGATTCTCCGTCTGATCCGCGACAGCGCCATCTCACGGCCTGAGATCGCATATCGGGGCTTTTTTCAGCGCAGCCTCGACAGCAACGTACCCCACCAGATCATCCGGGTGTTTCTTTCGCACGACGTGGCACTCTTCCCGGAAATCAGCGGCGGCCGTCATCGCTTCACGATCCACTTCCTCGAACAGCCGGACCCTAACCGCCGGGCGATTCAAAGCACGGACGACATTCCCTTCGAACTGGCCTGCTGCGCGCTTTGATCCCAGGCCAGGCGCAACCGCGCGATGATCGGTCCGTCGGCGGCGGGAAAGGCGAAATCGGCCAACTTCGCCGGGGATGCCCATGTCAGCGGCTGACCTTCCCGACCGTGCGGTTCGCCACGCCAGGCCGTCACCCGCCAGACATCCAGCAACACGGTTTTATCAGGATATGCATGTCGAACTTGGAGCAGTGGCTCGGCAGCCTGCACCGCGATGCCGAGTTCTTCATGCAACTCGCGCCGCAGCGCCGCTATCACCGCTTCATCCGCCTCCACCTTGCCACCAGGAAATTCCCACAGCCCTCCCTGATGGGCGTGGTCGGGCCGGCGGGCGATCAGTATCGCCCCGGTCGAGTCGGCGACGATGCCCACCGCCACGTGGACGGCTGGTGGTGCGGCGCTCACGTCCGGTACTCGGCGTTGATACGCACGTAGTCAAAAGAGAGGTCGGTGGTCCAGATCCGCGCCATGGCCTCGCCCCGGCCCAGTGCGACCCGGATGGCGATCTCGGGGCGCGCCATGACCTGCTGACCCTGTTCTTCCGTGTATCCTGGGGCGCGGCCGCCGTCGCGGACGATACACACCTCATCCAGATGGATGATGATCCGTTCCAGGTCGAGTTCGGTCAAGCCGGCCCGACCCACCGCCGCCAGAATCCGGCCCCAGTTGGGATCGGATGCGAAGAAGGCGGTTTTGACCAGCGGCGAATGGGCAATGGTGTAGGCGACCCGCCGGCACTCGGCCGCGTCGCGGCCACCCTCAACCCGCACGGTGATGAACTTGGTCGCGCCCTCGCCGTCGCGGATAATGGCCTGCGCCAGGTCGATGCAGACCTCGCGCACCGCAGCGGCGAAACGCTCGTAATCCTCGCCCGCCACCGGCGCGCTCGCCCCGGACTGGCCGGTCGCCAGTAACATACAGGCGTCGTTGGTGGAGGTGTCGCCGTCCACGGTGATGGCGTTGAAGGTCTCGGCGACCACGTCGGTCAGAATCTGTTGTAGCAACGTCTGATTCACGTCGGCGTCGGTGGCGACGAAAGCCAACAGGGTGGCCATATCCGGGCAAATCATGCCGGCGCCCTTGGCGATGCCAGTCACCGTCACTTCCCGCCCGTCGATTTTCAGCCGCCGCGACGCCCACTTGGGCCGGGTGTCGGTGGTCATGATACCGTGGGCGGCGTCGTTCCAACCGTCCGGGCGCAGCGCCGCCAGCGCAGCCGGCAATCCCGTCACCAGCCGATACAGCGGCAATGGTTCACCGATGACCCCGGTGGAAAACGGCAGTACCTCCTGTGATCTGCAACCGGCCCGTTCCGCCAGCGCCCGGCAAGTCGCCTCGGCATCCACCAACCCTTGCCGACCGGTGCCGGCGTTGGCGTTGCCGGTATTGATTACCAGATAGCGGGGACTGGCGACCGCCAGATACGCCCGCGCCACGATGACCGGCGCGGCGCAAAACGCATTGCGGGTGAACACGGCGGCGGCCCGGGTTCCAGCCGCCGCTTCGATCACCACCAGATCGCGGCGGTCAGGATATTTGATGCCGGCGCACGTCGTCCCCAGACGAATGCCAGCAACAGCCAGCGGTTCCATGTACGAATCCCTCTCAGTCCAACTGGCCATGACAATGCTTGTACTTCTTGCCCGAGCCGCAGGGACAGGGTTCGTTGCGACCGATTTTGCGGCCTTCGCGCACAAAAGGGGTATGGGCCACTTCTTCCTGTTGTTGACGAATCTCGTTGCCCGAACCGTCGTCTTCGGCCTCCCCTTCCGCCAGCGCCGGCGCTTCGGCATGGACGAAATGAAGCGCGGCGGGCGCGGGACGGCGCGGCTCGGGGATCGGTGTCGGCTCGGTCTGGAATTGCGCCCGGACCAGAAATCCGACCGCTTCCTGATGGATGCGCTGCACCAACGCCTGGAACATCTCGAAGGCCTCGCGCTTGTACTCCTGCTTGGGATTTTTCTGGGCGTAGCCGCGTAAATGAATCCCCTGGCGCAAATAATCCATCGCCGCCAGATGCTCCCGCCAGTGGCTATCCAGCACCTGCAGCAGCACCGCCTTTTCAAATTGCCGCATCCAGGGCGTGCCCACCTGGGTTTCCTTGGCGTCGTAGACCCGTTCCAGTTCGGTGTGAATCCGCTCCCGCAGCGGTTCCTCATGCAGATTGGGATCGGCGTCCAGCCAGGAGCGAACCGGAAGTTGCAAGCCAAACTCCCGCTCCAGCGCCTCCTCCACCCCGGCCACGTTCCATTGCTCCTCCAGGCTCTGCGGCGGGATAAACGGATCGATCACCTGCTTGAGCACCTCGGCGCGCATGTCCTTCAGGGTGGCCGATACATCCTCGGCCTCCATCAACTCGTTGCGCCAGCGATACATGACCTTACGCTGGTCGTTGGCGACGTCATCGAATTCCAGCAGGTTCTTGCGAATGTCGAAGTTGTGGGCCTCGACCTTGCGCTGGGCGTTTTCAATCGCCTTGGTCACCCAGGGATGCTCGATGGCTTCGCCCTTTTCCATGCCCAGCTTCTGCATCAGTCCCGCCACCCGGTCGGAGGCGAAGATGCGCAGCAGATTGTCCTCCAGCGACAGATAAAACCGGCTGGAGCCGGGATCGCCCTGCCGGCCGGACCGACCGCGCAACTGGTTGTCGATGCGCCGCGATTCGTGGCGTTCGGTCCCGATGACATGCAGGCCACCGGCCGCCACCACCTGCTCGTGCCGCTGCTGCCAGCCCCTTCGCGCTGCTTCGCGGTCCACTTCCCCGATTTCGGTGCCCATGGCCTTCAGTTCGGCTTGCAGGTTGCCGCCCAGCACGATGTCGGTGCCGCGCCCGGCCATGTTGGTGGCGATGGTTACGGCGCCCGGCTGGCCGGCCTGGGCAATGATTTCCGCCTCTCTCTCGTGCTGCTTGGCGTTCAGTACCTGATGGGGAATCTTCTCCTTGGACAGCAGGCCGGATAACAGCTCCGACACCTCGATGGAGGTAGTGCCCACCAGGGTGGGTTGGCCACGCTTTCGGCAGTCGCGGATATCGTCCAGCACCGCCTCGAACTTCTCCGGCGGAGTGAGGAACACCAGATCGCCCTTGTCCTCGCGGATCATCTTCAGATGGGTGGGCACCACGATCACTTCCAGACCATAGATCTGCTGGAACTCGAAGGCTTCGGTGTCGGCGGTGCCGGTCATGCCAGCCAGTTTCTGGTACAGGCGGAAGTAGTTCTGAAAGGTGATTGAAGCGAGGGTCTGATTCTCGGCCTGGATCGGCACCCCTTCCTTGGCCTCGATGGCCTGATGCAGACCATCCGACCAACGCCGGCCCGGCATGGTGCGGCCGGTGAACTCGTCCACGATGATGATTTCGCCATCGCGGACGATGTACTCCACGTCTTTATGAAACAGCGCGTGCGCCCGCAGACAGGCGTTGAGATGGTGAAACACGCCGAGGTTGGCTGCATCGTACAGACTATCGCCTTCGCGCAGCAGTCCAACTTCCAGCAACAGATCCTCGACCTGTTCGTGGCCGGCCTCGGTCAGGTAGACCTGCTTGGTTTTTTCATCCACCCAGTAATCGCCCGGTCCCTCCTCTTCCTTCTGACGGGTCAGGCGTGGCACGATCTCGTTGACCTTGCGATAGAGTTCGGAGCTTTCCTCGGCCGGGCCGGAGATGATCAGCGGGGTGCGTGCCTCGTCGATCAGGATCGAGTCCACTTCGTCCACCAGTGCGTAATGCAACGGCCGCTGCACCTTCTGCTCCAGGCCGAAAGCCATGTTGTCGCGCAGGTAATCGAAACCGTATTCGTTGTTGGTGCCGTAGGTGATGTCGGCACCGTAGGCGGCGCGCTTCTCGTCGGGACTCATGCCGGCAATTACCACTCCAACCCTCATCCCCAGGAATTGGTAGATCTGTCCCATCCAGTCGGCGTCGCGCTGCGCCAGATAGTCGTTGACCGTGACCACGTGAACGCCCTTGCCGGTCAATGCATTCAGATAAACCGGCAGCGTCGCCACCAGGGTCTTGCCCTCACCGGTGCGCATTTCGGCGATCTTGCCCTCATGCAGCACCATGCCGCCGATCAACTGGACATCGAAATGCCGCATCTCCAGGGTGCGCTTGCTGGCCTCGCGCACTACCGCGAACGCTTCCGGCAGCAGTGCGTCCACCTGCTCGCCCTTCGCCAGGCGGTTCTTGAATTCTTCGGTCTTCGCGCGCAGGTCCGCGTCGCTCAACGCCGCGAAGCCCGGTTCCAGGGCGTTGATCCGGTCCGCCGCCTTACCCATCCGGCGGATCACGCGGTCGTTGCGGCTGCCAAAGATTGTCTTCAGAATGTTCATGAATCGTGAGCCTTTTGCTTTGTCGCTCAATGCAAATGGGCGCCATGATACTCCAGGGGCTGGGTTTTTGCGCGGCGACCCGGGAGCGCCAGTATTCCCCGAGGCGCATTCGCGCACGGGAAGGGACACCGCGCCTATAACAAAGAACGGCCTCCCGGGATCGCCGGGAAGCCGTGTCGGAGGGGAACTCGTGGAAAATCGGCGACGGGATGATTCAGCGCGTCGCCTGGGCTGGTTGCAGGTAGGAGATCGGGACCAGCCGTTCGTCGCTGAAGGTGATTTCTTCCCAGGCGGCTTTATCGGCCAGGAGTTCGCGCAGCAGCCGATTGTTCAGTGCATGGCCGGACTTGTAGCCGGTGAACGCGCCGATCAGGCTGCGGCCGAGCAGGTACAGATCGCCGATGGCGTCAAGAATTTTGTGCTTGACGAACTCGTCCTCGTAGCGCAGGCCGTCCTCGTTGAGAATGCGGTAATCGTCCACCACGATCGCGTTATCCAGCGTACCGCCCAGCGCCAGCCGCCGTTCCCGCAGATATTCGAGGTCGCGCATGAAACCAAAGGTGCGTGCCCTGCTGACTTCCTTGACGAAGGAGGTGGTCGAGAAATCCACCACCGCGTGCTGGTTGCGGCCCTTGAACAGCGGATGATCAAAGGCAATGGTGAACTCCACCTTGAAACCGTCGAAGGGATCGAACCGCGCCCATTTATCACCCTCCTCGACCACGACCGGCCGCTTGATGCGTATAAAGCGCTTGGGCGCGCTTTGCTCCTGGATACCCGCCGACTGAATCAGAAACACGAAGGGACCGGCGCTGCCGTCCATGATCGGCACCTCGGGGGCGCTCACATCAACATAGGCATTATCAATGCCCAGCCCAGCGAACGCCGACAGCAGGTGTTCGACGGTGGAAATACGGGCCTTGTCCTTGACCAGCGAGGTAGACAGTTGGGTATCGCCCACATGACGCGGGCAGGCCTTGATTTCGACCGGTTCGGGCAGATCGACCCGACGGAACACGATGCCGGCATCGGGAGCCGCGGGCCGCAATGTCAAATAGACCTTATCGCCGGTGTGCAAGCCGACGCCGGTCGCCCGGATAGCGTTTTTCAAGGTTCGCTGCCTAATCATGTTAGGTCCCCCAACACGTCGATTTAACTGGAGCGTGGCGTCGCGGTACGCCGCGCGGTCCGGGTTGCGGACCGGCCAACCTGCCTCTGGGCTCATACTGCCCAGATGGCCAGTCGGCAACCGCCACGTCAACTTGCGTTGCGACAAAGATACCGCAACTCGTAGCGATAATGCAACTTGTTTCTCTTTCGCAACTTAAATTGTTGTTAAGTTGCGAAAGCCATCGCTCCAGTCATTCAGCCAACGGTTGTGGTTCACCCACCCCTCGAAAATCTGATCAATCAGAGAGTTAAACCAAGAAGGTTCAATCCGCCGGCCGGCCCAGGGCCTGCCGGCGGAGGAACGCCGGGATGTCAAGGTACTCCTCCGGGTCAACGCGTTCCCGCTCGCTCAGACCATCGCCGACGGCCTTCTGCCGGGTGCTGGGCCGGTCGTGGTGGAAATGGCCATCACCGCCAGCCCGCTGCGGTACCAGTTTGACGTGGGGAATGGCCGTGTCCCGCTCGCGGGTGGAAGCCGACTTGGCTGGCGTACCCTGCCCGATGCCGGTGGCGACGATAGTGACTCGCAGTTCGTTGCGCATATCCGGATCGATGGCCGTGCCGACCACCACGGTGGCGTCGTCGGAAGCCAGTTCCTTAATGGTGTTGCCCACTTCATCGAATTCGCCGATGGTCAGGTCCATGCCCGAGGTGATATTGACCAACAGGCCCTTGGCGCCGGACAAGCTGACGTTCTCCAGCAACGGACTGGCGATGGCTGCCTCGGCCGCCTCGCGGGCCCGCCCGTCGCCGACCGCCCGTCCGGTGCCCATCATCGCCATGCCCATCTCGGACATCACGGTGCGCACGTCGGCGAAATCCACGTTGATCAGCCCCGGGTTGGTGATCAACTCGGCGATGCCCTGCACCGCGCCCAGCAGCACATCGTTGGCGGCCTTGAAGGCATCCAGCAGGCTGGCGCTCTTGCCCAACACCGTCAACAGTTTCTCGTTGGGAATGGTGATCAGCGAATCCACGGTTTGTCCCAGTTCGCGAATACCGTTCATCGCCACTTCCATCCGCTTCTTACCCTCGAAGGGAAATGGCTTGGTCACCACCGCTACGGTCAGGATGCCCATCTCCTTAGCCAGTTGCGCCACCACCGGAGCTGCGCCAGTACCGGTGCCTCCACCCATGCCCGCGGTGATGAACACCATATCGGCGCCATGCAACGCTTCCCGGATGTGTTCGCTATCCTCCTGCGCCGCTTGACGGCCGACATCTGGGTTGGCGCCAGCCCCCAACCCCTTGGTGATATTAGCGCCCATTTGCAAGGTGACCGGCGCAGAGCAACTTTTCAGCGCCTGCGCGTCAGTGTTGGCGCAGATGAAATCCACGCCCTCGATGGTGGCGCTCAACATGTGCTGCACGGCGTTGCTGCCGCCGCCGCCCACCCCAATCACTTTAATGACGGCGCTTTCTTCCGTCTTGGTATCCATCAGCTCGAACATCATGGTTTCTCCTCGATTAATGGTTCTTGACCCACACTTCCTCGATCCAATTGTTTAGAAATTCCCCTGGAACCACCCCTTGACCCGGGTCCACCATCCCTTGCGACCCACCCTCGACACCAAACCCGGCCGTCCGGGCCTGTTCTCGTTACCGAACAACATCAAACCCATCGCGGTGGCGTAAATCGGATTGCGCACCACCTCTGGCGGCCCCGTCACATCGCGCGGCAGACCTCGCCGCACCGGCAAGTGCAACACTTCCCCGGCCAGTTCAACGATCCCAGCGATTTGGGAACTGCCCCCCGTCAGCACCACCCCGGCGGGGATCAGATTTTCGAAGCCGCTGTGTTGCAGCTTCCCCAGGACCACTTCAAACAGTTCCTCGTAGCGCGGCTCGACCACTTCCGCCAGTTCCAGCCTGGACAGCGCCCGAGCCGCCCTATCGCCGACGCCGGCCACCTCGATCCGCTGATCCGCGCGTGTCAATTGCGTGAGACAGCAGGCGTGCTTGATCTTGAGTTCCTCAGCGTCCGGGGTCGCGGTGTGAAAAGCCACGGCAATGTCGTTGGTCACCTGGTTGCCGGCGACCGGAATCACCTCGGTATGGCTGATCGCGCCGTGGGTGAACACCGCCAGATCGGTGGTGCCGCCGCCGATGTCCAGCAGGCAAACGCCCAGATCCTGCTCGTCCGGAGTCAGCACCGCCCGGCTCGAGGCCAGCGGCTGCAGGATGACATCGTCCACCTCCAATCCGCAGCGCCGCACGCATTTAAGGATGTTCTGCTCGGCGCTGACCGCGCAGGTGACGAGGTGAACCTGCGCCTCCAGCCGCACCCCGGCCATGCCGATCGGCTCCTGGATGCCTTCCTGGCCGTCGATGATGAATTCCTGCGGCAGGATGTGCAGAATCTTCTGGTCGGCCGGAATTGCAACCACCCGCGCCGCTTCGATCACCCGATCCACATCTTCCGGGGTTACCTCCCGACGCTTGATGGCGGTGACGCCATGGGAGTTGAACCCGCGGATGTGGCTGCCGGAAATCCCGGTGAACACCGAGTGGATCTGGCAGCCCGCCATCTGCTCGGCAATGTCTACCGCATGCTGGATCGATTGGACGGTGGACTCGATGTTGACCACCACCCCCTTCTTCAGCCCGCGCGCGGGGTGCGCGCCGATGCCGACCACCTTGATCGTCCCATCCGGGCAGACCTCGCCGACCACCGCCACCACCTTGGAGGTGCCGATATCAAGCCCGACGATCAGGTTCGGATCTTCTGTTCTGGACATGACCGCTCCATTTATTGCGACCGCCTAACCCGCCGTCGGGACCGGCGGCGGCGTTTTCCAGCGCACGGCGAACCCGTTGCCGTAGCGCAAATCCACGACCGCGATCCGGTCGGCCTGGGCGGCCAGCACCCGCGGATAGACTTGCGCCAACCGCTGTAGCCGCTCCTCGAACCGCTCGCGCCCCAGGTACACCTCCAGGCCGCCGTCGAAGGTCAGCCACCAGGCCCGCCGCTGGTCCTGCGTCAGCTTCACCAGGGTCAAGCCGACCGGGTCCAACCGGGCGCGGACCTCGCGCCAAGCCTTGATCAACGCCTTCTCCCGGCCTTCAGGGCCAGCCAGTCGCGGCCATGGCCCCGGCTGGCGCAGCGCGGCCGGGCGGAAACGGTGGCCGTTCACATCCACCATCTCCTCCCGGCCGCCCCAGTAACCGAAAGCCACCCGCTCGCGCAGCCGGATTTCCACCATGTCCGGCCACCAGCGCCGCACCGCGACCTCCTCGACCCAAGGATCGGTGGCCAGCGCCACGCGCAGGTCGTCCAGATTGGCGACGAAGAAGTTCTGGCCCAGGTAAGCACGTGCGAGGGGCTGCAAGTCCGCCTCCGTCAGGTTGCGCAACTCTCCCTCCACCCGCACCTTGCGCAGGGGAAACGCCCCCGGCTCGCGCAGCGCGCGAACTCCGGCCTCCAGGCCGAACCCGACCGCCACCAGCACCAGCGCCACCCCGAGACCGCGCAGCCACGGCTTCCAAGCGGCCCGCCATCGCTCCGCCGCGCCCGTCGGCACGCGGTCGAGCGCCGTCGCTCCCCGGCGTCGTCCCCGCTCGAGTCGCATCGTCATCCCCCGCTCAACCCGGCCTCGCCAGGCTGGTTTCCAGAATGCGCCAGACCAGGTCTTCGAAACCCAACCCCGCTACCCGCGCCGCCATCGGCACCAGGCTGTGGTCGGTCATCCCAGGCACGGTGTTGACTTCCAGCAGCCAGGGACGGTCCTGAGCGTCCATCATCAAATCCACCCGGCCCCAACCCGCGCCATCCACCGCCGCGAACGCCCTGCGCACCAATTCCCGCAGTTCGGCTTCGCGTGCTTCGGGCAGGCCACAGGGGCAAAGATAGCGGGTATCGTTCGCGTGGTACTTTGCCTCGTAGTCGTAAAAGGCGCGCGGAGTTTCCATCCGGATCAGCGGCAACGGTTCTCCCTGCAGCAATCCGCCGGTGTATTCCCGCCCTTGAATCCACGGCTCGACCAGAACCGTCGAATCGTAGGCGGCGGCCCGTTCCCAAGCCGCCTGGAACTGGGCAGGGTCATCGACCCGGCTGACGCCGATGCTCGATCCCTCGCGCGCCGGCTTGACCGCCAGCGGCAGGCCCAACGCGGCGGCGGCGGCGGGCAATTCCGCCGCGCTTTCGATCAAGCGCCAGGGTGGTGTCGGCAAACCCGCTCCCACCCAGATCTGCTTGGTGCGCAGCTTGTCCATCCCCAGCGCCGAGGCCAGCACCCCGCTGCCGGTGTAAGGCAGGCCCAACAGGTCCAGCGCCCCCTGCATTACCCCGTCCTCGCCGCCGCGGCCATGCAGGACGATAAACGCCCGATCAAAACCTGCTCGCAGCCAACACCTTCGTAATCCCTCGGTCGACATCCAGGCCAAGCGCATCCACGCCGCGCGCTTGCAGAGCCCTCAACACCGCCTGGCCGCTGACGAGCGAAACCGCTCGCTCCGCCGACCAGCCGCCCATCAGTACCGCCACCTTGCCGAAATCCGCCGGATCGCTCACCGCCCGCCGTTGTGTCTGTTGCATCCGCTCTCTTCCCCCGCCTGTTGGCTCAACTCACGCCCGGCAAGCCGTCGCGCCCCAGTTGCGCCGCCATCGCGCCGATATCGCCTGCGCCCATCAGCAGCAGCAAATCGCCGTCGAGCAGCAAGCCCGGCAGCACCGCTGGTAAATCGGCGGTTTGCTCGACGAAAATCGGATCCACCTTACCCCGCACCCGAATCGCCCGGCTCAGGCTGCGGCCATCCGCCCCGGCGATCGGCTTCTCCCCGGCCGGATACACATCCAGCAGGACCAGGGCATCCACCTCTGCCAGCACCTGGGCAAAATCGTCGAACAAGTCGCGGGTGCGGCTGTAGCGGTGCGGCTGGAACGCCAACACCAGCCGCCGCTCGGGCCAGGCGCCGTGCAGCGCATTCAGCACTGCCTGAATTTCCCGCGGATGGTGGCCGTAATCGTCCATAACCAAAGCCCGGCCGCCTTCGGGCAGTTTCAACTCGCCATGTTGCTGGAAGCGCCGGTCGATGCCCTGGAAATTCAGCAGGGCGCGGCGGATGTCAGTTTCCGACACCCCCAGTTCGTGAGCCACCGCAATCGCCGCCAGCGCGTTCAGCACGCTGTGCAGGCCCGGCAGGTTCAGGATGATCGGCAGCGGCGCCGACAGGGTCGGCAAATGGGCCAGAAACCGGGTGCGCAGACCCTCCTGGACGATATCCGTGGCCCGGACGTCGCAATCCCCCCCCACCCCATAGGTCAGCACCGGCCGGGTCATCCGCGGCAGAATCGCCCCCACCTGCGGATCGTCGGCGCACAGCACCGCCAGCCCGTAGAACGGCAGGTGGTGCAGAAACTCGACAAAGGTCGCGCGCAACCGCTCGAAATCGCCGCCGTAGGTCGACAGGTGGTCGGCGTCGATGTTGGTCACCACCGCCAGCATTGGCTGCAAATACAAAAACGAAGCATCGCTCTCGTCGGCTTCGGCCACCAGATAGCGGCCCGCGCCCAGCCGGGCGTTCGCTCCAGCGCTGTTCAACCGGCCGCCGATGACGAAGGTCGGATCCAGCCCACCCTCGGCCAACAAGCTGGCGATCAGGCTGGTGGTGGTGGTCTTGCCGTGGGTGCCGGCCACCGCGACGCCGTAGCGGAACCGCATCAGTTCGGCCAGCATCTCGGCGCGGGGCACCACCGGAATCCGCGCCGCCCGCGCCGCCGCCACCTCGGGATTGTCTTCGGCCACCGCGCTGGAAATCACCACCGCATCGCATCTGGCGACGTGCTCGGCGGAGTGTCCTTGACGGACGGCCGCGCCCAATTTGGCCAGCCGAGCCGTCACCACGCTGGCGCGCAGGTCGGAGCCGGACACGCGGTATCCCAGATTCAGCAACACCTCGGCGATGCCGCTCATACCGGCGCCGCCGATGCCGACGAAATGAACATGGCGAATCCGGCGCATGTCGCGCCAGGCTTCTGGAATGGTCGTTAATACCGGTTTATCCACAGCCTCGACTCTCGTTGCATCCATGGTTCAGGAGCGCGCCTGTTCCAGGCACGCCAGCGCCACCTGTTCGGCAGCTTCAATTTTCGCCAGGTTCCGCGCCGCCGCCGCCATGGCCAGCAAGCGAGCCCGATCGCCAAGCAGTGCGCGCAGGGTCGCGGCCAACCGGTCGGCGTCCAGACCCGCCTGCTGGCGGACCAAGGCTGCGCCGCCCTGCTCCAGAAACCGGGCGTTGGCGGTCTGGTGGTCGTCCACCGCGAACGGAAACGGCACCAGCACCGCGCCGACCCCCGCCGCGGCGAGTTCGGCAATGGTGAGCGCCCCGGCCCGGCACAACACCAGATCGGCCCAGCCGTAAGCATCCGCCATATCCTCGATGAACGGCGTCAGCCGCGCCGTCACCCCGGCCTCCCGATACGCCGCGGCCGCTGCTTCGTGCAACTGGCCGCCGGCCTGATGCCAAACCTCCGGGCGCTCGTCGTCCCCGAGCCGCGCCAGCGCTTGCGGCACAAGTATGTTCAACGCCCGGGCGCCCTGACTTCCCCCCAGCACCAGCAACCGCGGCCGGCCCGCGCGACGGGCGAACCGTTCCGCCGGCGGCGGCAGGGCGGAGATGGAGTCCCGCACCGGATTGCCGACGGTCTGGGCTTGCCGCACCGACGGAAAGGTACCCGGAAACGCCTCCAAGACCCGGTTGGCGAAACGGGACAACCCACGGTTGGTCAGTCCGGCAATGGCGTTCTGTTCGTGCACCACCAGCGGAATCCCCAGCAACCGGGCCATCATCCCCCCTGGACCACTGGCGAAGCCGCCCATGCCCAACACCACCCGCGGCCGCAACCGCCGCAGAATCGCGAGGGCCTGGCCCAGCGCCCGTCCCAGCATAAACGGCATCCGCAGCTTCCGGCCCAGCCCCTTGCCGCGCAGGCCGCTCACTTCGATCCATTCCAAGGGTATGCCCGCCTTTGGCACGAGGGTCGCCTCCAGACCGTTCCGGGTTCCTATCCACGCCACCGGCGCGCCGCGCGCTTGCAACCGCTTGGCCACCGCCAGGGCCGGGAACACATGACCGCCGGTCCCACCGGCCATGATCAACACCGGACGGGCTGCGTTCATTCGCCGTGGGCTCCCCTGGCGCGGGTCTCGACATCGATCCGGGACAGCACAGCCAGCGTCATGCACATTGCCACCACGCTGCTGCCGCCGTAGCTCATCAGCGGCAGAGTCAACCCCTTGGTCGGCAACACGCCCATGTTGACACCCACGTTGAACAGCGCCTGGGCGCCGAACCACAGACCGATGCCGTTAGCCAGCAGAGCCGAGAATTTCATGTCCAGCCGATCCGCCCGCCGCCCGATCACGAAGGCCCGCCACACCAGGGTCATAAACAGGGCGATCACGGTGAGGATGCCGGCCAATCCCAACTCCTCGGCCAGCACCGCGAACAGAAAATCGGTATGGGCTTCCGGCAGATAAAAAAGCTTCTGCACGCTCTCGCCCAGCCCGACCCCGAACCATTCGCCACGGCCGATGGCGATCAAAGACTGGACCAACTGATACCCGGTGGTTTCCGAATTCGCCCACGGGTCGAGGAAACTGATCAGCCGCGCCCGCCGCAAGGGCGAGGACCATAGCAACACCGCCATGACGGCGGCAGTTCCCACTTGCAATATTCCGAATTGCCAAAGATTGACGCCGGCCAGAAACACCATGCCCAACGCGGCCGCCATCAGCACGATCACGCTGCCGAAATCCGGCTCCAGCAACAACAGCACCGCCAGCACCGACAACACCGCCATGGGGCGCAACAGCGCCAGTGCCGAAGTGCGAAATTCTGTGGTCCGCAATTCCTCGCCGTGCCGCTTCAGATAGTCGGCGATGTAGATCAGGGCGAACAGCTTGGCGATTTCCGACACCTGAATGTTGATGGGGCCGGCGGCGATCCACCGCATGCTGCCGTTCACCTCTTTGCCGACCCCCGGAGCCAGCACCAACGCCAGCAGGCCCATCGCGGCCAGCAGCAGCACTGGGCTCGCCTGCCGCCACCGCGCCAGCGGGATCTGAAAGACCAGTCCTGCCGACAACAGGCCCATCAAAACGAACGCACCCTGGCGGAACAGGTAATAGAACGGCTGGCCGGTCTGACGCTCGGCAATCGGCATCGAAGCCGAGGTCACGATCAGCAGGCCCAGCGCCAGCAGCAGCAGGGCCGGGATCAATATCCACGGATCGGGGAAGGGCAGCGCGGCGCGACCCTCGCCGGCGCGCTGCCGCTGGCCGGGGTTCAGGGGGGCGGCGACGTTCAGCATTCGGCCAGCCTCCGCACCGCCGCGGCGAATGCCGCGCCGCGCTCTTCGTAGCCGCTGAACATATCGAAGCTGGCGCAGGCCGGCGACAGCAGCACGCTATCCCCCGGTTGGGCCAGTTGAGAGGCGAGCACCACCGCCGCATCCATATCCGCCGCCGGATGCACGGGAATACTGTCCCCCAGGGCGGCGGAGATCTGCGGCGCGTCGCGCCCGATCAGCGCCACCGCCCGCGCCTTGTCGGCCAGCGCCGCCCGCAGGGGGCTGAAATCCTGGCCCTTGCCGTCGCCGCCGGCGATCAGCACTACCCGTCCCGGCAAGCCGCGCACCGCCGCCACCGTCGCCCCGACATTGGTGCCCTTGGAATCGTCGAACCAGCGTACCCCGGCGCGTTCCCGCACCAGCACGGTGCGGTGCGCCAGGCCAGCAAACTCCCGCAATGCCGCTAGCATCCCCTCCCGCCGCAGGCCGAGTACGTGACCCATGGCCAGGGCCGCCAGTGCGTTGGCAAGGTTGTGATCGCCTCTGATCTTCAGTTCCGACGCGGCGATCCAGCGCTCGCCACCGCAAGCCAGCCAGGACTCGCCACCGTCGAGGCGCAGGCCAAACTCGCCTTCGCCCGGAGCATCCAGGGTGAAAAACACGACCTTGCGCCCCGACTCGACCATCGCCATCACTGCTGGATCGTCGGCGTTGACCACCATCGTTCCGTTACCCCGGAAGATGCGCCTCTTGGCGGCGACGTAGTCGTCCAGACTGTCGTAGCGGTCCATATGGTCGGGGCTGATGTTCAGCACCGTCGCCACCCGGGCGTTAAGGCTGTGGGTGGTCTCCAACTGAAAGCTGGACAACTCCAGCACGTACAATTCCGGGGCCTCGCCGGCATTCCGCTCATCCCGCAACCATAGCTCCAGCGCCGGAGTACCGAGATTGCCGCCCACCGCCGCCCGAACTCCAGCCCGTTCGGCCATCAATCCCAGCAGGGTGGTGACCGTGCTCTTGCCGTTGGAGCCGGTGATGGCCGCAACCGGGGCCTGGGTCAGGCGCCCCAGCAGCTCGATGTCGCCCCACACCGGTACGCCGCGGGCCGCCGCGCCGGCAATGGCTGGCGTCGCAACCGCCACTCCCGGACTGACCAGCAACCGCGCCGAACCTGCAAACAGCGCCGGATCGAATCCGCCCAGATGGCAGGGCAGCTCCGGGAACTCCGCCCGCAGCGCCGCCAGCCCCGGCGGGTCAGCGCGGCTGTCAGTCACGGCGAAGCCCGCGCCCAGAGCCTTCAGCGCCCGCGCCGCCGACAACCCGCTCTTGCCCAACCCGACCACCAGCGTGGTTCCATTCAGTCGAAGCATCCGCGCGGCTCCTCTTTACCGGATCTTCAGGGTCGCCAGGCCGATCAGCACCAGTATGATGGTGATGATCCAGAAGCGGACGATTACCCTTGGTTCCGGCCAGCCCTTGAGTTCGAAATGATGGTGCAGTGGGGCCATGCGAAAGATGCGCCGTCCGGTGAGCTTGAACGAAGCCACTTGCAGGATCACCGACACGGTCTCCATCACGAACACCCCCCCCATCACGAACAGCACCAGTTCCTGCCGCACCGCCACCGCCACCGCGCCCAGCGCCGCGCCCAGGGCCAGCGCTCCGACGTCGCCCATGAACACCTGGGCCGGATAGGCGTTGAACCAGAGAAAGCCCAGCCCGGCCCCGACAATCGCCGCGCAGAACACCAGCATCTCGCCCACGCCCGGCACGTGTGGAATGCCGAGATAGGTAGCGAAGATCCGGTTGCCGGAGGCGTAGCAGAACACCGCCAACGCCCCGGCGACCATGGCGGTCGGCACGATGGCCAACCCGTCCAGTCCATCGGTAAGATTGACGGCGTTGCTGGAGCCGACGATGACGAAGTAAGTCAACGGAATGAACAGCCAGCCGAGATTCAAGGCGACATTCTTGAAGAACGGCACGATCAACTGGGTTTCCACCGGCGCCTGGGCGGTGAAATACAGCAACAGCGCAGCCGCCAGCCCGAAGCCTGACTGCAGAGCATACTTGGCGCGCGCCGTCAGACCCTTGGAGTTGCGCAGAATCAGTTTCTTGTAATCGTCCAGCCAGCCGATGGCGCCAAACGCGAGCGTCGTCAGCAGCACAATCCAGACATAGCGGTTGCGCGGATCCGCCCATAACAGGGTGGCGACCGCGATGGCGACCAGAATCAGCGCCCCGCCCATGGTCGGGGTGCCGGCTTTGGAGAAGTGGCTTTTGGGACCGTCCTCGCGGATCTGCTGGCCGATTTGCTCGCGACTCAACCGCTGGATCATGGTTGGCCCGACGAGCAGCGCGATGAACAGCGCCGTCAGCACGCCCAGAACCCCTCGCAGCGTCAAATACTGAAACACGTTGAAACCGCTATAAAAATTGTCAGACAACCACTCGGCCAGCAGCACTAGCATCAGCCATGCCCTCCCTGGTTCGCGGATTGGTCCCCCGAATCCACCAAAGCCGCCACCACCCGCTCCATCCGCATCCCGCGCGACCCCTTGACGAGCACAATGGCGGGTTCGCCGCCATGGTGGAAATCGCGCTTCAGAGCCGCGACGAGCGTGTCCACCCCCGCAAAATGCAGGCCGCCCCTTCCGAACGCCGCAACGGCCGAGCGGCTGTACTCGCCCAGAGCGTACAGGCGCTCGAAGCCCGCCTCCCGCGCGTCCGCTCCCGCCAGGGCGTGCAAGGCATCCGCTGCCGGCCCCAGTTCCCGCATGTCGCCCAGCACCAGCCATTTGCGACCCGGTTCAGCCCTCACCGCTTCCAATGCCGCCGCCAGCGAAGCCGGATTGGCGTTATAGGCATCGTGAATCACCGCCTCGCCGTGGCGGCCGGGCAAACGCTCCAGCCGGCCACCGACCCCGCGCAGCCCCTCCAAGCCGTGACGGATGTCGGCCAGGGATGCACCAACCGCCAGCGCCGCCGCGCTCGCCGCCAGCGCGTTACGGACGTTGTGCCGGCCCGGCAGCCGCAATTGAATTTCGATTTCCTCGCCACCGGCGCTCAACCGGAACCGGTGGGCCGCCGCCACAAGCACCTCGCCGCGGACCGCCGCCAGCCGGTCCAGCCCGAAATCGACGATCCGTCGTCCCGGGTTCAGTCCCGCCCAGTAATCAGCGAAGGAATCATCGCGGTTGATCACCGCCACGCCATCGGGTCCCAGCCCCTTAAAGATCTCGCCCTTGGCGCGCGCCACTCCGGCCACATCGCCAAAGCCTTCCAGATGACAGGGGCCGGCATTGTTGATGATCGCCACGTCCGGCCTCGCCAGATCGGTCAGATAAGCAATCTCCCCAGGATGGTTGGCGCCCATTTCGATCACGGCGTAGGCATGCTCTCTGTTCAGTCGCAACAGGGTCAGCGGTACGCCGATGTCGTTATTAAGATTGCCCTCGGTGGCCAACGTCGGACCCCGGCCCTGCAAAATGGCCGCGATCATTTCCTTGAGCGTGGTCTTGCCGTTGCTGCCCGTCAGCGCGATCAACGGCCCAGTGCAGCGGGAACGCCACACCGCCGCCAGTCGTCCCAACGCCAGCCGGGTATCAGCCACCCGCAGTTGCGGCAATGGATCGGCGACCGGGCGGCTGACCAGAGCGGCGCAAGCGCCCTGCTCCCGCGCGGCGGCGACAAAATTGTGCCCGTCAAAATGGGGTCCGACCAAGGCTACAAACAACGCGCCCGCCGGCAACCGGCGGCTGTCGGTGCCGACCGTGGCGAAGACGGCATCGTCGCCGGACAGCTTGCCGCCCAACAGTCGAGCGGTTTCCTGCAAGCTCAGGGGCGTAAAAGCGTCACTCATTCAAGCGGCCTCATCCTCATGATTGAGAGACAACCACTCCCGCACGACCGCATGGTCGCTAAACGGCAGCCGCTCCGTACCCACAATCTGATAATCCTCATGGCCCTTGCCGGCGATCAATACGATATCCCCCGCCGCGGCCTCGGCCAGCGCCTGACAGATGGCGGCCCGGCGATCGCGGATCGCCGCCGCCGGCCGCTGCATCCCGCCACGGATGTCCGCGACGATGCGTTCGGGGTTCTCGGTGCGGGGGTTGTCGTCGGTCACGATCACCCGGTCGGCTCCGCTCTCGGCCACCGCTCCCATCAGCGGTCGCTTGCCGGGATCGCGGTCGCCACCGCAGCCGAACACGCACCACAGCCGGCCGCCGCCGTGTTCGCGCAGGGCGTTCAACGCTTGCTCCAGCGCGTGCGGGGTATGGGCATAATCAATCACGACCAGCGGCTCACCGATTCCCCCGCCAATCCGCTCCATGCGTCCCGGTACCGGGGTCGTCCGGGCTACCCGCGCCAGCGCTTCAGCGAACGGCGTCTCCAGCGCCAGCAGGGTCGCCAAGGCCCCCAGCAGGTTGTGGGCGTTGAACCGGCCCAGCAGCCCGGCCCGCAGTTCGGCATCGCCCCAGGACGAGCGAATTTGCAGCCGCAGACCAGCGGGCGACAGTTTCAGCTTTTCACCCCAGACGTACCGCTCCAGCCGCTCGGGCCGCTCGCCAATGCCGTACCCGATGGTTTGGGACGGCCTGCCCCGATCAGCGGCGATTCCACGCCCGAAGGCATCGTCCAGATTCAGCACCGCCCAGCCAGGCCGGCAGTCAAAAAACAGACGGCGCTTGGCCGCTCCGTAGGCTTCCGGCGTTCCGTGATAGTCAAGGTGATCGCGGGTGAGTTGGGTCAGCACCGCCGCCGCGAATTCGACGCCGTTCACCCGGCCCTGATCCAGAGCGTGCGAGGATACTTCCATCACCGCGTAACGCCGGCCGTCGGCGACCAGTCCCGCCAGCCAGCGTTGCACCGCCAACGGGTCGGGCGTCGTGTGGAGCGAAGGTTCGGTCTCGCCATACACCCCTGCGCCAAGGGTGCCGAGAATGCCGCATGGCCCGGTTGTGGCCTCGCTCAGCGCCTGGGCGACAAAATGGGCGCAGGAAGTCTTGCCGTCAGTGCCGGTGATGCCCACCACCCGCAGCCGCCGCGATGGGTCACCGTAAAACCGGCTGGCGATCCGCCCCATTTTCTGGCGCAGTTTCGGCACGGCCAGCAGCGCCATCACTCCATCCCGGGGCAGCGAACCGTCGTAAGGCGGCTCCCACAGCACCGCCAGCGCACCAGCGGCCCGCACTGCGTCGAGAAACTCCAAACCGTGCCGGCGCCCACCGCGCAGGGCGAGGAACAGGTCACCCGGCCGCACCGCCCTGCTGTCCGCCGCCAAGCCACTCACCGGGTAGTCGGCCAGCGTCGCCGGCACGGTGGCGATCCCGGCGAGCAAGGCGCCCAGGGTCATCGGCGTCGCCCGGTTCACGGCGTCGCTCCCGCCGCCAGCCCACTGCCGGCCAGGCGCAGATTCGGTAGGTCGTCCGGGGTGACGTTGAGAATACGCAACGCGCCGCCCATGGTCGCGCTGAACACCGGCGCCGCCACCGTACCGCCGTAATAGGTCCCACCCTTGGGATCGTCGATAATGATCGCCATCACCAACCGGGGATCGCTGGCTGGGGCCATGCCGGCGAAAAGAGCGAAGTAGCGGCTGGTATAGTGACCGCCGGTGCTCTTGCGCGCCGTACCGGTCTTTCCCGCCACCCGGTAGCCGGGTACGCTGGCTTTCAAGCCGGTGCCTTCCCGGGTCACCACCTGTTCCATCATTGCCCGCACCTGGCGCACCGCCCGCGCCGTCAGCACCCGCTGCTCGTCGGCTGGGGCGAGGGGCTGATCGCGCTTGAGCAGGGTCAGCGGTCGTCGCATCCCGTCCGCCGCCAGCACGGTATAGGCTTGGGCCAGTTGCAGGATGGTGAGGGAAAACCCGTAACCGAACGAGTGATTGGCGTGGCCGATCTCGGCCCATTTGCTGAAATGGCGCAGTACGCCAGGTTGCTCGCCGACCAGCCCTATCCCGGTCGACGCGCCAATCCCCAGGTTCTTGTACAACTGCCACAGCCGTTCGGCTGGCATCGACAGGGCGATCTTGCTGACGCCGACGTTGCTGGACTTGCTGATGACGCGGGTGACGTCGATCACGCCGTAATTGTGGGTATCGCGGACCATGTAGCCTCCCACCTGCATCGGGGCGGCATTCACCCGCGTGCTGGGGGTCCACTTGCCGCTTTCCAGGCCCAGGGCGACGGTGAAAGGCTTGACGGTCGATCCCGGCTCGCACACGTCGGTGATCGCCCGATTACGCAGCAGGTCCCCGTGAAGTTCGGCGCGGTTGTTGGGATTGCCGGCCGGCTGGTTCACCATCGCCAGGATTTCCCCGCTGCGCACATCGACAATGACCGCCGCGCCGGCGATGGCCTTGTTCTCCACCACCGCCGTCTTGAGCGCGCGGTAGGCCAGGTACTGCAAGCGCCGGTCGATGCTCAGCGCCAGCGACTGGCCCGGTTGCGGCGCCCGCAGGTTCTCCACGTCCGCCACCACCCGGCCCAGCCGATCCTGGATCACCCGCTTTTGGCCGGGCACGCCGCGCAACTGGCTTTCGAAGGTCTTTTCCAAGCCCTCCTGGCCAGCATCGTCGATGTCGGTGAAACCCAATAGGTGGGACGTTACCTCGGCGTCTGGGTAATAGCGGCGATATTCGCGCCGGGCGTACACCCCGGGAATGTTGAGGTCCAGAATCCTCTGGGCCGCGCTCGGCGCCAAGTGCCGGCGCAGCCAGGCGAACTTGCCCCGTCCCGCCAGTTTTTGCTCCAGCTCCGCGGAGGTCATCTCCAGCGCCTTTGCCAATTGCGGCCAGCGGTCCCGCTCCTTGAGAAATTCCCGCGGATCGACCCAGATCGAATCCACCGGCGAACTGACAGCCAGCGGCTCGCCGTTGCGGTCCAGAATCATGCCCCGGTGGGCTGGTACGTCCACCACCCGGACAAAGCGATCATTGCCCTGGCCCTGTAGAAAATCCTTATGGAAAACCTGCAGGTACATTGCCCGCGCCACCATTCCGCCGGCCGCCACCCACAACAGACCCAGCACCAGCCCATGGCGGGTCGTCGTCCGGGCATACGCGAGCAACTCGCGCAGCGCATTCGGGAGCGTACCTCCGGGCGCAGGGATCATGGGGGCGCGATGTAAAGAATCGCGCCGGGATCCGGCGCGAGCATGTTCAGCCGCTTTCGAGCCACCATCTCGACCGCAGCGTCCGTCACCAGGGTGCTTTGTTCCAACTGCAATAATTCCCATTCAACTTCGAGATCGTCTCGCTCCGCCTGAAGTTTCTGCCATTCAATGAACAGGCGCCGATTGACGTGCTGGGTGTAGACCACCCCCACGCCGGAGCCCAGCACCGCGACCACCAGCAATGCCACCAACAGTACCCGGTTTTTCATGGCAACCGCTCCGCCACTCGCAACAGGGCGCTGCGGGCGCGGGGGTTGGTGGCGATTTCCGCAGCCCCTGGCCGGATCGCCCGCCCGATCAAGCGCAGGACGCTCCCCTCTGGCCCGCCCCGCACCGGCAGATCCAGCGGCGGTTCCTGGCCTCGGGCTTGGTCCCGCATGAACCGCTTGACCATCCGATCCTCCAGGGAATGAAAACTGATCACCACCAATCGTCCGCGGGGGGCGAGCGCCTGAACCGCCTGCGGCAACACCGCCCGAAGTTCGCCCAACTCGTCGTTGACTGCGATGCGGATCGCCTGAAACGTACGGGTCGCCGGATGTTGGCCGGCTTCGCGGGTCGGCACGGCTGCGGCGACGATCTCCGCCAACCGCGCCGTGGTAGTGATCGGCGACCGCTGGCGGGCCGCGACGAGGGCGCGGGCGACCCGCCGGTGAAATCGTTCCTCACCCCATTCCGCCAGCGCCCGTTCCAGCTCCGTTTCACTCACCCTGGCCAGCCACTCGGCGGCGCTAGTCCCCGTGTCCGGGTCCATCCGCATGTCCAACGGCCCATCCCGGCCGAAGCTGAACCCACGCGCCGGATCGTCAAACTGCGGCGAGGACGCCCCCAGATCGAGTAACACGCCATCCAATCGCCCTGCCAGGCCGCGTTTGGCGACCTGCTCGGCCAACCGGCCAAAGGCGCTACGCACGAATGTGAACCGGGCATCGGCGCCGAACCGGGCGAGAGCGCAGCGTTCCGCCTCCGGATCGCGGTCCAGAGCCAGCAACCGACCACTCGGCCCGAGCGCCGCCAGAATCGCCGCCGCGTGACCGCCCCGTCCAAACGTGGCGTCCAGGTAACCACCCTCTGGCCGAAGGCTCAGCCCAGCCAGGACTTCGGCCAGCAACACCGGCTGATGCGGCAACGCCGCCGAATCCCCCATGGTCTAGAACGCCAGGGAATCCAAATCCGGCAAGGATTCACCATCATTATCCTGACCGGCCAACAGCGATTCACACCAGGCGTACCAAGCCGGTTCGTTCCAGATTTCAAACTTGTTCCCCTGCCCTACCAGCACCACCCGCTTTTCCAGACTGGCGAACTCCCGCAAGGGCGCCGGCAGCAAGATTCGTCCGCCAGCGTCCAGCCCACACTCCTCGGCGTGTCCCAGCAACAGCCGTTTCAGGGCCCGGGCGCGTTTGTTGGTGCTGGAGAGCTGGATAAGCTGGCGCTCGACGTCTTCCCAGATGTTCAGCGGATACAGCAGGAGGCAGCGATCGCGATCAATCGTTAAAACCATTTGGCCGTCTCCGGCTTCCAATATGCGCTGGCGATACTTGGCCGGCATCGATAACCGACCTTTGTCATCCAGCGATAATGGATTTATTCCCCGGAACAATTGTGGCGCCTTATTTTTGTGTCTGGCCGCTCTCGCGTCCCACTTCCTCCCACTTTTCGCCACTAACTATAGGTAGGCCGGCCTGTCAAAGTCAAGGAACCTCATCAAATATTTTTTATTAAATTTCATTATAATACAATGACTTATTTTTTCACTTTACGATGAAATTTCTCAAAGTAACGTGAACGTAACACGACAATCCAGATCGCCAGGCGTCCTTCGGTACGTAACAGGGGAAGGAAAAACTGGGAATGTGTCTACCGGGAAACCCATGCGACGTTGTTGCAATGCGGGAGCAGAATATGGCTCTGTTGGTAGTTCCAATTGCGCTCCAGAAACGTCGGAGCAGGTCGAATCCCACTGGAAATCCAAACCTTGGTTAGTGGGAAGAAGTGAGGGGGGAACCGGCCTGTAAGCCGGGTTCTGTCGAGAACGGTCATTCATCTGCGACGCCTGTCACCAGACGCCTGTAGCGACCTACCCAGGAGCCGTGCGGACCACACGTAAACGCTCCTCTATTTGGTCTTGCTCCGGGCGGGGTTTACCGTGCCGCGCCTGTTGCCAGCCGCGCGGTGCGCTCTTACCGCACCTTTTCACCCTTGCCGGTTCTTGCGAACGTAGGCGGTGTATTTTCTGTGGCACTTTCCGTCGGCTTGCGCCGCCCAGGCGTTACCTGGCGCCCTGTCCTATGGAGCCCGGACTTTCCTCCATACCGCATGGCGATACAGCGACCGTCCAGCCGGTTCCCTTATTGTTATAGTGTCTATCGCAACGCCGCGCATTACAAGCTTGAATCACGATTCGCCAGACTCCTGCCCTCCCCTCAGCGTAGCGCTAGATCGTACAGGGGCTTTTTCCGCAAGCCAGTTAACTTGGCCGCCACCACCACCGCCCGGCTACTGAAAGTTCCGCCAGCAACACCGTCAGCAAACGACGATTCTCGGGCGTATCGGCCTCGCTCGCCATCGCGCGCCCTGCACCACCACCACAAACTCACCCTTACCGCGATTGGGATCAGCCTCCAGCCAAACCACAAGTTCGTTCAGGGGCGCACAGTGGACCTCCTCGAACCGCTTAGTCAATTCGCGGGCGAGCGACCGCAGGACGATCCGCGCCGAACACCGCCGCCAGATCGGCCAGGGTCTCGGCGATCCGGTGGCTGGCTTCGAAAAACAATAAAGTACGCTCCTCCACCGACCAAGGCCTGCAAGCGTTCGCGACGGGCAGCGGATTTAGCGGGCAGGAATCCCTCGAATGCGAAACGGTCGGTCGGCAAGCCGGCGACGGATAGCGCCGCTAGCAGGCTGCTCGGTCCCGGCACCGGGATAACTCTCAGCCCTTGCCGGCGTAACTCACGCACCAGGGGGAAACCCGGATCGCTAATCAACGGCGTGCCGGCGTCCGACACCAGCGCCAGGGCTTGACCCTCCCGGAGTCGCGCAATGATCTGCTCCAGTCGAGCGTGCTCGTTGTGTTCGTGCAGCGACAGCAGCGGCGTCTGGATACCGAAATGGGCCAGCAGTTGCCCCGTATGGCGGGTATCTTCCGCCGCGATGCAGTTTACTTCTCGCAAGACCCGCAGCGCCCGGGCGCTGATGTCCTCCAGATTGCCGATGGGGGTTGCCACCACGTACAGCGCGCCGGATTCGACCATCATTCAGTGCCTCCATGAGAAGCCCGGTTCGGACCGGGAGAAGGGTATAAGCTTTGCCATTGCTGTTGGAATCGCCTTTGCTGGCGACAGCCCCATTCTCGTCGCCCTCGGACCATTTTCCGCATCACCCTAACAAAACCCATCCGGGAAAGAACGATGCCGCGCATCTTCGACAATATCGAAACCTCGCTGCTTCCCGCCCTCGAACAGACCTTGCGGCTCTCCTATCGCGCCGATTTCTGTGTGGGCTATTTCAATCTGCGCGGCTGGAAAGCCATCGATGCTTGCATTGAACCCTGGATCGGCGGCGCCGGCTATTGCTGCCGACTGCTGGTCGGGATGCAGCGGCTGCCCGAGGAGGACTTGCGCGCGCTGTTCGGGGCGACGCCCGACCAGGACCCGCTGGACCACTCCACCGCGCTGCGCCTCAGGAAGAAACTCGCCGAGGAGTTCCGTACCCAACTGACCATCGGTATTCCCAATAACGCCGACGAGGCCGGTCTGCGGCGGCTGGCCGGGCAACTGCGCGCCGGGAAGCTGGTTGTCAAGCTGTTCCTCCGCCATCCGCTGCACGCCAAGCTCTACCTGCTATTCCGCGCCGATCCGATCAACCCCATCGTCGGCTACCTAGGCAGCAGCAACCTGACGTTGGCCGGGCTTTCCCACCAGGGCGAACTCAACGTGGACGTGCTCGACGACGACGCCAGCCAGAAGCTGGCCCGCTGGTTCGAGGAGCGCTGGCAGGATCGCTGGTGCGTGGACATCACCGCCGAACTGATAGAGGCGATCGAGCAGAGCTGGGCGCGGGAAGAGCCGATTTCCCCATACCATATTTACATCAAGATGGCCTATCACCTGGCGCGGGAAGCCCGTGCCGGGCTGTCGGAGTTCCGAATCCCGCCGGAGTTTGGCCACCGGCTGTTCGATTACCAAACCGCCGCTGTCAAGATCGCCGCCCACCACCTGAAGCAGCGCGGCGGCGTGTTGATCGGCGATGTGGTGGGCCTGGGCAAGACGCTGATGGCGACGGCGCTGGCCAAGATTTTTCAGGACGATCACTTTACCGAGACCCTCATTCTCTGCCCGAAGAACCTGGTGAAGATGTGGGAAGACTACGTGGCCCAATATCGGCTATTGGCCAAGGTGCTGTCCGTGACCCGGACGACTCACGAACTGCCCAGCCTGCGCCGTTACCGGGTCGTGCTCGTGGATGAAAGCCATAACCTGCGCAATCGGGAAGGCGTCCGTTACCAGGCGATTCAGGACTACATTCAGAAGAACGAAAGCCAGTGCATCCTGCTGTCGGCGACTCCCTACAACAAGACCTATGCCGACCTGTCCAACCAGTTGCGCCTGTTCGTCCCGGAAGACCGGGATTTGGGCATTCGCCCGGACCGGCTGTTGCGGGAGATCGGCGAAACCGAGTTCAACCGCCGCCATCAGTGCCCGCCGCGGGCGCTGGCCGCGTTCGAGAAAAGCCCCTACGCCGATGACTGGCGCGAGTTGATGCGGCTGTACATGGTGCGCCGCACTCGCAGCTTCATCCAGACCCACTACGCCACGCTCGACCCGGAGACCGGGCGGAAATTCCTCACCTTCGAGGACGGTAGCCGCTCCTACTTCCCGGAACGCAAGCCCAGGACGGTCAAGTTCAGGATCGACGAACGGAATCCGGACGATCAATACGCCCAGTTCTACGCGCCCGACACCGTGGACGCCATCAACGCACTGAATCTGCCGCGCTATGGTCTGGGCAACTACGTCGCCGCCCGCCCGCGCCAGCCGCCCACCGCCGCCGAAGCCAAACAGTTGGACGGGCTGTCCCGCGCGGGCAAGCGGCTGATGGGCTTTTGCCGGACCAACCTGTTCAAGCGCCTGGAAAGCAGCGGCGAGGCGTTCCAGCAATCCATCGAACGCCACATCCTGCGCAACTATATTTACTTGCACGCGCTGGAACACGGCCTGGACCTGCCGCTCGGCACCCAGGATGCCGGTCTGCTGGATGCCAGCACCTACGACGAGGATGTGGACGACGAGAACGCCAGCGCCGAACTGTTGGAGCAGGACGACGGCGAAGAACAAACCACACCGCAGGTTCTGACGCTCCGCTCCGCAGCGGATTTCCAGCGGCGCGCGGCGGTGGTGTACCCACAATACGCCACGCAGTTCAAGAAACGGTTTAAGTGGTTGCGCCCCGGTTTGTTCGTGGCCGAATTAGGCGAGGATTTGCGCGCCGACGCGGCCAGCCTGCTGGCGATCCTGACGCGCGGCGGCGACTGGCGGGCGGAGCAGGACGCCAAGCTGGACGCGCTTCACCAGCTACTGACTAAAACCCACCCCAACGACAAGGTGCTGATCTTCACCCAGTTCGCTGATACCGTGCGCTATCTGGAAACCCAACTGCGCGCCAGAGGTATCCAGCAACTCGCCGGCGTCACCGGCGGAAATGCGGACCCCACGCAATACGCCTGGCGGTTCAGCCCGGAGAGCAATGACAAGCGCGCCCAGGTCGCGGCCGCAGACGAGCTGCGGGTCCTGATCGCCACCGACGTGCTGAGCGAGGGCCAGAACCTGCAAGATGCCTGGATCATCGTCAATTTCGACCTGCCCTGGGCTATCATCCGGCTGATCCAGCGGGCCGGGCGCGTGGACCGCATCGGCCAGCAATCGGCCACGATTCTCTGCTATTCGTTCCTGCCGACCGACGGAGTGGAAAAGCTGATCCGCTTGCGTGCCCGCGTCCGTCAGCGCCTTCAGGAAAATGCCGAGGTGGTGGGGACCGACGAGGCGTTTTTCGAGGACGAGCGCGAGAAACAGAAACTGGTCGAGCTGTACAACGAAAAGGCCGGCATTCTGGACGGCGACGCCGACAGCGAAGTGGATTTGGCATCCTACGCCTATCAGATTTGGAAGAACGCCATCGACCGCGACCCCGCCTTGCAAAAGATCATCCCCGACTTGCCGCCCGTGGTGTACGCCAGCCGGGCGCACCAGGCCACCCAGAACCAGCCGCACGGCGTGCTGGTGTACCTGCGTACCACCGACGGTAACGATGCCCTGGCGTGGGTGGATGCTCAAGGGAACAGCGTCACCGAATCGCAGTTTGAAATTCTCAAGGCCGCCGAGTGCTCGCCCGATACGCCGGCGGTGACCCGCCAGGAGAACCACCACGCCCTGGTGCAACAAGGGGTCGCGGCGCTGGTGGCCGAGGGCAAGACTGTCGGGGGGCAACTTGGGCGGCCGTCCGGCGCCCGGTTCCGCGCCTACGAGCGCCTCAAGCGTTACGCCGCCGAAGTCAAAGGCGCCCTGTTCGAGCCGCCGCAACTGGCCAAGACCATCGAAGAAATTTACCGCTATCCGCTGCGGCCATCGGCTACCGACACCCTGAACCGCCAGTTGCGCGCCGGGATCGAGGACGACAAGCTGGCCGAGTTGGTCCTGGCACTGCGCGATGACGACCGGCTTTGCATCATCCACGAAGACGAACAGGCACACGAGCCCCAACTGATTTGCTCGCTCGGCCTGGCGCCGGCGGCGACTTCAACCTCGGAGAATCGGTCATGACCCTTGATGCCACGCGCGCCCGGCAATCGCTTAAGGCGTTTGATTTCCGCGCCCTGTTTCTGGAAGAACTCGGTTGGGATCACCAGCGTGGGGCGTTGAGCGTGACGGTGGACAACCGCTCGTTGACTCTGGAGGCCATCGCCCACAAGCGCGGCATGGTGGCCTATCGGTGCCCGACGCCCGCTGGCGAACCATTGCCCGATTACGCGACCCGCCGCAAGATCGAACAGCAGGTCACCCAGTCCGTCCACGAGCATTTCATCATTTTCACCGATGCCGCACGGACCACGCAGGTTTGGCAATGGGTGAAACGCGAGGCCGGCAAGCCGACCGCCTGCCGCGAGCATTCATTCCACGTCGGGCAGTCCGGCGATGCGCTCTTGCAGAAACTGCAAACGGTCGCGTTTACCCTGGAGGAGGAAGAGCATCTGACGCTGCTGGATGTCACCGGTCGCGCCCGCGCCGGGTTCGATGTCGAGCGCGTCACCAAGCGGTTTTACGAGCAGTTTCAGAAGGAACACGCCGCGTTTCTCAAGTTCATCGCCGGCATCCCAGAGAGCGCCGACCGGGAATGGTATGCCTCAGTGATGCTCAACCGGTTGATGTTCGTTTATTTTATCCAGCGCAAGGGTTTTCTGGATGGCGACCGGGATTATTTGCGGAACCGGTTGAATCAATGCCGGCTGGAACAGGGCCATGACCGGTTTTATTCGTTCTATCGCTATTTCCTGCTGCGACTATTCCATGAGGGCTTGGGCGGTAAGAATCGGACACTGGAACTGGAAACGCTGCTCGGTCGGATTCCCTATCTCAACGGCGGGATGTTCGAGAAGCATTCGATTGAAGAGCGTTATCCCGATCTTCAGATTCCCGATCAGGCGTTCGAGAACATCTTTAACTACTTTGATCGCTACCAGTGGCATCTGGACGAGCGCCCGCTGCGCAAGGATAACGAGATCAATCCCGATGTGCTGGGTTACATCTTTGAGAAGTACATCAATCAGAAGCAGATGGGGGCGTATTACACCAAGGAGGATATTACCGAGTACATCGGTAAAAATACTATCCTGCCCTTTTTATTCGATGCTGCCCGTCCTAAATGCAAGATTGCGTTTGAAAATGCCGAGGGTCCAACGATTTGGGATTTGTTGCGGGCCGACCCTGACCGCTATATTTATCCAGCGGTTCGCCACGGGACCGATCGAGCGTTGCCACCTGATATTGCCGCCGGTCTCGATACCACGCAACCGGATTTGCTGGAACGACGCCAAGGTTGGAACAAGCCGGCCCCGGCGGATGATGCCTTGCCAACGGAAATCTGGCGGGAAGTCGTGGCGCGGCGCAAGCGCTGCGAGGAGCTTCGGACCAAGCTGGCGGCGGGCGAGGTGCGCGACATCAACGACTTGATCACGCTGAATCTGGATATTCGCCAGTTCGCGCAGGATGTGATCGAGAATTGCGAAGGGCCGGAGTTATTGCGGGCATTGTGGAAGATGATTGGGAAGGTGACGGTGTTGGACCCGACCTGCGGTTCCGGGGCGTTTCTGTTCGCGGCGCTGAATATTCTGGAACCGCTGTACGAGGCGTGTTTGGAGCGGATGGAGGCGTTTGTGGCCGACCTGGACCGTTCCGGGGCGAAGCATCGGCCCGAGAAATTCAGCGATTTCCGCCAGGTGTTGGAACGGGTGGATGCGCATCCCAATCGCCGCTATTTCATCTTCAAGAGCATCATCCTGAATAATTTGTTCGGGGTGGACATCATGGAAGAGGCGACGGAAATCTGTAAACTGCGGCTGTTCCTCAAACTGGCCGCGCAGGTGGAGCCGGATGCCGATAAGCTGAATCTGGGCATCGAGCCGTTGCCGGATATCGATTTCAATATCCGCGCCGGGAATACACTGGTCGGTTATGCGACGTATGAGGAGGTGAGGAAGGCGGTCGGCGGTCAGTTGGATTTTGACAATGCAATGGAGAAGATCGAGGTCAGGGCTGCTGATTTGCAGCAGACCTTTGATGCGTTCCGACAACGCCAGATTGAGGGCGATGGTTCGGTGCCGGTGGAACATAAACTGGAATTGCGGAAACGGCTCAAGGCGCTGGAGGAAGAACTCAACCAGTATCTAGCAGTGCAATATGGTAAAAATCCCAATAACCAACAGTGGTTGAAATCACACCAGCCGTTTCACTGGTTCGTGGAGTTCTATGGCATCATGAAAAGCGGCGGGTTTGATTTAATTATTGGTAATCCGCCGTATGTTGAAACTAAAAAAATTGATTATACAGTTCGCGGATTTAGAACCGCTCCATGTGGTGATTTATATGCTTCTTGCATGGAAAGATCAGCTAATTTACTGACATCTATAGGACGGTTGGGTATGATAGTTCCGATCTCTATTATTAGTACTGATGGATTTTCAACACTCAGAAACTGTTTTCAAAAACCAGACGCAATTACATGGACGTTAAATTTTGCAGAAAGACCTTCAAAGCTATTTTCTGGTGTAGAGAAAAGACTTACTATTTGGCTTTCAAAACCAGACAAAAACCAATTCTCTGAATTCTATCTTTCGAACTACAAGCGATGGATGGCAGAAGAGCGAAGCTCGCTGTTTTGTAAATGCTCATTAACTGCAGGTAGACGCTACCTACGGTGATAAATTGGCTATACTGGACGCCATGCTCATCCCGCCCTTCAAACCGAAACTGCCCAAAATCGCCGAGTGCGACCAGACCCCGCTGGTGCGGAGTCTGTTGCAGGTCATTGCCGATTTGCAAGCCGAGGTCCAACGGTTGGAGGACGAGATTCGCCGGTTGCAGGGCGGTCCGCCGCGTCCCCAGTTGAAGCCGAATACCTTGGAACCGGCCGGACCCGTGGCTGCCGCGGACGGCGATCCGCCGCGGCGCCGGGGTCCGCAGCGGGCCAAGACGGCGGAGCTGAAGATTGACGCCACGGAACGGGTTCCCTTGGCCGACGTACCGGACGGCGCGGAGTTTAAAGGCTACCGGCGGTTTGTGGTGCAGGATTTGGAAATCCGTACCCATAATACCTGCTACCTGCTGGAGCAGTGGCGGTTCCCCACGGGGGAGTACGTGACCGCGCCGGTGCCGGCGACCGCGGTCCGGGGCGGCCATTACGGGCCGCAGTTGGTCAGTTACCTGCTGCATCAGTACTACCATGCCCATGTGACCCAGCCGCTGCTGCTGGCGCAGCTCCACGAGTGGGGGATTGAAATCTCGGCCGGCCAGCTCAACCACCTGCTGACTGAAGGGCACGACGCCTTCCATCAGGAAAAGGCCGAGCTCAAGGCGGCGGGGTTGGCCACCTCCTCGTATATTCAGGCCGACGATACCGGCGCCCGCCATCAGGGCCGCAACGGCTACTGCACCTATATCGGCAACGAGCGGTTCGCCTGGTTTGCCAGCACCGATTCCAAGAGCCGGGTCAACTTTCTGGAACTGCTGCAGGCGGAGCGCTGCTACGCGGTCAACGCCGAGGCGCTGGCGTACATGGCCGCGCGGGGCCTGGCGGCCGGTCACCGCGAGATGCTGGCGGCGCGCCCGGTGGTGCTGGCCGACCCCCAGGACTGGGCGGCGCACCTGCGCCGGAACCTGATCGACAGCCCCCGCGCGGTCGCGCTGGCCACCGAAGGGGCGCTGATCGGCGGTCTGGCCGTGCAAGGGTTCAATCTGGACATCGGCCTGGTCAGCGACGATGCGGGTCAGTTCGACCTGTTCGTCCACGGCCTGTGTTGGGTCCATGCCGAGCGGCCCTTGTCGCATTTGGTGCCGCTGAATGAGTCGGACCGGCGCGCCATCGCCTGGGTGCGCCACCAGGTCTGGTTCCTGTATCGGGACCTGAAGGCCTACCGGCAGGCCCCCGATCCGGCCGCCCAAGACCGGATCACCGCCGGTTTCGAAGCGCTGTGCGCCACGGAAACCACCTGCGAACCGCTCAATGAGGTCCTGCACGGTCTCCAGCGCAACCAGGCCGAACTCCTGCGGGTGCTGGAGCGCCCCGACTTGCCGATCCACAACAACCGCAGCGAGACCGACCTGCGCGATATCGTGAAGAAACGCCACATCAGCGCCGGGACCCACAGCGAGGACGGGCGCCGATGCCGCGACACCTTCGCCAGCCTCAAGAAGACCTGCCGCAAACAGGGTCTCTCCTTCTGGGAGTACCTCAAGGATCGGGTAGCCGGCCTGAACGCGATCCCGTCCCTCGGGGAGTTGATTCGCCGGCCCGCCACGCCCTGAAATCGACTGCGCCTGCAGTTATTGAGGCTTTACGCTGTTTTCAACAAACCATTTCGTATCTCACATAAATGAATGTTCAATTGTTGGCGATTCTATACCCAAAATTTGGGAGCTTGTTGAGATAAGTATTATGAAGAAACTATCTATTGAGGAACCAATGTCAACCTATTTTTTAAGCGCATCAAAGCAAATTGTTAATTACACGAGAAAATTACGGTATTTTGTGCAATTTTTTGATTTCATTCCGCTTATTATAAACGACAAAAGCAAAAAAATAGAACCGTCTGAACTCAAAGAATTGTATCTCAAAGATGAAGCACAGAAAGAGATCACTATCTCTATTCTAAATTCTTCGCTGTTTTTCTGGTTTTTTTGCGCTTTCTCTGATGTTCGTAACGTAAATAAGAGAGAAATCAGTGCATTTAGGTGTTCTATTGACAAGATGAAGCCTACAATTGTTTTAGAGCTACGCAAACTCTGTAGGAATTTGATGGAAAGTTTTGAAAGTAACTCTAGGATGTTGACTTCAGATTATAAGAAACATGGTGTGCTCAGTATTCAGAGCTTTCAACCAAGATTAAGCAAACCCATCATCGACGAAATCGACTGTGTCTTAGCGAAGCACTACGGTTTCACAGAAGAGGAACTGGATTTCATCATCAATTACGACATCAAATACCGAATGGGGCGGGATGCGGGAGGGGAGGAAGATTGAAAAATCTGTCCGACATCCAACAGCAATTGGCTGCTAGTCAGTATGAATTTAGCCATCACGCCTTCCGTCGCGCCGTGGAACGCAACATCAGCGAACAGGAAATCCGCGAAGCGGGCGCGCAAGCTGAAATGATTGAGAATTATCCGAATGATAAATATTCACCCAGCGCACTACTCTTTGGTTTCACCACCGCCCAGCGCCCGTTGCATTTTCAAATATCGTTTGCTGATACCGAACGGGTAAAAATCATCACGCTTTATGAACCCAATCCGAATGGATGGATTGAATATCGAACCCGGAGATAGCCATGTTTCAATGTCACGTATGCGGTTGCACCACTGCCCAATCTGATTTCATCAGTGAAGTATTCACTGTAGGAAACCGGCGCGTACTCATCGAACACATCCCAGCACAAGTCTGTGATCGCTGTGGAGAAGCTACTTTTTCGCGGGAAACGACCGAGAGCATTCGCCAACTGGTTCATGGATCAAAAAAACCCATCAAGACTGTCCCGCTGGATGTGTTTGAACTGGCCTGAAATTGTGGTCAATGTTCACCGCTTGCCCCAGTTTTTCGCTTACCGAGAGGAGGGGAAGCCATGCAGCAACGACATCAAATACTGGATGGGACGGGATGCAGGAGGGGAGGAAGGATGAAAAAACCTTTTTTCAATTGAAGAGGAACATGCAATGATAAGACAATGCTCCATTGTTGAAGCCCGGCAATCGCTCGGCCGTTTAATAGATAATCTCAAACCAGGTGAGCGCATTACTCTCACTCGGCGTGGTAAAACAGTTGCGGTATTACTCACACCTGACGACTACGCTCGTTTAGTTGGCGAACAACACCGCCCATGGTGGCAAGTGATCGAGCAATTCCGCCAGCAGGATGACTTGGTGGAATTGAAGGATCAGGAAGTAGATTCCTGGCGTAATCGCAGTCCACCCCGGGAGGATGCCTGGTGTACTGGTTTCGCGGAATATCAGTGATTTTCGGATTTTCGACGGGTTAATCGTGGAAAACTGGTTTGAATTTTAAAACGATAGCGGCTACCAATACTGACTGGCCTCCTTCCCTGGCCGAACGACTCGGCGCGGACGCTCCCGGACAACTCTGGCTCATCGGCAACCCCGCCCTGCTCGCCGCCCGCAAAACCGCCCTGTTCTGCTCCGCCCGCTGCCCCGGCGACGCCCTCCTGCGCGCCCACGATACCGCCGCCCGGCTCCGCGATCAGGGCGAAACCGTCATCGGCGGCTTCCACTCCCCGGTCGAACAGGACTGCCTGCGCATCCTCCTGCGCGGCCCACAACCGCTGATCCTCTGCCCGGCGCGCGCCCTGGACGGAATGCGCCTCCCCAGCGCCTGGCAAACCGCCCTGAACACCGGACGCTTGCTCCTGCTGTCCCCATTCGAGAAAGCGCCGCGCCGCGTCACCGCCGACTCCGCCCACCGCCGCAACGAACTGGTTGCCGCCCTGGCCGATCAGGTCTTCATCGCCCATTGCACCCCCGGCGGCCAAATCGCCGCGCTGGCCGCCCGCATGAACGCCTGGCGCATTCCCTGTATGATGCAAGATAATCCAACCACTCCATAAGCGGTGGTTTAGCAGCACGGGAAACCGCCAACCGATGGATGGACAGTGGAACTTCCATCACGATCATCAATCCCTTCACCGTTGGACGACCCCGTTGATCAGCCGCATCGCGCAGGGAACCGCCGCCGAGGACTTGGCTCTCCGCTATCTGGAAGCGCGGGGCCTGAGCCTGGTGACGCGCAATTACCGCTTCCGGGGCGGCGAATTGGACCTGATCATGCGCGATGGCGAGCACCTGGTGTTCGTGGAAGTGCGCAGCCGCCGCCACAGTCGCTACGGCACGCCCGCCGAATCGGTGACCCGGACCAAGCAGCAACGACTGTTGCGCGCGGCGGCGCTCTATCTGCAACGCCAGCGCCTCGATCTGCCCTGCCGTTTCGATGTGGTGGCGATTCTTCAACCCGAGGGCGAACCGCAGGTAGAATGGATCCAGGATGCCTTTCAGCTTAACTGAATCGCCGATCTTTCGTCGAAGTTGCCGAGTACTCCACCGATGACCGTTGACCGCACCGCCCCACTGCAAGAACTGCTCGCCCGCCGCATCCTGATTCTGGACGGCGCGATGGGCACCATGATCCAGAGCTACCGCCTGCAAGAAGCCGACTACCGGGGCGAGCGATTCCGGGACTGGCCCAGCGATCTCAAGGGCAACAACGACCTGCTGGCGCTGACCCAGCCGGCGATCATCCGCGAGATTCACGCCGCCTATCTGGACGCTGGCGCGGATATCATCGAAACCAACACCTTCAACTCCACGTCGGTTTCCATGCACGACTACGGCATGGAAAGCCTCGTCCCGGAACTGAATCGGGCCGCAGCCCGGCTGGCGCGCGAAGTCGCCGACGAATTCACCGCCCGCGACCCCGCTCGGCCCCGCTTCGTCGCCGGGATTCTCGGTCCCACCAACCGCACCGCCAGCCTGTCGCCGGACGTCAACAATCCCGGTTTCCGCAACATCCACTTCGACGAACTGGTCGCCGCCTATACCGAAGCGGTGCAAGCCTTGGTCGAAGGCGGCGTCGACATCCTGATGGTGGAAACCATCTTCGACACGCTCAATGCCAAGGCGGCGGTGTTCGCCATTCAAAAATTCTTCGACGATTCCGGCCTCCGTCGGCCGGTGATGATCTCCGGCACCATCACCGACGCCTCCGGCCGCACCCTGTCCGGCCAGACTACGGAGGCGTTCTGGAATTCGCTATCGCACATCCGCCCGCTGTCCTTCGGCCTCAATTGCGCGCTTGGGCGCGACGCAACTGCGGCCCTACATCGCCGAACTGGCCCGCATCGCCGATACCTACGTCTCCGCCCATCCCAACGCCGGCCTGCCCAACGCCTTCGGCGAGTACGACGAAACCCCGGCACAAATGGCGGCGGTGATCCGCGAGTTCGCCGAAAGCGGTTTTCTCAACATCGTGGGCGGCTGCTGCGGCACGACGCCCGCCCACATTCGCGCCATCGTCGAGGCGGTGAAGGATTTGCCGCCGCGCGAGGTTCCGAACCTCGAACCGCAATGTCGGCTAGCCGGACTGGAGCCGCTGAACCTCGGCCCGGATTCGCTGTTCGTCAACGTCGGCGAACGCGCCAACGTCACCGGTTCGGCGGTGTTCAAGCGGTTGATCAAGGCCGGTGACTACAACGCCGCCCTCGACATCGCCCGCCAGCAGGTCGACAACGGCGCGCAAATCATCGACATCAACATGGACGAAGGGATGCTGGATTCCAAGGAGGCGATGGTCACCTTCCTCAACCTGATCGCCGTCGAACCGGACATCAGCCGGGTGCCGGTGATGATCGACTCCTCCAAGTGGGAGATTCTCGAAGCCGGTCTGAAGTGCATTCAGGGTAAGCCGGTGGTGAACTCGATCAGCATGAAGGAAGGCGAAGTGGAATTCATTCGCCAGGCGCGGTTGATCCATCGCTACGGCGCCGCCGCTATCGTGATGGCCTTCGACGAACAGGGCCAAGCCGATACCGAGGAACGCAAGTTCGCCATCTGCCAGCGCGCCTACCGCATTCTCACCGAACAGGTTGGTTTCCCGCCGCAGGACATCATCTTCGATCCCAACATCTTCGCGGTCGCCACCGGCATCGCGGAACACAACAACTACGCGGTGGATTTCATCGAAGCCACCCGGCGCATCAAGGCGGAACTGCCGCATGCCTCGATCTCGGGCGGCGTATCCAACGTCTCCTTCTCGTTCCGGGGCAACAACCCGATGCGCGAGGCAATTCATTCGGTGTTCCTCTATCACGCCATCCACGCCGGCATGACCATGGGCATCGTCAACGCCGGCCAGTTGGCGATTTACGAGGAAATCCCGCCGGAACTGCGGGAACGAGTCGAAGACGTAATTCTCAATCGCCGCCCCGATGCCACCGAACGGTTATTGGAAATCGCGCCGCAATACCAGGCTGGCGAGGCTTCGGCCGCCCCCGAGAAAGAACAGGAATGGCGTTCCTGGCCGGTCGCTAAACGATTGGAACATGCACTGATTAAAGGCATCGACGAATTCATCGAGACCGACACCGAGGACGCCCGCCACCAGAGCGAACGGCCGTTGCATGTTATCGAAGGCCCGTTGATGGACGGCATGAACGTGATCGGCGATCTGTTCGGCGCCGGTAAGATGTTCCTGCCGCAGGTGGTCAAGTCGGCGCGGGTGATGAAGAAGGCGGTGGCCTACCTCATCCCGTTTATCGAGGCGGACCAGGCCGGCGGCCAACGCCGCTCGAATGGCCGGATTGTGATGGCCACGGTCAAGGGCGACGTGCATGACATCGGCAAGAACATCGTCGGCGTGGTGCTCCAATGCAACAACTTCGAGGTCGTCGATCTGGGCGTTATGGCGCCGGCGCAGAAGATTCTCGACGCCGCCCGCGAGCACGGCGCCGATATGATCGGCCTGTCCGGCCTGATCACTCCATCGTTGGACGAGATGGTCAACGTCGCCAAGGAAATGACCCGGCAGGGCTTCAGCGTGCCCTTGCTGATCGGCGGCGCCACCACCTCGCAAATGCATACGGCGGTTAAGATCGACCCGCAGTACGCCGGTCCGGTGGTGTACGTCAAGGATGCCTCGCGGGCGGTGGGCGTGGCGCAGAATCTGATCGGTCCCGACTCACGGGAGGGCTTCATCGCCCGGACCAAGGCGGACTATGCCCAGAAGCGCGAGCAACACGCCAACCGCCGCAACCGGGAACCGCTGATTCCGTTGGCGCAGGTTCGCGCCAACCGACCGATTCTCGACTGGAGCGTTTACCACCCGACCCGACCCGATTTCCTCGGCGTGCGGGCATTCGACGATTACCCGCTGGCGGAACTGGTGGAGTGCATCGACTGGACGCCGTTTTTCCAGGCCTGGGAACTGCGTGGCCGCTACCCGGCGCTCTTCGATGATCCCACTCACGGCGAGCAGGCCCGCCATTTGTTCGCCGATGCCCAAGCCATGCTGGACAAGATCATCACCGAACGCTGGTTGACGGCCCGGGCAGTGATCGGCTTCTTTCCCGCCCATCGGCTCGGCGCGGACGACATCGCGCTGTATACCGACGACAGTCGCGAGCGGGTGCTGATGACATTGCACCACCTGCGCCAGCAGGGTCCAAAACCGGCGGACAAGCATCATCACTGCCTGGCGGACTGGATCGCGCCGCGTGAATCCGGTGTGGCCGATTATCTGGGCGCGTTCGCTGTGACTGCCGGCATCGGCATCGACGAACGGGTGGCGGCGTTCGAGCGCGCACACGACGACTACAGCGCCATCTTGTTGAAAGCGCTGGCCGACCGGCTGGCGGAAGCCTTCGCCGAGCGGCTACACGAACGGGTGCGCAAGGCGTTTTGGGGCTACGCGGCGGATGAGACGCTGAGCAACGACGACTTAATTGCCGAGAATTATCGCGGCATTCGCCCCGCTCCGGGCTATCCGGCCTGTCCCGATCACACCGAGAAGGGTCTGCTCTGGCAATTGCTGGACGTGGACCGCAACGCCGGCATCCACCTGACCGAGCACTACGCAATGACCCCAACGGCGGCGGTGAGCGGCTGGTATTTCAGCCATCCCGAGGCGCGCTATTTCGGCGTGGGACGGCTGGATCGGGATCAGGTTGACGGATTATGCCCGGCGCAAGGGCTGGACCATGGCTGCGGCGGAAAAGTGGCTGGCGCCGAATTTGGGGTATGAGCCGGAGGAGTAATCGAAACGGCGGTCAGGGATGGCGGGTAATCGTGGCGTCAGTTGGCGAACAGCGTTTCGATATTGACCCACTCTGCTGCCGGATCGGCACTGATGCGGGTGAGCTTGTCTTCCAGATCGGCCCACATTGCTTCGCTGGTCAGTTCGTAGCTGTGGCCCCAGAAACAGAACACGCCACCGGCGATCTTGGCCTGTTCGTACCGGGTCCAGAACGCGGGGCTCACAAACCGGCAACTGACTCCGAATTCGAACGGATCGGCCGGCGGAAATACCGGCTCATGCTCATCACGGTACGGGCGTAAACATGGCCGGCGGCGCGCACCGCCTCCTTCACCGCCGGATTGACTCCGCCGAAGGGATAGCAGAATCCACCGAACCGGCTGTTGAAACCAGTCCTGCAAAATACGCCGGCTTTCCCGGATCTCCCAATCCAGTGTCTCGGGAGGCAAGTCGGGCAGATTGGGATGATTCAGGGAATGGTTGGCGATCTCGAAACCCGCGTAAACAGTGGACAGCTCATCCCGCCCGAGTCGCCAAACTTCCTTGTCTCCATGCATCCATCCGAACGAACGCTGCCGCTGGAACAAGCCGGGATTCAGGTTGAACGTCGCCCTGGCTTGATGCCGACGCAGCAGTTCGGTCAGCCGGACATCGTCCACCACGCCGTCATCCCAACTTTGGGCGACCTTCATGCGCTTACCACTCCCCGTTGCGAACCCTTCGCACTAACACTGCCAATTCATCATCGGGTACGTCGCTCAAGCCCCGGAGCAGTTCCGCGAATAGTATCGGCCGATTCATTATGATCTCGCGAATGTCGCTGGACACCTTGCCCCCCAACGCCAGCAACAAATCCACATCCTCCCCCAAATCCGCGGCCAACCGTCGAATCGTATCTTCTGAAGGCGGCGATACATCACCGCGTTCGATTTTACTCAGGTATGCGGGCTCCACCCCGATCCTCTGAGCCGTCTGCCGAACCGAGTAACGACGGTTTACCTCCCGGCGTTGTTCGCGAAGCCCCCGGACATAGTTTCCAAAATCCATTATTTAGCTCCCTAGTATAAATTTGGCATTAAATACGCATGTATATATAATGAAACTAATTCACATAATTTTATCATAACATTGTCACAAACTAATTCGAAAAACCATGTCTCAACTCGCAATATTTATCGAATAGTGCATTAAATTTATTATAATTAAGCTAATTGTAACTTAAAAAGGGCAAGAATACTAATCAGCTACGAGCCGGCGTTGAATGCATCCGTATTGGAAAATTTATTGGAAGCACGATCAAGTCAATTCCGCCAGCAGCAGACGTTTGAAAATCAGAACATTGCGTTGAATGCCGATGCTGATCGGCGCCAGAGGCGACGGCGGTGGACCGAACGGCGCAGCCTCGCTTTCGGCGAGGATAACAAAAAGGTATTGCCGCTGAGTTGCTGTCTCCAGGCGGGCAATGCGCGGTTCCCGGTTCTCTTGCGCTAGCCGGCAGGCCTGCGCCAGAACCTCGGGGGCAACCACGCGACCCAGCAGTTCGCGACCGCCGTCCTCGACGACGTACAACTGCGTGCCGCTTTGGTCGCTCCATTCCTCCAGTAACCCGCGCAGGACTTCGATTCCACCATGCCGGAGCGTCGCCGCCGTCGCGTTTACCAGGTCAGCGTTCGAGGACCTCCCGCTAACGTGCTGTCGCGATCTTCCACCGTCTGTCTGTGGAGCCAGATGGCCTTGCCGTCTCCGACGCTCGCGATCAGCAGCGTTAGCCAGAAGGCGAAAAAGAACTTCCAAAATAGTCGGCCCAAGGTGGTTATTCCTTGACGTACTGATAGCCGATGCCGCACACGGCCTGAATCGGCGAGCGTCCTTCTCCGCCTCCGAGCTTGCGACGAATGCTGCTCAGATGGACGTCGATACTGCGGTCGTAGCGAGCCAGCGGGCGACCCAGGCCCTGTTCCGAAAGCTCCTTCTTGCTTACCACCCGACCGACATTTCGGACCAGCACTTCGAGCAGATTGAATTCGGTGCTGGTGAGGTCGAGCGGCGTGCCGCTCCACTCCCCGCCGTGTTTTTCCGGCCACATCACCAGCGGACCCGGCGACAAGGAGCTTGTTGCGTCGCTCGCCAGATCCTGCGTTTGTGTGCGCCGCAGAATGGCCCGGATACGCGCGACCCGTTCGCGCACCGTACAGGGTTTGGGCACGTAGTCTTCCGCGCCGAGTTCGAGCCCGATGATTCGATCCACGTCGTCCCCCTTGGCGGTGAGCATCAATACCGGATTGCGGCTGTCGGGCGCGCGGATTGGGCGCAAGGCCTCGAAGCCGTTCACGCGCGGCATCATCACCTCCAGTACCAAGATCCCATACTCGCCAGACAGAGCGTGGCCACCCCAGCTTCGCCGTCCTGCACGGCCATCGCATGGAAGCCCTCCCGTTCGAGGTATTCCGTCAGAATTTCCCCCGACTCGACATCATCATCCACCAGTAGTACCTGGGTCATCGCCGCCAACCGCCTTGGTTGCCTTTCATACCGGCAATGATAGTGGGCTACGCCAGGCAACCCAGCGCATTTACCTGTTGTTACACATCGTTAGAGGTTGTACAAAAACGCCTCTGAGATCGTGCAGGCGGAATGTGAAACCGGCATCCAGCCGGTTTGACAGATTGAGAGGCGGTCCCACATTGCTGAAAACGAATGGCAGCGAGCATTGGCCATTCATTCTTCCCGTCGCCGTAAATCCAGCGTGCATGGGAAGTTGGGATTGGTTTCCTCGACGGGCGCAGCCATCGGACCGGGCGTATGGCCATACGGCCAGAACCGGGCGACGCGCCGGGCTTCGGCTTCGTTGGCGTTGACCGGGAAAGTGTCGGGATTGCGTCCCCCGGGGTGCATGACGTGGTAAGTGCACCCACCAATGGAACGCTGGTTCCAGGTGTCCACGATGTCGAACACCAGCGGAGCGTGGACCGGAATGGTCGGGTGCAGCGCCGATGGCGGTTGCCAGGCGCGATAGCGAACGCCGGCGACGAACTCGCCCGGTATATCGGTCGGACGCAAGGGCACCCGCCTGCCGTTACAGGCTACCATGTGTCGCTCGCCGGCCATGCCGCGCACCTTGACCTGTAGCCGTTCCACCGAGGAATCGACGTAGCGGGCGGTGCCACCCAAAGCCTGCTCCTCGCCCAGCACGTGCCACGGCTCCAAGGCCTGACGCAACTCCAGTTCGATGTCCCGCTGGACAATTGACCCGTAGTGGGGGAAGCGGAACTCGAAGAACGGCAGGAACCAATCGCTCTCGAACGGGAAATCGGTCTGCTGGAGTTCGGCGGTCACGTCCTTGAAGTCTTCCCAGACATAGTGCGGCAGCATGAACTGGTCGTGAATCCGCGTTCCCCAGCGCGTCAATTCCCGGTGGGCGTAAGGCTGCTCCCAGAACCGCGCCACCAGTCCCCGCAACAGTAGCATCTGCATCAGGCTCATCCGGGCGTGCGGCGGCATCTCGAACGCGCGCATTTCCACCAGTCCCAGCCGACCGGTGGCGGTGTCCGGCGAATACAGCTTGTCGATGCAGAACTCGGCGCGGTGGGTGTTGCCGGTCAAATCCACTAGCAGATTTCGCAACAGGCGATCCACCAGCCACGGTTGCGGAGCCTCGCCAGCGGGTGTTTCGCGGAAGGCGATTTCCAGTTCGTACAGGCTGTCGTTGCGGGCCTCGTCCACTCGTGGCGCCTGGCTGGTCGGGCCGATGAACAGCCCGGAGAACAGGTAGGACAGGCTGGGATGCTGTTGCCAATACGTAATCAAACTGCGCAGCAGCTCGGGCCGGCGCAGGAATGGGCTGTCGCTTGGCGTTGCGCCGCCGAGAGTGACGTGGTTGCCGCCACCAGTGCCGGTGTGGCGTCCATCCAACATGAATTTCTCAGTTCCCAGCCGCGACTGCCGGGCATCCTCGTACAGTCCCTCGATGTTGCGCTTCAGTTCGTCCCAGTCGCCAGCGGGATGGATGTTGACTTCGATGACCCCGGGATCGGGGGTGACGGCCAGCTTGCGCAGCCGCCAGTCCGGCGGCGGCGGGTAACCCTCAACCAGCACCGGCATCGCCAATTCGGCGGCGGTCTGCTCGACGCAGGCCAGCAAGTCCAGATAGTGTTCCAATCGTTCCAGCGGCGGCATGAACACGTATAGATGCCCTTCGCGCGGTTCCACGCACAGAGCGGTATGGATGACCGAACTGGTATCCATCACCGCCGCCGGCTGATCCAGAAAATCTCCTCGCCTTGTCGGGCCACCGCCTCGCAAAAACTCGCTGTAGCGGCGCATGACCTCGCCGTGGACATCGCCCAGGGCGACACGAAACTCGAACAGCGACTGCGGATGCGGGATTTCGCGGTCGGTTTCCTCGACCCAGGGCAGCGCCGACAAAGGGAGCCGGTAGCCCATCGGCGAGTCGCCGGGAATCAGGTACAGATGCTCGCGGCGCAACACCCACGGTCCGCTCATCCAGTGCACGGATGAGTGATCCCAGCGCAACGGCAGGGTATAGCCAGCGACTTCGTTCAGACCCCGCTCCAGCAGCAGCGCCAGCCGCCGGCGTTCCTCGTCGTCCTTGAGGTTGTATTGCAGCGGGTCCACGTTGGCCGGCAGAGTGCGCTCCTTCCACAGGTAGTAGTAAACGTCCTCGTAGCCCGGAATGAGATTGTCCGCGCTCATCCCCAACCGTCGGGTCAGCTCCACCGCGAATGCCTGTGCCTGATCCGGACCGAAATTTTGTGGCGTTTCATCGTCGGCGATCCAGCGCGGATCGCGCCACAGCGGCAAACCGTCGTTGCGCCAGTAGCAGGACAGGGCCCAGCGCGGCAGCGATTCGTCCGGATACCACTTTCCCTGGCTGAAGTGCAGGAAGCTGTTGGGCGCAAATCGATCCCGCAGCCTCTTCAACAGTCGGCCCGCCAACTTGCGCTTGGTCGGACCCACCGCCGCGATGGTCCATTCCGCGCCGTCCATGTCGTCGATGGACACGAAGGTCGGCTCGCCGCCCATGGTCAGCCGTACATCGCCAGCCGCCAGGCGCGCGTCCACGTCGCGGCCGAGTCGTTCGATCCGCGTCCACTGTTCCTCGCTATAGGGTTTGGTGACGCGCGGATCCTCGTGGATGCGCGTGACCTTCATCGCGAAATCGAACTCCGTCTCGCATTGGTCGGTGTAACCGGTCACCGGAGCGGCGCTGGACGGGTTCGGAGTACACGCCAGCGGAATGTGGCCCTCGCCGGCGAACAGGCCCGAAGTCGGGTCCAGACCCAGCCAACCGGCGCCCGGCACGAACACCTCGGCCCAGGCGTGCAAGTCGGTGAAATCGACTTCGGGACCGGAAGGACCGTCCAGCGCCTTGACATCGGCGGTGAGCTGGATCAGATAGCCGGACACAAAGCGCGCCGCCAGCCCCAGTTGCCGCAGGATTTGCACCAGCAGCCAGGCCGAGTCGCGGCAGGAGCCGCTGCGTTTCTCCAACGTCTCCTCGCAGGTCTGCACCCCCGGCTCCATGCGGATCACGTAGGCGATTTCCTGATTCAGCCGCCAATTGATCTCAACCAGAAAATCGACGATCCGCTGCGGATCGTGGTCCACCCCGGCCAGCCATTCGTGCAACAGCGGGCCATTCTCCTGAACTTCCAGATAGGGGGCCAACTCCTGTCGCAGGGTGGATTCGTAATCGAACCCATACTCTTCGGCGTAATCCTCGACGAAAAAGTCGAAGGGATTGATGACCGTCATTTCGGCGACCAGATCGACGGTGATCGCCAGTTCCCGGATCTTTTCCGGAAACACCAGCCGCGCCTGGAAATTGCCAAACGGGTCTTGCAACCAGTTGATGAAATGCTTGGCCGGTTCGATCTTGAGCGAATAGGCGTGAATAGGCATGCGGGCGTGCGGAGCGGGCCGCAAACGCACCACGTGCGGCGACACACCGACCGGACGGTCGAAGCGATATGAGGTTTGATGATGGAGCGCAACCCGTATGGCCATGGCCTGTCCTTCAGTGTTGAATCGAAAAAAAGCGCGCATTAGGCGCAATGGAACCGGCTTGACAAATGCAAACGGCATTCCGCGCGGCCCAAGCCGGTTTTCCTTATCCTTCGCCTGCTGTCTCGCACCAGTCCCGTGCAATGCCGCGGTTTATAGCACTGGTTTGGTGCGATCATCGTTACCGATGAGTGAGTCCGCCTGGCGGCGATTATGGGCGGATCATCGCCGTTAAGCCGGCTTCCAGAATCAACCCGTCGGTATTGCACAGCCACGTAATAGCAACCGATATGCCATGGATTGGGCGTGTTGGAATCGTTTCGCTCTGTTCCCGGCGATTCCACCCCTTCCCGCTTTGGCTTGGATTTTGCTGAACCCAGGCGGAAACGTCCACGGAGTACGCCGATCCCAAGGAAACGACGATGACTATCGAGTGGCAACAATATGCCCCGACGGGTTTCTACGACGAGCTCATCGATGGCGTGACGGGACCCCGTCCCGCGGCCCGGGCGCTGTGCGAATACCTGGCCTCCCTGAGCGACGACGAATTGCGCGAGCGCAAAACCGCCGCCGAACTCGCCATTCTGGTGATGGGCATCACCTTCACCGTCTATACCGAGGGTGGCAGCATCGACCGGGCCTGGCCGTTCGACATCGTGCCCCGCATCATTCCCAAGCACGAATGGGACCGCGCCGAAGCAGGTCTGAAGCAGCGGGTCCAGGCGCTCAACCTGTTCGTCGACGATCTTTACCACGAGCAGAGGATCATCAAGGACGGTGTCTTTCCCGCCGAGGTTCTGGCTCAGTCGGTCAATTTCCGGCCACAGTGCGTGGGCGTCAGTCCACGTTACGGGGTCTGGGCGCATATCTGCGGCAGCGACCTGGTGCGCGATAAGGACGGCACGCTGTACGTGCTGGAAGACAACCTGCGCGTGCCTTCCGGCGTGTCCTACATGCTGGAGAACCGGGTCGTCACCAAGCGGGTTTTCCCCGAACTGTTCGGGCACCAGCGCATCCTGCCGGTGGACGACTACACGCTGCGGTTGTACGACCTGCTGGCCTCGCTGTCGCCCCGGCCCGGCGATCAGCCGACCGTGGTGGTGCTCACCCCCGGCATCTACAACTCCGCCTATTTCGAGCATTCCTATCTGGCCCAGCAGATGGGCGTGGAACTGGTGGAAGGCAGCGATCTGGAAGTCGGCGACGACGATTGCGTTTACATGCGCACCATCGAGGGATTGGAGCGGGTGGATGTGATCTACCGGCGCATCGACGATCTCTTTCTGGACCCCGAAGTGTTCCGTCCCGACTCCGCTCTCGGCGTGCCGGGACTGATGCGGGCCTGGCGCCGGGGCAAGGTGGCGCTGGCCAACGCGCCGGGCGCGGGCGTGGCCGACGACAAGGTGGTGTACGCTTTCGTACCGGAAATCATCCAGTATTACCTCGACCAGTCCCCGCTCATTCCCAACGTGCCCTCCTGGCTGTGCATGAAGGACAAGGATCGGGAATATGTACTAACCAATCTGGACAAGCTGGTGGTGAAGCCAGCCAACGAATCCGGCGGTTACGGCATGCTGGTCGGACCCCACGCCACGCCCGCCGACCGCAGACGCTTCGCCAAGCTGATCCAGCAGGATACCCGCAACTACATGGCTCAACCGACTCTGGCGCTCTCCACATCGCCGACGTTGTGCGACGGCAACCAGATGGAACCGCGTCACGTGGATTTGCGGCCGTTCATCCTGTCCGGTCCCACGACCTACGTCACCACCGGCGGCTTGACTCGCGTGGCGCTTAAAAAAGGCTCGCTGGTCGTGAACTCCTCGCAGGGCGGAGGGAGCAAGGACACCTGGATCGTGGATACCGAGGGCCTCTGACCATGCTATCCCGCGTCGCTCAGAACCTATATTGGATGACCCGCTACGTCGAACGGGCCGAGGACACCGCCCGGCTGATCAATGTCAACACCACCCTGTTGCTGGACCTGCCGCGTCATACCACTTTCGGCTGGTTGCCGTTGATCTTCATCGTCGGCGCCGAAAAGCTGTTTTTCGAGAAAGACCCCCGACGGCTCGCCGACGAGACCAACGTGGTCAAGTTCCTGATCAGCGACAGCGACCATCCCGGCTCGATCATTTCCAGCCTGGCCGCGGCCCGCGAAAATCTGCGCACCACCCGCGACACCGTACCCCAGGAGGCGTGGGAACAAATCAACAGCCTTTACATCTACGCCCGCGATCATGTACCCAGTCGGCGCGGTCGTTATGAATTCCTGCGACGGGTCATCCAGGGCGCGCAGCAGATCGGTGGCCTGCTGGCCGGCACGATGAGCCGGACCGCCGCCTACGATTTCGTGCGGTTGGGTCATTACCTGGAACGCGCCGACATGATCACCCGCATTCTGGATGTGCGCTCGGCCAACCTGCTGCCCCGCGCCAGCCAACTTCAGAACCAGGGCCACGGCCAAATCCAGACCCAGGCGCCAATCCAGTCCACCGCCCCCGTCAATGGGGAACAGGATCCGTTTGAAAGCATTCAGTGGATGAGCGTGCTGAAATCGCTCAGCGCCTATCAAATGTACCGCCAACAGGTGCGGGCGCGGGTCAGCAGGCCAGACGTACTGAAATTTCTGCTGCAGGATCGCTACTTCCCGCGCTCGGTGGCGTTCTGCCTGCGCCAACTGGAAACCTGCCTGCGCAAACTGCCCCGCAACGCTGCGCCGTTGGCCGCCCTCGCCGGGATCGAGCACAAGCTGAACGCGGCGACGGTGCCGGAACTGGCCCGCGAAGGGCTGCACGACTTCATCGATGAGGTGCAAATTGGCTTCGGGGAACTGCACGACCAAATCGCCACAACCTATTTCGCCCATTAGCTCGCTTACTGAACTGGCCCGCCGCTGGTTCAGGAACACGCGATTAGCCGGCCGTTGTGCAGGCGTTTTTTTAGAAATCAACCACTGATGGTAGAAGAACTTAGCTATGTCTAATCAAGTCACTCGTCGGTTCTTTGTCAAACTCAGCGTTATGGGGCTTGCTGCGGCGCCTTTAGGTAACCTGCTGATGGGCAAGCCTGTACAGGCACAGACGAAGCGTTCAGGACGATACGAAGGTCCCAGAGAAATACCGGGAGTGGATATGGATGATGAACAGGCTAAAGCGCTTTATTATGTCGAGGATGCCACCAAGTCGCCCTTCCGAAAAAGCGATGGTCTCCTGTCATAACTGCATGCTTTACACCGGTCAGGGAGGCTCGCAATGGGGACCTTGCGCTATCTTCTCTTACAGAGTAAACAAGTACAATCAAGCACTTGTGGTCAACGCCAACGGATGGTGCAGGTCATGGGGGCCCAGATCCGCCTGAGAATCTGTACAAAAACCCCTCGCCCGCGTGCAGGAGAGGGGCAGGGATGAGGGTTGTTTTTCAATCGGTTAGCTCGCCAGAGGCTACAAAAACGCCTCTGAATTCCATAAGCCCTGATTACCGTTGCAGGCCAGCTCAATGCCGGCCTGTGGAATACTTGCTTCGGATGACCACCACCGTATTCCCAACCGGCTGGCAGGCCCGCTTGACCCTGGGCTTTCAACGTTGGAAGACCCGCAC